>CAITYF010000088.1 GCA_903896545.1 uncultured Myxococcales bacterium | reverse complement strand
GGCCTCCAGCAGCAGTACACGAAAATCCTGTGGCTTGCGCTTGGAAAACTTGCCCATCCGGTCGAACGCCTCACGCGCCGCCGCCGGGTTCCCCGCGTGCAAAAGCGCGACCACAGCGGTGTCGCGCAGCAGATCGTCGTTCAGCCACGCGCGCCCGTGCCGCCTTTCCTCCAAAAGCAGCGGAACTTGCGCCGCTGCCGTCGGCCAGTCGTAACCCGTGACCGCGCGCATGAAGCGCCACGCGGTGCGCGGCTCGTTCGGCGCGTGTTGCTTGTCCAGATACGCGTCGACCTTGTCGTAAAGCGCGTCGTCACGCCAGCCCATCGTGCCGCCATGCCAGTCCGCGTCGACGTCCAAGGCGAGGTGCAAGAAAAACGCCCAGTCCACGGGTGGCTGCTCCCGCGCCATCTGTGCCAGCAGCAGGTCGTAGCGCGCCGCCGCCGTTTGCAAGTCGCGATCGGGCTGCGCGCCAGGCTTGTGCGCGTCATCCGCCGCGAGTTGCGCGCCCAGCGCCTGACGACGCAGCCGACCGATCGACAGCGCCAGAACCGTCTCGTGGCTCGGCAGAACCCGCTCGTTTATGAGCGCAGCCGCCACGTCAAAACGCGCGTCGGTCAAGCCCACGAAGCCCTTCGCGGTGTCCTTCATGTAGCGCGCGCGTTCGGTCAGCAAGTCCAACGTGGGGAAGAAATCGGAATTGGCCCCCGACGTATCAACCATGAGCGGCAAAAGCGCCTTGCGCGAAATCAGGTGAAGTCGCTGCAACGAGGCAGCCGTCAGCGGCGTGAAGTGCTGCAAGTCCTGCACGATGCCGGGAAGCGCGACGACGGACCAATCCGGCTTGGGCAAGTGCGGCTGGTTGGACGCGAGGATGAGGAAGTCGTTGTCCGACGTCAGCACGATCTCGTACGAAGCAAAATTGCGGTGCAGCGCTTCAATGACCGACAGGACGAGGGAGTCGTCGATCTCGTAAAGGTGCAGCCATTGGCCAAAAACGCCGTTGGGCGTCAAGTAGGTGCGCATGCGCTGGTAGAATTCGTCGGTGAACAGGCCGCTCACGCCGCTGACCCACGGGTTGGATGGCTCGGACAGGATGAGGTCGAACTTGCGCGCGTTCGCCGCGAAGTAGCTCTTGGCGTCTTCGTAGACAAAGTGGCTGCGTGGGTCGTCAAAAACGCGGCGGTTGACCGGGTAGAAAAGCCGAGAGGCGTTGATCATCTCCGGTTCGATGTCGATGGTTACCAGACTTTTGAGTGCCGGGCTGGCGAGCAGCAAGTGTGACGAAATGCCGGAGCCGTTGCCGATCACCGCGCCGTACGCAGCTGTCGGCGCGTAGGCCAGCGTCTCCAGCGCAAGGAGCACCTGTGTGGGCTGATCGCCGTCGAGCGGTTTGATCGCGGCGTTCTTGTCTGTGTTGAACCACGAGGCGGAGATTGACGCGTCCGGTTTGCCGTTGGTCGCCAGCGAGAACTCGCCGTTCGCGCCTTGCGTCACGCTAACGGTGGCGGTGCGACCGTCTTTGAGGAACCGGATCTTGCGCACGCCAGCATCGACGACCCGACCGTAGCGGTACACGCCGCCAATCAGGACGGCGTCGTCAAAGGGCACCCAAAATGCCGCGTAAAGCAGCATGAGCGCAGTGCCGAGCGCTGCCAGTCCACCCAGCCGTCGCGAATGACCGGGAAGTAGCGCCAGCAGCCACACGCCGAGCAGCATGTCCAGCGCGCCACCTGCGATCAGCAAAGTCTTCATGCCCAGCAGCGGCATCAGCACGAGCGAGGCGAGCCCAGCGCCGATGATCGAGCCGAGGGTGTTGACGCTGTAGACCGCGCCGATGGCCTTCTCGCCCGCGCCCGCTGCCAACAGGACGTGGGTGATCAGAGGCAGCGTGATGCCCGCGCAAAAGGTCGCGGGCAGCATGACGGCGAGCGCGATGCCGTACTTGGCGAGCGTGAAGAAGTGGTAGCCGTCGACGCTTTGGCTCAAGCCAGAAATGAGGACGGCCATCCACTCGAAGCTGCTGACGTACGCGCCCAGTGTGGCGATCGCGAGGGCGCCCATGGCCCACTGGGTGATGCCGAGCGCCCGGACGGGGTCACGGAAAGCGTCGGCGCGCGTGCGGACCCAGAACGCGCCCAAGGCGAGGCCGAGAATGAAAGCTGAAAGCATGACCTCGAAGGAATGCGTCGCGCTGCCGAGGACCAGCGCGAGCATGCGGATCCAGGCGATCTCGTAGATGAAGCTGGAGAGCGCCGTGCCGGCGGCGACGAGCAGGAGCACACGCCACAGTTGGTGGAGAGTCAGTGGCATCGGCGCGGAGGCGACGAGGTCGACGTGTTCGAACGGCGCGACGTCGGTCTGGCGATCGCGCCACTTCACGGCGACAAAGACCACGAGCGCGACGCCAAGATTGAGCAGTGCGGCAGCGAGGACTGTGCCCGGCAAGCCTGCCAGCCCCATGAGGTAGAAGCCAGCGACGAGAACGCCGGCGGCAGCGCCGATGGAATTGGCAAAATAGAGCAGGGAGAGAATGCGGCCGGTTTGACCGCCCCGCGTCGTGGACGCCTCGCGGAGCAGACCCGCGCTCATGAGCGGGAACGTGCTGCCGAGAAGCAGCGATTGCGGGAGGATGAGCGCGCCGGCCAAGAGCCACTTCACCACGACAAGCGGCGCGCTGCCCGCCATCGCGGGGAAGATGCTGGAATAGGCGAGGTCGCTGACGGCGCGGAAGGCGTCGTGAAAGCCAAGGCCGATCAGACCCACGACCGCTTCAACCGCGGCGTACGCGAGGAGCGGTTGGCGAATACGGGTGGAAAAACGTGCGGCGAGGGCGGACCCGGCGGACATGCCACCGAGGTAGATGATGAGGACGATGACCTGCGCGTACGCGCTATGGCCGACGAAAAGACCGAGGTAGCGGCTCCAGATCGATTCGTAGATGAGCCCGGCCGCGCCGGAAAGGATGAAAACGGCTGCGAGCAAAACGTGCATTCGGACTCCCGGCGGGAATCATCGCCGTCGCAGGAAATGGGGTCAAATCCGCGCGCTAGCCTTCCAAACCGCGACCGTCCAACTCCGGGCCCCGCTCCAGCCAAACGCGCGCGGCCTGACGGCCTTCCTCGTACATCGCCATCATCGCGTTGCGCTCAAAGAACAGGTACGAGCCCGCGTCGAAGTGTCCCGACGGCATCGGACGAATGGCGCGGAAAAGGTCGACCTGCCGCAGGTCCGGATCGCCGTGCTGCGCTGCGATCGCATTGCGGTCGAGGAGCAGCTTGCGGTCGGTGTTGTAGGCGTTCTCCAGGAAGGTGTCGGCCAGACGTTCCACCGCGCCGCCCAGCGTGGTCATCGGCTGCGCGGCGTGGCCCGGTCCCATTGTCACCAGCACGGGTACAATGCGGTGCGCGCCCAACGCGACGGCCGGCGCCATCGGCGAATTGACGAGGAGCCCGCCATCCCAAAGGTCCATGTCGGCCACGCGCACGGGATTGAACAGGATCGGAATCGACGCACTGGCCAGGATCATGTCGAGCGAGATTACAGGTTCGTAGCGGTAGTGCTTGCTCGCCGCGGGCAGCTTGTCTGGCTTGTGGTTGACGATGCGGATCACGCTGCCCGTCCGCGCGTCCACGGTGTTCAGCGCCAACTTGACCCGCGACGACCGCAGTTCACGCGCACCAATCGCTTTGGCCAGGCGATCACGCACCGGTTCGGTTGAGAACAGGTAGGTCGATTGCACGCCGGCGAGCAGGCTTGAAATGGTGTCAAAACGCGCGGTCAGCAGGAACTCAAGGAGCATCGCCAGGCGGCCGCTTTCGCGGTACCAGCGGTGCTTGCGCAGGAGACCGCCGAGAATGCGGACTTCCCGCTCACGCCGGGCAAGGTTGCGAAGCGGTTCTTCACGCACGAGACGCGTGAGTTCCTTGCCGAGCGACTGAAAGAAGGACTCGTTGGCGATGACGGGCGGGTTGTCAGCCAGATCCAACCAAAACGCCAGCAGATCGTCCGGTTCCAAACCCGCGGCGATCAGCGCGCCGTTCAGCGCACCCGCGGATGTACCGCTGATGATGTCGGGCGGGTTGCGAAAACCGTTGGGGTGCTCGCGTAGCGTCTTCCACACGCCGACTTGAAACGCCCCGCGCGCGCCACCGCCAGAAAGCACAAGGCCAAGAGGACGCCGCGAATCGGGAGAAAGTGGCATGGGTTGTCTCGTCTTGCGCCTCGGAAGCGCCGGGCCATAACTGTAACAGTCCGGTGGATCTGGGCAAAAAAGCCAGTGGAACGGCCCGTGCGTGGCGATCCCCATTGACTCGCCTTGTCTCAAGCGCGATCCTGCCGCGCGGCCTGTTGGCCCATTCGCGGAGCGCCCATGTACACCGTGACCTTGAAGTCCTTCCCCCACGAGAAACTCCACCGTCTGGAACGCGTCGTGCAAAAGCACACGAGCGGTAAGCTGGAATACGCCGAGCGCAACGCGCTGTTGGCGCGCGTGGAAGCCGGTCAGCCGCAGGTCGTGGCGCGGTACATCGAGGAGCACGTCGCCGAGAACGTGGTGCTGGAGTACAAGCAGCACGGTGCGGTCGCGGAGTGGGCTGACGAAGGCGCGGCGTGAGCCTGCCCAGTCGCTGTGCTGAACGGCCGGCTTCGGCGTTGGGCATCGGCGGTGCGCTTCGTCCTGAAGTGCTGCGTAACCCGTTTCAGCTTGTCGACCTGCAAAGTCGGCGCGTGGAATACCTGCGTCTGTCCGTGACGGATCGCTGTAACTACCGGTGCAGTTACTGTATGCCTGCCGAGGGCGTGGACGTCGTGCCGCGCGCGGACCTGCTCGATTTCGCCGAGATGGTGGCGCTGACCCGCGTGTTCGTGCAGCTTGGCGTGCGCCGCGTGCGCTTGACGGGCGGCGAGCCGCTGGTGCGGCGCGGCATCGTGGAGCTGGTGCAAGCGCTGGCGGCGATTCCGGGCGTCGATGATCTCGCCATGACGACGAACGGGCATTTGCTAGCCGATCTGGCCGAGCCGTTGAAACGCGCAGGTTTGCAGCGCCTGAATGTGAGCATCGACACGCTGGATCCGCAGAAATTTGCTCTGGTCAGCCGCGGTGGCGCGCTCCAGCCGGTGTTGGACGGTATCGCGGCGGCCAAGCGCGCGGGTTTTGCGTCCATCAAGCTGAACGCGGTGACGTTGAAGGGCTTGAACGACGACGCGCTGGTGCCGCTCTGCGATTTTGCCGCGCAAGAAGATCTGGTGCTGCGGCTGATCGAGTACATGCCGATCGGTGTCGACGCTTACTGGGGGCCAGAAACCTGGCTGCCGGTGGCGGAAGCGCGCGCGCGGGTGGCAGAGGCGTACGCGCTGGAGCCCGACGAGTCGGGCGAGATTCCCGGCGGTGGTCCGGCGCGCTATTGGCGCGGACGACACGGCGTGACGGGCAAGACCCTGCGCGTAGGCTTTATTTCCGCGGTGAGTGAAAAGTTCTGCACGGCGTGCAACCGCGTGCGGCTGAGCCCGACCGGTGTGCTGCGCGAGTGCCTGTCTGCTCGCGGATCGCTGAGTTTGCGCGACCTGTTGCGGTCGGGCGCGAGCGAGGAAGACCTGACGGCAGCGATCCGCGACGCGATGGCAGGCAAAGTTGACGGGCATCAGTACGACGCGGCCGTGGCGACGGTCGAGTCGATGAGCGCGATCGGCGGGTAAGTTCCGCTCAGCCCACGACGAAAGCTGCGACGCCCGCGTAGCCAAGCGCGAGAAGCACAGCAAGCGCGGCAAAAGTCGCGTAGAGACGCTCCTTGGTCGGCTGCGGTGCGGGCGGCAAGTCGCGCGAGAGTGCGAGTCCGGCGACGAGTCCGGCGAGCAAGCCGCCGATGTGTGCGCCGTTGTCGACGACCTTCAGGCTGAAACCGAACGCCAAATTGATGACGGTGAACATACCGGCGCTACGCAACAGGCTACGGTAAACCTGCATCGGCACGGATTTGCGGCGCGACAGCGCGAAGCCGAGCATGCCGCCCATCACGCCAAAGACCGCGCCGGACGCGCCGACGGAGTAGTTGTGGCTCGTGCTCAGCGTCCACGCCAGAGAAAGGAGCGAGCCGCCGATGCCGCTCGCGACGTAGACGCCGAGGTAGGCAGTGGAGCCGAAAAGCCGCTCGGCCATGTCGCCCATCGACTTCAGCACATACAGGTTCATCGCGATGTGCAGGAGGTTGGCATGCAAGAACGTGCACGAGATCAGGCGCCAGATCTCCCGGTGCGTCACGGTCAGGTCAAACGAGTTGGCGCCCAAGGAAACGAGCGTCTCGTTGTCAAAGCCCGTGAACAGCGAGGTGAGAAGCCCCGTTCCGTGACTCGCGGCGAGCGCGAGCGACAACGCGAAGACGGCGATGTTCGCGCGGATGATCCACGGCGTCACGGCGGTCTTCGGCGCGGCACGGCGCAGACGCTCAAAGAACACTTCCGGATTGCGCTGATCGCCCAGCGCTGCGAGGTGCTCCAGCGGGTTGGTCTTGGACAGGGCCGCGTCAGCATCGGGGGAGAAAATCACCTGCAGCATCGGCGCGAGCCGGGAGCCGTAGCACTGCTCATCCAGCGCGGAGATGCCGACCAGTTCCACGCGGTGCGCCGCCGCCAGCGTTTGCAGCGTGGCCGGACGAATCGTCGGCACGTCCATCGCGATCACGACGACGAGGGGTGGCAGCGGACTCTGCAGAGCCTGATTCAGCCACGCCTCCAGCTGCTCGTTGGTCGGCGCGATCCACGGCAGGACGACCCAAACGCCTGCGGGCAAATGCGGGTGCGCGGGCATTTCCAGCGCGACGGCGGCGTGCTTCCAGTTTTCCTCGGTCGCCTTGCTGACGTAACGCGCGCCTTGGGCGAGTAGCAACTGCTGCACGCGGGCAGAGACATCTTCAGGATTGGCGTGAGCGTGCGGCATCGGGGCTCAGACTACACGACGGGGGCAGCCGCGCAAACCTGTGACAATCCATTGGTGCGGCGTCTGGCTACAACCCTGCATCGCAGCTACAATTCCCGGCGGACATCTGGGAGGTGCTTCATGTACAAGTTGGTTCTGTCTTTGAGTCTCGTGTTGGCGGCCTGCAGTGCGCCGCCGGTCAAAAAGGAAGTGTACGGGCCGCACCTGCCGGACGCGCCGCGGCCACAGAAGGAAACCGACTATTTTGCCGAGTTCCGCGGCGACCATCATCCGACCGGGAAGGTGTTCCGTCTGCAGGGCAAGCCGGTCGCCGTCGACGGTCCGAACGTCATCCTGACGCTGGTGAAGTCGGATTGGGCGACGATGCAGACGCCGGGCGGCAAGGAACACCGCGAAGCGACGGCGCAGTTTCTGGTGCAACAAGGGGCCGAGGGCCACACGATTTCAGTGAACCAGAACGACGACGGCGTCGCGTTCAACGTGCGCATCACGGTCAAGGCCGCGGGCGAAGACTACAACAAGGCGCGGCTGGACTACCTGCCTTGGGTGGATTGTCAGGTCGACGCGCTGTAAGGGGTAGGTCACCTACCCAGCGTTCGCGCGGCGTTTGGCTTCGCGTGGAGCGGTAGCGTTTCGGCCGCGGTCCGGCCTTCTGCCCATGCCCACGCGTCGACGCGAATTCCGCGGCCTTTGCCGAGCTTCAAACGGTCGTCCACAAAACGTGCCAAAGCTTCGTCGTGGGCGCGGACTGCAGGGTCGACGCGAACGAGCGCGGCTTCGCCGAACTCGCTGCGGACCTCAGCTGACACCGCTGCCAATCGGTCCGCGATCGTGCTGACGCAGCCGATGCGAAACGCCTCGTGCCACGCGCGATCCCGACCCGCTCCGTGGGTGGCGGAGAGCCACTCGATGCGCGTGACGAGCCAAGACCAGAGTTCGGCCACAGCAGCGCGGTCACGGCCGCGGCCTACCAACACGATTGCCATGTCCTTGCCGCGATCGAGCGTGTAGGCAACGCAGCCATTGGCCGCGGCGAGCGCGCCGGCGAGGACGACTTTCCATTTGCGGATGCGTCTGCCGGTGTCGAGCGGCGCGTCGCGCGCGTCGGCGATGGGATCCGGATCGGCGTCATTGACCTCCGCAGCGTCGAGCCACGCCTGCAGCCGATGCCGTTCAATCAGCGTCTGCGCGAGCGCCGCGGCGGAAGCGGCCTCATGCGCGTTGGGCGATGCAGCGAGTGCGAGCAGCTTGCGGACGCGGTCAAGCAGAGCGGGATCGGCGGTCATGTGGCGAGTGTAGCGGTCCGGCGGGCGCGCGTCACGCGGTGGCAGATGGTGCGAAGCAGGTCCGAAGGGTCTCGGACTAGGTCCGAAGGGTCTCGGAGCGGAGCGTTGGCCCCGTGTTGGGACGGCCCGGACTGAAGTCCGCGCCTACAGTTCAAGATGTCCCTTGCGGGACTGCTGGTGGGCAAATCCAGTAATAATGCGGTTTTGCAGCGATGCTCAGCGCGGCTGGCCGCTCTTGTACGCGGGCTGGGACTGGGGGCGCTGCGCTTTCACGTTGGTGGGGGCGGAAGTATTTTGTGGCCAGCGTAAAAAGATCCGCGGCAAAAGTTGGGAATCTGCGAATACCAGTTGTCGCGCGTGTCGGGCGCGATGCTCTTCGGGAGCCTCGGCGCGCGCCG
>CAITYF010000087.1 GCA_903896545.1 uncultured Myxococcales bacterium | reverse complement strand
TGGTCTCCTGAAACAGGTAGCTCTTGTTCGCCGATCCGCCGCCTTTGGCCATGAAGAGGAACTTGTACACATCGCCCGGCGTCGCGTAGAGCTCGATCTGCGCCGGCAAGTTGTTGTCCGTGTTGACTTCTTGGTACATGTCCAGCGCTGCCATCTGGCTGTAACGCAGGTTGGACGTCTGGTAGGTGTTGTACACACCGAGCGACAACGCGGCTTCATCCTGGCCGTCCGTCAGCACGTTCTGCCCGCGCTTGCCCATGATGATCGCGGTGCCGGTGTCCTGACACGACGGCAGAATGCCGCCCGCCGCGATGCTCGCGTTCTTCAGCAGTTCGAGGGCGACAAAGCGATCGTTGGCCGAAGCCTCCGGATCATCCAGGATCTTGCGAACTTGCGCCAAATGCCCGGGACGCAGCAGGTGGGCGATGTCGCGCATCGCGGTCTCCGCGAGCAGTGTGAGCGCTTGCGGTTCCACTTGGAGGAACGTCCGCCCGTTCGCGGTGAACGTGGAGACGTAGTCCTTGGTCAGAAGGCGAAACGGCGTTTCATCGTGCCCAAGCGGCAAGATGTCCTGAAAAGCGAAGTCGGCTGGCATGGGGTACTCCCGTCGGCGGACCAACAGCGCCGCCGGGGCCGGGAGTCTAGCACTCTGCCAAGAGCGTGTCGCCAGTCACAGGAGCGATCAATTGCGGCGGTTGCCGAAGAAGCGCAGCAGCATCAGGAAAAGGTTGATGAAGTCGAGGTACAGGTTCAACGCGCCCACGAGCGCCACTTTGCCTTCCTCTTCTTTGGAGTGAAAGCCCATGTAGCCCATCTTCTGGAAACGCTGGACATCGTACGCGGTCAAGCCCGTGAAGATCAGCGCGCCCAAGCCGGAGATCGCCCACTGCACGGCGCTGGAATGGAGGAAGATGTTGACGACGCTGGCAAGGAGGAGCGCGACGACGCCCATGATGAGGAAGCTGCCAAAACTCGTGAGGTCGCGCTTGGTCGTGGCGCCGAGGAACGCCATGAAGCCGAACGTGCCCGCGGTGACGAAGAAGGTGTTGGCGACGGACTCGTGGGTGTAGAGCGAGACGACGAGGCCCAGCGTCAACCCGTTGACCGCGGCGTACGCGAGGAACGACGCGGCGGCGGTCGCAAAGTTCATCCGGCGCAAAAGCGCTGTGAAGCCGAAGACCATGACCAGTTCGACGATGAGGAGCGCGCGGAACCACTCGAACACGCCGAGCATGAGCTCCTGGCTGCTGAGTACGGCGGCGGCGACAACGCCGGAGACGGCCAAACCGCCGGCCATCCAGCCGAACATGCGACTGGCGAAACGGGCGGCCATGTCCGTGCGCGCGGCGTGTTCAATGTTGCCAGACTGGCCCCAGCCAGGTTGGGTGCCGACGGCGGACGAGTTGCGATCCTGATTCATGTGCGAAACTCCAAAATGCGGCGACTGCCGGTAGAATCAAAGTAGACCGAATGGGTCCGTCGTCAAGATCAACAGCAGATTCAGAAGGGCAAATCGTCGACCTTGCCGATGGCCTGCAGCGGCATCACCGCGCTCACACCCGCAATGCGACTACGGAGCAAGTCCGGTTGCTCAGAAGCCAAAAGCGCCTGATCCACAGCGATCGTCCCCGCGTGTGCAAGGTCGATGAGGCTCTGATCCAGCGAGTGACAGCCCACGCCGCGCGCTTGATCGATGAGCGGCTGGAGGGCACCTGCGTCGCTCGACGTGCGGAGGAGGTCCGCCATCTGCGGCGAAAACGTGACGGTTTCGACTGCAGGAACGCGGGCTTTCCCGTCGGCGGTCGGCACCAACTTCTGCCAACTGATGCCCTTCAACTGCGCCGCCAGACGCTGCCGGAACGGCTCACGCCGCGACGGCTCCACGCGCGCCAGCGCCTGCCGAATCCAGTCCACCGGCGGACCGCCCGTCACGACGGCGAGAACCAGCTTCCCCTGTTCGGCCAGCGCGAGCGCCGACTCCAGGTGGTCCGCTGGCAGATCGCCAAACGCGACGACGTCACAGTCCATCCGCGCCACATGCGTCAGCGCCGCCGGGAAATCGCCGGCGTCCGTGCGCAGCTCGCGCTGGCGGATGAACGCCATTTTGTCGTCAAACAGCACTTCAATCGGATCTTCCAGTGTCACGACGTGGCGCGGTTGCTGGGCGACGGTGTTGATGTGCTCGATCAGCGCTTGCCAAGTCACGGAACGCCCAGAGCCCGGCGGACCGGCGACAATGACCAGACCGCGCGGCAAGACCGCCCACGTCCCAAGCACTTTGGGCAGGTTGAGCTCGCGCAGCGCCTGTGCTTTGGCCGGCACCACGTGGACGACGATGCCCACCGCGCCGCGCTGACGGAACAGCGTGACGCGAAAGCGCCCGCAGCCGACGACGCCACGCGGAATTGTGACGTCGCGACCGGCGGACCAGTCGTCCAGCCACGCACCGGGCACGAAGCCCGCGGCGATCTCGTCCAGATCCGCCTCCGTGAAGACCGACTCCTCCTTGCGGGAAATCAGCGCACCGGAACGGCGGTACAGCGGACGTTGGCCTGGCTTGACGTGCACTTCCGCGATGCCACGCGTCGACGCGAAGCGCAGCACCTGCTCAAAACGGCCGATCACTTCGCTCGACATGCGGCGCTACTTCGCGGGCTCAGCCGGCTTGGCCGGTGCCGGTGCGGCAGCCTTCGCAAAATCAACCGAGTGCTTGGCGCGGAACGCGATGACCGTCGTCTTGCCCTTTTGCGACACGTTCGTGCGCTTGAAGTCCGTCGGCTTCAGCACCACCGTGTACGGCTCCCAGCCGGACTCACGCGGCGACAGCACCACCGTGTGTTCGCTGCCACGCTCCACGCCGCGAATCACCAGCGTTTTGCGGTTATCCACGTACTCGTGGTTCTCCCACTCCTTTCCATCGAGGGTGAACTTGACGAATTCGAGCTTCATCTGGATGAACGCCTCGCCGCCGATGTCCGCTTCACTCACATCCGAGGTCGGCTCAGACGGCGCAGGCTTCGCAGCAAACGCCGGAACGGCGAAGAGGCCACTGGCCGCGATCAGAATCAGAATTCGATGCAACGCTTTCATATCAACTCCCATCGGTTGGGGGAACTTGCCCCCGTGGCCATGCTAAGCCCGCGCCGCGGCGGTCACAAGCCCCGCAGTCGCTCGCATTCTCCAGCAAAGACGCGCGTGACGACGCTGTGATTCATTTGCCTTTGGCAGCGGACGGACGGCGCGCTTCCAACTTCGCGATGCGCGTCTCCAAGTCTTCGATTCGCTTACGCAACTCAACGACTTCGTCTTCGTCTCCGGTGCGGAGGCCCAGCGCGTCCGCGACGTGGCGGACACGATCGTCAAACTTGTGCTGGAACTCGTCGGCGGCGCGCTGGGTCTGTTCAACCAGCACCGCCATACGCGGCGTTGCCTCGACCTTGCCGGTATCCGCCTTGGCTGCCTCTTGCTTGAGTTAACCTTCAGCGCCGCCCTGCTCTTCATTGCGGCGGTGCAGCAACTTCTCCGCGCGCTTTTCCGCCTCGGTCTTGAACGCCGTGATCGTGCGCTCCGCGTCGACGCGCCAGCGTTCCGCGCCCTCTTTCACGCGGCTCACGGGTTCCGCCACTTTGCGCGTGATGAACTCGTTGCCCGACGAAATCAGGTTGCGCAGTCCCGCCAGCGGCACCGTCCCGCGTTGCTTGCGCTCGGAATCCAGCAGCGCCTGCGTGAGCGTCACCTCGGTCAAGTCCTGCTTGGTCTTGTTGTCGATGACGCGGACCTCCGTCCCCTGGCGGACGATCTCGGCGATCTCCTCCAGTGTCACGTAGCAGGAACGCGACGTGTCGTACATTTTGCGGTTTGCATAGCGTTTGATGACGCGAGGTTCAGTCATGGCACGACCTTGACCCTTGGGGAACGGGTGCGCCATTGTCGCTGAAAATGATGCGGTGCGTCAATCGCTCATAACGCGGTTGTGATGCGTTATTTTGCGTCAACCGCCCGCGTCATGGATCCCAGTGCGGTCGGACCCGCTCAATGAATCGCAGGAGAATCCGTGCGCTTGCGCCCCAGACCACGGTGCCATCGGCAAAATGGAAGCGCGGCGCGCGAAACGCGATGCCAAACATGCTGAAGTCGAGCCAGGAGACCGGCTCGGCGGCCACGACTTCGGCCAGCGGGAGCTCCAGCACGCGCTCGACCTCGACGGGATCCGCGCGCCAACTCGGCGGTGGCTCGGACACCCACGCGAGCAGCGGCCGGATGTGATAGTTCGTCACGTAGGTGCGATCGTCGTCCAGCGCGCCCAGCATCTGCACGGATTCGGGCGGCAAGCCGATCTCCTCCCACGCCTCCCGTAAGGCTGCGTTTTCTGAAGACTCGTTCGCTTCCACACCGCCGCCGGGAAAGCCGATTTGCCCCGCGTGACGGCGCATCGCCGACGACTTCTTCAGCATCACCAGCGTCGCGCCGGTTGGCCGATCCACAACGGCGAGCAACACCGCGGACGACTTGTTGCCGTTCAAGGGCAACTGCTGACCCGGCGTTGCCACCGCGCGTTCGAGCGATTCGCGGGGAGTCATGGACTAGGCGCCAAAGTCCGCGAGGAAGTAGGACTTCTTGCCGTGGCGAATCAGCGCGTAGCGGTCGTGCAGCCGTGAGGGCTGTTTTGCGAGGTCGTCCAGCGTGATCTTGACGCCGTTGATGGAGACCGCGTTGGCCTGGACGGCGCGCTTGGCTTCACCGTTGGAGGGAAACGGCCGACTTTCGCCCGAAAGAAGCTCCAGAGTGGTCGCACCAGACGGCGCAGCAAACGTCGCCACTTCACCCGCGAGCATCGCCAGCACAGCGGGGGAAACTGAGTACGGATCGCCGCCGAACAGCACTTGCGTCGCCGCTTCTGCGTCTTCCAACGCCTGAATGCCGTGAACGGAGATCGTCAGGTGCGTGGCGAGGACGCGCTGTGCGGTTCGCTTGTGCTGCGCTTCAGCGTGCTCCGCTTGCGTCGACGCGACCACGTCCGGTTCCAAAAATGTGAAGTACTTCAAGTAATTCACCGCATCCGCGTCATCCACATTCATCCAAAACTGGTAGAACTGATACGGACTCGTCCGCTTCGCATCCAGCCAAATCGTCCCCTGCTCGGTCTTGCCGAACTTCTGGCCGTTCTTCGCCGTAATCAGCGGCACCGTCACGCCAAACGCCGGTTTCTCCGCCGCGTCCGGCACCAGCCGCCCGATCAGATCCGTGCCCGAAACGATGTTGCCCCACTGATCCGAGCCGCCAAACTGCGCGCGGCACGACTTGCTGCGGTAAAGCTCCAGAAAATCGTAGGATTGCAGCAGCATGTAGCTGAATTCCGTGTAGCTGATGCCCTGCTCGCGCGCTTCCAGCCGCGTTTTCACCGAGTCGCGTTGCACCATCGCGTTGACGCTGAAGTGCTTGCCGATGTCCCGCAAAAAGTCGATGACGTTCAGGCTGTTCAGCCACGTCGCGTTGTTTGCGAATTCCGGTTCGTTGAGCGTCTCGCCCGTGTTGTTCGCGGCCGCCGCCATGTTGCGCCAGACGCTCAGGATCTGCGCCTCGATCGCCGCCGCGTTGGCCCGCACGTCGTCGTCGGTCTGCAACTTGCGCTCCGCCGACTTGCCCGACGGATCGCCGATCATACCCGTCCCACCGCCCACCAGGGCGATCGGCCGATGCCCCGCCAGCGCCAGCCGCATGAGCAGCGTAATCTGCAGCAGCGAGCCCACGTGCAGGCTGTCCGCAGTCGGGTCAAAACCGATGTAGATGCCGCAATTCTGCCCCGGCGCAAGCGCGGCCGTCGCCGTCACCTCGTCGGTCACCTGATGCAAAAGCCCACGCCAGCGTAAGTCGTCGAGAATATGCATGAGCTACTTCTTGTCCGAGGGATTCGGAATCGTCAGGTGAAACGCCAGCGCGCGGTCGCCTTTCTTCGGCGCGATCAGGACGAGCCACTCGCCGGGCTCGGGCGCTTCCCAGTGCAGACGCGGGGGCTCGCCCGATGGCTCCAACACGCGCGCACGGCCCATCGGCGGATCGACGAGGACTGCAAAGGGCACAGTCACTGGACCTTTGTGGCGGCCCTGGCTGTCCACGTCTTGCAGCTGCAAATCCAGCGGCGCAGTTGGCGTGCGATCCGCAGGCAGGAGAAGGAGTTCCACGTGTTCTTGAGAGGTGTCCGCACGCAGCCCCAGTCCGTTCAGCCCTGGGCCCATCAGCTGCGGCAGGCTGCCGGCGACGGAAACGGGGGAAATCACTGCGTGCGCGGCACCGCCTTGGGCGCGAAACACCGCGACGAGCGCGTGATCACCACCGCCCGGCGGCGCAAACGTGAGCGCGCGCGCATCGGCGCCTTCACGAACCGGCGCGGCCGCGCTTGCTACGAGCGTGTGGCGGAGGTCGCGCGCAACGAGAAAGCCGAACATCTCCGCCGAACCTAGCGGTTCGAGCGTCCCCAGGGGATGGCCCGCCGGATCCAATGCGGTCGTGTAGATCGCCGTCTGTTCGCCCGCTTTGGGCTGCGGCAGCGGCTTGTTGTGCACGTCCAGAAAGCCGGTCGACAGCTGATAGCCATCCGCGGCCTTGGAAGACGGACCGTCGTACGCAGGCGTGGCGGGGGCTGGTGCGGCAACCGCCGTGGCCGGATCCGGTGCAGCAACGGCCGACGACGCACTGGCCTGCGCGGAAGCAGGTGCAGTCTTTGCCTCGTCGCCGCACCCGCGGCATCCCGTGAGCGCAAGCGTCGCAAACGCGGTAGCGAAGGCGACCTGACGGCGCGCGTTCACCTACGCACCTTCCAGCGCTTTCAGCGTGGCTTCATCGATGTCGAAGTTCGACCACACGTTCTGCACGTCGTCCAGCTCGTCGATCGCGTCCACCAAAGTCATCATGGTTTCCGCGTCTTTGCCGGAGAGTTCGATGGTCAGCGACGCGGTCTTCACCACCTTGGAGTCGGTGATCGCGATGCCCGCTGCTTCCAGCTTCTCGCGCACGGCCCACAGGTCGCCGAATTCCGTCGTGACGTTGAACGCGTCCTCGTCCTTCTCCACGTCGTTGGCGCCGGCGTCCAACGCGATCAGCATCAGATCGTCCTCGGACGTCTTGCCCGCAGGAACGATGATCTGACCGATGGTGCTGAACAGGTACGCAACGGACCCGACTTCGCCCAGCTTGCCGCCCTTCTTGTTCACGGTCGTGCGGACGTCCGTGATCGCGCGGTTGCGGTTGTCGGTCAGGACGTCGATCAGGATCGCCGTGCCGCCCGGTCCGTAGGCCTCGTAGGTGATTTCCTCGTACGCGACGCCTTCCAGTTCGCCCGTGCCCTTCTTGACGGCGCGCGTGATGTTGTCCGCGGGCATCGAGTTGGAGCGTGCGTCCAAAATCGCTTTGCGCAAGCGGGGATTGCCGCCAGGATCGCCGCCGCCCATCTTGGCTGCAACGGTGATTTCCTTGATGAGCTTGGTGAACATTTTGCCGCGAATGGCGTCAGCCTTGCCCTTCTTGTGCTTGATTGTACTCCATTTATTGTGACCGCTCATCGGCTTCTCCTCGCAAACGTGGGGCGAGAAGTCTAGCGCGCCGCGGGATTTTGGCCAAGGGGGGCAAACCAACACGGCGTGTTTGACTCGCGCGGCGTCGCTGACGACAATCACGCCCCTTGCGCCGCGAGGCGTGCTGCGGAGCATCCCTTGCCTTCTACGACCACATCCGTTTCCACCCCTTGGCAACCCGCTTCACCCGACGGCCGTGAGGCAAGCGTCGAGCGTGCAATCGCGACGTTGCGCGCCGGAGGCGTCATCGCCGTCGTCGAGGATTTTGGGAACGTGACGGCAGTTTTTGCCGTTCTCGCCAGCGAATTCGCCACGCCAGAGGCCGTCAACGACCTCGCGTCCAACGCCCGTGGCGTGCTCGCTGCGACGGTTACGACCGAGCGTTCCGTTGCCCTGAACTGCAAGGCGATCGATCGCCGCCGCTCGCCAGTTTGGACGCCGCGCTACGGCGTGAGCGTGGAGGGCGCCGTGGGCGTCTCGACCGGCATTTCCGCCGCCGACCGCGCGCTGACGATTCGCCTCTTGGCGGATCCGACGACGCAGTCGACCGATCTCGTGCGTCCGGGGCACATCATGCCGGCCGTCGTCGGCCCGCGCGGCAGTCTGGAACGGCCGTATGGCCCCGAGGCCGCCCACGATCTGGTCGTGCTCGCCGGTTTACAGCCCAGCGCCGCTTTCAGCCACGTATTGACGGGTCTGGATCCGCTGCTGCCCGCGCACGCGCCCGCCTACGCCGAGAAGCTCGGTTGGCCGCTGGTGCACGTGAACGACGTCGTGGCGTGGCGCGCAAGCCACGAGCGCCTGGTCCACGTGGTTTCCGAAGGCGTTGTGGAGACGTCAGAAGGACCGTTCCGCATCCGCATCTACGAAAACGACATTGACCGCGACAGCCACATCGCGCTGATCCGCGATCCGGAAGGCGCGACGCCGACCGAACCGCCGCTGATTCGCCTGCACAGCCAGTGCCTGACCGGCGATATTTTGCACTCGCGACGCTGCGATTGCGGCGATCAGCTGCGTTTGGCGATGCGCGCAGTCGCGGAAGCTGGCCACGGCGCGATCGTGTACCTGCGGCAGGAAGGTCGTGGCATCGGCCTCATCCAGAAAATTCGCGCGTACGCGCTGCAGGACAACGGCATCGACACCGTGGAAGCGAATTTGCGGCTGGGGTTTGCGCCTGATGAACGCGACTACGCTGTGGCCGCGCAGATCCTGCGCGATTTGGGGATGTTGAACGTGCGGTTGTTGACCAACAATCCACAGAAAGTACAAGCCCTGACACGTCTTGGCGTGCACGTTGCATCGCGCGAGCCGATCGAGGTGGCACCGACGCCGGACAACGCCAGATATCTGGCAACCAAGCGCGATCGGATGGGCCACCTGTTGTCTGACGTCCTTCCAGTCGCCAAGAAAGACTGAATCGGGAATCCCATGTTGCAGACCAAGACGCTGATTTTTGGCGGTGGCCTGACCGGCCTGTCGACGGCTTATCATCTGGAAAAGCTGGCGAAGACGCGTCCGGAGTTGGGCAATTGGCTGCTCATCGAGCGGGACAACCAGCTGGGCGGGCTGACGCGCACGGAGATCATCCGCGGCTATCACTTTGACCACACCGGCCACTGGCTGCACTTGCGGCATCCGGAGATGAAAGCCTTTGTGAACGACGTCATGGGCGACGACATGATGCAGGTCGCGCGCAAGAGCCGCATCTGGTCGCACGGCGTGCTGACGCACTTTCCGTTCCAGCAGAATCTGCACGGTCTGCCGCTGGATGTGGTTCACGAGTGCCTGATGGGCGCGGTGGAAGCGGCGATCGATGAGGCGAAAGCGCCGATGGACGCGGCGAACTTCAAGGATTTCTGCCTGAAACGTTTTGGCAAAGGCATCACTGATCGCTTCATGGTCCCCTACAACACCAAGCTGTGGGGCTGCGAACCTGAAGAAATCACGGCGGATTGGTGCTCGCGCTTCTTGCCGCGCCCCAACATTTCGCAGATCGCCGCGGGCGCGCTGGGCATCGTCGACGATCAGGCGGGTTACAACGCGCACTTCACCTACCCGCGCAAGGGCGGCATCGAGGCGTTTGCGAGTCGGATTGCGGGGTATCTGCCTGCCGATAAGGTGAAACTATCGACAACGCCAGTTTCGATTCATTTTGGCAATCGCCAGGTGACGCTGTCGTCGGGTGAAGTGGTGCAATACGAGCACCTCGTGACGTCCATTCCGCTGCCGGAACTGCTGAAATTGGCGACGGATCTGCCGGACAACGTGCGGAACGCCAACAGCCAGTTGCGCTGCACCAGCCTGCGTTACCTGAACTACGGCATCAAGCGCGCCAACGTGCTGGACGACATCCAGTGGCTGTACGTGCCGGAAAACAAGTACCCGTTCTATCGCATCGGCTCGTTCAGCAACGCAGTCGCCAGCTTGGCGCCGGAAAACAGCTCCAGCCTGTACGTGGAAGTCGCGAACAACATGAGCCCGACGGACGACGAAGTGAAGGCGTCCGTTCGCGAATTCCTGCGTGAACACAAGTGGCTGGGCGACGACGCGGAAGTGGAAGTCGAGGAAGTGCGCCACATCAAGTACGGCTACGTGATCTTTGACGCCAACTACTTCTCGGCGAAAGAGACGATTCTGCCTTACCTTTTTGAGCAAAATGTCCACTCGCTGGGGCGCTACGGCGCGTGGGTCTACGCCTCAATGGAAGACGCGCTGATGGATGGTTACGCGTTTGCGCGCGGGCTGTAGCCGCAGGCGCTACGGCGAATCGGCGTGAATGGCATCGGTTCTTGAAGGTGCGAGCGGCAGCGGCAACGGCGGCGACGTCGGAAAATGCCACGCGATACGCGACTGCACGTTGTTGTGATGGCCCTGATAGAGCAGCACAGCGCCCAGGATGACGCCCGCGGTACCGCTGAGCGCCAAGACCGTCGATTCGGTCGACGGCGAATTCGGACCGGGCGATTGCTGGAATAGCCCCGCCACGAACGCCTGCGCCATCGCTTCAGCCGCCGCCAGCGCCGCGCCAAAAGCGATGGCGCCACCGCCGACCACCATCAGTCCCGCGCCGGTGATTTCCAGCGCCACACCGGGATGATCAACTTCGCGCACAGCGTCGCGCCAAACGTGATGCAGGGAGCCATCGGACGTGCGCAGTTGGATGACGTCGTGATCCGAACGCGTCACCTCAGCGACCAGCTCCGTGCCATCGATTTGCCGCACCGTCGCGTAGCGCGCACAGCCCAGAGGCACGAGAAAACCCGCGACCAGAAGCAGACTTACATGAACCAGCAACGGTTGTCGCATGGAGTCCAGAGCCCGGAGTTGACCGGCCGAGCAAGTCTGAGCGAGGGGTGACAGCGGGTCAAGCTGAGGCGAACGCGCGGCACGTGTAGCGAGATTCCCCAGCGCACTACTTGACCAACCGCGCGGCATTTCAGACAGTACGGCCCCCTGAACCGGTTGCCCCGGCGGGCGGCGGAGGCGACGTGGCGACGAAATCGGCAGCAAAAACCACAGCAGCGAGCACGGCGAGTGCCGTCGCCCCCGAACTGACCGTGGTTATCCCGTGCTACAACGAGGAAGGCATCCTATGGGCCTCCGTGACGGAATTGCACGCAGGTTTGAAGACGCTGAATCGGCCGTTTGAAATCCTGATTAGCGAGAATGGCTCAAAAGACCAGACGCGCGCGATTGCCGACAAGCTGAGCCGCAGCCTACCGGAAGTGCGCGCTATTTCGTCCGACGAACCGAACTACGGCAAAGCGCTGCGTCGCGGTATTGAAGCGGCGCGCGGCAAGTTCGTGTTGTGTGAGGAGATCGACCTGTGCGATCTCGATTTTCACAAGCGCGCGCTGGCCATTCTGGATTCCGGTCGCGCCGACATGGTGATTGGCTCCAAAGCGCACCCGGACGCGAAGGACGAACGTCCGCTGACCCGCGTGGCGGCGACCGCCGTGATGAACGGCCTCCTGCGCGTGGTGCTGGGCTTCAAAGGCACAGACACGCACGGATTGAAGGCGTTCAACCGCGAGAAAATGCTCTACACCGTGAGCAAGTGCGTCGTCGATCGCGACCTTTTTGCCAGCGAGTTGGTCGTGCGTGCACAGCGGTATGACGTAAAGATCATCGAGATTCCGATCGTCATTCACGAGAAGCGCCCACCGAGCATCCACCTCTTCAAGCGCGTGCCCAACGTCCTGAAAGGTTTGGCGAAACTTTTCTACGTGGTGCGGATTCGCAACCGGTGAGCCATGAGTGACCTGCGACGACGGGCGGCTGTGAACGTCGATGTCGACGGGTTGTACCTGTACGACCGGATCCACGGACACGCGGGAAGTGCGAGCAACGCCGCGGATTTTTCCGCCCGCGATCACGATCCCAAAGCATGGACCAAAGGCGTCACGCGCTTTTTGGACCTTTTTGCGCGCACGAATGTGCCTGCGACGTTTTTTGTCGTTTCGCAGGATCTGGCGCATCCGGATGTACGCGCTGTGCTTGCAGATTGCGTCGCTGCGGGCCACGAGATCGGCAGCCACAGCCTGACGCACCCGTATTCGCTGAGTCGGTTACCGGCGGCGCAGATGAACGTAGAGCTGCAAACGGCGCGCAAGCAGCTGCAGGACGCGACCGGACAGGCCGTCAGCGGCTTTCGCGCGCCGGGCTACGTGCTGTCCGATGCGCTGTTGCGGGCAATCGCGGACGCAGGGCATACGTACGATTCCTCGCGGTTCCCGTGTCCGCCGTATCAGCTGGCGAAAGCGGCGGTGATCGGACTGTATCGCACGCAGGGTCGGCCGTCGGGCAGCATTCCGGAATGGCCGAACGTGTGGTTTGGCAAACGAACGCCGTACATCGACCGGCTGAGCGATGGCCGCGCGCTGGTGGAGCTGCCGATCGCGACGCTGCCGGGCACGCGGCTGCCGTACATCGGGACGTCGCTTATCGCGATGGGCGCGCTGGGCTTTGACGCGGTTTCACCGCTGCTGGCGCGTACGGACTGGCTCAACTTTGAATGCCACGCGATCGACCTGACCGACCACGTCGGCGATGAAATCCCGGCGCGGCTGGCCGTGCAACCCGATCAGCGCGTGCCGCTGGCCAAGAAGTGGCCGCTGTTTGTGCGCGCGTTGGAACAATTGGCGCGGCACCACGAGGTGCGGACGCTGGGAAACTGGGCGGAGTCGCCTGACCGTTTTTGAAACCGAAAAGGAGAGACCATGGCGACCGCGCTTGAAAATGAGCTGATGGAACAGATGAAAGTGTGCATGAAGTCGGGCGACAAGGTCGGCCTGGCGGCGGTGCGCATGGTCCGCACAAAAGTGATGGAGAAGCGGACGGCCAAGAACGCCACGGAGATCACGGATGAAATCGTGGTGGACGTGATCCGCAACTACGTCAAAGTGATGCAGGGCTCGATCGATGAACTGAAGGCGGGCGGCGCGACGGAAGGCGAGGAAAACATCGCGCAGATGATTGGCGAGATCGTGTACCTGGACCGCTTCCTGCCCAAGCTGCTGGATGAAGCGGCGACGGCGGCGATCGTGGACGAGATCCTGACGCGCGAGGGGATCACCGACCCGAAGATGTTCGGCAAGGCGACCGGGCTCATCATGAAGGACTACAAGGGTAAGATTGATCCGGGGCTGGTGAGCAAGCTGATCAAGGCGAAGCTCGGGTAGGACTGGCTGCGGTTGACGGATCTTTTGGGCGAATCCGGCCGAAGCGGCCGGACCGCGCTCTAGTCCAGACGGAGCGGCGTCGCCGTCGTCTGGACCGGAGTCAAGCTGCGCTTGCCTCCGCCCATTCGGGTCACGATCGCTTTCGCGCGGTACACGCTACTTCTTGTGTTTCCGCAACCATCGCGTGTGCGCCACGACTTCGGACGGTGGCTCCAGCGCGCCTGCCGCGCACTTTTTTGCGCGTTTGGCGCCCAGTAAATCCAGACGTTGATCGGCCGACGCACAGCGCGCCAGGTCGATGGCCGGGCTCCCCAAAGCCGGCATCGCTTTTTCAACGCCCAGCGCGTCCAGTTGCGGCGGGTCGCGGCGGCTGGCCAGATCCAACGACACGAACCCCACGTGCCCCGACACGACGGAGCGCTGCACGTCCACCGCTTCGGCCTGGCGCTGGGCGATGCGGAACGAGTCGGGTGCCCCCAGCAGCAGGCTGTCTTGCACACGCAGCTGCGGTTTCTCGTTCAGGTCCGGCGCGATGGCGATGCACGGCCCGGCGTTGTACGCGATCGTCGTGGAGACCACGTCCAGAGCCGAGGACTGCGCCAAGTGAACCGGCGTCCCGTTCGTCGTGAGCGCCGGATGTTGGGTCACGAGATTCGCGACGACCAGCGCCCGCGCCGTCCCTCCCAACGCCAACGCCGCGCCTGCCTCCGCTTGGTTGTGCACCCAGCGGGTACGCAGCGCCACCAGCCGCCCGGCATTGGCCCAGAGCCCGCCGCCGTTCCGAAACGTCGCGACGTTGTCGCGGATCACGCAGTCCGTCAGCGTCAGTTCCGCATCCGCCGTCAGCGCGATCGCACCGCCTTCCGCCGCATTGCCTCCCGTCAGCGTCAGCCCGTCCAACTGCAACCGCACGTGCGCCTGGGGCATCGTCAGCACGCGGCCTTGCCCGCCCGCGTCCAACAGCACTTCGCCGTGTCCCAGCCGCCGCAGCCGCGCCGAATGCGTGGCCACGAACCGCGCGCCCACGTAGCGTCCCGGCTTCAGGCAGATCGTCGGCGTATCCGTGCGCTCAAGCGCGGCCTGAATCGCCGCGGTATTGCCGTCGGCGCGAAGCGTGACGTCGCAACGGGGCGAAGACTGGAGCAGGAGCGAAGCGAGCAACGCGAGCAGCATGGCGCGCGACCGTAGCACTTGCCCTCCCGCGTTGCGAGGCCTACATTGACGGTGGCCCAAGGGCCCGTGAGGTGGAAGATGCACACGCTGCAACGGATTCTCGGAACGACGCTTCTCGTCCTGCTGGTCGCTTGTGGATCGGGTACGGGTGCGACCGGCGTGGACGACGTGCAAAGCGATTCCGCCGACGTGCAAATTGCGCCGCAGGACACGCAAGACGCGGTTCCTGGAACCGACGCTGTCCTTGACGTCACCGACGTCGCGCAACCCAAGGACATTTGGATCGACAGTGACGTGCCGCCGATCGACGTCCCGCCGGCCGACATCGCGGACATTCAGGCTGACATCGCGCCCGACATCGCGGTGGACATCGGCGTCGACACGGGCGACGCGTTCGTCGCGGAAAACTGCAACGGCGGCTTTGGCGGTAACGGCATGTGCACCAACGGTCTTGTCTGTTGGGCGGCGCCGTGCCCCAAGTGCGGGATGATGCCGCAGGGCTGGTGCCTGCCACCGCTCGAAAACGGTGCGTGCTACGACTACACCACCTGCGACGGCGGAGCCTGCTACAACGCCACCCCCATGAACGGGGTCTCCGGCTGGTGCCTGCCCGCCATCGCGACCGCTGGCCAGTGCTGGGGCAACGCCAGCAGCCTGACTCCGGACTGCGTCAGCGGCAGCACGTGCGAAGGCCAGTTCGTCTGCCCGCCCATGGGCGCCTGCCCAATGGCCGACAAACCGGGCACCTGCACCGCCAGCCCTGAGCAGAAGGGCAAAGTCTACTTGTGGGAACGCAGCGGCGGCATCGTCAGCCCCGGAGAAACCGTAACCGTCACGTGGGTCAACTACACAGGCGCGTCCGTTTTCCTGCCCGGCTGCGCGACGTACAACATCCAAACGACCAGCGACTACACGACGTGGAAGGACCTCGGACCCGGCGTCATGTGCGCGTGGGAAGGCGTCGCTGTCGAGGTGCCCGCCGGCGGCTACGTGAACACGCTGAGTTGGACGGCACCGAACAACGGCATCGGCAACTACCGTTTCCACGGCAGCTACAGCGTCGGCTGCACACCGGGCAAGGCGCTCTCGCAGGCGAACTGCACGGGCAGCAGCGAGATCGACTCAGACACGTTCTTCGTCGGAATGGTGCCTTGAAGCGCGGGTTTCTTGCGGCGCTGTTTGTGCTGACGGCGTGCACTGCACCGCAGCAGTCCGACGACTCGCTGAATCAAGCGGACGTCAGCGGTGTGGACGCGGTCGTCTCGGACGTTGCAAATGCGCTCGACGCTGGACTCGACGCTGCTACCGACGCCGTCAGCACGCCAACTCCGCCTGCGCTTTGCCGCGCCGGAATCGCGCAACCGACGTGGTTTCACCGCGCTGTTGGCTATGAAATCTTCGTGCGGTCGTTTCAAGACAGCGACGGCGACGGCATCGGCGACTTCAAGGGACTCACTTCGCGTCTGGACTACCTGAACGACGGCAAACCGGGCGGTGACGACTTGGGCGTCGACCTGATTTGGCTCATGCCGATCCACGATTCGCCCAGCTATCACGGCTACGACGTCCGAGATTACCGCAAGCTGAACCCGGATTATGGAACGGACGCTGATTTTGACGCGTTCGTGCAGGCCGCCCACGCGCGCGGGATTCGGGTAGTGCTTGACCTCGTCCTGAACCACTCGTCCAGCAAGCATCCGTGGTTTCAAGCCTCCGCAGCGGGCACCGACAAAAGCGACTGGTACGTGTGGAGCGACGTCGCGATGAACTGGAAGCAGCCCTTTGGCAACAGCCCCAGCTGGCACACATCCGGGAAGCGCTGGTTCTACGGCGTCTTTTCCGCCGGAATGCCGGATCTGAACTACGCGACGCCCGCGGTGACGGCGGAGATGACCGACGTGGCGCAAACTTGGCTGGACCGCGGCGTGGACGGCTACCGACTCGACGCCGTGCGGTATCTGGTGGAAACGGGCGCGGGCGCTGGCCAAAAGGACACGCCGGAGACCATCGCCTGGTGGCAGAAGTGGGCGACGCAGCTGCGAAAGCATCAGCTGAATGCTGGAAAGGTGGAGCCGCTGCTGGTCGGCGAAGCGTGGGCAGCGAACGCGATCGCGGCGAAGTACCACGGCAATGGCGGGCTGAACATGACGTTCGACTTCGACCTTGCATCCGCCGTCCTGACCAGCCTGCAGGCCGGCGACGCGCAGATGCTGGCGCAGGTGCTGTGTGCGGAAGACAGCGTGTTTCCAGCGGACGCCGCGCGCGGGACGTTCCTGACGAACCACGACATGGTGCGTATCGCGACACAGTTGGCGAATGGACCGGACAGCCGACTCGCGGCGGCGCTGCTTTTTGCGTTGCCCGGCACGCCGTGGGTGTACTACGGCGAAGAGATTGGGCTTCTCAATGGCGCGGGAGGCGGCGACGAGGCCAAACGCCAGCCGATGCAGTGGTCGGCGGACGCTGGCGTGGGCTTCACGACTGGCGTGCCGTGGCAGGCCGCGAACACCGACGCAACGACGGTTTCGGTGGCCGCGCAACAGACACAAACGACTTCGCTGCTCGCGCTATACCGGCAGCTCATCGCACTGCGCAAGAACTCGGACGCGCTGACGATCGGCGAGACACGGCTGCTCATCGACGGCAATCTCCTCGGCGTGCTGCGTAGCGCCGGGACGGAGCGGGTGCTTGTGGCACTGAACCTCGGCGACGCGCCGGTCACGCCGCCGTGGACCGCGACGCAAGTGGGTGCGCTGACGGGCCTTCAGGATTTGCGCACCGGTCAGCCGGTGCCTGCGCTGCCGGTCATCCCGCCGCACGACTTCCGGATCCTGAAGTTGCAATGACAACCACGACGCGTTCCGCTACGGTAGCCCCATGACGACTTGGCTCCAAGGCTTCCTCCAATTCCGCGCATGGCTCCCCGGTCCCTTGCTGGACGTGATTGAACCGACCGGTCAGGTTGACCCGGTTCACGTGCGGACGTTGCTGGCGCTGGCGGTCGCGGCGTTTCTCTGGTCGTTTGTCGCGCGCACGCTGTGGGGCATCGGTCTCTTGGTTCACGACCGCCTTTCAGGTCGCCGTCTGGTTGTCCACGTTTCGACGCCGCTGTCCTGGCTTGCTTGGCTCATTGGCGCCGGTGCGGCGACGCTCCCGTGGGCGGCGCTCTGGCTGACCTCCCGCCGCGGTCACGTGCCGTGGGGGATGGTGAGCGGTGCCGCTGCGCTCGCGCTCATCTGGGCAGTGCTGCGTCTGACTGAGCGCAATCGGCTCTTCCTGCTCCCCAAAGACGATTGCCTCGTGGTGACGCGCGCGCTGCCCGGTCTGCGCGTGGCCGAACACCGCATTCCGTTGGACAAGCTGCTGCCCTGGGCCGGCACGAAGTCGCCTGACGCCACGCAACACGATCTCTCGGCGTTCCTGCAGCAGCAGTTGGGCTCGGAAAAAGCGGTCGCTCAGTATTTGCGCGGCGTGGCGAAGCGGCGGAAATAGCGCCGGGTTTACGCAGGCCGAACCAAGTCCAGCACCAACGCTCGTCGGTTAGACCTGTTGCGTTTCGTTCTGGGACCGCGGGCGTGCACATCGATTGGCACACCGTGGATGGACACAGCTTGATCTGGAACTTCGGTCGGCGAGAACCCTTATCGGTTTACAAACCAGTACGCGAAGCCTGCGCCGAGCAGTGCCGCGCCCACGGCAACCGCGATGAGCCACAGCTTGGACGACTCACCCGACTTCGGCGGCGGCGGAAGGTCCGTCGACGTCTCGCGGCCAATTTGCCGGTCGTCCACGGTCTCGCGAGAACCCGAACGTTGCGGCGCTGGCGAAGATCCAGTCGCCATACGCGCCGCGGCGGAAGGTGCGGGCGGAACCATCGTCGCGGGACGACGCGCGGCCTGGGCAGCCTGTACCGCTTGGAGCGTCTCGCGCGAAACCGCCATTGTCTTGGCATCGTCCGCGTCGGCGCCGGGCGCCGGCGGTAGCTGCATTGCCGTCGGTGGCTTCGAGGTCGGCGGCGGGCTACTTGACGCGGCAGCCTGTGCGGCCTTCTGCGCCCTCACCATTTCGTTGAGCTGAGCAGAAATGCCGACGCCGACGATCGTTTTCTCGTCATCCTGATCAACCGGTCCCGGCGCGGCGGTTGGCAGTTTCGGCAGCGGCGCTGGCGGCGCAACGGTCTGCGGCCGCGGCGCCTGCGTCGGCATCCGCGGAATCGCGCGCATCGGCGGCGCAGCCGGAGTCGTCGCTGTCGCAGCAGGTGCAGGCGCTGTCGGCGGGGCAAATTGCGGCGGCGGCGCGCTAGGCGCTTGAGCCGACGTGTGACGACGAACGTCCCGCAGCATGTCGGCCAACAGTTCGCGCACAATCTCGGCCGATTCCGGACGATCGCCCGGCTTCTTGGCGAGCATCTTCGCGCACAGGTCAGCCAGCCCCGGTGGCAGGTCCAACCCAGGACGCTCCAGACGCGGCGGCGGCGCCTTCACGTGCTTGAGCAAGATGTCGATAACCGACGAACCATCAAACGGCGGCTCGCCCGTCAACAGCTCGTAAAGGACCGCACCGAGCGCGTACAGGTCAGTCTGCGGCACCGCCTGCTTGCCTTCAACCTGCTCCGGCGCCATGTAGTGCGGCGTGCCAAACACCGAGCCCGCCCGCGTGAGCTGCTGCGTGACCATTTCCTTGGGCAGCTTGGCGATCGAAAAATCGAGCATCTTGACTTGATCGCCACCGCCGCGACTCAGGA
>CAITYF010000086.1 GCA_903896545.1 uncultured Myxococcales bacterium | reverse complement strand
CAAGCGGTCCTTCGTCGTTGCCGTTCGCGGCGAACATGTCGATCTGCCCGTCGCCATCGACGTCCACGAGCGCGGTGCCCCAGCTCAGCATCGGGTACTTGGCCGGATCCGCGCGCAATGCCAGCACGCACGCGTCCAGCGAGCGCTCAACGAACGGCCACGCGTTCGCGGTCTGGAAAAACCAGCGCTCGGTGTCGGTCACGACCAGAAAGTCCAGAAGGCCGTCGGCGTTCAGATCTGCAATCGCGGAGCCCATGGGCACAAAGTCGGAGAGCCGAGCCTCGGCGAAGCTGGCCGTGTGCAGACGCGCGTTGTCCGGCGTCGGCTCGAATTCGACGAAGCGCGGCTCGTTCAGCGCGTTGAGCGCAGTCGAACGGTAAAACGCACCCGGTGGCTTGAAGGCGCACGCGTTGTTGGAACCGATCTGCAGGGCCACAACCTGTTCTCCGGGGTGAAACTCGGCAAAGAGGACTGCATTCGCACCGCCGTCGAGCGTCGGATCGACCCAATCGGGGTGCGCCGTGAACGTCCGCGGACCGGTACGCATCGCTGGCCAAAACACCCGGCACTCCTTGTCACAGGACTGACATTGCCCCGCGACGACCAGATCGAGCCAACCATCGTGGTCCAAGTCGGCAAGAGAGAGCGCCCGCGGCCAGCTGTTCATCGACTGCCCGCCAAACGGACCGACAGTGAAGGCGCCGCCCGCTTCGCCCCACGCAATTTGCCCCGTACTGCCCGACACAATGTCGGCGCGGCCATCGCCGTCCAGATCGAGCGCCGCCACGGCCAATTGAAAGCTGATATCCGGACTCAGCGGTTGCCGGTTGCCAAACAAGCCGGTCTGCGGGTCGCGTGTGTAGCGCACGAGCGACAGGTTGCCCGTGATCAGTTCAGGCTTGCCGTCGCCGTCGAGGTCCGCCAGCAAGCCGTTGAAGGTCGGCGCACCATTGGCGTCCGCCTTGTCGTGAAAGTAGGCCGGATCTGCGTCAGGAACGACGTTGAGGTCGACGAATCCAGGACCGAGGGCGCCCGCGGCCAGCGCTTCGGGCGGCGTACAAGGCGGCCCATCGTGCACGCCGCGTTGGTCACTGCCACCACAGGACGACAGCGCGGCGAGCAGGGAAAGGCCAAAGAGCAGCGGGGACGCGCGGTGGCCAAAGTGCAGGGGAAGACGTCTCACTGTGGCAGCCCTTCAAGAACGGCGCAATGCGCGTGGTCAAGCGAGCATGACGCGGCCGAGATCGGCAGTCAAGCACCACTTTAGCTATTATTGTCAAGCGCTTAAGGAAACAAGTCAGGGCGAGCGCGGCGCAGCGATGAGGGCAACAGCGGGCGGTGGACGCTGCATCCAGCTTGCGTGAACGGCGCGGCGGGCGAGCAGGAACCAGAGCAGGAACGTCGTGGTCACGGCGCGTAGGACGTAGGGCGCCCAAAATGGGAGCAACGCCGTCAGGTTCACCAACGTGCCGTTACCCGCAGCGAGCCCGAAGCCGAGCAGCGCAGGGAGTCGGTACCAGTAGTACGTCGTGACGGCTGCTGCGGCAAAGGCCTTGACCAGTCTTGCGCGCGCGGCGCGGCTGGGAAAGAACCAGTGCTTGAGCGCCAGGTACAATGCCAGTGAGACCGCCGCAGATCCGAGAGGCCAGAGCCACGCGGCGACGACGTCGCTGCCCGGACTGAGGTCCGGCACTTGATACCAGCCCCACGTGAGGCCGACGAAACAGCCGGTGAGTCCGTCGCCCACCCAGCGCGCGAGGCGAGTCGGGGCGGTGCGAATGGGCGTCATCGCGCGGGTCCAGTCGGGGCACGGCACGGTGCAGTTGACGCACGAATCGCAGCGCGCGTTGGCAACGGTGACCGCGGGCGCAAAGCCGTAAAGCTTCTCGACCGGATGGATCGGACAGAGCGACGTGCACCAGCCGCTGCGCCAATCAAACGCACGTCCAGTGATCACGGCCAGCAAGGCTGCCAAACTCAGCATCAACGCGGACAGCGGACCGCTCGTGTTCAGCGCGATGTGACGCAGCGGCACAAGAAGCAGCAGGAGCGCGACGGACAGCAGACCGAGCGCCACGGCAACCGGTCGCGGCGGGATCTTCTGCCGGGACAGGCCAAAGCGCCGCGGCAAGAGGCTAAACGTTGCCAGCGGGCAGATGTTGCGCCAGATCCCCGGCACAATGACCAGCAGCGCGGGCGCGACCGGGATGAGGATGTTCCACAAGATGGTCAAGCCGATCGCTGGCCGCAGCACCAACAGCCCAATCAACGCGATGCCGCCGAGCAGCAGCACGTCCTGCAAGACACGCCAAGGCGTCTGCGGAACCAGCGCTTGGCGGAGCTGCGACAACGAAAACCTCGCGTTCCGCGGCGGTTGCGGGAACCGGGTCGGGACTGTGCGACGTTGCGTGCGGACCGTCAAGCCACGCGCCCGTCAGCGACGCTCCATGCCCCGCTGCACCGCCGGGCGCGCGCCCACCTCGGCGAACCAGCGCAGGACGTGCGGGAATTCCGCTTCCGCGATCGTCAGCCCATAGAACTTCTGCCAGCCCGACAGCCACGGCCACGTCGCGATGTCGGCGATGGTGTACGTGTCTCCCGCCAAGAACGCGTGCTGCGCCAACTGCGTGTTCATCACGCCAAAAAGCCGATGCACTTCCTTGGTGTAGCGGTCGATCGCATACGGCACCTTCTCCGGGGCAAACCGCGTAAAGTGACCGACCTGCCCCATCATCGGGCCGATCGCCGACGCCTGAAACAGACACCAGGCCAACGTCGCGTAGCGCCCCGCCGGGTCCTGCGGCAGCAGCTTTCCCGTCTTTTCAGACAGATAGATGAGAATCGCCACGCTCTCAAAGACCACGATGCCGTCGTCCACCAACGCGGGGATCTTGCCGTTCGGGTTGATCGCGAGGAATTCCGCGCTGAATTGTTCGCCTTTGGAGATGTCGACCGTCTTCAGCGTGTACGGCAGGCCGAGTTCCTCCAGCGCGATCGTGATCTTCTGGCCGTTGGGCGTGGGAAATGAGTAGAGTTCCATGATGTTGTCCATTCCGATGCAGGGAGTGACTCCGCGGCGGCGCTGCGTGCAACGCGACGGTTCTGCGACACAGGTTGCCATCGCTCACCCCATCCCGCAAAATGCCGACGCGGCCCAAGCCGTCCGAGCTCCCCGTGTCCACGTACGCCATTGGCGACATACAAGGCTGTTTTGACGCCTTCTTGCGGCTTATCGAGGTCATCGCGTTCCGCCCGGAGCGCGACCGTCTGTGGTTGGCCGGCGACTTGGTCAACCGCGGCCCCGATTCGCTCGCCGTGTTGCGCTGGTGCGTGACGCACACCGAGAATGTCGTCGCCGTGTTGGGTAATCACGACTTGCACGTGCTCGCCCGCGCGGCCGGGGCGACTGGGCCCAAGCGCCGCGACTCGCTTGATGAACTGCTGCGCGCTCCCGATCGCGACACGCTCCTCGACTGGCTCCGCCAGAAGCCCCTGCTCTACCGCGAAGGTCCGCTGACGATGGTTCATGCGGGTCTGCTTCCGGCTTGGACCGTGGATGACGCAGACGCGATCGCGCAAGCCTACTGCGCCGAATTGAAAGGTCCGCGCATGCCACTGGCGCTGAAGGCGCTGCGCGATAGCGACGTCGTGATGCCGGAGCTGCAGGCGCTCGCGCACGACGCGGGCTTGTTGACGCGCATTCGCACGTGCAACGCGGATGGCGAGCCCTGCCCGGATTTTGCCGGTCCGCCCGACGACGCGCCTCCGGGTTGCATCCCGTGGTTCCGCGTTCCCGGTCGCAAAAGTCAGGGCAGCTGCATCATTTTTGGCCACTGGGCAGCGCTCGGTTTGCTTTTGGATGACGATCTCATCGCGCTGGACACCGGCTGCGTGTGGGGCAACGCGCTGACCGCCGTCCGCTTGGAAGATCGCGCCGTCTTTCAGGTACCCTCGTCCGAGCGTCCGCCGAACTTGCGATAACGCCCGCGCTCCTGCTATCACCCGCGCCGGGCTTTCTGGAGCAGCTACCCATGCCACGTACCCGTAAAGATCAGGTTCTCTCCCGCTTGGCTGAGTTGGACGCGCAAGCGATGGCAGGCGGCGGCGCTGAGCGTCGTGAAAAGCAGCACCAGCAGGGCAAATTGACCGCTCGCGAGCGCATTGAGCTGCTCCTCGATCCGGGCTCGTTCATCGAGATGGATCGCTTCGTCACGCACCGTTGCACCGACTTCGGCATGGCGGAAAAGAAATTCCCCGGCGACGGTGTGGTCACGGGTCACGGCACGGTGGACGGCCGCACGATCTACGTCTTCGCCCAGGACTTCACGGTTTTCGGCGGCTCGTTGTCGGGCGCGTTCGCGCAGAAAATCTGCAAAATCATGGATCTCGCTGTGAAGACCGGCGCGCCTGTGGTCGGTTTGAACGACTCCGGCGGTGCGCGCATTCAAGAAGGCGTCGAGTCGCTGGCCGGATACGCCGAGATCTTCTGGCGCAACACGCAGGCGTCCGGCGTCATCCCGCAGATCTCGCTGATCCTGGGTCCGTGCGCGGGCGGCGCGGTGTACAGCCCGGCGATCACCGACTTTGTGATCATGGCGCAGCAGACCAGCTTCATGTTCATCACCGGTCCGGACGTGATCAAGACGGTGACCCACGAGAACGTGACGCAGGAAGATTTGGGCGGCGCGATTCGCCACGCGACGACGTCGGGTGTCGCGCACTTTGCGGCGGACGACGAGAAGGCGGCGATTGCGACCGCGCGCGTGCTCTTGAGCTTCATCCCGTCGAACAATCTGGATAGCGCGCCGCGCGTGGCAACTCAGGACCCGGTCGATCGCAAGGACGAAAAGCTGAAGACCGTGGTGCCGGACGATCCGTCCAAGCCGTACGACATGCGCGACGTGATCCACTCCGTCGTCGACGATGGCGTGTTTTTTGAGGTCCACGAGCGCTACGCCCGCAACATCCTCTGCGGCTTCGCCCGCGTGAACGGCCAAAGCGTCGGCGTCATCGGCAATCAACCGGCGTTTCTTGCGGGCTGTCTGGACATCGATGCAAGCGTCAAGGCGGCGCGCTTTGTGCGCTTCTGCGATTGCTTCAACATTCCGCTGGTGACGTTCGTCGACGTCCCCGGCTTCCTTCCCGGCACCGCGCAAGAATACGGCGGCATCATCCGCCACGGCGCCAAGTTGCTCTACGCGTATGCAGAAGCGACGGTGCCGAAGATCACAATCATCACGCGCAAGGCCTACGGCGGCGCGTATGACGTGATGAGCTCCAAGCACATCCGCGGCGACATGAATTTCGCGTGGCCAAGCGCGGAGATCGCCGTGATGGGACCGGACGGCGCGGTGAACATCATCTACCGGCAAGAACTGAACAAGGCCAAAGATCCGGCGGCCGAGCGCACCAAGTTGACGGACCACTACCGCGACACCTTCGCCAATCCGTTCAAGGCCGCGGAACTGGGCTACGTCGACGAAGTGATCCACCCCGAAGATACGCGGCAGCGCGTGGCGCGTTCCCTGGAGTTGCTCAAAGGCAAGCGGGAAGTCGCGCCAAGCCGCAAGCACGGCAACTTGCCGCTGTAAGACGTCGGCCACTGGTGCGCTTGTCGCCTAGCTGATTTCCTCAACGACCGCGCGGTTCTTGCCTGCGTGCTTGGCGCGGTACATCAGCTCATCGGCGCGCTGCAGGAGGACGTCGACAGAGCCTTCACCGTTCGCAAAGACCGCCGCGCCGATGCTCGCAGAGACCGGCATTCCCGGCGTTTGTGCAAAAAGCCGGTGCAATTCGTCCATCAGGCGCTGCAGGTGGGCTTCCACTTGCGCCCGCCCTGTGTCGGGCAGAAGCAGGGCGAATTCATCGCCGCCCAAGCGCGCTACGCGGTCCGTTCGCCGGGTTGAGCGCTTGATCGCCTCGGCGACGTCAAAGAGCAACTTGTCACCGGCCTTGTGCCCCAAGTTGTCGTTGACCCATTTGAAGTTGTCCAGGTCCAGAAACACCAAGGAGAACATGCCGGACGTCCGCCGCGTTCGCTCCAGTTCGTCGCCCACATCCTCGCGGAATTGCCGTGAGTTCAGCAGCCCCGTCAGTGAGTCGGTCCGCGCCAGCAGCCGTTCGTGCGCGAGCGCCACGCTGAGCCGCGCGATGAGGACTGCAAAAGTCGCAAAGGCCGCGAATTGCGTACCGGTATTGAACGCCCACATCCAGGTTTGCGTGTAGTGCATCCCGCCGAGCCAGTTGGATCCCAGCCACGTGAACGCCGTCGTCACCGCCAGCCCAACAGACGCCGCCGTGCCACGTTGCCACGCGCCAATCGTCAGCGGCAGGAAATAGAGCGGATAAACGCGCAGTTCGTTGCCCGTCACGTAATCGATCCAACCGATGCCCAGCGTGACGAGCACGCCAAAGAGCATCCGCGTGCGCTCAGGCCAGGTGGCGGGAATGACCCAGTCTAGGCGCATGGCGCCTCGCGGGTGAGAAACTGGTCAGGAGCGTGGACTGGACTGAAACGCTTCACTGCACCACCGCCGCAGCCGTTCCCGGCTGGAAACCACAAGACACCAATGCGATTTCACTCCGGGGGTGGGAGGAGTGTGCCACACTTTTCACAAGACTCGACATTTTTGTCGCAACGCACCGACCGATGGCGCCACGTTACTTCTTGTGCTTGCTTGCCCTCTTGGCCTTCCGCGCGTCCGCCTTTTCCGCCTTGGCTTTCTTCACCGCGGCCGACTTCTCCGCCTTCGCTGCTTTGGCTGCAGCGGCCTTCTGCTGCTTCGCCGCCTTCGCTCCCGCGACTTTTTCTTTCTTCGCCGCTTTGGCCGCAGCGGCTTTCTCGGCCTTCTGCTTCTTGGCCAGCGCCGCCTTTTCCTTCTTGGTCAGCGGCTTCTCCACCTTCGGGGGCGGCGGTGGCTCAGCTGGTTTCGGCGCTTCAATCACCTTGGGCGGGTCCACGGGCTTGGGCGCGGGCGCCACGTCCGGGCAACCGTCGCCGTCCTCGAAGCCATTCTTGGTCTCCGGGCTCGACGGGCACAGGTCGTCGACGTCCAGAATCCCGTCTTTGTCGTTGTCCGGATCGGGGCAGCCGTCGGTGTCTTCAAAGTTGTCGACATCTTCGGCGACGTTGGGGCACTTGTCCTTCGCATCCGGAATGCCGTCCTTGTCGTTGTCCAATTCCGGGCAGCCGTCTGCGTCCTCAAAGCCGTCGCGGTCTTCAGCGATGCGCGGGCACTTGTCGGCGTCGTCGGCGATCCCGTCAGCGTCGTCGTCCAGGTCCGGACAGCCGTCCGTGTCGGCAAAGCCGTCCTTGTCTTCGGGCTCGTTGGGGCACTTGTCTGCTTTGTCCAGAATACCGTCGGCATCCTGATCGCGGTTGATTTTGCGCGCGTCGAACTGCACGCCTGCCGCCAAGCGCAGTCCAGCTGAGCCCATCGCCGAAGTCGGCGCGCCACCCGCCATCGCGAAGATTCGCCACGCGTCGGCGATTCGAACGTCGCCGCCGAGCACGACGTCCACGACCGCCTGTCCTTTCGGCAGCGCGTTGGTCAAGAGGGTGCCTTGCGCCTGCAGTTCCGCACGCAGACCAAAGAAGTCGTCGTCAAAACTGCGCCGCGCCGCACCGCGCACGAGCCAGACCGAGCCCGAACGTGCGATGGTCGTGTCCGTGCCGTTCTCAATCGTGAAGCCCTGCGCGTCGACTGGATGCACCCGCAGCGACTGCGACGCCTGCCCGCGCAGCCCCAAGTTCACATCACCGCGCCAAGGTCCCCAGACCGCCGTCATCAGTGCTTCAATGGCGCCGACCCACGCGCCGCCCATCATCGACCCCGCTTTGGCGGTCGGCAGTTCGCCCACGCCCGCGAGCCCCAAATGGAACGCAAAACCTTCGTCCTTCATCGACCAGATCTGCCACCGCGCGTCGATCCGCAGATCGCCCATCGCCGGCGCGGTCGGCTTGTCCAACTGCGCGAGGTTGTCGCCACCGCTGCGGATCACGCTGGCGATCGGCAGGCTCGCGCCGATCATCGCCTTGTCAAAGAGACCCAGCGCGCCGCCGAACTCCACCGTACCGAGGTCGCCCACCAGCGTCTGGCTCGCACCCACGGTGGTGTTCTGCAGCTTCAGCGGCGTGCGCGCATACCCAAAGCCCAACCAGCCCGACGCGTCCAAATGCCCCGGCACCAGCGCGGACTTCGTCAACAGTCCGTCATCGGGCCCCATGCCCGGACGCCAGGTCTGGACGTTCCACGCGGGCGGCGGCAGCGGTTGGGCAATCGCCGGCATCGCCGTCGTGATGGCCACCAGAAAAACGCAGAGTTTCAGGAGCAATCGCATGTTTTCCCTTCAACTGTTCAGTTACGGCCCGAGCTTTTTGACCTGAACGCCCGGCGGCGGGGTCCACTCAAAAGCCGCATCGTCGGTCGCCGCGTACTTGACGTCCTGCCAGACCAGCGCAGTTTCATCGCCCAACGGGTCGATCAGCCGCGAACCGCGCACGGCGCCCGTGTTGCGATCCACCAGAAGCGTGAGCGACCGCATGACCTGCGTACCCTTGCGCGGCGTCAGTTTCAGCGGCACCACGTCCGCTTCCGGCGACGCGAGCAGGTCCATCTGAAAATCGCGGCCCAGGTTGCCCTGACCCACGAGATACGACGTCGCCTGATACACCTGACTGTCCTTCACCGGCACCTTGGTCGCCAAACGTTCCCGGCGCTCGTACGCCCACAACGTCACGCCGTTGCAGTAGTAGAACACTTCCTCGTTCGGGTACTCCCAGCGCATTTTCCCCGGCTTGTTCGCCTTCAGGTCGCCGCGCTGCAGGTACACGACGCCTTCGCGCGTGATGCCGGTCGCCAAGCCTTTCTTCTTCACGACCTGCGCGAAGTGCGCCTGGAAACCCGGCTGCTGCTCGTAGAACGCCTGCACGGCGTCAGCCACCTGCTGCGGCGTGGACTTTGCGCCCAACGGCAGCGTCACCTGCACTTTCGCCGCGACTTCCACAGCGGGCGCGGCCACAGGCGCAGGTGCCACGGCGGTCGCCGGCTTCTTGGCCGCCTTCTTGGACTTGTGCGCTGCCCATCCTTGCGCAGGCAAGAGCGCAAGGCAGGCAGTCATCAGCAGGAACGCAACTCTTCGTCGATACGCCATCACGCCTCCAAGAGCGTCAAACCGCTGCAGTATCGCCGCAGCGTGGCGACGCGACAACCTTTGCGATGGGCGACATTGCATTATCTGAAATTTCGTCGCGCTTTCAATCGCTTACAAACCACAGCAACCACACCTTACCGCACGTGTGTCCTGCAAGTCCGCGAGACTACGTAGTCGCGTTTTCGCGTCGGCAGATTTCTGGCGGGCGATCCGGCCCGTGGTAGCGTCGAAGGTGCCTAACTTCCACGTGAAGCTAGCTCGATACGGAGAAAGCCATGGCCCGCGCGCAGACTGAAACGCTCAACAACCGGGAACCGAACCAGACCGAGGTCTCGGAACCGCGCCGCAACAAGAAGGGCGGCGAGGCTCCCGTGGCCAAGCACCACGACTTGCGCGGCGAGATCGTCGGGCTCGTGCTGCTGTTTTCCGGTCTGGCTTTCGCGGCTGCATTGGTGACCTTTTCGCCGCGCGACCTGAAGATCATCCAGGATGGGCGGCAGACGGCGGAGGCGGTGCACAACGCCATTGGCCCGGTGGGCGCGCGCATTGCGGACTTGCTGCTGAACCTCTTTGGTTTGGGTGCGTTTGTGCTCGATGGCCTTCTGCTCGCGCTGGCAGGTCGGACGCTGATGGGCAAGACGAACGCGCCACGGCTGCGTCCGACCGCGGGCATCATCGGCGGCACGCTTTCCGTGCTGATTCTGCTCTACATGTCCTCCAAAAGCGTCGGTCTGCGCCCGCTGGGCCACGATCCGGCAGGCTTCATTCCGGGCGCGATTGCGGTCGTGCTGTTGGCGCTCCTTTCGACGTTGGGCACGACGCTCGTGGCGATTTGGATGCTGGCTGTGTCGTTGGCAGCCGTGACGGGCAAGTCGCTGGTCGGTGACACCGTGCGCTGGTTCTCGGGGCGCGCCAAGCCGGTCGCATCGTCGTTGAGTGAATCGGGCGCGCAAGCTGCACGGCAGAGCGTGGGCGCGCTGAGCGCGGTCCCGAATTGGTTCGCACAGCGCAAGGCGGCCAAACTCGCGGCTGCTGAATTGCAGGAAACCACAGAGACCGAAGACGAAGTCGCTGACGCCGCCGTGAGCGCGTTCTTTGGCGAACCCGACGCGATTCGCGCAGCGGTTGCTGCCCCATCGCAAGGTGCTGAAACGGCTGTCCGCATGGCTCCGCCACTGGCGCCCAGCGAGCCCGCGCCCAAGGAAGAGCGCCGCTTCGACAGTCTTGACGTGCCGACTTCCGTTCGCCGCGCCCGCGAAGAAGCGAGCGTGAAGATTCGCCTGCCGGAGACGCCGGTCGCCGTCGTGCGTGCGCTGACGGACGTGACGCCGGCGGAGCAGGTGCAGACCAGCCACGCGGAACTCGCACGGATTGCTGCCGCAACGATGCCGACCGCCGCGCTGGTGACGGGTCCGATGCCGACAATCGAGATCGAAGACCTGCCGCTGGAAGCCATTCACCCGACGCTGCCCGACATCGAAGACGTGCGGCCGCCCGTACCGGAAGTGTTGCCCGTCGTCGCCGCGCCGAGCGCGCACCGCCTGACGCAGCCGGATCGCGGACCGCGCATCATCGAAACGGAAGCGCTTCGCACCGATCGCCCGCAAGTTTCCGCGGCGTCCGTGCAAGGTAACCTCGGTTTGTCCAAGACGTGGCAGTGCCCGCCGGCGACGCTGGTGCAGGAGCCACCGGCGCGCGTGGTCAACATGGACGCGGCGATGCTGCGTGAAAACGCGATTGTGCTGGAGCAGAAGCTCGGCGAGTTCAACATTCACGGTGAAGTGACGGACATTCGCCCCGGTCCGGTCGTGACGACCTACGAGTACCGCCCCGCGCCGGGCATCAAGATCTCGAAAATCGTGAACCTGCGCGATGACCTGACGATGTCGCTGTCAGCCTTGCGCGTCCGCATCGTGGCGCCGATTCCCGGCCGTGACGTGGTGGGCATTGAAGTGCCGAACCAGAACCGCCAGATGGTCTACTTCCGCGAGATCATTGAGGCGCCGGTGTTCCGCGAGTCGACCAGCCCGCTGACGCTGATTCTGGGCAAGGACATCGAAGGTCGCCCGCTGTGCACCGATCTGGCGCGCGCGCCGCACATGCTCGTTGCAGGCGCGACGGGCACCGGCAAGTCGGTCGGCATCAACACGTTCCTGTGCTCGATGCTGTATCGCTGCTCGCCGGACGAAGTGAAGCTGATTCTCATCGACCCGAAGATCCTGGAACTGAGCGTGTACGAAGGCATTCCGCACCTGTTGCTGCCGGTGCTGGACGAGCCGCGCAAGGCGGAACTGGCGCTGAAGTGGGCGGTGGCCGAAATGGATCGCCGCTATCGCCTGCTGGCCGACGCCGAAGTGCGCAATCTGGCGGGTTACAAGCAGAAGCTGCCGGAGCTGAAGGCGGCGGCGCAGCTGAAAAAGCAGATGGCGGAGCGCGTGGACGCCAATGGCGACATGAGCGAAGACGTCATCGACATGCCGGAAGATATGCCGTACATCGTCGTTGTGATTGACGAATTCGCAGACCTCATCATGGCGGCGGGCAAGGAAGTGGAAATCCCGGTGGCGCGGCTGGCGCAGAAAGCGCGCGCGGCGGGCATCCACGTGATTCTGGCGACGCAGCGGCCGTCGGTGGACGTCATCACCGGCATGATCAAGGCGAACTTCCCGACGCGCGTGTCGTTCCAGGTGGCGTCGTCGATGGACTCGAAGGTGATTCTGGGCGCCGTTGGCGCAGAAACGCTGCTGGGCAAAGGCGACATGCTGTTTGTGCCGCCGGGTGAGGGCCACCTGCGCCGCTGCCACGGCACGTGGATCACCGACGACGAAGTCGTGGCGATTGCGCGGCACTGGCGGGAACAGGGCGCGCCGAAGTACGAGATGGACATTCTGCGCGACCCGGACGAGCAGGCGCACAGCGGCGCGGATGTGGACGATGCGGAGATGGATCCGCTGTATGACGATGCGATTCAGATTGTGCTGGAGAGCCAGCAGGCGTCGGTGAGTTTTTTGCAGCGGAAGCTGGGCATTGGGTATGGGCGCTCGGCGCGGATCGTGGATACGATGGAAGCGAGAGGCATCGTGGGACCGAGCCGGGGGCCGAATAAGCCTCGAGAGATTTTGATTCAGCACTGAGGCCGGCGCCGCAGGCGCGCCGGTGCGAGGGGGAAACGAGTTTCCCCCTCGCGCTCCCCCTTCCTTGTGGCTCGTCTCCGCAGGTCGGGGTGCGCCACGCGCCGGAGGCGCTTGGCGGCCCTTGCTCGCTCGACAGGAGTGCGGGCACTCGGATGATGGGATGGACGGCTGTGCGGGTTTGGCTGCGCGACTGCGGGGTGCGCCTGCGCGCCAGAGGCGCGTGGCGGCCCGTGCTCGCCTTGGACGGGGGGCTCCGCGCGAAGCGCGTCGCTGGTGAGGGGAAGGGCTCGGCGCGATGCGCCTCGCGGTGGAGGACGGGCGGCTTGGCGCTTCGGGCCGCGCTGGTGGCACGAAATGTGGGTAGGGTCAGGCCTCTGGCCTGACCGGTTTTGGGGTTCTATCGGGTCACTATTCTGACCGCCCTACGCCGCCCGCAGCAAGAACTCCACCTTCACGGCGTCAAACGGAAACACGATTCTCCCGCTCGCAGCCGACTGCAGCACACCTGCGTTGCGCAGCGCCACGACGTCGCCGTGGACCGCCTTCACGTCGCGCCCCACCAGGCGCGCGGCTTCGCGGATCGAGACGGGGCCCGCGCTGCACAGCGCCTTGAGCAATTGCCAGCGCCTGGCCGTCAGCACCTTCCACAGCAGTTCCGGCGTGGCGAAGCCGATGCGCGCGTCTTGCTGCGGCTGGGCGGTCTTCCAGGCGTTGGCAAAATCGGCCATGACGTCGTCCGGCGTGCGCACTTCAAGGATTACGGTTGTCATGGGTCCACCTCGCGATGTCGTTCTGGAAGTCGGCGATGAGCGCTTCTGGCGTTGTGTAGGCATACGCGGATTCGGTTGTGCCGACGTGTCGGTGGTCGCCCTTGCCCGCCTCGTTGTCGTAGCGCAGCACGCACACGCCGTTGACGACGAACGCCAGCCGGTACTTGAACGGGTGCGGCGAACCCGGCAGCGGTTGGGGCAGTTGCCACAGGACGAGCTCCGCGAAAGCGTTCTCGGCGTAGACGATGCGATTGTGCAGGAGGCGAATCGCGTTCATGTTGGAGAGGATAACAACGGACGGGGTGTTGTCAAGTAGTCCAACACGAGCGAGCAGAGCCTGGGCGTTCGTTGGCGGACGCGACACCGAGATCAGGGAACCGCGCACGTCAGTAGGCGGGGCACCATCACGGGTAGGTGCGTATGCAGCGCAGGCCGATGCTGTAGCTGGCGTCGGACGGGTCGTTGGCGGCGCGAACGCCCGCACGCAGGTCGGCCGCGTTGTTGCCGAAGCTGCCGCCACGAATGACCCAGGCCGGGGCGCTGCCAGACCCTACTGGATCCGTCACCGCACCGGCGCTATATGTGCCGTACCAATCCCGATTCAATTCCCAGACATTGCCTACCATGTCGTGCAAGCCGTAAGGGCTGTCTCCCGCCGTCTTGGCCCCCACCGCCGCTGTGACGGAGACGCTGAACACCGTGTAGCTGGCCGTCGGCGCGGTCTCGCCCCACGGATACGTCCGCATCGCCGCCGCGCACCCATCGTCACCAGCCGTACTGCCATTCTTCTCGCAGCTGCCGCGCGCCGCCATCTCCCACTGCGCCTCCGTCGGCAGGTCAAACGCCAAGCCGCGCCACTTGCAGTACGCTTGCGATTGCGTCCAAGAAACGTAGTTCACGGGATTGTTTGGAAAACCCGGATACGTCGCGTACGGCGACGGCGTGCTCGGCACGGTGCACACGCCCACATCGACACACACTTTGTACTGCGCCACCGTCGTCTCGGTCAGGTCCATGTAATACGCCGACAACGTCACCATGTGCTGTGGTTTCTCGTCGTACTGGCAGACGGTGTCCTTCGTCGCATTACACCCCATCCAAAACGTACCCGCTGCAATGAACGCCATGTCTTTCGCGCTCTTGACGTCCACGCACGCGCCGGACCCATTGCAGACAAGACCTCCGCCGCAGACCGTCCAGTCCGGCTGATCGGTGTGCTGACAAACACCCGCCCCATCGCACGCGTCCGTCGTACACGCGTTGCCATCGTCGCAGTTCTTGCCCGCGCACGGGTCGGGCGGGACATCCGGAACTGCGTCGGACGCTGCGTCTACCGCGTCCAGAACGTCCACGGTGTCGACGACTGCCGGCACGTCCGGCAAAGGCGTGTCGATGGCGATGTCGGTCGCGTCCGCAACATCGGCCACCTCGCTGACCACAAGGTCGGTCGTTGGCGCGACGTCGGCGTCAGGGGCTGCTGGACCAGGTGCGGGTGCATCCGCCGCGCAGCCGGCCGCGAGCGCGAGGGCCGCTGAGACGAACACGTGGGCGGCGCGGTGGTGGAACAAGTTGAATCCTTGGCGTGAATCGCGGGATGCTGCGGTGACGGTAGCATGGGCGGCGAACTTCGGCGAGACCCGCTCGCTGACGTGCGCGGTTCAACCGGATTGGGGCATGCCACTGCCCCAGCCCCGTCAGGGGCATCTTGAACACTAGCCGCGAACTTCAGTTCGGGGCGGCCGTCGTGCCGCGGGAATTCCGGCTGCCAGAACGCCCCCGCGCCCAAAATATCCGCAAGAGTCTCAGAAAATCCTCGGCCTCGCCTCCGAATGGGCCGCCTTGCACCAAAGCGAACTTCTCGTAGACTGGGATCGCGCGCTCGCGGGCCACCTACCGCATCCCATCGCCCGGCTGCACTGAGGTTCCGCATGGACAGGCACATCGACGGAATCCCAGTCCCGCGCGGCCTCGTTTGCGTCGTCGCGGTTCTCGCCATCGGCCCGACCACGCTGCGCATTGCGTTTGACGACGGGCTGACCGGTGAACTCGACCTGAACGACTACGTAACTTGGACCGGCGTCTTCGCACCGGTGAAGGCAGATCCCGCTCGATTTGCTGAAGTGTTTGTCGATCCAGAAGCCCACACCGTCGCTTGGCCGGGCGACATCGACCTGGACTCCGAGGCACTTCATGCGCGCATTTCTTAGCAACTCACCCACGCGGCCTGAGATTTCCCCCACTGGCAGAATCCGCCCATTTGCGCCATCCTTCGCCCGTCCACGGGCCATCCGCCCGTCTGAGGTCACCATGCTCCGCCGCCTCCTCGCCATTTTGCCCGTCCTCGCGCTCGTGCTCTCCGCCGCTTGCACAAAGACCACCACGCCCACCGCGGTCGACACGCTCTGCGCCGACGGCACGTTCATCTGCATCGGCAACGTCTCCGCAGCCTGCGCGCCCAGCGGCAAGGCATACGTCACCACGCAGTGCGGCGTCGACAAGTTCTGCAACGCGACCACCGGCAAGTGCGAAGCCACCGTCTGTGAGAAAGGCAGCAGCAAGTGCGCCGGCAGCGACTCCAGTGAAATCTGCAGCGCGGACGGTAGCACCAAGACCGTCAAGCCGTGCCTCGCCACCGAATCGTGCTTGGCCGGTTTCTGCGTCTCGAAGTCCTGCGGCGGCACCTCGCAAAAGTGCGCGTGGAACGCGGTCCTGACGTGCTCCAGCAAAGCGTGGGCCAAGACCGACTGCAAATCCGGTGAAATGTGCGACCCAGCGACGTTCAAGTGCGTAGCGCGGGCGTGCGATGGCTCCTACACGCAGTGCAAAGACGAGTCGACGGCCGCCCACTGCAGCCCGGCGGGCGACGCGTGGGTGGAACAAGCGTGCGGCGCGGGCAACGGCTGCTACGACGGCGTCTGCCACGCGCAGGTCAACGGCAGCACGGTCGAGGACACCGGCAACGGCAGCACCGACGGCGACGCGATGAGCATGGACGACACCAAGGACGGCAAAACGCTCCTCGAACTGCCGCCCAAGGACATTCAGCTGGACGCGCCGGACAAGTTCGAGGTCGTCGTCAGTGAATCCGCGACCGCCCCCGACGGCGCCGTGCCGCTGTCCTTCTCCAACGCCAGCGCGGCGTGGCTCGACTCGCTCGGCACCCTGCAGATCACCGGCGCGGAAGGCACGACGAAAGTGGAAATCCAGGTCGCCAAGATCGACGAATTCGCCACCGGCACGTTCACCGCCGTCGGTCAGGAAGCGCCGGACTCCATCGTCGGCTACAGCGATGGCACGGGCGCGCCGGGCAAGTTCCAGTATCAGGCCGCCGACTACACCATCACGGTCGACGAGTTCGGCGACGTGGGCGGTCGCATCAAGGGTAGCTTCTCGGCGCAGGTCGCGGACGAGGGCGGCAAGAAGCTCTGGTTGCTCGACGGCAAATTCGACATCAAGCGGTGACGATGGCGCACGACGGTCCCGAACGCCTGCCTGAAGCGCTGTTCATCCAAAACTCGCCCGAAGAAACGCGCGTCGCCGTGAAGCAGGGCGACCGCGTGCTGGAGATTCAGGTCGAGCGGACGTCGGGTCGCGGACTGTCGGGGAACATCTACCGGGGGCGCGTGGCGCGCGTCATCCCGTCGATGGACGCGGCTTTTGTCGACATTGGCTTGGACCGCGCGGCGCTCTTGCACGCGCCCGACGTCTGGCTGCCCGGACTGAGCGCGCAGCACGAGGATGGCGAACAGGCACCGCGGCCGCAGGTCGAGATCGGGCGACTCTTGACGCCGGGGCAACAAATTCTGGTGCAAGTCGTGCGCGAGCCGGTGGGCAAGAAAGGCCCACGCATCACGATGTTCATCTCGCTGCCGGGACGCAACGCCGTGCTTTTGGCGCGCGACGCCCACATCGGCGTGTCCAAGATGATTGCGGATCCAGCGGAACGCGAGCGCCTGCGGTCTCTGGTATCCGGGCACTTGGCATCCGGCTGCGGCGCGATTGTGCGAACGGTGGGCGATGGCGCCACGGAAGCAGAAATCGCCGACGACCTGCGCCTGCTGACCGAGCAGTGGCACGACGTCCAAGCGCGCTACGAGACGGCGTCGGGTCCGAGCTTTCTCTATGACGATCTGGATCTGACGCTCCGCGCGCTGCGCGATCAGGTCGGCCCGCACACGCAGACGGTCTGGATCGACGATGCAAGCGACTACGTGCGCGTGGAACGGTTCGTGAAGCGGTTCCACAAGGACAGCCAGGCAGCCGTGCGGCTGTGGGATGGTCCCGGCGGGCTATTTGACGCGCACGGCATCGACAAGTGGGTGCGTGAGGCGACTGAGCCGCGGGTGCATTTGCCGTCGGGCGGCGAGCTGGTGATTTCGCGCACCGAGGCGATGACGGTCATCGACGTGAATTCCGGACGACAGACCGGCTCGGAATCGCTGGACGAGGCGCTGCTGGCGCTGAATCTGGAGGCAGCGCACGAGGTGGCCGCGCAACTGCGGCTGCGCAACATCGGCGGGCTGGTCGTCGTCGATTTTGTGGACATGCCGAGCACCGAGAATCGCCACGCCTTGGAAGACGCATTCGCTGCGGCGCTGGCGCGGGATCGGGCGCGCGTGCGGGTGGGCAAGGTCAGCGAATTTGGCACGGTGCAATTGACGCGCAAACGCGTGCGGGAAAGCCTCTACGAGCGGCTCACCGAGCCGTGTCCAACGTGCAAGAGCCGCGGTTACGTGCGCTCAGCGAGCGACTTGGCGGTGGAAGTCGTGGGGCGCCTGCGTCGCGCGGCTCAGGCCAACCCTGGACGTCAGCTGAGTGTGCAAGTGCCCGCGCGTGTTCAGACGATCCTGACGGAAACGCTCGGCGGCGCGCTGCGCGATCTGGAAAAGACGCACGGCTGCAAGATTGAAGTCGCGGCAAACGGCGGAGCCGGCGCGAGCGACGTGCGCGTCGGGGGCGACGGCTGAAATTTGTTTCGTGTCGGCCGCGGCAAAATTCCGTTTCGAACGAATACACAGCTGTGGGGTCGAGCTGGGCCCCTGTTCACGGGCAGAACCTCGGCGTACGCGGGGCGATGGCGTGGACTCACAACTCAGCCACCGGGAGGCGCGGAACGCGAGTTCCGGCCGCAGGTGGGGCGGACGCGGGGGAACCCGCGGGGCCGCGGGTTCCGGTGGCGCGATCAGTGCTGCCGGTGCCCAGGGTGGTGGCTCGTCCGGCGCAAGCTGGGCGGCGGCGGGGGAGGCTTTTGTTGGGCCGGATGGAGGCCCGGCGCGAAGCCCGGAAACCGCAAGGACTGTCGCGGGCACTAGCCGGCGACCCCAAATCGCGCTTCCAGCCGCTTCAAGAGCGCGCCGTGCAGACCCTGAAAGTCGCGACCGGACATCGCCAGAACCACATCGCCCGGCTCGGCTTTCTCGGCGATGAAGTCGACGATGTCGCCGACTGCGGGAATGTAGTTCGCCGGCACGCCCAGCGCCTCGATGCTGCGGCACACGGCGCCCGCGTCCATTGTCTCTTCGGCGGTCAGCTTGTCGCCTTCTTTGAAAAGCGGCTGACACAGCACGACGCGATCCGCTTGCGCGAGCGCCGCCGGGTACACGGTCTCAAAAACCTTGCGCCGCGACGTATTGCTCTCCGCCTCGAACACCGCCCAGAGACGCTGGCCTGGAAACTGTCCGCGAATCGCTGCGACGGTCTCCAGCACGGCAGTCGGGTGGTGGGCGTAGTCGTCCATGACCAGCACGCCGCCGACCACACCCCGGATTTCCTGACGCTTCTTGACGCCTTGGAACTGCGCGATCGCGTCCTGCAGCTGCTTCACCGTCGCGCCCAAGTCCAGCGCGATCGTCAGCGCCGCCGCAGCGTTCAGGCAGTTGTGCTTGCCCGCCATCGGCGACTCGAAGCGGCCGATAAGCTCCCCGCCTTTGAAGTTCGGCAGTGGATCGCGGCCGTTCACCGGCGTCGCAATCCCCTTGAACAGCGAGAATTCCGCACCGCGCGGTCCCACGCCGTGCAGTTGAATCTCGACGTCCAGCGGGCGACCGGGGTCCTGACACGGCACCGCCGCAGTCTGGAAGCCGTACCGCGCCACTCGTCCCGGGCACGCGTCCAGCACGTCGGTCACACGCTCGTCTTCGCCCCAAGCGACCAAGAGTCCGTCGGCGGGAAACAGGCTTGCGTACAGACGAAACGCGCGCTGCACCGCGGCGAAATCCGGGTAAATGTCCGCGTGGTCGAACTCACACGAGGTCAGCACGCCGTGATGCGGCCGGTAGTGCACAAATTTTGGACGCTTGTCGTAGTACGCGGTGTCATACTCGTCGCCCTCAATGACAAACGGTTTGCCTTCGCCCAGGCGAAAGCTCGTTCCCAAGTTCTTCGGCACGCCACCGACCAGGAGTCCCGGCGACAAGCCCGATGCTTCGAGTAGCCACGCAGTCAAGGAGGTCGTCGTCGTTTTGCCGTGCGTGCCGGCGATGACGGTCGAAGTGCGCCCCGGCAGGATCCACTCGCCCAGCGCTTCGGGGAAGCTGCAGTACGGGAGGTTGTCATCTCGCACGCGCTGCGCTTCCACGTTGTCGCGGCGCACGACATTGCCGATGACGACCAGATCAGGCTGCCAATCGAGGTTGCGAGCCGCCCAGCCCTCTTGAAACGGAATTTGCCACTTCACGAGCTGCGCGCGCATCGGGTCAAAAACCGTCACGTCCGAGCCACGTACTTCGAGCCCCTTGGCCTGCAGCATGCCGGCAAAGTTGCCCATCGCTGAGCCGCCGATGCCGATGAGGTGGACTTTCTTGACGCTGGCATAGTCGACGGGCGGACGCGGCTCAGGCACGCGCTCGGCGGGACCGGGGATGAAGCTCATGGGAACCTCGCAGGTGAGGAGATGTGACGTGACGCGTTAGGGGAGGAGGAGACGAACTTGCGACGGGTCGGTCGGCGTGGCGAGGAAGCGCCAGATCCAGGCCAAGCGGCCATCGGAGAAGACGACGACGTGGCTGGAAGACTGATCGCCTGCGGATTCTGAAGCGCTGACGACGACCTCGGCATCGGGGAATGTGCCATCGGGCGCCAGCGTGCGGGAGGAAACTTCCAGACCGTCGCCAGCGCTGACGGCTTGCGGCGACGTCCAACCGACAACAGCACCGCCGTTCGCGAGCTGCACGATCGTTGGATCCACCTGATCCCCGGCCACGGTGGTGTTCACAACGCTTGGCTGACCGATGGCGGCGCCGGACGTGTCGACTTGCCGCAGCGCGATGCCAGTGCCGGCGCCGTCAGTCGCTGATCCAGACCAAACGACGGCGAAGCCCTTGGCAAACTGCGCCACCGCTGGCCGCGACGACGTGCCCGCCGCAGACGTATACGCCACGACCGAGTTCACCGGCGCGCTTGCAGCGTTGAACAGGTGACCGCGAATGCGCTGCTTCACCTGACTGTCAACCTGCACCCACACGATGAGGAAACTGCCGTCGGCGCGCATGGTCACGGCGGGCTGCTGCTCGTCGTTGTCCAACGGGTTATCGTTGAAGTTGCCGTTCAAATCCTCGTTGGCGAGCACCAAGTCGCCCGCCAGCTGTCCGCTCGCGTCAAAGCGCTGGGCGGCGATGCCTTTGGTGCCGTTGCCCTCAAAGTCCGACGTCGTCCAGGTCGCGACGAAATCGCTGCCGTTGCTCGCCAGCGCAGGCTCGGTCTGTTCGCCCTGCGTGTCGTTCGGGGCGTTCGCGATGAAGGCCGCGCCTTTTGCTACGCCAGCGCCGTCAAACAAGCGAACATAAATGTCCGCGTCGCCGGCGGCTTTGGACGTCCATGCGACAGCAAAACCGTCGCCCACCGTGGTGATAGCGACTTGCGAACTTTTGATGGCCGCGGCACTGCCGTGAATCACCGTGCCCGGGCCGACAGCCGCGCCGTTGGCGGTGAACAAACGTACGCTGACCGAGGCGACCGACGAAGAATCGGTCAACCACGCAGTCGCGACCTTGCCGTTGCCAAGGACCGCGAGCACGCCGCCGTAGCCGGATGTCGTGTCGTTCACCGCGACGCTCGCATCGGGTACGCAGACGCCGTCGCCGGAACAATGGTCGCCGCTGGAGCAGGCGCCCTTGGGCGTTACGCTCTTTCCGTCCGCCGCGCACTGCTGGATCTTCGTCGCGTCCGCTGGGTCGCAGCGCAACGCGTTGGGTGTGCACAGGACGCACGCGCCCGCGACACAGACGGGCAAGTTGGAGCCACAGACCGTCGGCGTGCCCCACGTTCCCGCACTGCAGGACGCGACGCTCTTGGACGTCAGGCATCGGGTGCCCGCGTCGTCCGCAAAGACCATCGCGCCAAAGTCGCCGATCGCCGCGCACTGCTTGGGTTTGACGGTGCACGCCTTGCCCGTGCCACCGAGCACCGTGGTGCACGATCCAGTGGTGCAGTCCAAGTCGCCCTGGCACGGCGCAGCGGGCGCGCAGACGTTCAAGTCCGTCTTCCCGTCGCAATTATTGTCCAAACCGTCGCACGAGACTTCCGTGCTCTCATAGCCGGCGACGCTCTGGTACACGCACAACGACTGCGCGTTCACGCATGCGGCCGGCACGCCAGCGGCGCAAACGCCCTTGGACTTGCAGCTGCTGGCATCGACGGCGCCTTCGTCGGTCAAGCCGTCGCAATCGTTGTCCTTCCCGTCGCATTTGGTCTCGACCGCTTCGTAGTCCGCGGCGATCGCCGTCGTGTCGCACTTCCACACGCCCGCGCTGCACGACGCGCTCGCTGTCGCGCACACGCCCTTGCTGCAACCGCTGGCAGTCACGTCGAGCGCGTCGGGTTCGTCCGTCTGCCCGTCGCAGTCATTGTCCATACCGTCGCACAGCGTTTCCGTCGTCTGGAAGCCGGCAATGTGACTGTAGTCGCACGTCGCCACCTTGTTGGCGCAGGTCACCGCGGCGCCGAACCCGCACACGCCTTGACTCTTGCACTTGGCGCTTTTGGCGCTCACGGTCTCGTCGGTCTGGCCGTCGCAGTCGTTATCCTTGCCGTCGCACAACGTCTCAAACGCCTCGTAACCCGCGCTGGCGACGCTGGCCCAGTTGCACGTCCACAAGCCGCCGGTGCACGACGCCGTGGCGCTCCCGCAGACGCCCGTGCTTGGACACGGCGAGAGGCTCGGCTGACTCAAGCTCTGGTCCGTCGTGCCGTCGCAGTCGTTGTCTTTGCCGTCGCAGCTGCTTTCCTTGCTTTCGTACTTGGGCACTGCCCCGTAGTTGCAGACGAACTGTCCCGCTTCGCAGCGCCGCACGATCTTGTCCTTGTACAAACCACACACGCCCAAGTTCACGCAATCGCTGGTGTCCTTGGCTTGGAGCGGCAAAGTGCTGCCCGCGAGGTTGTCGGTTACGCCGTCGCAGTCGTTGTCTTGACCGTCGCAGCTCTGCTCAAACGCTTCAAAGCCCGCGACGCCGGTGTAATCGCACGTCGCAACGCCGCCCGAGCAAACCTGCTTGACGCCGATGGCGCAGACGCCCTGACCCAAGCAACTGAGGCCAGTCACCGTCAAATTCGCGTCGACAATGCCGTCGCAGTCGTTGTCCTTGCCGTCGCACGCACTCTCGACAGCTTGGTAGTCCGCGCCACCGTACGCACAGTCCCACGCGCCGTTGCTGCAGGTGGCGGCGGGCAGGCTCGCGCACACCCCTTGGCGCTTGCAGGTGTTCAAACCGGGCGTCACGTTCTCGTCGGTCTTGCCGTCGCAGTCGTTGTCTTTGCCGTCACAGCTGACTTCGGTTTCCTCGTAGCCGTCCACGCCAGTCCATTCGCAGAGCCACGTGCCCGCATTGCACACGGCGTGCGTGACGGTCTGACCCGCGCACACGCCGATCGCCGAGCAAACGCCTTTGGGCGGCGCAACGCCTTCGTCCGTCAAGCCGTTGCAGTCGTTGTCGATGCCGTCACAGAGCGTCTCAATGGTTTCGTAGCCTGCAGGCAACGAGAGCGTCTTGCCGTCCTTGTCCTTGGGTGGCGTTCCATTTGCCTTCCAATCACTGCAGACCGCAACGCCGTTGGGCGACGTACAAGTGCCTGTCCAGCCAGTGCAAACACCGACTTCCGCGCACGGGTTTGGATCGCACGGGTCGGTCGCCGATTGCTTGGTGATACTGACCGAGCACGCGCTCATCGCGAACACGATCGCACAGCCGCGCAGGAGCGCCGACACGCGGTGGAGACAGGAGAAAAAGGGGCGACGGGACATCGGATCTCCTAAAACGACCACGTCAGCGAAACACTGGAGGGGGACACACCGATCAGCGGGACCGCCATCGGTGCGGGCGCGGCTTCCGCCTGCGACCGGCGTCGGGTCGGCGGCGCATCGTGCGGCGCAAAGAACCACCACGCCGCGCCAGCCGCAACCAGGACGCTACCCGTCACGATGAGCGCGTTCGCCCGCGTGGCACTGTCGCTGGCAGACGCGGCGAGCGTGTCGACTTGGCCGCTATACGTCGCGCTTTTCGGGTTCAAGCCGTTGGCAGAATTTGCATCCGACATCGCCTGAAGACCAAACCACGCGCCCACGCCCAGCGCCGCCACGCCCAGACCAGCCACCGCATACGGCCCGGCCTTGTGAATCCACGACACACGACCGCTCAAGTCTTCGCTCTTCTCGACCCCCAGCGGCGGCTTCACGTCCTGCTTGACCACCGGCTTCGGTTGTTCGACGGGCTTGGGCTGCTCGACCGGCTTCGCGACTTCCACCGGCTTCGGCTGTTCGACGGGCTTGGGCTGCTCCAACGGCTTCGCGACTTCCACCGGCTTCGGTTGTTCGACGGGCTTGGGCTGCTCCACCGGCTTCGCGACTTCCACCGGCTTCGGTTGTTCGACGGGCTTGGGCTGCTCCACCGGCTTCGCGACTTCCACCGGCTTCGGTTGTTCGACGGGCTTGGGCTGCTCGACCGGCTTCGCGACTTCCACCGGCTTCGGTTGTTCGACGGGCTTGGGCTGCTCCACCGGCTTCGCGACTTCCACGGGCGGCGCGACAACGGCGGGTTCGTCCGTATCCGGTTGCGCGGTCGCCATCGCCGGTCCCTGATCCTCCGGCACGAGCACGATCGCGACGAGGCTGCCATCGGCCGCCACTTGCACCGTGCGCAACTCACTGCTGAAGCCCTTGGCCGTGGTCTCGACCGCCCAGGTTCCCGGAGGCAGCCACGCGTGGCCCGAACCGATCAGCACGCGCTCCGCACCACGGCGGGTCTTGCGATCGGCGCGGCTCAGCTCCACACGCGCGCCTTCCGGACGCACGAGAATCGGGACGCGCACCAAACCGGCGGGCACCAAAGGCGTCACGCGGGCCAGCAACTGTTCAGCGCGCTGCTTTTCCATCGGCGTCAGGTCGCGCGCCAGCGCCCGCGTGGCCGTTTCACGCGCTTCTGCGTACAAACGCGCGCGCTCTTGCGCCTCTGCTTGTTCGACGACCCAAACAGCATCCCCGCCGAGCCGCGTCGCCGCGCGCCAATGCTCCGCCGCCAACTGTTCGAGGCCCGCGCGCGCTTCGACACGCGCCAGCGCGGCGAGCCGAACGGCCTGCGTGTACCGCTCCGGCCCCGTCGGTCCGTCGACGTCCAACCGCCCGGATTGCGCCACGTCTTGAGTACCCGCGCCACACGCGCTGAGCGCGAAGAACGCAAGCGCAAAGGCCAATACCACAGGCAGTCGGCGGGTGCGGGACTGGGTCGTCTTCAGCGGGGGTTTGGAGCGCGCGCAGCTCATCAGCGTCAGACTACGGGCAGGCCAGTGGGGTGTCAACGAAAGTAGCTGCAAAACTACCCACTCCGACCGAAGTTCGCGCTCAAACCTGCCCGAACCGCGGCGTGCCAGTCCGTGAGGGCTACAGGTTTGACCCACTGAGCTCTTCACGCTGACCGAATTCCAACGTCACAGCCGCCGGCACCGCGGCGTGCCACCGAAGGTGCACGCTTCGTTGTCCCAGTCCGAAATGCGACAGGTCACACCCTGTTCAGTTTGGTAGTCGAATGAGGTCAGGATGTGTAGGTGTTGGACACAGGTCGTCCGGTTTAGACCCAAGCGTCCGGTTCGGGCTGAACCATCGGCGTCAGAACGGAAAACCCGCAGGTTACTTGCCGAGCGCGGCCTTCATGCGTGCCAGCATCGGCGCAACGTCGCCGTCCAAGCCAAACGTCCGACCGGCTTCCTTGAACTCAACGGTGCCCGTCGTTTCGTTCAGCCCATGACTGCTGAACGCGCGCTGCTGAATGCCCATCGCCAATTCCATCAGGCGTTGCACATTGCCAGCCGCTTTGGCGGAGGTGTATTCGGTGCGGAACGCAGGATCTTCAAAACCCGCGACGATCTGCTGCAAAATGTCCAAAAATACGGCCTTTTGCACGACTTTTCCTCAATCGTCAGCGTAAACACGCACTACACGTCCTGCATCCTTGTACTCCCGTTCTCCCGCTTTGGCGAGAAGTGCGTAGCTGAGCCGAACTTCGGCGTCGCGCGCCCAAACTGCGGCGCGCAGAACGGCGTTTTGAATTTGCCCGCCAGTAAGTTCCCAGTCGGCCGCCAGATCGCGCAGCTTCAGATCGGGCTCCTGCGGCGCGTCCGTGGGGATCATCACCTGCCACAGGCGCGTCCGCTCCGCAGTTTCCGGCGGCGGAAAGTGCGGCTTGAAGCGAATGCGCCGCAAGAACGCGCCGTCGATCGCGTCGGGATGGTTCGAGGTTAAAATGACGACGCCGTCAAAATCTTCCAAGCGCTGCAACAGGTAGTTCACTTCTAGGTTCGCGTACCGATCGACCGACGACTGCACGTCGGTGCGTTTGGCAAAAAGCGCGTCCGCTTCGTCGAACAGCAACGCAATGCCTGCATCCTGGCTGGCGTCAAAAAGCTTGGACAGCCGTTCTTCCGTCTCGCCAATGTACTTGGACACGACGCTCGCCAGGTCGACGCGAAACAGCTCCAACCCCAGGTCGCGGGCGACCAAGCCTGCGCAGAGCGTCTTACCGGTGCCGGAAGGGCCCGAAAAAAGCGCCGTCAGCGCACGGCCGTAGCCCATCGTGCGGCCATAGCCCTGCTCGTCGAGGACGAAGGCAGCGTGGCGGCCAAAGCGCACCATCTCATCCAGCACTTCCTTCGTGTCGTCGGGCAGGATCGTCGTGTGCCAGCGTCCACGCACATTCACGCGGGTGGCCAGCCCCGCCAAGCGCGAGCTCGCCACTTCGCGACACGCGCGTTCGACGTCGCCGATCTGCAAACGCGTCGCGCTGGCGTTGCGCGAAGCGGCGGCGGCGGAAGCGAGGCTGGATGCGAGGTCGATCTCGTCCACGCCAAACTTGTACACGCTGACCGATGCGACGGTGTCGTCCAACTCCGCCGGCACGATCCGGTCCCGAAGCCGACTCAGCCACAGCGCGCGGCGCTCCAAGACGACCGGCGGCGCCGTGGGCAACTCCACGCAACCGAGTTCGCGCAACAGCCCAAGGCGGGCACGCGGCGAAAGATGCCCCGACTCGGCAGAACGACCGATGTGACCGTGGAAAAAGAGCGTCGTCGTTTCGCGTTCCAAGAGATGCAGCAGGCTGGCCAGGCGCTCCGCGCCGTGTTCGCCGCGATCAATCGCCTCCGCGTGACTGAAAAACACGCCAGAACGCGCCAGGCGCGCGCGCCCCAGCAGCCCGCCCAGACGCGTCAGGTCGCCTTCCAAAAGCAGGTCCAACCGGACTTCCAGGAGGCCTTCGCCTAGCGTGGATAGCGACTCGCGCGCCAAGCGAAGCGCGCCAGAGCGCTCTGAGCCGATGACGAGAAATCGGCGACGGCCACGGAAACCGCGCGTCAACGCCTCGCGCAATGCGGGGGTCAGCGGCGGCGCTTCTGATTCCGCGCGCAGCGGGTGCGCCAACACGCCGGTCAGATCGTCCAACTCGGAAGGCACGCCCAACAGGTGCCGCGTTACCCAACGCGCCGCCTGCCAACGCGTGCTCTCCGCTTCGTCACCGGCAACCCGCACCAGCCCGTAGCGCCGCAGCGTGGCGTTTTGTGCCAGATCGGCGAGCACTGCGGCACCGCGCGTCGCAAACGGGTCAAGGGCGTGCAGCAGCAAATCTTCCGGCCACGCTGTCTGCGTTGGATCGCGCCAAAGCGCACGGTAGAGCCACAGAAATTCCGGCACAATCGCCGGAGCCAGAACGAGCCAGAGCGCGTCGCAAGCCAGATCGTCAAGCACAAACGCGGCGCGAAGTTCGTCAAAACGTCGGGCGCCATCGCTGGTGGGCAGAATCGCGTCGTAGGAGACCGCCAGCTCCGCATCCAAACGCTGCACAAACGCTTGGCGCTCGCCGTCCAGGGCCTCGCCGCGCAAGCAACGCAGTGCGGTCGCGTCCAACGTCGCGGCGACGCCGGTCGGCCACGGCGCGCGGGTCGGGTCATCGCCGGGCCGTTCCCACGGACGAAGCACGGCGAGGTAGCGTTGCAGGAGCGCACGGACGCGATCCAGGTACGGCGCAAAATCGACAGCCGCGCCGGCTAGCCAAGGCGTTTCCACAGGTGCGGCATTCGGATCGTCGCGCAGCAGTTGACGCACGAGCTCAAGCTGCGCGGCGCTCAGCGATTCAGTTGTGATTTCAGGATCAATACGCGCTTCTTGCAGGATCGCCTTGGCACGCGCACGGCTCACACCGGGCAACCACGTCAGCGCGGTCTCGATGGGGCGATGCGGCGGAAGTCCTGTCAGTCCAAGTCGGGCCATGGGCAGAAGCTACGCCGGTTCCGGACCCTGCGCAATCACGCTGGCCATGTCGGACGCAGCACGATGCTCTCGTCGCGATCCGGACCGACGCTGATCAGGTCACAGCCGATGCCGGTCAGTTCTTCGACGCGCCGAATGTAGGCGCGCGTCGTGGCGGGCAAGGCTTCAAACGTGCGGCAGCCGCTGATGTCTTCCTTCCAGCCGTCGTGCCACTCGTAAACGGGGACAGCGCGCTCCAGATCGACGGAATGGCTGGGGAAATCGCGAACGGGGACACCGTCGATTGTGTATCCCGTGCAGATGGCAACTTCGTCCAGACCGCTCATCACGTCGATCTTGTTCAAGAACATGCCAGACAAGCCGTTCAATCGCGCCGCGTGTTTCAATGCGAACACATCGAGCCACCCGCAGCGCCGTGGACGACCGGTCGTCGAGCCGTATTCGTGACCCACGTCGCGCAAGCGCTGCCCCACGGCGTCGTTCAGTTCGGTGGGGAACGGTCCCGATCCCACGCGCGTCGCGTACGCCTTCACAACGCCAACTACGCGGTCGATGCGGGTCGGACCGATGCCCAAGCCCGTGCACGCGCCGCCCGCGACAGTCGCGGAGCTCGTCACAAACGGGTACGTCCCGTGACGCACGTCGAGTAGCGTGCCTTGTGCACCTTCCATCAGCACTTTTTGGCCAGCCGTCAGCGCTTCGTCCACGCGCGCGCCAACGTCATCCAAATGCGGCAGCAGCTTCTGACCCAGCGCGACGTAGTGATCGGCGATGAACTCCCAGTCCGGCTCAGCGACGCCCAAGCTGTTGAGCAGCAGCGTCACGTCGGGCGCAATGCGGTGCAGCGCGGTCAGCAGGCGCTGCTTGTCCGTCAGATCGCGCGCAACGATCGCGCGGCGTCCCGTCGCGTCTTCATAGCAGGGACCAATGCCCTTGCCCGTCGTGCCGATCTTGCCGGCGCCCAAACGCGCTTCGCGCAGGCGATCGATCTCGCGGTGCCAAGGCAGGATGATCGGCACGGCGTCGCTCACGCGCAACCGCGCGGGCTCAATGTGAATTCCGGATTCTGCGAGCGCGTCCAACTCTTTGAGCAGCACTTCCGGATCGAGCACGACGCCCGGTCCGATCGCGCACTTCACCCGCGCGTGGAGAATACCCGATGGCAGCAGGTGCAACACGCGCTTGTGGCCATTGACCACGAGCGTGTGCCCGGCGTTGTTGCCGCCTTGAAAGCGCACGACCCAGTCAGCGTCTCGCGCCAACACGTCGACAATTTTGCCTTTGCCTTCGTCGCCCCATTGGGCGCCGACGAGGATGACTGCGGACATTGGGCCTCGATCGCCAACATGCAGGTCCCGTTGGCGTGAGCACTGGACCACAACGGGACCAAGCGCGCAAGGCCGCTCGCGTGAATGGTTGGTGACACGAATGTCGCGGTCGGCGAAAGCGAGGGCGATTGACAAAAATGTCAGGTCCAAGGACCGCACTTTGCAGACGCCGGGACCACTCCGTAGCGTTGGATCAGGTCAGACGGCGCGATCCCCTGTTGCCGGACCCGGAGGAAGTGATGAAGACGTGGAAGAAGTTTATGGTGGCGATGGCAATGACTGGCACCTTGGCGAGTCAGGCGTGGGCAGACGAGGACGCGACCAGCGCGCCCGACGACGCAACGGCGACCGAATCGCCGGCTGACGCCACAGCGGCGGACGCCGAGGATGCGGCCGCGGCGGATGCAGAAGACGCGCAAGCGAGTCCAGACGGCGATGGCTTGGCAGCGCCGCCAGATGCGACAGCGTCTGCCGATGCTGCGGCGGCGGACGCTGCGACCGCGACCGATGCGGCGGGTGACGGCACGCCGACGTCCGGACCTGGCGACGGCGATCACGACGGTGACAAGCATGAGGGCGGTTGCACCGCGAGCCCGACGGCAAGCAGCCCGATCGCGCTGGGTCTTGCAGGTGCAGTGCTCGGTTGGTTGGTCAGCCGCAGCCGCAAGCCGGTGAAAGCGCCGGTGCGTAGCCGCTAGCTTTATGGCACGGTGCCGACGCAGTTCGCCGAGGTGCGCAGGTCAATGTAGAGGTACGGATTGAAGCAGTAGTCCTGTGACCAGCCGGTCTTCTTGGCCGCGTTGTAGTCGCCCAGCGGGTTCTTGGTGTCCTGAAACCGCTTGGCGTTCGCATACGCGGGATCCAGGAAGACCGTGCCCACAGGCAACTGGTAGTAATCCGTGCCCTTCCAATTCCACGCCCACGGCGGACGGCTCGCGTCGTTGTCTTTGTTGTAGAACTTGCCGCCGATGACCATCTTGACGCCCGGCGGGCGCGTGGCGGCCGGCACATAGCTGTAGCTGGTGTCTGTCCACATGCCGTCCGCACCGGCGTCCTGACGGCGGGGCCACCACGTGTCGTACGTCGATTGCAGACCGTAGGTGGCGACTGGCCCAGGTGCAGCGGCGGCGCCGGGCTCAGTCGGCGTCGCCCCCGGCACGTAATCGATCCACTTGAGGTCCACCTGCGTCGCCGCGTTGTTCGTGCAGTTCAGGTTGTCGCCGGCATCCAGCCACAAGCAACTCTGGTGATTCCCGGAAGTCAGAAACGCCGGATAGCGCCTGGGGGTACAGCCCGCGATGTTCTCGCAGCCCCACGTGTCCTTGCTCGGCGGGAACAAAGTGGATTCCGGCAGCACGCCGCGGACGTAGCCTGTCTTGGGAATGCCACTTTCGCTCGTCACCCAGGTCCACATTTCTTCCATGCTTTTCTGCTTGAACCAGGTCGTCACGGCGACCGGGTGCTCCGCCGGCCATTTGGCCACGGCGACGGTCGCTCCAGAGGAATCGTTGTCGAACGCCACGCCCGCGAGCACGACGGTTCTGTGCGGCCAGAAGTACACGTAGGTGATGAAGTAGTGGCTCTGCGTCTCCAGGACCGACCAGCCGGCCTGCCCCAGCGCTGGAAACTTGCTGACGTTGGCGCCGTTGTCTGACGCAGCCCAATTGCCGTCAAAATCGAACGAACGCAGCTGATCGTTGGCGGCATTCCCTCCCGCCACGGCTTGACGCAAGGTCGGTGCGTACCGCTGCGCCAGCTTCTCATAAGGCGCCATCCCGTCATAACCGCGCACGTAGAAGTGGTAGTTGACCTGATTGGGCAAGTTGAAACCGATCTCCGCCTGCACCAAAGGCGACAGCGTCACGTCCACGCGGCTGGCACCTAACACGGCACTGTTGGCTTTGAAGGTGAAGGAATTGCAGGAAACGCTGAACTTGCCCTCGATGATCTCGCCGTTCACGCTGACCTGAACGGTGTTCGGGCCGATGACGACCGCCTTCACCAACGTGTTGAAGGTCATCGTGAATGTAAACGGGTTTGCCACGCCTGCGCCGCCTTCGGGCGGATCGGTGGAAACGAGATGAAAGTCAGTTACTTTGCCGCCGCCGCACAGGATATCGTCCGCCGTCGCATCGATGTCCGGCTGCGGTCCGCCATCGTAGATGAAGACGCCATCAGTCAGGATCACGTCCGGACCGCCGTCGCCCTGCGCGTCTGAAGCGCCGTCCGTCGCGGCGTCTTCGCCGTCGGTGGCAGCGTCAACCATTCCATCCACACTGTCTGCTGCCACGTCGCCGGTCTTGCCGTCGAGCTTGGCCACGTCGCCCGTTGCATCGCCCGATCCGTTCGTCGCGATCGGCGGGTCACCACAGCCCGCCAGCCCCAGACCCAGCAGCGTGACCGCCACCACCACGCTACGCCAGACTACCAAGCCGTTGCCCATCGCCGTTTCTCCAACCGACTGCAGCGTTCCGTGCGCGCGAAGGCTTGCCCGCAACGCCACGACGTGCCACTGTCCCGGTCGCATCCAGTTTGGCCGCAAGTGGCCAAGCCGCACGTCAGGATGCTTGCCCCCCACCACCCGCGTCAAGAAGTCGTGCATAGCCAAGACCCGTTGCCAACGACTCCACGCTTCTACGAGCTCATGCTCGCGGGTCGCCTTTTGCGATCTCGCCGGAGTTTGCACTTGTCTTTGGTGACGGCGATGTCCGTCGCGGGCATCGCACTGGGTGTCGCGGCGCTGATCGTCGTGCTGGCCGTCAACACCGGTTTTCAAGTCGCGTTTCAGGATCGCATTCTGGCGACCTACCCGCACCTCGTGATCATGAAGCGCGGCGTCGATCTGCGCGAGTGGCGCGACGTGCAGGACAAGTTGAAGAACGTGCCAGGCGTGCGGATCGTGGCGCCTGCGACGTACGACGACATGATGCTCTCGGCGGCAGGCGGGCGCGCAGGCGCGATCGTGCGCGGGGTGCCGGCGGCGACGGTTCAAGGTCTGCCCGAAGGTGCGGTTGTGTCGGGAAAGTTGGACACGCAGGGCGAATTCCCCCTTCTGAAACAGCAAAAAGGCCAGTTGCAGGTGGTGCACGGCATCGCCTCGGCGCGGCACGTGGTCGCAGTGGGCGACGATTTTGCCCAGCCGTTCTCGATTCTGCCGCCGGGCGTGGGCTCAGCGGGTCTGGTCGTCTTTGACGCCAATGGCTGTGGCAAGACGCCAGCGGAAAAGAATGCCGATTCCGGCGTTTACTTGCTGGAACCCACCGGCATGGAGCCTCTCCGCCGCGCCAAAAAGTCGCCGTGCGCGCTCGTTGCGTCGTGGGAAGTGCTGGGTGGGCAGTACGTCGTGCGCTGGCAATCCGGCGGGACGCAGCACGATCAAACCGTCGAACTGCACGACGGCGAGACGCTGGCGCTGATCCTTCAAGGTGCAACCGTTCACGCGGTGTTGCCGCCGACCGAACCGCTGTCGCCCGCCGTCGCGGCGATCGTCGCTGTGCCTTTGAACAACGCGCCCCTTCAAGTCACCTTGCCAGATGGCGTGCAGCACGTGTTGAAGACACCAGAATGGCTCGGTTTTGCCGGTGAGCTGCCGGCGATGGCGCTGGGAGAAGGCCTCGCCAAGCGCCTTCAAGTCAAAGTTGGCGATGAAGTCCGCGCGGTGTCGCCATTGCGCGGACTGGACAGTGGCGACTCCGGGCAAGCGCAAGCACAGAGCGCCAGCGGGCGCTTTCGGGTCGCTGCGATCATTCGCACCGGCTTCTTTGATCACGATCAGCGCCTCGCGCTGTGCGATTTTGCCGCGGCGCAGCGCTTCTTGGGTCGCGGCGATCTGGCGCGGTGGGTGGAGGTGCGGGTGGACGATCCGATCCTCGCCGCCGAACGCGCTGACTCCTTTCGCGCCGCCTTGGAACCGACTGAAATCGGGGAATTGCTGAGCGATGCCAAATTGTTGCACGAACGCTTGGGCAGCCTCGGCCACGAGAACCTCACCGGAATGACCGTCCGTCCGCCGACGAACACCGTCGCGGTCGTCGACAACTGGGTCAGCGCTTTTCGCGCCGCACGCCAGCTTCGCCCGCGCAACGGCAGCGCGTGGCGCGTGATCGACTGGCAGGAAATGAACCGCAACATCTTTGATGCCGCGCGCATGCAGAAGATCGCCATGTCGCTATTTCCGTTCATTATCGTCTTGGTCGCCGCCCTCAACGTCGTCGGCACTCAGGCCGTCGTCGTGCACGAACGCGCCCGCGAGATCGCGATCATCCGCGCGATGGGCGGCACGCGGCGGTCGGTCGCGGCGATTTTTCTCGTTCAAGGACTGGTCGTTGGCTTGATGGGCACCGCATTGGGGCTCGCCGTCGGCGGTTTGGCCTGCTTGTTGCTCGACGCCGTTGGCTACCCGCTTGACCCGCAGGTCTACCTGATCTCGCGGTTGCCTGTGCTGATCGAGGCATCGACTTTTGTCGTCGCCGGCATCGCTGCCACCGTTCTTGCCTTCGCCGCAGCGTGGTGGAGCGCCCAACGCGCGGCCTCGCGCGCGCCCGTGGAAGCGCTGCGCCGTTTGGATTGAGCGACGCGACGAACGCAAAGCCGTGTGGCCGCAGCTCGCAGAATCTACCCGCGATTTTGCCCGAAGGACGCTGAGCAAAGGCAACGTCGAACGCCATCGCGCGCAGTTTTCAAGGCAGCGACGGCGAAAGGCGCCAGAAGCGATGGATCTGCGCGAGTCACGATACTTGCCGATGCAACTTCGCGCCGGTATGCTCGCGGACTGGCACGGACGGCTGAGGTTGAAATCCCAGCGCACTGGACTGCCCTGCCTTGACGGCGCGAGAGGAACGACGATGGCGATGGCGAACGAGGCTACGAACCAGCACTTGCCTCTTCCGGCGTTGCGCGCACCGCGTGGCGTCACCTGGGGATTGCGCTGCGCGAGCATGCTGGCGCTGGCACTGCTCGGCACACTGGCGCAGCCACGCACGGCACGCGCGGTGGAAACGACGGATGTTCTGGATTCGTTTGACGACGACGATCCGTTCGACATGGCGTTGCGCGTGCGCTTCCAAAACGAGAGCCGGACCGCAACGATCGGCCGCGAAACGCGCTGTCTGGTCGGCGACGCGATCGGCAACGGCTTGTGCAGCAGCTCGGGCAACATCTACGCCCGCGAAATGAAGTACCAGCGGTCCAAGAACACGATGTTCGTCGACGCGCGGTTCGGCGTGTACAAAGACCTCGAATTCTACATGACCTTCCCGTTTGTCACGTCGGATAAGTGGCAGCACGACTTCGTCGACGGCGTGGACCGCACGAATTCGACGATCTACTCGGCCAAGGACTCGGAAGTCCTGTTCAAGGCGCCGTACAACAGCAAGGAACGCTCCGGCTTTGGCGACATGATCTTTGGCCTGAAGTGGTCGCCGTACAACTACTACCGCGACGCCACGCACCCGACTTGGGTCTTCGGTTTTGACCTGAAAGTGCCGACCGGTCAGGCGATGAAGGTCGACAACACCGGCGTGGGCGAAGGCTTCTACGAACTGAGCCTCTACTCGACGATCTCGCGCCGCGCGCTCACGATCTTCGAACCGTTCTTCAACTTGCACGGCAACTTCCGCTTTGGCTCGGACAGCGGTCTCTTCAAAAACCACGGCTCCACGCAGGGCCGCGATGTGGATCCGGGCAACCAGATCGGCTCGCAGTTCGGTCTGACGGTCGTGCCGTGGGAAGACGTGAAGCAGGAGAAGCGCATCGAGGTCGAAGGCGGCTTTGGCATGGACTACATCTTCCGCGGCCGCGAATACACGGAAATCTGGGAAGCGCTGGCGTCCGCCGAGAACCCGTGCCAAGCGGCGACCGGTTGCGTCAACACGCTGCACACGCGGTCGGATCCGGGCGCGGACGGCAAGCTGACGCAGACCGATGGCATCACGACGGTCGAGCCGTACGGCCGCTTTGCCGGTTGGGCGGCGGTGCACTACCAGCCGATCAAGTACTTCCAGATCTCGGCGAAGGTCGGCTGGATGCGAGAAACCGCGCACTTCCTGACCTTTGCCGACCCCGGCGTCGATCTGGACAAGAAGAACGGCGTCGAAGTGAAGAACTCCAACAACACCAACGAGTTCAGCCCGGTGTACCTGCCCAGCGTGGACTCGATCGGCCAGCGCATTCGCTTGCTTGATGCGAGCAACACGCTCCTGATGATTTCGATCAGCGGCAAGTATTAGGCCGTGGGTCTCGCCCAAGCGCGCGGTTTTCGTTGAACCAGCGCCGCCAAAACGTTACGCTTCTGTGCGTATGTTGTGTCTCGCGGGTGATCATTCGCGCGATTCAACGGCGAGGAAGCCGGCAAATTGGGGTGCCGCGTTGAGAGGAAGCATCGCGATGAATCTCCGAATTCTGTGTGTGCTCGCGTCTCTGGTCGCGGCGATTGCGACGACCGGCTGCGGCAGCTCGGACACCAGCAGCACCGGGGCGGCCGCGACGACGTGCAAGCTGTCGAGCGACTGCCCAGCCACCATGAACTGCGTCAACGGCGCATGCGTGCCTGCGTGCAAGACCACAGCGGACTGCGGCGGCTTGGCGTGCGTCAAGGGCAAGTGTCAGAGCACACTCAGTCCGGGCACGGACGTGGTCGGCGGGTTTGGCGACACGAGCGCAGACGCGGGCAGCACCCCGGCTGACGTGGAAACGCCGGAAGACACGGGCAGCACCGGCGGTCAATCGGACGCAGGGCCCAAGGACACCGGCACCACGCCCCCCGGATGCAAAAGCGACGGCGAGTGCGACGACCAGGTCACCTGCACGGACGACAAGTGCGCGGGCGGCGTGTGCGTACACCCCAAGAAACCAATCGGCTCGTGCGGCTGTACCGGCACCAAGGACTGCGACGACGGCAACACCTGCACGGCAGACAAGTGCTTGTCGGGCGTGTGCAAATACAGCCTCTTTGTGAACCCCAAGGGCAAAGATCCTCTCTGCTGTGGCGCGGACGCCGAGTGCGTGGACCCGACTGGCGCGAACGCCGGGGCGTGCCTGCAGAACCGCTGCGAGTGGACACCGATCACCGCCTGCACCGCCGACGGCGACTGCGATGACCAGAAAGCCTGCACCAGCGACACGTGTGCCAGCGGCAAGTGCCAGCACGGCAAGGTCGCGGGCTGCTGTGAAACCGACGGCGCGTGCGACGACGGCAACCCCTGCACCGTGGACACCTGTGCCGCCAACGCGTGCACGCACACGCCGCCACCGGCGGGCTGCTGCCAATCCAACGCGGACTGCAACGACGGCGACACGTGCACCATCGACGCCTGCACGGCCGGCGATTGCACCCACTCGGCCGACCCGACGTGCTGCAAGGCCGACGGCGACTGCAACGACAACGACGCCTGCACTTCCGACACCTGCTACAACGGCAAGTGCCAGCACGCGGCGGTCGGCAAGTGCTGCAAGTCCGCCGCGGAGTGCAACGACAACGACCCGTGCACCACCGACACGTGCTCCGGGGTCTGCCAGAACGCGCCGATCGCCGGCTGCACGCCCAACGTCTGCGGCGACGGCACCTGCGGGGGCACGGAAACCTGCAGCACGTGCAAGAGCGACTGCGGCGCCTGCCCGCCCGTCTGCGGTGACGGCACCTGCGACTTCAATGAAACGAACGCGAGTTGCGCCGTCGACTGCCCGATCAGCGGACCGTTCTGCGGCGACGGCACGTGTGACCTGGGCGAGAACAACGCGACTTGCCCCAGCGACTGCCCCAACACCGGCGGATTTTGCGGTGACGGCTTGTGCACCGGCGCTGAGGACAACACCAGTTGCGCCGTGGACTGCCCCACGTTCGGAACGGGCTCGTGTGCGGGCAACTGCGGCGGTGCCGGGTCGGACGGCAGCTGCTACTGCGACGCCAATTGCACCGGCATCGGCGACTGCTGCGGCGACTACCAGAGCATCTGCGGTGGCGGCGGCAGCGGCGGGGCGGATTCGTGCGTCGGCAACTGCGGCGGCAAGGCACCCGGCGGCTGCTGGTGCGATTCCCTGTGCGACATCGACGCGACCGGTTGCTGCGGCGACTATGCGGGCGCCTGCGGCGGCGGCGGCGGAACCTCTGCGTGCCTCGCCGCGGCTGGCTCCGAATGCTCCGCTTGTGGTGGCACCACCTCCAATCCGTTCTGCTCCTGCGACCCGAGCGACTTCCTGTGCGGCATCCTGGGATCGTGCTGCAGCGGCATCGCGACGTGCTGCCCGTGAACGAGCGGGCCTTTACAAAACCGCCAGCGTGCTAACTTGTGCGCGGGCAATCTCTTGAGGAACGAGCCATGAGTCTTTTGGATCAAGTGAAAGATGTCGCCGCACGTCAGGTCGGCAAAGTGTTGGCCAGCGATGCGACGATGAAGGTGCTGTCGAGCCCGCAGGTGAAGAACGCGTTTGTCGCGGCCATCAACCTGCGTGCGGAGGCGCGCGACGTCGTTGAACTGGGCGTGAAGCAGGTCGCCAAGCAGCTGGATCTCGTGACCCGCGATGACGTGGCCAAGCTGAAGCGTTCTGTCCGTGATCTGCAGCATGAGGTCGAGGACCTGCGCGAGCAACTGTCGACCAAGGCGGAGGCGGAGACGTCAGCGCCGACGATCGAAGCTCCGGCCGCCGCCACGCGCGGTCCGCGCAAGAAGAAGTGAGGATCGGATGGCCGTGCTCGAAGTCGTAACCTTTCCCCACCCGATTCTGAAGCAGAAATGCGCGGAAGTGACGCGTTTTGACGCCGAGTTGCACCAATTTCTGGACGACATGGCCGAGACGATGAACGACGCGGACGGGATCGGGCTGGCCGCCAATCAGGTCGGTCAGCCGGTGCGCGTGTTTCTGATGGACGTGCCGACCAACCGCGGTTCGGGCGAGAAGGACGTGAAGACGACGGGGCGGATCGAGGTCATCAACCCGAAGATCATCGGCAAGCGCGGCGAGTTGAAGTACGAGGAAGGCTGCCTGTCGTTTCCCGGCATGAGCGAATTCGTCACGCGCGCGGCAGAGATTGACCTCGCGTATCAGGATCGCACGGGCGCGGAAGTGAAGTTGACGGCCAAAGGACTGGTCGCGGTGTGCATTCAGCACGAGCTGGATCACTTGGACGGCATCACGTTCATCGACCGGTTGTCGCCGTTCAAGCGCAAGATCGCGCTGCGTGAATACCTGCGGCAAAATCGCGAGGCGATCGACGATCAGGCGCTGCGCGAGAAGCTCAAGACGCGGCGCGCGCAGCAGAACGTGGGCTAAAAGCTCGTGAACTTTCCCAAAGTTGCCTTTATCGGTTCGCCGTCTTTTGCCGTTGCATCGCTCGCCAAGCTGGTGGACGCGGGCGTGCCTGTCGTCGCCGTTGTGTGTCAGCCCGACAAGCCCGCCGGACGTGGCAACGAGCTGCGCGCGCCGGCGGTCAAGGAATACGCGCTGGCGCACAACCTGCCGCTTCTGCAGCCCGTGAAGGTGCGCGATGGCGCGCTGGCGGCGTGGCTCAAGGCCCAGGGAACAGAGCTGGTCGTCGTCGCCGCTTACGGGCGGATTCTGGGCGCGGACGTACTGCACCTGACCCCGCTGGGGTGCGTGAACGTGCATGCGTCGCTCTTGCCGCGCTGGCGCGGCGCTTCGCCGATCACGCGGGCGATCGCGGCGGGCGATGCAAAGAGCGGCGTGTGCCTGATGCAGATGGATGAAGGTCTGGACACGGGACCGGAGCTGGCGCGCATCGTGGTGCCGATTCTGGACACGGACACGACCGCGACGCTGGAGATCAAACTCGCGGACGCCGGCGCGCAGTTGCTGCTCGATCACCTGCCCGCGATCACAGCGGGCGCTCTCGTGCCGCAACCGCAACCGGAGGACGGTCTGACGTTCGCGCCCCCGCTGCAGAAGCAAGAGGGCCGGATCGATTGGACCCGACCGGCGCGGCATATTCACGCGTTGATTCGCGCGATGCAGCCGTGGCCCGGCGCCTCGACGACGCCGCCGGACGTAAGCGGTGAAGTGTGGAAGATTTTTGAGGAAGGACTCGCGCTTGGCGACCACAACGGCGACGCGGGAAGCATCGTGGCGTTGGAAAAAGACGCTGCGTGGGTGGCGACGGGCGAAGGCAGCCTGCGTATCGCCAGCATCCAGCGCCCCGGCAAACGCGCCATGCCGGTGCCTGAAGTGCTGCGTGGCCTGCGTTGGACCGTAGGCGCGCGCTTGGGCTGACCGTTTCCGCGCGAATTGGCGCCGCCGCGGCAAATCCTGTACACCTACCTCATGCGCTTTCCCCCTTTGCCGCGCGCCACTCTGCTCTGCCTCGTGACGCTGACGTGCGTGGCGCTGCCTGCGCGCGCGACGCCGGGGTTTGTGCACGTGGCGCCACGGCACGCGGGCGATCTGCACAGGGCGGCGATTCAAGAACGGCCTGAGACGCAGTTTCTGCCAACCGATCCGGCGACGCTCTGGCTGAAGACCCGGCTGCAACAGCCGCGGCTGATGGACCCCGTGCTGCCGACCGATCTGCAGACCGTCCACTTGGGCGGCTCGACGGCGCAGTCGCTGGACATTGTGCTGGTCGCCGATGGCTTCACCGCCGACGAACGCGACGCTTTCTTTGTTGCCGCGGGCCTGACGTCAGACGCGCTCTTGAGTTGGCCTCCCTACGTGGATTACGCCAGTCTCTTCAACGTGTACGCGTTTTTCGTCGCGTCGCCTCAATCCGGCGCCAGTCACCCGTCGGCCGGCGTCTACGTCGACAACGCGTTTGGCACCACCTTTGACTACGGCGGCGTCACGCGCTTGGCGGTTGCCGACGACGCCAAGGTTCTCGACGCCGTGGCTCACGCGTTTCCGGCGTTTGACATCGCCGTCGTGGTCGTCAATGACGCGGAGTACGGCGGTTCCGGCGGCGCGGTTCCGGTCGTCTCCATGGCGACCGATGCGATCGCGATTCTGCGCCACGAGCTGGGTCACAATCTGGGGCATCTGGCGGACGAGTACGACGCGCCCTACCCCGGTTATCCCGCAGGAGACGGTGAGCCGAATGTGACGTCGTTCGCCCATCTGGAGCCCTTGAAGTGGCACGCGTGGGTCAAGGATGCCACGCCGATTCCATCGTCAGCGACCGAGGCGACGAGCCTCTACACGCCAGTTGGTGCGTACGAGGGCGCGCGGTACAAAACCGTGGGCATGTTTCGACCCGCGCCCAACTGCCTGATGCGCTCGCTCGACATGGCGTTCTGCTCAGTCTGCGCCGAGGCGCTCATCGTCGCGATCCACAAGAGCACGTCGATGCTGCGTTCGCGACTGCCAGGACCATCGCCGATCGTCACGTGCACAGTTGGTGAATGCCCAACGTTTACGGTGGAGACAGCGCCCATCGCGACGGTGCAACTCCAATGGCTGCGCGATGGCCAGTACGTCGCCACGGGCCCAAGCTGGACGCCGGGCGTGAACGACGTCGGCGAACACACGCTGACACTGCGGGTGTTTGACGCGACCGATGCGGTTCTGGACGACCCAGACCACGCGTTGGTGGAAGAAGCGGTGTGGAATCTGCACGTGGACGCGACGACTCCGCTGCCAGACGACTCGGTGCGTGCCCTGGATTGTGGAACCTGTAGCGGTGACGTCGTTGCGTCTCCCGCGCCAGCGCAGGAATCGACGACAAGCGGTTGCCAAGCGGGACGCACAAGTGCGACCGTCTGGCCGCTGCTGGCCGCATTCGGCCTGCTGGCACGACGCAAAAGGACAGCATGAAGAAGCGACTTGGCATCATCGGATGCGGCAAGATGGCGAGCGCGATGCTGGCACGCTGGCTGGAGACGGGAGCGCTTGCCGCCGATGACGTCATCGCGTGCACAGGATCTGCTGCTTCCGCCGAGCGCGTCGCTGCAACCTTTGGCGTTGCGTGCGGCACCGATGTGGCGGCAGTGATTGCAGGCGCGCAGACCGTCCTTCTGGCAGTGAAGCCGCAGTTACGCGCCGGAGCGCTCGGCGATCTGCGGCCGCAGCCCAACCAACGCTGGCTGTCCGTGCTCGCGGGCGTGCCGACAGTGGCGCTGGAGATGCAGCTTCCCGGCGCGCGCGTCCTGCGGTTGATGCCCAATACGCCGGTTCGGCTGGGTCGCGGGCTTGTCGCGCTCACGCCGGGCACGACGGCGACTCCGGAGGACGTGGTCGAGACGCGCACCTTGCTCGCACCGCTTGGCACCGTCGTGGACGTCGTCGAATCGCACGTCGACGCGTTCACCGCAGTCGCTGGGTCTGGTCCCGCCTACGTGTTTCTGTTTCTGGAGGCGCTCGCGGAGGCCGGCATGGCGCAGGGTCTCGATCCGCAAACGTCCGCGCTTCTGGCACAGGAGACGCTGCTCGGTGCTGCGCTTTTGGCTGCCAACGCCGGGCGTCCACCGTCCGAACTGCGCGCCGAAGTGACTTCAAAGGGCGGAATGACGCAGGCTGCACTTCACGTTTTTGCCTCACGCGCGTGGCCGGAAACCGTGACGGAAGCGGTCGCCGCCGCCGTTGCCCGCGCGGCTGAATTGGCGCGTTCGTGACGGCAAGGAGCGGCGCGATGTTCAAACTCACCTTGTGCTGGTTGCTTGCTGCCGCCGCTCTGACCGGCTGTTCGGCCGCGCAACGCGCCGCCGTCGATGTCCGCACGGGCTGGGCCGACGTCTACGCCACAGAAGCGCCCGATGGTCCCACCGCGATTGGACCGCGCGCGACGGAATTGGAAGCGGCCTTGCGAACCGCGATGGATCGCAAGACGCACGCAGGTGCCGAGGGCGATGCGCGCCTGGCGCAAGTGGCGAATTGGCTGGCCGAACGCGTCAGCGTGGGTGACTCTCCGCAGTTGCAACGACGCCTCGCCGTCACGACGCGGGCGGGCGTCCCGTTTCCCACGCCAGCCATCGTTTCGGTGCGCTTCACGCCCGGTATCGATTCCGCGCGCCTCACACAGGCGGTCGCCGATCAGGTGCAGAAGCTCGGTGGTACGGCGGTGTACGTGCGCTACGGCATCGCCGTCCACGCGACGGCCGGCGAACACTTCGCGATCGCGGTGCTCACCGCCGCCGACGTGGATTTCTCCGCCGTGCCGCGCCACGCAAGCGTGGGCGACGCGCTGGAATTGGAAGGTTCGCTCACGGGTCGCCTGCAGCATCCGCGCCTCGCTGTGACGATGCCCGACGGCAAGACCGAGAATCAGGAGGCCAGCGGCCGCAGCTTTGACTTCCGCATCGCCCTCGCAAATCGGGGTGCGTACGCGGTCGAACTCTTGGGCGACGGTACGCTGGGACCCTTGGTCGTCGCGAATTTTCCCGTGTACGTCGACGCGCCCGAACCGGCGCTGCCGGTCGAACAGGCGGTGGAACGCGTGACGTCGCCCGCGGCGAGTGAAGCGGAGTTGTTCGCGCTGGTGAACGGCGAACGCGCCAAGCTCGGGCTGCGACCGCTGGTGCTCTGGCCCGCGCTCGCGGCGGTTGCGCGCGCCCACAGCCAGGACATGGTGGAGCACGGTTACGTCGCCCACGTGTCGCCGACCCAGGGCACGACGGAGAATCGCGTCGATCGCGCAGGTATCCCGTGGCAGCGCCTGGGGGAGAACGTCGGCATGGCGAGCACGACAATGGAAGTTCATCAAGGGCTGATGGCGAGCCCCGGACACCGCGAGGCGATCGTCAACCCGGCGTTCACGCACGTCGGCATCGGCGTGGCGCTGCAAGTGCAGGGGGACGGCTACGTGCCGGTGGTGACCGAAGTCTTCGTGACGCCGCCGCAGAAGTAACTGCTATCGCTTCAGAATCGCGCCGATCTTCGCCTTGATCTCTGGCGAGGTCCACATCGGCAGCACGACTTTCTCGTAGAGCGCCTCCGCCTCGGGATCCGGGCGCACAATGGCGCTGCGGAGATCCGCCTTCGTGCCCGCATACGCCAGCGGCGAGTAGCCGCCCAACAGCCTCAGCCGTTGCCGCGCGCGCTCCAGACCATCCTCGGCGATCTCGTGCAGAATCCCCATCCGCAGCGCTTCCGTCGACGGGTGGAGCTCCGCGCCCAGAATCACGGTGTCCGCATGCGGTTGGGCCAGAGCGGCGCGCATGATGGCCAGCACCGTGGGCGGGAACCGCAGACCGATGGCCACTTCATTCAGGCCCAGACGCGCCTTGGGATTGGGCGTGCCGATCCGATAGTCGCAGCACAGCGCCAGCACCGCGCCGCCCGCAATCGCATGCCCGTTCACCCACGCGACCGTCGGCGCCGGATGGGTGTACAGCGCCACAGTCAGGCGGTTCAACAGACCGAGGAACGCGTCCATCCCCGTGCCATCCGCTTCCAGCACTTCTTTCAGGTTCAGCCCCGCCGAAAACGCGTCCGCATCGCCGGTCAGCAGAATCGGCTGGCCCCCCGCGCGGCCCAGCTCGTCCAGCAGGTATTGCATCATCTCAAAGCCCAGCGCGTTCTTGCCGGGTCCTGCCATCTTGATCTCGTACATTCTCGACTCCTCGTACGGCGCTTCTCAAGTTCGCACCGCATCAAAAACTGGTTGTTGCGCCGTACTGGAAGCACGCGGCTGCGTGCTGGCGCGGGGTTTGGGGCGGCGCGCCCCATCTTTGGCCAAAAGCCTAGTGCCCGCGCGACGAAAGCT
>CAITYF010000085.1 GCA_903896545.1 uncultured Myxococcales bacterium | reverse complement strand
CGCGTTCGCGCTCCCAGCACTCTTCAATCCCCACGACTCCATCATCGCACCTCCCGTTCACCGCGTTAGATCACGCGAACGGGTGGAGGTCAAGTTGTTGACCAGAATGGGCATTCGCGAGTTGTGCGGGATCTTCAGACTTCAGTCCGGGGCGGCACCGATGTCCACCCAACGCCGCGTCTAGCCTCTTCCCCGCGACACCGCTACACTCCACGCCCTGCCCGCACCTGCACAAGGATTCCCATGAGCTTTGACAGCATGTTCCGCCCCGGCCTCTTTGACGGCAAAATCGCGCTCATCACCGGCGGTGGCACCGGCATCGGCCGCTGCATCGCCCACGAATTGGCGCACTTGGGCGCGACCGTCATCCTCGCCGCGCGCCGCGAAGAACCGCTGCAGGCGACGGCGGCGGAGATCATCGCCGAAGGCGGCAAGGCCGACTGGCGCGGCCTGAACATCCGCGACGAGGAAAACGTCGACAGCGTGGTCGCCGACATCGTCAAGGCGTACGGCAAAATCGACTTCCTCATCAACAACGCCGGCGGGCAATTTGTCTGTGAAGCCGAGAGCATCCGCCCCAAGGGCTGGCGCGCCGTCATCGACACGAACTTGAACGGCACGTTCTGGGTCACGCAATCGGTCTTCAACCGCTCGATGGAGAAACACGGCGGCGCGATCGTCAGCATCGTCGCTGAAATGTGGAACGGCTTCCCCGGACTTTCCCACACCGGCGCGGCGCGGGCGGCGGTCGTCAACCTCACGCAATCGCTTGGCATTGAGTGGGCATCGCGCGGCGTGCGCGTGAACGCGGTGGCGCCGGGCGGCATTTTGTCGTCGGGTCTGGCGAACTACCCGGAGCCGGTGCAGGAAATGGCGGCGCAGTGGATGAAGTTGAATCCGTCGGCGCGCGTCGGAACGGAGTCGGAAGTCTCCGCAGCGACAGTCTTCTTGTTGACGCCTGCCGCGGCGTACATCACGGGCGCGACGATCCGCGTCGATGGCGGTTCTTCCTTGGCCAAACAGCCGACCTGGCCGATGGATCCGCACGACAAGCTTCCACCTTGGAACGGTTTTCACCTGCAAGACGGCGCGCCGGACGCTTTCAAGAAGTAGCGCGACTCGCTATACATCGCTGCATTGACTCGGAGCCAAATATCTTGTGTCGCTGCGAGTCGGCCCGCAGGGACGCGAGCTTGGCGACCCGGCTAGCAGCCTAAACATGCCCACCCGGCGGTCAGCATTTGACCTCCAGTCTTGGCAGGCATGTTTAGGTCTTTACCAACAATCCCGGTTCATCGCAGCCTTTGCGGTTGTGGCTCCGTCCGGTGATCGGTAGCATCGTGGGCGCGCGCCTGTTCGCGTCGAGCCCCCACCGCCATGTCCGCCGCTTCAACTTCAGAACGTTCCATCATCTTTTTTGTCGGCGCCGTTCAGTTCGTGAACGTCCTCGACTTCATGATGGTCATGCCGCTCGGCCCCGACTTCGCCAAGGGGCTGGGCATCGATCCGTCGCATTTGGGCTACATCGGCGGCGCTTACACGGCGTCCGCGGCGGTTTCTGGGCTCCTCGGCTCGCTCTTCCTTGAAAAGTACGACCGCCGAAAGGCGCTCGGCTTGGCGATGCTCGGCTTGGTCATCGGTACAGCGCTCGGCGGATTTGCCTGGAACTTGCAGAGCCTCATCGCCGCTCGCGTCGTCGCGGGTGCGTTCGGCGGCCCGGCTACCTCACTCGCCCTCGCCATCGTCGCGGACCGCATCCCACCCGAACGCCGCGGTCGCGCCATGGGCAGCGTCATGAGCGCCTTTGCCGTCGCATCCACGCTAGGCGTTCCCGCCGGTTTGCGCCTCGCCACGCTCGGTGGTTGGCGCATGCCGTTCTTCGCGGTGGCTGGTCTCGGCCTCGTGGTCGCCGCGATTGGCATTCGCATGCTGCCGCCCATGACCACGCATCTCGACAAGCCCGCCGATCACGTCAACACGCCATGGCTTTCGCTTTTCACGCGGCCCGTGATGCTGATTGCGTATCTGGTGGCCATCGCGCTATTCATGTCGTCGTTCCTGCTGGTTCCTCATATTTCTCCTTATGTACAGCTCAACCTTCACTTTCCACGCGAAGATTTGGACAAAATGTACATGCTGGGCGGCATTTGTTCTTTCTTTGTGACCCGCCTCGCAGGTGGCCTGATCGACCGCCACGGCGCGTTCATTGTCTCGACAGTCGGCATTCTCGCGTCCGCTGTTATTATTTGGATTTCCTTTGGCATGACGCCGCCGCTCTTGCCGGTGTGGGCGACGTTCATGCTGTTCTTCACGGCGACGGCGTTCCGCAACGTGCCGATCAACACGCTGATGACGCTGGTTCCCGCACCGTCGGAACGCGCGCGGTTCATGTCGCTGAGCAGCGCGGTTCAGCACATGGCGGCCGCGACCGGCGCGTTCGTCTCGTCGGAAATCATGTCGGAAGCGGGGGACCACACGCTGCACGGGATGCAAACGCTGGCGCATCTGGCGATTGGGATGACGCTCGTGCTTCCGCCGCTCCTGTGGGTGCTGCAAAAGCGGACGCGCGCCAATCGGATCGTTCCGCAAGCGGTCGTCGCCGAGGTGTGAACGCCCTCTTGCCGCCGGAGTGAACTTCGCCGACATTTTGCACAGCGATTCGCTCCTGGAGGTGCCATGCTTCGCCGTATTCTGCCGATTCTGCTCCTGACCAACTCCGCTTGTGGGCGGACGCCGCCACCGCCTCCCGCTGTGGTTGCGCCCCCGGCTACGCCTGTTGCGCCGCCCGCTGCGCCAGCTGTTCCGCCGCCTGCCGCGCCCAGTCCGACTGTTGCCCTCGTGCTGCCGCCCGCGGACGTCGGCGACATCGCGCCGAACTTCTCGCTCCTGGACACTGACGGGAAGGTGGTCGAACTGGGCACGTTCAAGGGCAAGCCGGTCGTGCTGGAGTGGTTCAATCCGGGCTGCCCGTTCGTGAAGTACGCACACGAAGAGGGCCCGCTGAAGAACCTGGCACACAAGTACGCGGAGAAAGGCGTTGTGTGGCTGGCGGTGAACTCAAGCGCGCCGGGACGCGAAGGGGCGGGCAAGGATCGCAACGTCGCTGCACGCGCGGCGTGGGAACTGGACCACCCGGTGCTGCTCGATGAAACGGGGCTGGTGGGCAAACACTACGGGGCGACACGCACGCCGGAAGTGTTCGTGCTCGATAAGGACAGGAAGATCGTGTACCACGGCGCGCCGGACAACCTGCCGGGCGGGAACCTGGCGGAAGGCGAAGGCGAGGAGCCCTACCTGGTCAACGCGCTGGACGCGGTGCTGGCGGGCAAGCCGGTGGCGAAGACCAAGACGCAGCCGCGCGGGTGCAGCGTGAAGTACGCGGATGAGGCGCCGCACTAGGGACAGATGGGGAACGTGGTGAGGTTGTGGCTTCTTTTGGGCGAATCCGGCCGCAAGCGGCCGGTCGGGCTCGATTCCGCCTTGCATTGACTCGGAGGGAAATATCTTGTGTCGCCGCGAGTCGGCCCGCAGGGACGCGAGCTTGGCGACCCAGCTAGCAGCCTAAACATGCCCACCCAGTGTTCAGCATTTGATCTCCAATCTTGGCAGGCATGTTTAGTCCAGCCGGTCCGGCTTCGCCGTCGTCTGGACCGGAGCCAGCCTGCGGCTGTCTCCGCGCCTACGCGTGACGATCCCTTCTATCACCTCAATTCTGTCAATCTCCTTCTCTCCGTTTTTCCTGCAGGTCGGTCCGGTCCAATTTCGGGACGCCCAAGCGTCCACGACCTTCTATCCGGTGCGGCCTTGGCCGCAGCCATGATGCTGCATG
>CAITYF010000084.1 GCA_903896545.1 uncultured Myxococcales bacterium | reverse complement strand
GGAAAAGCTGGAAATCAACGATTGACTCGGATTTCCGAGCGGTTGATACTAATTGTCTGCGCTTGCGGCCGCGTGTTCATGTTGTGGATTTTTGGCATCCGCTCGTGGGGCAAAAATGTGGTTTGCAGGTCTCAGTCTTACGGAGAGGGCGAGGATGTTGAGAATCGGTCAGATAATCGGAAACTTCACTCGGCTGCGGATTCGCGTGGCCGTTTGGAGTGTCTGCCTCGCGTTCGCCGTGCTGCTTGGCGGCTGCGCTTCGACGATGACGCAGATAGAGATGAACGCAAAGCGTGGCACCGGCACCCGCCAGCTGATTGCAGGTTCGTCTGCCGATATCATGGACTACGCCGCGAATGAATGGGGCGCACTACCCGGCTATACGGTGACACGCAATGTGAACGCGGTATTCGCAATGAAATCCGGAGGATACGCGCTGAATTGGGCGTTGTTCACCTACTTGGGTACTTCGGACCAGAGCACCGACACGGAGTTGGTGCTAGCTAGCTCGAGTTCGATGATTGGGGGTGACTACCTGCGGAAGGTTGAAGCCGAGACACTGAAGAACATCGCCAACGCGGTCGAGCTCAAGACGATGCGTTCGAAGGCAGGAGCTGCCGGCAGCGGTCAGGGTGGGCCTCCAGTCGCTACGGGCGGTGGGGCATCGAACCATGCCGCGACGAGCGTGGGCGTTGCCGGCAAGCCGGACCCAAAGCCAGTGCAAGTTGAGACCAACGTGCCGCAACCGCAGCCACGGTCGGTCGCGGCGCCTGCCAAGAAGCTTGGAATTCTGGTCGTCATGAACCTTTCAGCCCCGTCCAAGGCGATCAGCATGGACGACGCTGTGGCCCTGACGGATGTGATTCGGTCGCGCCTGACCCAAAAAATCGGCGATTCGATCAAGGTGCTTTCCAAAGAAAAAGTCTTTGAAATTCTTCAGCATAGCGAAAAGACCGCCGCACAATGCACCAACGAATGCATTGTCGAGACTGCCCGGATGATTGGGGCGGATTTCGTTGTGAGCGGTGCGGTCACCAAAATGAACGGCAAGCTGTTGGTCGTTTTGGAGGCCAAGCGTTCGCGTGACGGGGCGAGTGTCGCTGCAGTCGACCTGGAAGTGGCCCAACCGTCGGAGTTGAGGTCAGGAATTGGCGCGGTGATTCAGGAATTGGCGAATACGTTGGTTGAACGAGCCGAGTCAAAGTAGTCATTCCGAGCGGTGAAATTCGCAGCGGCAATACCGCCACGCGCTGCACCCACGGCAGACGCTGGCGCAGGTAGGTCAACGTCGCCACGAGCCGCGCTTGCGGCAGGATCAGCGCGTCGCCATCGCACAGAAAGACGCGGCGCGACGGGGCAGGGCGCTGGGACGCGAACGCGTCGATGAGCGCTTCGATGTCCGCCTGAGGGCGGATCGCAAAGCGCTTGCCTTGGTACATCGCGCAGTAGCTGCAGCGGTTGTGCGAGCAGCCGACCGACACTTGAAGGAGCAGCGAATCGGCCTCGCTTGGCGGGCGAAACACGTTGCCGCCGGGCATGAGGCTGCGGCCGTCGGGGTGCGTGGTGACAAAGGGCGCGGGCGTCGTCATGGTCGCGGAAGGTACGCGGTGGCGGTGGCTGCGGCAAGTCGGTCGGACTTGCCTGGCTGCGACGGCGCCTTTGCTCTAGCAGCAGAAGCCGCTGAATTCACGGAAAACATCACGCTTGACGTCGCACCCGCGCGTGGTCAGACTGAAAGGCGGCATCCCATCTGGGGCCGCCGTTTTGCCCAGGAATTCGATGCTGCTGCACGTCCTCACGCTGCTTTTCGCGCTGCTGCCGGCTGGACAGCCAGCGACCTGCACGTACGACACGTGGACGTGGAGCGTCGTGGCGCGTCGCGCAGTTCACCATCGGCATGTTGCCAAGCCGTATGCGCAGTTGAATGAGGAAGAAAAGGCGAGCGATTGGTCGGTCACGGGCTGCACGATGTGCCGCGAGGACCAGGAAAAGATCGCGCTACCGGGCGTGCGGCCGGCGTACATCTGCAAGTTCTACGCTCCGCGGGTCCAACAGGCGCTGCAAGAGGCACTCAAGGCGGGCGCAGAGATCGAGTCGCTCGTCGGGTATCGCGTGGGCCGTTCGGGCGGACCGGTGGTGCGCGGCAAACGCACCCAATACGGCTGGCACGCGTTTGGCGAGGCGCTCGACATCAACTCCAACGACAACGGCCTGTATGCCCACTGCAAACGCGACACGCCCGCGCCGCACAACCGCGCCGAGCTGGGGCGCTGCCGCCGCCGCCTGGGCGGTTACTGGTTGCCGGAAACGCAGCCGACGCGCAGCCTGACGCCCGACGGCGCGATTGTCTCTGCCTTCCGCCGCATCCTCGGCTGGCACTGGGGCGGCGAGCGCACCGACACGATGAAGGACCTGATGCACGTCTCTCCGGACGGTTATTGACCCTTTGCCACGTGCTCCGGGTCGGAGATGCCTTGCTCCGGGTCGGAGACGCCTTGCTCCGGGTCGGAGACGCCTTGCTCCGGGTCGGAGACGCCTTGCTCCGGGTCGGAGCCGCCTTGCTCGGAGTCGGAGATGCCTTGCTCCGGGTCGGAGATGACCTGCTCCGGGTCGGAGATGCCGTGCTCACGCCCCGGTTCCCTCGATTTCAACAGGTTGACTCACGAGCGTCGTGAAGTCTTGCGTGAAGATGCCGAGTTCAAGGGACAAAGCAATCTGCGCAGTCGCCCTCACGGGCAGCCACTTTGCAATCGGCCCTTGCACTCCTCTACCCGCTGACCGAATGCCAACGTCACAGCCGTCGACACCGCGGCGTGTCACCGGAGGTGCGTGCGCGCGGTCCGGGTCCGAGATGCGACAGGACTGCTCCACTTCAGCGTGGTTTTCACAATAGGTCAACGAGTGTACACTCCCCCGAAACGGCGCCAGTCTCCTCCGCTGGCTTGGACTTCCGATGCCCACTTTACGCGCCTTTCGAGCCTTCCTCCTCCCCCTGCTCGCCGCGATCACTCTGCTGGCTGCCCAGCCCGCGCATGCGGACGGTGGTCTGTCGCCCGAATCCGAGCTGTTGCGTCCGGCCGTGCGCCTGCTCGCCGTCGAGTTCTACGCGACGTGGTGCGCTCCCTGCATGGAGGCCGTGCCGAAGTGGAAAGCGCTGCACGACAAGTACCGCGAGAAGGGCCTGCGGCTGGTCGTCGTTGCGGTGCAGGACGATGGCCGCTGTGCGAATGTGGGCTGGAGTCCGGACCGCACGATCTGCGATGAAGACGGCCATATCTCTGACGCGTACCGCATCGGTCAGAACCTGCCCGCGGCGTTTCTGTGGTCGTGGACGGGCAAGCTGCTGGTGCAGCGCGGGACCGTGGAGCAAGTGGCGGCGGCCGTGGACGCCGAGCTGGCGACGCTGCCGCGCGTGACGGTGGGCATTGACCGCAAGGGCGCGGACGCCGTGGCGCTCGGCGAGGTCGTGGGCCTGCTGCGCTCGGAGCTGCGCAAGACCGGCAAGCTCGAGGTGGTCGGCTCGGTGGACGAACAGAAGCTGCTGGAAGACGTGCGCCGCGAGTCGCAAAAAGCCGGCTATGCGGAGAAGTCCGCGTGCAAGCTGGGCGAACAGTTGGCGGCGAATTCCCTGCTGCAGGCGTCGATCACGCGGACGGGCAAAGAGCCCAAGCTGCTGCTGCAGCTGTTTTCTGCGGAGAAAGGCTGCCTGACCCAGTCTGGCATCGCCGCATGGAAGCCACAGAACCCCGATCTGGCCGTGGCGGAAGCCGTGAGCGATCTGCTGGCGCGGCTGCGGACGGAGATTCAGATGCCCGGCGCGGCGGACCGGCCGAAGCTGCCGTTTGGCGGCCGTACGGTGGAGAAGGCCAAGGAAGTGGAGACGGACGACGCGGACGAGGCGGTGGTCGACTTCAAGTCCACGCCCGAAGGCGCGATGGTGCTGATGGGCGACAAGCCGCTGTGCCAGACGCCGTGCTCCAAGGGCGTGCCGCTCGGAACGCGGACGATCTCGATGTTGCTGACCGAATACGTGACCAAGACCGAGTCCGTGAACGTGCGCGCCGACACGAAGACGCTGCAGTGGTCGCTGGCCCCGGACTACGCGCAGCTGACGGTGGAGTGCGGCGCGGCGGGCTTGGACGTGAAGCTGGACGGCAAGGCGTGGGGCAAGTGTCCGCAGCGCGAGCGGCGCGTGCCACCGGGCAAGCACACGGTGACGCTCGATGCGCCGTGCTTTCTGCGCGTGGAGGAGAAGCTGCAGCTGGAGCGCGGCGCCAAGAAGGCGCTGACGTTGCCGGCCGACCCGCGCATCGCCGCGCTGACCCTGAAGGCCCACGATGACAAAGGCAACGACCTGCGCGGCGTGGCGACCGTGGACGGCGTGACGCTGGGCGAGGTGCCGGGCAGCTTCAAGGTGCCGATGTGCAGCAAGAAGCTGGAAGTGCGGCACCCGCAGCTGGGCGTGTGGTCGAGCGAACTGAGCCTGAAAGAGGGCGACAAGCAGAAGCTGGTCGCCGAGTTCCAGAGCACGCGGCTGGAGATCTCCGCCGACGAGCCGGGCGTGCGCGTGCGCGTGGACGGCGCGGTCGTCGGGCGCACGCCGGTTGTCGCGCAGGTGACGCCGGGCCCGCACACGGTGGACGTGGACGACGAGTGCTTTACCGGCAAGGCCCAGCGCGTCGAGATCAACCAGGGCGATCGGCGCGGCGTCAAGCTGAGTCTGCGGCAGACGCGGGCGAACTGCCAGCGGGTCTCGCAGCTGCACCTGAGCGGGCTGGACGCGGACGACGCGGTGCGGATCGACGGCCAGCTGCGGCGCACGCCCACCCAGTTGGAAGTGCCCGCCGGCAAGCCGCTGAAGCTGACGGTGCAGCGCGCGGGCTTTGGCCCGTGGCACATGGAGCTGACGCTGGAGCCCGGCGAGACGCGCGACGTGCAGGTGGCGTGGCGGACGGTGGAGTTCATCGGGCTGGAGGCGGGCGACCGGCTGCTGGCGGACGCAGAAGCGCTGCGCGTCGATGGCGCGCAGGTCCAGCTGCAGGAGTGGCCGAGCCAACTGGTCTGGCGGCGCGGGTCGGTGTCTGTACCGCTGCCGCCTCAGCGCGGTGACAGGGTGCGTCTCCCCGCGGTGCTGCAGGTGCGGACGTCGCTCGACGGCCTCGTGTTCCGCCTGGAAGGCGACAACGGCCCCGGCCAGTCGGTGACGGACGACGGCGTCGTGCTGTTCGAGCCGAGTCAGGAACGCCGCGGTCGCTTTGAGCTGCGTGGCTACACGCCGCGGCCGCAGCTGCTCGGCACAGTGCAGGCGGGGCAGGTGCTGGAACTGCGGTTGCGCGAGGGCGACTTCACGATTCACCCGGAATGGGACCGCTACCTCGGCCGCCAGAGCGCCCGCACGTGGAGCAAAGCGGCGGTATGGACCGGCGGCGCGCTAGCCGTGGCCGCGGGCGCGCTGTTCGTGGTGGGCACCTACCATCAGTCCCAAGGCAACAGCGCGACCGCCCGCTACAACGCCGCCACAGACACCGCAGGCGTCACCCAAGCCCGCCTCGACGCGACCAGCGCCTACGCCAGCGCCGCCACGTGGAAGAACGCCGGCATCGGCGTAGGCGCCGCCGGTGGTGCGCTCATCCTGAGCGGCGTAGGCATGTTGCTCGGTCTGCCAGCGTTGCCAGAGCCCGGCGTGGGTGGGGAGTGAGCACGATGAAGCGAACGCTGAGCGTGTGGCTGGGGCTGGGGCTGGTGTGGTTGACGGCGTGCATTCAGCCGACCTCGCCGCCGTGGGAAAATCCGGCGGATGACCGGGATCAGGACGGCGTGCCGGCGTCGGCGGATTGTGATGATTTTGACCCAAAATTGGGGACGGGTGTTTGTCCGCGGTGTGGGGATGGGATCCATACCGGGCCCGGGTGCGAGTTTTGCGTGGATGCGGTGAAGGCGGGGGCGAAGTGCGACCAATGCCTGGACGCGCTCAAGACCGGCGAGAACTGCGATCGGTGCGTAGACACGCTCAAGACCGGCGCGAAGTGCGACGTCTGTGTGGACCCGGTGAAGACCGGCGCGAAGTGCGACGAGTGCCTCGACGCGCAGAGGACTGGCGGTGCGTGCGATCAGGTCCTCGGCTTGGTGCTGATTCCAGAGGGGACGTTCTGGATGGGGTGCAACCCGGTGAAGGACAGCGGCTGCGGTAGCGACGAAAGACCACAGCACAAAGTGACGCTCTCGGCATACTACATGGACGTGACGGAGACGACAGTGGCGCAGTACAAAGCCTGCGTGGATGCAGGAGTCTGCACGGCACCGAGCGCGGGGTCTTCGACGTACCCGATCTTGCTGGACCATCCGGTGAACGACGTGACGTGGACGCAATCACGGGCGTACTGCAAGTGGCGTGGTGCAGCGTTTGACCTGCCGACCGAGGCGCAGTGGGAGATGGCAGCGCGCGGCAGCTGCGAGAAGAATGGAAGCACGGCGGGCGATGCCGCGTGCGCGGCGGCGATGCGGACGTACCCGTGGGGCGAGAACGCGCCGAGCGCGAGCTACGCGGTGATGAGCGGTAGCAATGGCATCGCTGCGGTCGGCACCAAGCCGGCCGGAGACAGTCCTTACGGCTTGCACGACATGACAGGGAATGTCTGGGAGTGGAACCGGGACTGGTATGGCGCGTACAGCCCTGACGCAGTCACCGATCCCGTTGGGCCCGACAGCGCCTCCGCCCGGGTCAATCGTGGCGGCAGCTTCTACGGCGGCGCCTTGTACCAGCGTGCGGGCGATCGCGACAGCAGCACGCTGTCGTACGCCAGCAACTACGTCGGCCTGCGCTGCATGAGGTCCTACCCATGATGCTATACAATGCCCCCTAATGATCTGTGCTTGATTTCATTAACAAACTTTCTCGCGGCACGCTGGGACATCCCCTTCACTAGCCTGCCGCAGGCGGCCATTGCGCGTTTCGCGGCAAGGGTCACAGGGG
>CAITYF010000083.1 GCA_903896545.1 uncultured Myxococcales bacterium | reverse complement strand
TACCGGCGCAAGACTTGAAATTTCATCCGGATCGGCGATTCCACGGGTGAGATCTGTCTGGCGCTTCGGCTGCGCGCGGGGATGCGGGGGGCGAGTGAGCGTGACGGGTGCGTCTGGGGACGAGGATCGATCAGGTCTGGGTTGGTGCTTTTTGCTCTTGACGCAGCGCCCCTCGTTGCTTACCTTCGTAAGCGATGTGACCGCTCATTCCAATTGCGACCTCTGCCTGGTTCCTCGGGGATAGATCCGCCCGCGGCCCGCAGACGTCCTGCGGCTCTGCGACGCGACTCCGAGGCGCCAGCGGAGGTGCGTCATGTTCTCTCTCAAATCACTGACGGCGGTTCAGGGCCGCGCGCTCGACGAAGGTCGGGCCGTTGGGCTGTACGCTCGACTAAGCTGTCGCCAAGCGAACGTCGATTCCGGTCGCGCGACATGGCGGCGTATCGGCTCGGTCCGGGTTGTGAACCACGAGCCCATCGTGGTCCTCGACGAAGTCTGGCCCCACGTTCAGGCCTCGCTTGGCGCCTGCCTGACCCAGCCAGCGGCGGGCTGGCCGCGTTTGGAGCTGGCTTGCCGTGACGGCGCGACGTTCCACGCTGTGGGCGACGCTCCGCTGCCGCCCACGTCGTCGCGCGAACGGACGGTGAAGGACCCATGGACGGGCGGTCCGTCGCCCGTGCGGTCGCGTTGGCCGGCGCGGTAGACTGCTCCTGAGTGGTTGCGCTGTGCGCTGGGCGGAGATGAGCACTCGGCCCAGCGGCACTGCGTACGCATCCCGTTGACGGTGGATGCCACGGTCATGCCAGCGTGCGAGAGCCTCATTCCCGCCCAGACACCGGCGGCTCACGCTGCAACCGCGTCGCAGACGCCACCAGCATCAACACCGTCCAGCCCAACAGCGCTGCAACTGCGGTCACAGCCGTCGTCTCCGGCGGCGACTCCTCGCCCAGAATACGGCCGAGATAGTGGCTCGGCGCGATCGCCGCGAAGCTCGCTGACTGTGTGGCGAGGCTGTCGAGCAGCACCAACCAGCCCACCGACATGCCCACCGCGGCGCGAAACCATATGGCGATCGCGATGAACGTGGCGCTATAGGCCATCGCGGCGAGCCCAGCCGCCAGAAGAAGCGCGAGCAAATCGGTGAACGGCATTTCTGCGGACGTGCCGCGCGTGACCAGCCACAGCATCAGCACCGACACCTCGCCGAGCACGCCAGACACCGCCGACGCGGCGAGCCAGCGACCGATTGGCAGCGCGAGCTTGGCTTGTGGACGGAGAAGAAAGAACGAGAGCGCGCCCGCTTCCGCGTCCTGACGCACCGCCGCCGTTCCTAGACCGAGCGCGACGAGCGCGATGGCTCGAATCGCCCACGTGTCGACGTAGTCGGAAAAACGCTCCGCCGACTCGACCGAAAAGTGCACGATCGCCCAGCCGCCCAGCGTCACGGCGAGGGTCACCGCCAGCCAGGGCCACAGCGTCCGCAGGCGCAACGTCCGCGCGAGCTGCACCTGCGCGTGAATCGCCACCGCCGCTGGCAGCGACAGTTTGCGCGCTTCGGGCGCCTGGCTCCACGACCACGCGCTCATTTGACCTCCTTGGCCAGCGCCTGGAAGAGGCTGATCAGGTCGTCACCATCGGTCGCGGCGAAATCCACCCGCGCGCCCGAGGCGATGACCGCTTGAGGCAACGCCTGAAACAGCTCCGAAGGCTCGGAGGCCTGCACGGTCAGGTACTGCGCGTCGATTTTGAGCTCCGTCACCGGCGCGCGACTCAGTAGCTCACGCGCCAGCGCCCGCGGATCGCTCGTTTTCAACCGCAGCGCCTGCGCGCGTTTGTGTAACAGCGCGCGAATCTCCGCCTGACTTCCAGCGGCCACGACGCGCCCGCGAAACAGCAAGAGCAGCCAACCGGCGATCGACTGCACTTCCTCCAAAATGTGGCTCGACACCACGACGCACGCGCCGTTTTGCGCCGCCTCGTGCATCAGCGCGGCGACTTCCAATCGCCAGATGGGATCCAGCGCGTTGAGCGGTTCGTCCAGAAGCACCAGCCGCGCGGGCATCGCGAACGCCTGCGCCAACTTCACGCGCTGCCGCTGACCGCGCGACAAACCGCCCAGCGCCTCGTTCCACTTCGCTTCCATGCCCAGCCGCGTGAGAATCGCCTTGGCGCGCGTCTCCGCGTCGTGCGCGACCAGCCCGTGGCAGCGCAACACCATTGAGGTCAAGGACAGCGGCGTGTCGAGCTTGGGCAGGCTGTCGCCATCGGGCACCAGCGCGATCTGACCTTCCAGCGTGGCATCGCCCTGCGTCTTGCCGCCCAGCCACGTCACTTTGCCACGCGTCGGCGTCTTCAAACCCGCGGCGAGGTGAATCAGCGTCGATTTACCCGCGCCGTTCGGTCCCAGGAGCCCCACGACACCCGGCTGCAGGTCGAACGACGCGTCCAGAAGCGCCACGGTCGCGCCGTACTGCTGGGTCACACGCTGCATCCGCAGCACAGTATTGTCCGGTGGCAAAGGCGACAACATCTACGCCCTCCCCTTGCCCAACGGCGGGTTGCGCAAGAGACGCAACAGCAATTGCCACGCGCCCGCCGCCAGCGCCGACCAAAGCACCGCGCCCGTGAGCGCGCGCGTCAGGAGACCATCGGGCAGAGGCTGCGGCGAAAGCAGCGCCATCAAGAGCGTGTGGACCGCGTTCAGGCCCTGCGAGAGATTGAACGCCTGCCACAAGGGCGCGTTACCCGCGACGTTGCCGAGCACGAGCGAAAGCGGAATCGAGCCGAGCATCAGTCCGGCAAACAAGAGTGGCGCGCCATTGGTCGAGCGCGCGAGCGACGAACAGCCCAATGCGACGGCGGAAATCACCGCAGCGGCAAAAAGCGAGACGAGCACTTCCCCGATCGCCAACACGGCCCAGAAGAAGACGCCTTGCAGCGCGCCACCGCCGTCGAGCGACACGCCAAACGACGCGATTTGCACGGCGATCAGTAAGAGCGCGCCGCTCGCCAGCTCCAGCCACGTGACGAGCGTCGCTGAAAGAAAACGCGCGAGCAGGTAATCGCGGCGCCGCAACGGTCGGGAAAAATAGAGGAGCAGCGCGCCGGACTGCACGTCCGCGGCGATCACGGGCGCTACCCAGATGGTCGTCTGGAGAAAAGCCGTGAGGAGGTTCATGCCAAACAGAATCGGCATCGACTTGTCGGTTACAAAGACGCGGCGATCGTCGCCGACGACTTCCATTAATTGCGGAATCTTTGTCAGCAGCGCGATGATCGCAGCACCCGCCAGCGCACCCAGCGGAAACGACGCCGCGGTCAGCTTGGACGACACGCTCCGCAACTGCAGGCGCGCAAACATGCCGATGAGCCAGCGCAAACGCTCCCCGTCTGTCAACGGCGGCGCGTCCAGCTTGGCAAAACCGCCGGGGTGGAAAAACGCGCGCGTGGGCTGCTGTTCTGGCGTCTTTTGCGTCACAGCAACCTCTGCGCTTCGAGGTTGCCGGCATGCTGCACGTGGCGCATGAACGCGCTCGCCATGTCTTCTTCTGCCGGCCTCAAGCCGCTGACGCCTACGCCCGCGTCCGCGCACGCCTGCCACAGCTCAGCAAGGCGATCCGGCGGGAGCTGCACAAGCACGTCGCCATGCTCCAGCGTCGCGCCGATCCCGCGACTCGTCAGGACCTCAAGCAGCTTGCTGACGTCGCCCGTTGGCCGCACGTGGAACGACGGTCCGCCCGACGCCGCGCGGAACCGCGCCATCGGCCCCGAAAACGTGACTTGCCCGCGGGTCATCAGCACGACGTGGCTGCAGATCGCCTCGACGTCGGCCAAGATGTGCGTGGACAGCAGCACTGACGCACCCTGATTGGCGATTTCACCCAAAAGAGCGAGCATCTGCGCGCGCCCGTCGGGATCAAGTCCAGCGGTTGGCTCATCGACGATCAGGAGCTGCGGACCGTGACACAACGCCATCGCCAACCGCAGGCGCTGTCGCTGCCCCAGAGAAAAACCCGCGGCTTTGCGGTAGCGATTGTCCGTCAGACCCACCAGATCCAACGCTTGGTGCGCGCGCGGCGTCGCGTCCATCGGCGGCACACCGGAGAGCTGCGCCGCGTGCACGACCTGCTCGGTCGCGGTCATGTCGGGAAATAGGCTATCGTCTTCAGGCATGTAGCCGATCAAGCCGCGCACGCGAACCGCCTCACTCGGCAGCGGCAAGTCCAGCACCGAGATCTCACCGGTATCCGCGCGATCAAGGCCCAGCAACAAGCGAAACAGCGTCGATTTGCCAGCGCCATTTGGTCCCAGAAGGCCAACAACGCCGGTCGGCAGCGTCATCGTCACGCCGCGCAACGCTTCCACGTCGCCGAAGCGCTTGGAGACCCCTTGCAGACTGGCGAGCGATGACGGCATGGTGGAAGATTGGCACAGGGTGGGAGGCGCGTCGAGATGACCAAGGCTGCAATGTTCACGGGGCGCGCATTATTCCTTGTGGCGCTCGCTTCTTGTGCGGGAACGCCGACCGACAGCGCCGATGCTTCGGCTGACGTGGCGCCGCTCCCCGGTTTTGGTGAAGCGTGCCCGACCGGGACCTGCGCGGCGGGTCTGACGTGTCAGGACAGCGAGTACGCGCCGTTCCCCTGGTGTACGCTGCCGTGTACGACCGTCAAAACGCCGTGCGACAAGGCTCAACTCGGCGGTCGTGCTGGCTTGTGCATCCAAATGCCAACTGGCTGGCGCGGTCCAACCGAGCCCTTTTGCGCGCCGACGTGCGGCAATTCTTCCCAGTGCACTCCGCTCGACACCCGCTGGGAGACCTGCACCAACCCTGGCTACAAGGGCAAGCCCTTCTACGGTGACGTCGGCAAAGTGTGCGCCGCACCCAGTGCGAACGGCCAAATTCACGTCGATCCCATCACGTGTGACTGGCAGAACCTTGTCACGGACCCGAAGGTGCAGGACCTGAAGGGCATGTGCAACGAGTTCTGTACGTTCCTCACGACGTGCCAGCTCAAAGCCAGCGGCCAAACCAAAGACTGTTGCACGTGGCAATGCTTTCAGCACCTCGCGCCCGGTGGGGTCACGGACGAAGCGCGTAAAGCCGCGATTCAGTGCTACATCAGCTGGTACAGCAAGAACACGGAGAGCACGATTCTGTGCAGCGGCTACGTCGATCAGTGCGGCGCGTTATGCAAAGACGACGTCGCGTGCAACGACTTCAACGCCTGCTCCACCGACGTCTGCCGCGACTGGCGCTGCGAGAACACGCCGATCGAGGGATGCAAGTGAAGTCTCAGGGGCAACTGGTGGAGATGAGGACGTCGTCCACGCCGAAGTCGACGCCGTAGGTGGACGCTGAGTATGCGGCGTTCACGCCCAAGCTCAGCGCGATGGTTGGCGTGGTCCCGGCGTATGGCGTGAGGTCGATGGACTTGGACTGCCAGACGCCGAGCGGCGTGCTCGTCGGCGCGGTCCAGACGATGCTGCCATTGATGACGACGGAGAACGTGCGGTAGCCAGAGCTGTAACCGTAATACGGCGCATACTGGTAGTCGTACCAAAACGCGAGCGTCGTTGTGCCGTTGGTCGGGATAGCCTTGGCGGGCAAGTTCAAGTTCGCCGTCATCGTGGAGTAGGTGTACGGCAAGTAGGCTTCATAGTTGCCGCCGTGCGCGCCGGTCGTGGAGACCCAGCCGTAATTGGTCGTGACCGGCGCGAGCGTGCCGCCTTCAAAGCCCCAAGTCGTGCCGGCATCGACCGTGCAGCAGGCGGCGGTGGCATGTGTACAGCCGCTGAACTTGTTGCATGCGTCCACGGTGCACGCGATGTTGTCACTACAATTGGTCGCCGTGCCGCCGCTGCAGGTGCCGCCGGTGCACGTCGTGCTGAGCGTGCACGCGTCGCCGTCGTCGCACCCACTGCCGTCCGTGGCCGCGACGTGCGTACACGCGCCCGTGGTGCTGTCGCACGCGTCGATGGTGCACGCGATGCCGTCGTCGCAGTTCGGTTGCGGCAAGACGAGCTTACGGATCGCGTGCTGGTCGCTGATCCACACGTTACCGTCCGGTCCAAGATCGATGCCCAGCGGGTAGGCAAGTTTGCCCGCGCTGCCCAAGCCGTCCGCAGGCGTTTGCGGAGTGCCGGCGCCCGCGGTGAGGCCGCTGCCCACAAGCGTCGTGACGACGCCAGCAGGTGTCACCTTGCGCAACCGGAACGCGTAACTATCCGACACCAACAAGTTGCCAGACTGGTCGATGCTACAGCCCCATGGCCGCGTAAACCGCGCCATGCTGCCGGTGCCATCGGCCGTGCCGGTCGTGTTGTAGAGGCCGGCGACCGTGCTGACGTTGCCCTGATAGATGCGTCGAACCGTGAAGCCACCCGCGTCGACGACCCACACCGCGCCGCTGGGTGCGACGCGGACGCAACTGGGTGTGACGAAGCTGGCCGAAGACGCAGCGCCGTCGGCGCCGCCTGCCGTGCCAGAACCAGCAAACGTGCCGACCGTGCCGTCCTTGGCGATCGTGCGGATGCGGCGGTTGCTGCCGTCCGCGACATAGATGACGCCTGCGCTGTCGATGTCCACGCTGTTGGGCCGGTAGAACTGTGCGGATGTCGGTGCGCCGTCCAAGTAGCCGCCCGTGCCGGAGCCCGCGACGGTGCTGACCACGCCGCCGCTGAGCCTGCGAATGCGGTTGTTGCCCCAGTCGGCGATGATGAGTCCGCCAGCGCCGTCACCGACAATCTCTGCAGGCGTCGCGAATTTCGCTGTGGCCGCGGCGCCGTCGATGAAACCGGAACTGCCCGCCACGCCGGCCGCCGTTGTGACCGTGCCGTCACTCAGCATCTTGCGGATCGTGTGGTTCCCCGTGTCTGCGATCCACGCCACGCTATCGCTGTCCCAGAAGACACCCTGCGGCGTGCTGAATCGTGCGACCGAGCCTTTGCCGTCCGTTGTGCCCGTGGTGAGTGCTCCAACTGCGCCTGCGACGGCGGTCAAACTCGATTGACTGGCGTCACACGCACCGCTGACACACGTGTCGTTCGTGGTACACGCGTTGCCGTCGGTACACGCACCAGCGGCGTTCGCATGCGTGCAAACTCCAGTCGCGATAGTGCAAGCGTCCGTTGTGCACACGTTGCTGTCGTCGCAATTCTTGGCGCCGCCGCCTTGGCAAGTGGCAGCGAGGCAGGTTTCGCCCACGGTGCAAGGAACGCCAGTCGTGCACGCGGTGCCGTCGGCAAGCGCGGCGTGCAAACAGACGCCGGTGGCAGGGTCGCAGCTGTCGGCGGTGCACGCCTGGCCGTCATCACAGAGAGGTTGCGCGATGAGGAGCTTGCGCACAGCGCCGTGGTCGGCCACGTAGAACAGGCCGGGCTTGGGATTGCTGATCGCGTTGGGGTGCATGAAAACGGCGTTCGCCGGCGTCCCATCGACAATCGTCTGACTGCCCGGGTCGCCAGCAAGTGTCGGCGCTGCTGTGCTACCCGCAATGGTCGTGACCAGCCCGCCTGGTGTGACGCGGCGAACGCGGAAGTTGAAGGCGTCAACCACCCAAATATCGTGGTTCGCATCGACGACGCAGTCCGACAGGCGGTTGAAGCGGGCGGCCGCACCTTGGCCATCGGCCAATCCGAACGTGCCGGACTTGCCCGCCAAGGTGGAGACCTGACCACCCGCGATCTTGCGTAGGGTGTAGCCGTCGCCGTCCGCGACGTAGACGGTGCCGTTGCTGCTGTCGACGCAGACACCGCGCGGATCGACAAACGCGGCCGAACTCGCTGCGCCGTCGAGACTGCCCGAAGCGCCGCTGCCGGCGAGCGTGCCCACCGTGCCATTTGCCGCCAACGTGCGAATGCGGAAGTTGCCGCGGTCCGCGACGTAAACGGTGCCGCCGCCGTCCACGACGATGCCGATCGGACCGTTGAACTGCGCGCTCGTCGACGCGCCATCCAAGTAGCCCGCGGTGCCGGCACCTGCAAAGGTCGCCACGGTGTCGCCGGTGACGGAGCGGATGCGGTTGTTGCCCGTATCGGTGATAAACGCCGTGCCGGCGGCATTGAACGCGATGCGTGTCGGCGTGTTGAACCGCGCCGAAATGAGCGTGCCGTCGACGAATCCAACGGTGGAACCCGCCGTCGTCGTGACAACCCCGTTGGCAGTGACGCCGCGGATGCGGTGCGCGGTGCTGTCGATCGCCCACACGTTGCCGCTCGCGTCCGTCGCTACGCCAGTGACCCACGAGAAGCGCGCCGCTGTGCCGATGTTGTTGTCCGTGCCCAAGGTGTTGCTGCCTGCGAGCGAGGAAACGGACGCATTCGCGTTGCTGCATGCGCCGCCGCTGCACGTATCTGCTGTGGTGCACGCCAAACCGTCGTCGCACGCGCCGGTGCGGTTCACGGTGTCGCATGCCCCGTCAAACGGCGCGCAAGTGTCGGTCGTGCACTGCTTGCCGTCGTCACAGGCGATCGCGACGCCGCCGCAACTACCGGTTCCGTTGCACACGTCGCTTGTGGTGCATGCCGATCCGTCATCACAGGGGCCGGCATCGGCGAGGCTACTGAACGTACAGGCTCCGTTGTTGCAGCTATCCGTCGTGCACGGGTTGCCGTCGTCACAGAGCGTGTTGTTCATCGTGAGCAAGCGCAAGCGGTGGTTGGAGCTGTCGGCAATGACAACCTTGCCGCTAGAGCCGACCGCGATGCCCCGCGGCGTGCTGAACTTGGCCGCGAACGGCGTGCCGTCGAGAAAGCCGTTCGCAGCCTGACCGGCGAGCGTCGTGACGCTGGCATTTCCGTCCCAGAAGCGGATCCGGTTGGCCGTCGCGTCGGTCATCAAGACGCCGGAACCGTACGACGTCATCGCGAACGGTTTGCCAAAGAGCGCGCTCGATGCCGCGCCATCCTGGTAGCCCAAGCCCGCGCCAGCAACCGTGACGACGCTGCCACTCGTTGTGAGTTTGCGCAAACGGCCGGTGTTGCAGTCGTAGAAGAAGACGGTGCCATCATAGGTCAGGGCGAGCGCACACGGGTTGTTGAGTTGCGCGCTGGCGGCAGGTCCGTCGAGGAAGCCTGCGACGCCCGTGCCCGCCGCCGTGGTCACTTTGCCGCTGGGTGCGACGCGGCGGATGCGGTTGTTGCCGCCATCTGCGACGTAGATGACGCCGCCGCGGGTGACTGCGACTTCCGCCGGGCTGGAGAAAAGCGCCGCGGTGCCAACGCCGTCCGCGAACCCTGCGGTGTTGCCCGCGAGCGTGGTGACGTAGCCACCGGCGATTCGCCGGATGCGGTGGTTGCCCGTGTCTGCGACGAGCACTGCGCCGTCAGGGGCAACCGCGACGTCCTGCGGTGCAGAGAACGAGGCCAGGCCGACCGGACCATCCTTGTTGCCCGCGGTACCGGTGCCTGCGACGGTGCCAACGTACCCGTTTGCGTTCCAGATGCGGACGCGTTGACCAGCAGATTCGGCGAAGACAAACGCGCCAGACGCGCCGCGTTCCAAGCCGAACGGCGCGTTCAAGCTTGCCGTCGTGCCCGTGCCGTCGACCCATCCGGGAGCGCCGCTTCCGGCAAGCGTGGCCACCAACGAAGCGGCGCTGCTCACCGTGCAGGCGCCGCCGAGGCACGCCTCACCCGTCGTGCACGCATTGCCGTCGTCGCACGTGAAGTTGTTGCTGGCGTGCGTGCAGGCGTTCGCTGTGCAGCCGTCCGTTGTGCACGCGTTGCCGTCATCGCAGGTGTTTGTCGTCTTGACGCAGCCGCTGGCGATGTTGCACGTGTCGATCGTGCAGAAGTTGCCGTCGTTGCAGTCCGTGTTGACCCAGGACAAGCCGTCGACCGCGCACACAGCGTACACAGCGCCGATGCACTGCGTCGCGCCGGGCGGGCACACCTGCGCGATGCAAGCGCCCTGATAGCAGAACTGTCCTTGCGCGCCGCAGTCGGTCGTCGTCGAGAAGTGTGTGCCCAACGCCGAGCAGGTCTGCAGCACGTTGTTGGCGCACTGCACGGCGCCCGTCGCGCAGACAATGGCGGCGCAGGCGCCCGATTCGCAAATCTGGTTGCTCCCACACACGGTGCTGATCCACGCGGTGCCCGTGACGTTGCACGTTGCCAACTGCGCGCCGTCGCATTGCGTGTTGCCGGGTGTGCAGATGATTGGCACGCACGCGTTGTTCAGGCAAATCGCGTTCGATCCCGCGCATTCCGTCGTCGTCGCGATATGCGTGCCCGTCGCGTCGCAGGTCTTTTGCACGTTGCCGTCGCACGTCGACTGCCCCGGCGCACAGACGATTGGGCTGCAGGTGCCCGCGAAACACGCCGAGCCGCTCGCACAGGGCGTCGTATTCCACGTGACGCTGTTGGCCGCGCACGTCGCCGCTGTGGTCACGTCCTGACACGTCGTCTCGCCCGGCGTGCAGACGGGGCTCTGGCACTTGCCGCCAAAACAGACCTGACCGATGCTGGGACAATCCGTGACCACTCCGCCGAACTGTCCGCTCACGGTGCACGCGTGGGCCGCGCCGTTCAGGCACACATCGACGCCGGGCGTGCACACCCAGGGCTGGCAAGCACCGTTCACGCAGGCAGAATCGGCCGCACACGCCGTCGTCGTTTGGACGGTGCCGGTGGCGTTGCACGTCAGCAAGTCTGCGCCGTCGCACGTCGCGCTGTTTGGTGTGCAAATCTGCACCGGGCAACCGCCATCGACGCACACTTTGCCATCACCGCACGGCACGCTGAACTTTGAAGTTCCGGTGTCGTTGCAAGCCCACGCGGAGTTGCCCTCGCAGCCGATGGCGGACGCCGGGCACAAGACCGGTTTGCACGTGCCATTGGCGCACGCGGTGTTCGCCGGGCAAGCGCCGACTTGCCACGCGGACCCGTTCGCTGTGCAGATCTTGGCGTTGTTTGTGTCCGTGCACGTGGTGCCGCCAGCCGCGCACGCGTCGGCAAGACAAACGTCCGTCGCGCACCACTCGGATGCTGCACAGTCGACGTCCTTGGCACACGGCGCACAGGCCCCCGCATTGCACACGTCGCTTCCGGGGCAATCCTTGGAGCTCTGACACGGGATCAACGAGGGTACGCACTGGTTGTGCCAGCACGTCTCGCCCATGCCGCAGTCCGTGGTTGCCAGACACGTCCGACACACGCCGACCTGAAAGTCACAGACCATGCCTTTGGGCGTGCAGTCCTTATCCGATTTGCAGGTCTTGGGCGCCGTGCAGAGTCCGCTGACACACGTCGCACCCGGCGCGGCGCACTGAACGTCAAAGACGCATGCCACACACGCACCGGCCGCGGTGCAATACGGCGTTTGGCCGCCGCAGTCGTCGCTCGTCGCACAAGCTGGCGCGATCTGCACGTCCGACGAGCTATCCGCGTCCTCTGCGTCTGCCGCATCGTCTGCATCGCTTGCGTTCACATCGTCTGGGGTCGCGACATCGGTCGCCGCTGCGTCGGTCAATTCGACGTCCGTCACGCCACCCGCATCCGTCGCCGCGTCGTCCGGCACATCCAGTTCGACCGCGTCCGTCAACGCGTCTTCCGCCGTGTCGGGCACAAGGACGTCCAAGATGTCGTCCGTGGCATCGACCACATCTTGCGGTGGTACGACGTCGGGCGCGTCCGTTTGCGAAGCGTCGACCGTATCGGGGCCCGCGTCGACTTCTTCCGTCGCGTCGTCGGAACCATTCACGTCCGCTGAGTCGACTTCAAACGCGTCCGAATCTTCCGAATCAGCGTCGGCACCGTCAAGAACGGCATCCGAACCAGCACCAAGGTCACCTTCAGCATCGGACTGGCCATTACCCAGATCTTCGGCATCGTTCGCAACCAGCACATCAGCGGGCGCGACGTCCTGATCGGTGGCCTGAAAGATCACGACGTCTGGATCGCCGCACGCGCCCAGCGCGACCAGCGCTGACGTCAGGAACAACCGCGCTTTTTGGAAATCGATCCGCATGCAACCTCAATTCATCTCACGGTTTTGATCGTAGTGGGACTCCGCGGTGAATTCAATGCAGCAAGCGCGTATCACGGCGGATCGTGATTCTGGCGTGTCTCCGCGGCATGTGTAAGCTTGTCGCAGCCGCGAGACGTGAATTGTCGCGGCAAACCTGCGTTTTCTCTGTGTAGAAAGCTTCCAAGGAGACTGTCCATGCGCGCCCGAATCGCCCTTCTTTTGACCAGCCTCGTCCTCTCGTTCACCGCCGCGCCGGCTTTTGCCGCGGACGTGTTCGTCAACGGCTTGAAGGCAACGAACCTGAAGCTCGCGGAACTGCTGAATTGCACGGTCAAGTTTGACGTCGACGGCAACATTCACATCTTGTCGCCCGGCTACAACATCGTTCCGGACAAGGACGGCAACCCGAAGCTGACCGGCATGTCCGACTTGGTCGGCAACCCGGTGCCAACGGACGGCCAGGGCAAGACCAAGAACCGTTACGTGCTCGTCTACCAGCCCAACGTGAAGGTGACTGTGCAGTTTGACGTCTTCATCAATGGCCGACCGTTCAAGAAGATCGGCTTGACGGAAGGCGCCTTCACGGTGGACCTGACCCAAGAATTGCGGCCCGGATACAATGACATTCGCGTCGTTGGCAAGCCGGAAAAGAGCCCGGGCGGCGGGACGGAATCGGACGTGGCGATGGTGAAAGTGCTGGCGGGTAAGGAAGTCGACGGCCGGTTCCTCGCCAAGACGCCCGCGGTCTGGGAGTTTGTCCGCTCGGCCATTGACCAGCAACCGCTCGACCGCACCGGTCGCTTTGCTGCCGAGTAGCCCATGATTTCGCGCGTGCTGGCCGTGCAAGGCCGCGAAGTCGTGCTGTGGCACAACGGACAGACGCGCCACGCGACGCTGCCGAACAATTTGCACGCAAAGCCCGGCGATCTGTTCGACCACGCCTGGCAGCGACTCGGTGGCAGTACGCACAGCGAATTTCCGCATCAAGACGGCGACTTCGCCCGCTTCAGCGCGCAGAATGCCTTGCGTTTGCAGCGTCTTCAACAGCGCGCACAGCTCCTCACGGCGACGCGGCGCTTCTTTGACCGGCGTAGCTTTCTGGAGGTCGACCCGCCCGTGATGGCGCTCTCGCCCGGTCTGGAGCTGCATCTGGACGCGGTGGAAGTGCACCTGCGTCAGGGCATGGGCGGCGCGCCGGTTGTGCGGCACTTGGTGACGAGCCCGGAGTATCACTGCAAGCGGCTCCTCTCGGCGGGTCTGGAACGCATCTACAGCCTCGGCCACGTGTTCCGGTCGGGCGAGCGCGGCCAATGGCACAACCCGGAATTTACGATGCTGGAGTGGTATCGAGCCGGCGGTTCGTGGCAGCAGATCGTGCGCGACTTTCAGGCGCTCGCACGCGCGGGGCAAAAGGCAGTTGGCGGGACGTCCACGACGCTGGATCTGCGCGGACGTTGGCCGGTCCTCTCGGTGCGGCAGGCGATCCAAAGGTTTGCGGACTTCGATCCGGGGCGCGCGGACGATGAGGCGCTGGTGAAACGTCGCGCGCGGGCAGCGGGCTTGCAAGTCGACGCGCGCGACACCGTGGCGGACGTCCTCGTGCGGGCGCTGGCGGAGCGCGTGGAGCCCCGCCTTGTGGACTTCCCGGCGGTGGTCATCGCGGACTGGCCCCTCTGCATGGCTTCCTTGGCACGGCCGAACCCGCTGAAACCCTGGCTGGCCGAGCGCTTTGAGATCTACTTGGGCGGCGTGGAGATTGCCAACGGCTTTGGTGAACTCGTCGATCCGCAAGAGCAGCGGCGCCGGTTCCTCGCCGATCTCGCGCTGCGTCAAGCAACAGACCGCCCCGTGTACCCGATCGACGAACGCTTTCTCCGCGCTCTGGAAGATGGCGTGCCCACTTCCGCCGGCGTTGCGGTCGGTGTTGATCGGCTGCTGATGTTGCTTCTGGGCGAGCGCGATATTGAAGCGGTTCTGCCGTTTCCGTTCGAACGGGCGTAGCGCCTACAGCACGAAGTCGTCCACCCAGCTCGTCGCCTGCAGCGGTTCGTTCGTCAGCACGTGCAGGAATCCGCTTCCCGTGTGCGAAGCGTCGATGCCTTCCACTTCCGGCATCACCGACCCGGTCGCCTCCAGATGCCCCGCCGAACCAATCTGCACCGTTTCACCCGTCTTCAGATCGGCGCGATACAGCCCGTGCACGGCGTCGTCGCAGGAAAACCACAGCGCGCCATCGGCGACGTCCAGCCCTTGCATCGCGTCCAACTGCTGCGAGAGCGTCAACGAAGGGAGCGGCTTCCACGCATTCTTCACGTCATACCTGCGAATTTCCGTGCCGTGGTACTTGTCTGGCGTGTACGCAATCAGCGTCGTCTCGTCGATCGCCAGGCACGGATTCTCATGCTGCGGCAGGTCGACGGTGCCCAGAAAGTCCAGCGTCTGCGGATCAAACCACGCGACCGCCTGCTTCCCTTTCGAAAAGTCGCCTTGTTCGAGCCCCACGTACAACTTCCCGTCCGCCGCGTCGATGTCGCCAATGTGGCCGAAGCCCTGATCCAGCAGGTTCTGCGGCAGCGGATTGATCTTCTCCACGACCTGATTGAAGTCGTTGTCCGTGCGCCACAAGCCGGCTTTGGCGGAGAACGCCCAGCCGTTGCTCAACCGCGCGATTCCTTGGCTGTAGAGCATGCTGACGCCTGTCGTGACCGCGAGCTTGACTTGTCCGTTCGACGCGCTCGCGTCACCGCTGACGTCCACTGAAGCGTCGGAACCTGTTGTCGCGTCCGTTGCAGCGTCCGCCGTCGCATCGGTTGTGGTCGATTCCGTCACCGCGGGCGTCGTCGTGCAGCCGAGGAAAAGCGAACAAAGAAGGGCATATCCGTGGCGCATCGCACACTCCAGCGGCAATCAACGCCGCGGAACTGACACGCGCATCGCACACGATTGTCATCCAAACGTCAAAATTGCCGCACAGAGGGTCGCCAAAACGCCGCGCGGGCCGCTGAAGTTTCCCTCAGCGACCCGCGCTCAACGCTTCAGAAGTTCAGCTTACAGCTTGCCTTCCGCGACCTTCTTGAGGATTTCCTTCATCTTGTCAGCCTGCATCGGGCCATTGTAGCTCCGACCATTGACGTACAAGCTCGGCGTGCCGCGCACTTCCGCGGACTCCGCTTCCTTCAGGTCCTTGTCCAGACGGGACTGGTACTTCTTGTCGGCGACGTACTTCTCAGCCTTCGCCACGTCCATACCGACGTCCTTCGCCCAGCCTTTCAGCTTCTCCGTCTGCGCAGCCTGACGCGCGGCCATCTCGCCGTCGGGCGGCATCATCGTGCCGTAGTTGTTGAACACGAGATCCTCGTACTCCCAGAACTTGCCCTGATCCTGGGCCGCGAAGGCCCAGTACATCGCGAGGCACGCCGCCGGGTGCATGTCGCGCGACATCTTCGGGTTGCACTGGTTGGACAGCGGGAAGTTCTTGAACACGATCGCCACGCCCGGGACTTCCTTCTGAACCTGCTTCAACATCGGGATGATCTTGGCGCAGAAGGGGCACTGGAAGTCTTTGTACTCAACGATTTTGATCTTGGCGTTCTTGTCACCCAGGATCGGCGAGCCGTCGTAGTCGAAGTTGTTGACCTTCGGATCCAGCGGCGGCGGCGGCGTGAACTCTTTGCCGTCGGCGATCGCCTTCGCGTACACGTCCTTGGGCGCCGTGCCGGCCTTGATCAGCGCATCCGCCTTGGCCAGTTCTTCGTCCACAACGCGCTTGAAGTCTTCCGGCGCGCGACCGGCAACCATCTTGCGACCCTGCACGAACACGCTCGGCGTGCCGGTGACCTGAATCTTCTCCGCGGCGGCCATGTCGGCTTCCACGACGCTCTTGTACTTGTGGGTCTTCACGCAGTCTTCCCACTTCGCAATGTTCACGCCGGCATCTTTGGCGTGCTTGGCCAGACCAGCGGCATCGAGTTCACCCTGGTTGCCGAAGTACTTCTCTTCGACTTCCCAGAACTTGCCCTGCTCCTTGGCGCACTGCGCGGCTTCAGCAGCCGGCATCGCGTTTTGGTGGAAGCTCAGCGGGTAGTTCTTGAAGACCAGTTTGACCTTGTCCGGGTAGTTCTTCAGCGTCTCGTCCAGAGCCGGGAGGACCTTGGAGCAGAACGGGCACTGGAAGTCGGTGTATTCCACGATCGTGATAGGCGCATCCGCCTTGCCCTTCACCGGCTCGTCACCACGGAGAGCGACTTTCCACACAGTCTTGTCGTCCGCAGGCGGCTGCGCGGGCTTCGCCGCATCACCACCAGCAGCAGCAGCCGGAGCGGCGCCCGCCGGCGGATTCTCGCCCTTGAAGATCCACTTGATCAGGTTGTCAGCCAGCGCCGGGTTGTTCGTGCGCGTCAGCTTTTCAACCAAGTCCGGGCCAGCCTTGGCGCCCTTGCCGATCTCGTCGTTCGCCTTGGTGATCTGCTCGTCGATGATCTTCGTGAAGTTTTCGATCGGCTGCGCGCCCGAAACGTTTACGCCGTTGATGAAGAAGCCCGGCGTACCGCGCACGCCGAGGCCGTTGGCGATCGCCTGATCGCGATCGACCGCCTTCGCGACCTCCGCGTCCTTCAGGTCCGCCTCGAACTTCTTGGCGTCCAGGCCGATTTCCTGGCCCCATTTCTTGTAGTTCTCATCCGACAGCTGCTGCTGGTTGGAGAACAACTTGCTGTACATTTCCCAGAACTTACCCTGCTTGCCAGCGGCAAGTGCGGCAATCGCCGCGGGCTTGGCGTTCTGGTGGAACGGCAGCGGCTGGTTGATGAAGACCACGCGCACGTCGTTGGGGTACTTCTTGCGAATTTCCTCCAGCGTGTTGTAGGCGCGGCTGCAGAACGGGCACTGGAAATCGCTGATTTCCACGATCGTCACTTTGGCCGTCTCCGAACCAATCGACGGAACTTTGGCGGCCGCGGCGGGTGCCGGGGCAGCGTCAGCCTTGACCGTTTCGGGTGCGGCCGCAGTCGGGGCCGGAGCCGAAGGCTTGGCAGTGAATCGACCGCCGATAGCGCCGAGCACGGCCGCGGCGATGATCGCGATGATCGCATTCTCCTTCTTCATCACATCCTCTGCTCGGTGACGGCCAACCGCACCGGAAATCTGACTGGCCAGTTCTGCTGGCGTTGGGTCTCGTACCGCACACTTGCGCGGCACGAAGCGCGGAATTGTAATCCCCCGGCGCATTGCCTGCAACCCCACAATGCAGCCAGATATTTCGCAACTTGCCAGAAAGCGCAATGCGCGCTGCAATGCCGCGTGTGGCCACTGGCCCACGGAGCCTGCCGTGACGCGCTTTCTCTTGTTTCTGCTCACTTTTTTGCTGCTCACCGCGTGTAACGAACGACCTGCGGCGGTTGCGACCACTTTGCCCGCGACGGCGCCGATCCGCGATCCACACCGCGAAGCGCTGGGTCGCGATCCCGACGCGATGCCCGAACCGGTGCGGGATGCGCTCAAGCAATTCCGCGATCGCTTTGCGTGCAACAGCATTTCCGGCTGTCCGTCCGAACAAGTGCTGTTGAAATTCGGCTGGCAAGTGCGTCCGACGCTGCAGCAGATCTTTGAGAAGGCGCCCGAGCAAGCGTCCTACCGCGCGCGCACTGTGCGCGTGATCGCTGAACTGCAGGATCCGCAAGCGCGGACGTTTCTGCGCGATCGCCTGCAGGACACCGATCCGGAGACACGCGCCTATGCGATTTTTGGTCTGGGCCTCATCGACGACGAAGAAATCCGCCACCTGCTGCCGACCATCGCGCGCGACGATACGAGCGCTTGGATGGCGCCGGTGCGGCTGAGCGCGTTCTGGCTATCGCTGCGACTGGGGGATCCGAAGGCACAGAAGGCGTTCGTCAACCAGATGGCGCGGCTCGCGGACCAGCAAATGGCTGTGCAAGGACTTGTTTGGGGACTGACGCTGTGCATGCGCGACGACGGTCCGCGGTGTCAGGCGGTGCTGCCGGCGATCGCGCGGCACCCGAATTTCCTGGTGCGACGCCAGGTCGCCAAGGCGATGGCGGTCGCGCCGTTGCCGAGTTATGCCGAAGGTCTCGTGGCGCTGACGACCGAGAGCGCCCGGTCGATCGCAGATCCGGCGGAGCAAGCGCTGCGGGTGTTGTCGGGGCAAAACCTGCACGGCAGCGTCGAGTGGCGGCAGTGGTGTGAGGCGACTCGATGCGGACGTGACGCAGCGTTGGCGATTCGCGCGTTGCAGCTCGACGTCTCGCCGACCATGCCATAGCGCCATGCGCTCCCCAAACTTGCGGGCGATCGTCGGCTGCGTTACCGTCTAGCCATGGCCCAGACCGAAGCAACACCGCGGCAGTTCACTCTGTGGGGCGTCGTGCTGTGGATTTGGCAGCATCTGGCTTTTTGGGTCGGCACGCTGCTTTTTGTGCCCTCGCTGCTGATCGTGATGACCCTGTCGCTCGGGCGGGCGCGCTACACGCTGGCCCGCACCATGCTGCGGTTCTGGGGGCGCGCGAACCTGTACATGCTCGGCTGCGACATGGTCGTGACCCCGCGGTTGGCAGCTGCACTGGCGACGCGGGAACCGCGAATCGTAACGTTCAACCACACGTCGACGTTGGACATGTTCTTTTTTCCGGCGATGTGGTCGCCCGGCATGACCGTCGTGGCAAAGCGTGAAATGGCGTGGCTCCCGCTTGTGGGCTTGGGCTGTTGGTTGATGGGCTTTCACTTCGTCAATCGCACGAACCCGACGACGGCGCGCGCCTCGATGAAACGCGCAGCAGAAGCGGTGCGACACAACAAGCTGTCTCTTCTGATGTCGCCCGAAGGTACGCGTTCGAAGACCGGTCACTTGCAGCGTTTTCGCCTGGGCGCGTTTCACGCCTCGGTGGACGCGGACGCGCCGATTGTGGCCATCGTGGTGTACGGGACAGATAAGGTGTGGCCGCGCGATTGGACCTACTGCCGACCAGGAACCGTGACGCTGGACCTGTTGACCGTGATGCCAAGTGGCGCCAGTGATCCGAGCAGCGAGGCGATTCATCAGCGCGCCGACGACTTGCGTGCAGCGTACCAAGCCGCGCTGAACGATTTTGGCTAGTACGGCGCTTCTCAAGTTCGCACCGCATCAAAAACTGGTTGTTGCGCCGTACTGGAAGCACGCGGCTGCGTGCTGGCGCGGGCTTTGGGGCGGCGCGCCCCATCTTTGGCCAAAAGCCTAGTGCCCGCGCGACGAAAGCTTGGAATGCGGTGCGAACTTCGGAGCGCGGGTACTAGGAGTGTGTCGGAGAACGTCCGACACGCTCCGTCCAAGCCGCGGCTGCGGCTTGGCAAACGCGTGAAACTGCCTGAATTCACTTCAGGCAGTTCTTGCGCGTTTGGCCCAAAACTCAAGCTAGGAGCCTGTCGGGGAG
>CAITYF010000082.1 GCA_903896545.1 uncultured Myxococcales bacterium | reverse complement strand
CCCCTGTGACCCTTGCCGCGAAACGCGCAATGGCCGCCTGCGGCAGGCTAGTGAAGGGGATGTCCCAGCGTGCCGCGAGAAAGTTTGTTAATGAAATCAAGCACAGATCATTAGGGGGCATTGTATAGCATCATGGGTAGGTGCGCATGCAGCGGAAGCCAAGGTTGAACGCGAATTGGAATGCCGAGAAGCCGTCGCGCGAGCTGGACCTCAACGGAAGCTGGTTGTTGCCGATCGCACCGCCACGAATGGTCTGAAACGAACCGAGCGTGGAATTGAGAGGATCACTGGTCGGCGAGACGCTGTAGAACGACGTGTCCAACAAGTCGCGCGTAAATTCATACAGGTTGCCAGCCATGTCATGCAAGCCATATGGACTGTCGCCACCTGGGACGGAGCCAACTGCCGCCGTACTTGTCAGGCTGGCGACCACGTAGCTGCCGCTTGGCGCATCCTCGCCCCATGGATACGTCCGCATGGCCGCTGCGCAAGTCGGCGCAGCAGCAGAGCTTCCGTTCTTCTCGCAACTGCCGCGTGCGGCCATCTCCCATTGTGCTTCGGTGGGTAGGTCAAAACCGGCGCCGCGCCAAGCGCAATACTTTCGCGCCTGAGTCCACGTGATGTTGTTGACCGGATTGTTTGGAAAGCCTGGATACGTCGCATACTGCTTCGGCGATTGCTCGCCGGGTTCCGTGCACACACCAGCATTCACGCAAGCCGTGTACGCGGCAACCGTCACCTCTGTCAGGTCCACGTAATAGCCAGCCAGATTCACTTTGTGCTGCGGGCTCTCGTTGACAAAAATAAAGCAATTCGAATCCTTGACCGCATTACACCCCATCCAAAACGTCCCCGCGGGGATGTACGCCATGCCCTTGGCGATCTTCACGTCCGCGCACATGCCTTGGCCATCGCAGACCATGGCCTCTCCGCACGCGGTCCAGTCGGGCACCTGCGCCCACTGGCACGCGCCGTCCACGCACGTGTCGGTTGTGCAGGCGTTGCCGTCGTCGCAGTTCATGCCGACGCAGGGATCCACGACCACATCCGGCTGCACGTCTGGCGCCACATCCGGTTGCGCGTCGACCAGCACGTCCGGCGCGACGTCGTCGACCACTTCGACCGCAGTCACGTCCTCAGGCTGCGCGGCGTCAGTCTGTGCATCGATTCCCGCATCCGCTTCAATGGCGTCGGTTGCGGCGTCCTCGGCGACCGGCACATCGTTGAGCGCATCCGCAACGTCAGGCGCGTCACCCGTTGCGTCCTCTGCATCGCTTCCGAGCTGCGCGTCGTCGACATCGCTGACCGCCGCCGTGTCTTCCGCGTCACTACCGTCCGCAGCATCTGTGGCGTCAGCGGCGTCGATCGCGTCGACAACCTCGCTTGCGTCCGTCGTCGCATCGGCGATTTCGTCGGCGTCCGTCGCGTCCGTCGCGTCCGTCGCGTCCGTCGCGTCGAGTTCGTCCGCCGCATCCGGTGTCGCGTCCACGACGTCAACGGGTGTTGCGACGTCGGTTCCCGCAGCATCGGCCGCACCGTCTGTGGCATCGCCGAATGGCGCGTCTTCGCTGGAGTCCAGAAAGCCTGCAGGCGTGTGGAAATTTTCCGCGGTCGGAATGGCGCGGCATCCGACCAGCGCGACAAAAATCAAGGCGAACGTCAGCGCTTGCTTCATCAGAACCGCCCCGCGAGACTGAAGCCGCCGCCGCGCGGGAGCAGCGTCACCGCGCTTGGTTTGTCGCTGAGTACGAGCCAAGTGCCCACGCCCACGCCGACCGCGCCGACACCTGCGAGGATGCCGGTGCCCAGCCATTTGCTGTTGATGCTCTGCTGTGTGCTTGCCGCGTCTGCGACGCTGATGCGTGTGCTGTCAAAGTAGCCATCGGGCATCAGGTTGGTGTCGAGCGTGCTCTGTTGGCCGCTCGCCAGGATGGCCAAAATACCCGCGCCGATCAAAGCGCCCGCGCCCACGCCGATGCTGGTCCAGCCGCCGATGCGTCTGCCGGATGTGGAACTCGGAGCAGCCTTCGTTCGCTCTGCCTCAGACTCCGCCGGTTCACGCGCGCGCTTGTCGCTCGCGGCTTTTTCAGCCGCCAACTTCTCTTTCGCGTCACGCTCCGCCGCCGCTTTCTGTGCTGCGGCTTTCTCCGCCTTCTCGGCCTCGGCTTTTGCCTTCTCCTCGTCTGCCCGCGGATCGATCGCCTTTGTCTGTACCGGCGCGCCGCCCAATTCTTTGAGCAACGCTTCGGCTGTGCCACGGCCAGTCGCATCGGCGGCTGCAAGCTGCAAGTAGCGCCGCAAGTGGTCGACCGCGTTCTTCTTGTCGCCCAGCTTGCGCTCCAGCATCGCGGCCTTCAGCAGCGGCTCCGCGCGTTCGGGGGAAATGCGCCAGGCTTCCAGATACAAGGTCGCAGCGAGCAGCGCGTCTCCACTTGTTTCGGCCGCCTTCGCCTCGGCGACCTTCTCCGTCGATAGCTCCGCGTGCAACGTGTCGAGGAATCCCTTCGCCTTGGCCACGCGCGCTGGATCCGCGGTCGGCAGGGCGATGAAGGCCAGGTAGTCTTCTTCCGCGTGCGCCAAGTCGCGGCCGCTGTGAGACGCCCGGGCAGCGCCGTACAAGTACGCAGACTCGCTGCCGTCGATGCGGTAGGCCTCCCGATACAACGTGGCGGCCGCCCGCATGTCGCCGGATTCAAAAGCCTTGGCTGCGCGTTGTGCCAACGCCTCGGCGGTCTTGTGCGCGTCCAGAGCGAATACGTCAGCAGGCAGGACGCAGGTGACGGCAGCCAGTGAAAGGCACAGCGATGTGAAGTAAACGATCGCGCGCATTATCAAGCAACTCCGCCCACTGACTCTCAACTCAGCCGCGGCGAAGCTACCACAATGTGGGAAAAGGTTCCACGGTGCCAGTGCGACGGTGCACGGCGGGCAGACACGCGCGGCTCTGCCCACCCGCTTGCTGACGCGCGCGGTTCCAGTGGGGCTGTGCAAGGACTACCAGGTCGCTGTGCTGCTAGTACCAGGTCACTGTGCTGCGAGTACCAGGTCACCGTGCAAGGAGTACCAGGTCACCGTGCAGCGAGTACTTGGTCACTGTGCTGCGAGTACTTGGTCACTGTGCAGCGAGTACTTGGTCACTGTGCAGCGAGTAGTTGGTCACTGTGCAGCGAGTAGTTGGTCACTGTGCAGCGAGTAGTTGGTCACTGTGCAGCGACTACTCGGTCACCTCGTCCAAGGTTGTCGCTACAGCGCCGTAAACGTACACCGCGACGCCGGGAACCCAATATCAATCAGCGTGTACAAATAATACTTCTGCCCCGAAACCAGCTTCGGCGCCGCACCCGTCGCGGGCACGCGCTGGACCTGGTCGCCGGTCACCGCGCCGTAGGCGATGCCCGACTTCAGCGGCTTCGCGGCCGTCGGCACGTTGACGTGCCACACAGTCTTCTCGGGCACATCCAGATTCGGCGGCACGCCGGGGTTGGCAGAATCCGGCTGCAAAATGTAGACGTAGCGCGCCTCGCCGCCCAGCCAGTTGACGTGACCTTGGGCGTCGACGCCTTCACCCGCCTCGCACGGATCCGGCTGGTACGTCGACTGCGACACCAGCGGGCCGCCAAAGGGCGCGATGGATTTGGCGTCGTCCAGCGTCTTGCCGCGCCGCGCCCATTCTTTCAGCAGGAACGACTTCATGCGCGGAATGTCCGTCGTCGGAATGCCCAGCGTCGTGCGGTCAAAGCCGTTGTTGTCCTTCGCCGGGTAGGCGCCCAGCTGCGTGGAATCGGCCAGTCCGGCGAGCATCGCCAGCGCGGAGTCCTTCACGCCGTCCAGCCAAATGCCCTCCATGTCCGTGTACCAGCCCGACGGCTTGTGGTTGGGCGCGGACTTCTGTGTGTGGCAGCAGACGCACGCCGACGCCTCCAGCTGCTGCTTGGACCACGCGAGGTCCGCGACGAATTCCGGGTCCTTCAAGCGCGCGTCGTTCGGATCGCTCGTCTTGGCCGGCGCGCCAGCCCAATACGGGCGCTGCGTGAGGACGTCGGCGCACTTGCCGTAGTCCTCGTAATGCCGTCCAGCTTCGGTGCAGCCGGAAATCATCACGTGCGTGCACACTTGGCCGTTGGGCCCCTCGCCCGCGGGCTCGCCCGGCAGCGGGTCCTTGCAGATCGTGTACGGCTGGACGAACGGCTCGCTGCCGTAGCCACCGCCCGTGGTCGTCGTCGTCTCGCCGCCCAAGTCGGCGCACGGCGTCGCCGGCGTGAACTTGCCGCCGGCGAAGGTCTCACAGCCAAGCTTCGCTGACGCGCACTTCGTGGCGTCGTTGCCGCCGCTGACGATGGTGTAGGGCGGCTCGCCGTCCTTGGCGACCGCGCAGCTGCCCAATGTGCTCGCCAGGTTGCAGTCGCTGTTGGCGGTGAACGTGCCGGGGCCGCCCATGGCGTTCTTGCAGTCTTCAGTCGCGGAGTCGAGCGTCCAACCCGCTGCATTCGGATAGGACTTGCACTCAGCGCCCTTGGAAAACAGGTTGGTGTAGGCGCAGTTGCCCACGGGGCCGACTGCGGTCGTGACGTCGGTTGCGGCGACATCGGCCGTCACGTCGGCAGGCACATCGGCTGCAGCAACGTCGGTGGATTCGGTCGCGTCCGCTGTGGCATCGCTGGTCGCGGACGTTCCGCACGCGGTCAAACCGAGAGCGGCAAGGACAGACAAGGACTTGGCAAGAAAGGGCAGGGTGGACTCACGCATCGCAATCTCCGTGCGCTGGTTTGGCGCTACAGGGGTTGGATGCGCGATGGGGCGGAGAGATGCGCGAGACCTGCGGTCGCTCTCGGTTTTTCGGCCTTGACGGCGTCCCATCGCACGCTGGAGCGGGGATCGGAACCGTTCTGAATCGTCTTGGGGAGCTTCGTCACTGCGGCCACAAGTGTCTTGCCCGCACGCCGTCGTTGCCTCCTTGCCCGTCGCGAGCGCAAGAATTGCCGCTGTGGATCGACTGAGGCGTTGCTGGCCCGCCCCTAACCCGGCGTGAACGCGAATGGCCATTGGATGACGCAGATCCCGGCGGCTGGTTTTGCAAACGTGATCCTGCCGATGGCGCGCAGGACACACTGCGTCACCGCGGCGTTGTGCATCGTGTCTTCAACGGCCGTTAACGACGCGACCTTGCCGTCGGACTGAATGGTCCACTGCACGGTAATTCGCCCGTTGAGATCCGGTTGCGCGAACAACTGCGACTCGTAGCAAGCACGAAGGGTGGCCGCCCTCGCACGGACGTTGGCGGCAATGTCTGCCTTGTCGCAACCACCTGGCGCGTCCTGTTTGGCCTCGGTCTTCTCTGGTTTGGAACCCGCAGCCGGGGCTTTGGGCGCTGCTTCGGCCGGTGCCTTGGCCGGCGCAGGGCTCGCGACGGGCGCCTCGCGCGCATCCGGGACCTTGTCGACGGGCAGCTTCTTCAACAAGTCCAGCGTCAACGCGTCAGCGGCCGGTCCCAGCTTGTCATACAGTTCAGCGGCCTGACTGCTGACATCCCGCGACGCAACAGCGACGCCATCACGCGAGCGTTTGACTTCGAGCACGAGGATCGTGCGGCCGCTGATGGCGGAAATGCTCCCGGAAGCGACGTAGTCGGCACCGATCTCGCGCGCAGTCTCGATTTCACACTCGCTCGAACACTGGACGGCGTCTTTGTGCATGCTTTTGAGAATTTCGACGACCTTTTCCTTGGCGATCACCTTCATCCGACCGTCGGACGCGCGAATGATCCGCGAACGGAAGACGTCGGTGAGGGTCGACGCCTCATCGAGAGAAACCGCCTTGCTGTCGACCTTCAGCATGAGGACGGCGAGCTTCGGCATCGGCGGTTCGCCCGCCCGAGCGACGGACGCCTGCGAACCGAGCGCCGTCAGCGCGGCGAGGCAGAGACCGAGCAGCCGGACTGCCTTCAACGTCGGCGCGCTCGCACCCAAGCGGCTGGTGATGCGAACGTGCGGCGGAACGGGGGCTGGCAAGGGGGTCATCGCTGCGTCTCCGCGGGGTTGGCGCGTCTGGCTGCCACGTCGCTGGGGCAAGTTTGGTTGCGAACGATGGGGTGGTCAAGCGGCGACAGGGCGCGGTTTCCGCCCTCGGCGCGTTGAGTCCGCGGAGATTCGCGGCGCGCACAACGGGTTGCCAATCTTCCGGGCGTGTTCCATCATCCTCAACACCACGAGTGACAAACGCAGAATATCGGGAGGACTGCCATGAACGCTGTAAACCGCCAACGGGCCGTGCTGGCCGCACTGCTGATCGCACTCGGAGTGTCGACGCCTGTGCTTGCCCATGCCGTTTCGCCTGCAGCAACGGCCGCGGATGAAGTGACGGCACTCGAAGCTGCCATCGCGACCCTGAACAAGGACAAGCAGCAATCGGCCGCGGCGTTCCAGGCGTACGAGGCGCTAGGCGCCTTTTATGAGGCGCGCGGCGATCGGAAGAACGCGAACAAGACCTACACGCGGACCATTGCTGCCTTCGACAAAGGCAAGTTCCAGCTCAACGGAGGGCCGGAAGCCACCGCTGCGGCACGCGCAGAGCTGATGCTGCTGACGCCGCACTACGATGCTTTCATGGCGACGAAAATTGTCCCGAACCCGAAACTGAAGCCGGACAAGCAAATGGCCTTCGTTGTCAGTCAGGTGAAGGCGATGATGGACGTCGTGTTTGGACCCGAAAAGGAGACCGTTGCGCCTGATGGCGTGAGGCGAACGCTGCGCGCCAACGGTATGTATGACCAATACGCTGCGCGTGTCGGCAAGTACGGATCGAAATGGACGTACTTGGCCTACTTGAACAGGGCCAGAATGCTTCTGTACCTCGCGGCGACAATCTACAAGGCACCGGCGCCACCGGACATGAGCAAAGATGAATCGGCGGCATTCGATGAGTTCGTGGCGTCGTTCGGCAAGCAAGTGGAGGACCGGGCGCTGAAGTCGCTCGTTGAAGTGCTCAAGGACGCCGACGCCAAGGGCGTTTCGGACCCGGCGGTGACCCAGATTCGTGGGGTTTTGCACACGTACCTGCCGAAGGAATTCCCGTTGCCCGACGCTGGGGCGTCGGCGGCGACGCCAGTTCCGGCGCCGTAGCCTGAGGGCGAGGCGCAGACGTGTTCGCAGCCACGGTCACGCCGTGTACTGAGGTTGAAACGGCAGCCCCAGACTCGAACACGATTTCCGTATTTTCCGCGGCTTCTTCCGGTGCGGCGTGCCATCGAAGTCGACCCTTCGGGCGGCACGCGGCGGGTGGTCGACTCGCTACGGCTTCCGACACCCCTCCATCGGCTTTGTCGGCGCCTTGGGGTGCAGCGTGAAACTGGGCAGGTTTTCCAGACCTTCTTCGGCGGGCAAGAGCACGTCCACTTCGGCCGGAGTGCTGCGGTTGCCTGCGGAATCGACAGCCGTGATCGTCGCGACGTAGGCGATGCCTCCCCAGAGCGCAAAGTTGCTTGAACCTGCGATCCAACCCAGCTCGATTTCCCCATCGCGAACCCAAATGAGCCTTCGCTCTACATTCTTGGGCTTCTTCTTCATCCTCAGCGCGACGTCCAGATACGTTGGCCCGCGATTGTCCGCGACGACGGTCGCGATTCGTACAAACTTTTCGGAACTGCCGCGGACCCCCTCTCTTCGGCACACGCCGACCTGAGAAGGGCGGGCATCAAAGGCGGGCGGCTCCTTGTCCGCGACGTCCGCGACCGCGAATTCCGCATCGAACGTGTTGCGCTCGCCCTCGACGAGTTCGACGGCTGCCTCAATGACCAGATGGCACTGCCCACCAGCGGGCAAAGGTTGAACGGGTCTGACCTCCCAGAGCCTCTCGCCCGGAGCGGGCTTGTCCAACTTCTTGAAAGTAGTTGCGACGCTGGACTCGCCGCAGCGAAAGACCGGCGGTTGGAGTCGACGAGCAGGCGAATCCAGGTCGACCTGCAGACCCGTAACGGCGATTGCAGCGTTGCGCGCAATGCGGGAGCCGGAACACGGGTACGCGTAAGCGCGACGTGGCAGCCAACCTCCCAATTTCAAAGCATGGACGGCGCCTGGCCAGATCGTGATGGACAGCGCCATTCCCCACAGGGCGAGCCGGCGAGACCAGGTGCCGAATCGGGCAGCCGCGTGCCAACGAGGGGGCAAAAATACCTTCACCGTCGTCAGAAATTGCAAACCCGATTTTGCCATCGTTCAGCCGCCTCCGCGCGGCCTGCGTGTGTGCCTGTCTTCGCCCGCGTGTCCGGATAAATTCAGGCGTGGGGCGAGGTTGCCAGAGCGACCGGCACCGCGCAAGATGCTGGCACTGGGCACCCCAAGGCAATCGCAAGGTCCGCAGTATTCGAACACCTGCCCGCGCTCACACTGGACACGCCGCTCCTGCCTATCCTGGACACCTGCAGACTCCTGTTTCTGCGCTCGCGTGACCGCTTAGTCGCCGAGCCCGTGGCCCGATGCGTTGGCAAGCTGTTGACGGACGGCACCAAAGCACGACAGGCGGCCAGTTTCCGGCCAGCCACCGCCCGCGTCAAGGCGCGCAAAGCGTAGAGCGTCGTCTTGACACCCTCGTCGATTCCTACACACTTCTATCCACTCAAGCACAACCAGCAGGCAGGTGCTCGCATGCTCCTCACAAGTTTCACCGCTCGCGCGCTCGTCTCACTGGCGGTCTTGACGTCGACGCTGTTGGCCGCGGGTGCCAGCGCTCGTCCTCAGTACGCGGGTAGCCGCGTGGTCCATCCGGATCGCGCTGGGCGGTTTGCGAAGTGGGACGCGGCGGACGATGGCAGTCGGCGTGGCATGTACATCGCGACGACGATGCAGACGTCAGGCGACAAGACAATCACGATCAACACGCTGGAATACGCAATTCTTCGCAGGGACGATACCTTTGCGCGGAGCGCGATCGCGTCGTGGACGAGCGAGGAAAAGGAGCCGACGCGCTGGGTGGCGCTCGATAGCCGCGTGATGCCAAATGGCGATTGCTTTTCGGTCGTGGAACGGACCGGGCCGTTGAGTGCGGGCGCTCCGGCTGAGCTAATCGTGTACGAGGGGGCCCAAGCGCGCGGGGTCGTCTTTTCAGGGGGCGTGTCAGCGGCGCGGATCCTGATGAGCGCCAACGGGCCGATCGTGGTGGCCAAGCGCGGCAACACCCTGTTCGAGATCGTCGGCGGCAAGACGAAGGTGATTCTGCGTTCCACCGATTACGATTGGTCCGTCGCGATGGATGACGATGGCCGGATCTACGTGGTGGCCTATGACAGTGGCTCCCGCTCCTTGGTACTCGCGACGCGGACGGAGGTCCGTGGAGCGAGTCGACCATCGACGGGCGAGAGTCGGGCTGGCAACACTCGCTGACGATGCATGGCGCCGACGTCTTTGTGCTGTACTACTACTACCGCAACCCGTTCAACAAGGGCGTCAAGTTGGCGCAGTTGGCCGATGGCGTCGTCAAGGTCAACCAAACGTACTTGCGGCAACAGGACCACAACGCCGGCTGGGATCCGCTCTTGGCCATGCGGGACGATGGGTCTTCGACGGCCACCTACCTCTCCGACGTTCAGGCCGAGGTGAGCGCGACGGACCCATTCCCAACCGTTGAGGCGCTGCTGGAGCATCGCGACACCGAAGTCCGTGGGACGTGGCTGGACGATGCGCGCACCGTGTCTGTCGACGCTGGGCTCATGCCTGCCTTTCAGCAATGGCTGGTCTCCGTGCCCGATCCTTCCGCCAGCGACGTCAACAAGCCGCGCCATCTGTCGCACTCGTTCTCTCCCGGCATCGTGACACGCGCCTGGCTCGGCATGCGGGTCGACTCGGTTCAATTCGGGGCCGCTTACGCCCAGCAATTGCTCTCGGATCAGGTGAGCGCCGCCGCTGGGTCGACCGCCGGCAAGGCGTTTCAAGTCTTCTCGGGGTTCGTTGGAATCGACCGACTTTTTGGCGGCACGGACATGCGTGTCGCTTGGACGCGCGCGCGCTACGACGGCACGGTTACCGACGTCGACGGCCCGCAACCCGCTCAAAGTGTACAGGATGCCGTGGAGCTCCAGCTCATCACGCAATACCGCTTCCGCTACGGAGCGCGCTACCGTGGCTACGGCTTGCGCGAAGCGGCCTACGCGTACTACGCGCCACCGAACGTCAAGACGTATGCGCCCATCGGCAGCGCGACGGTTGACGCCAAAGTCCATCGCGGCGAGCTGTTTCTGGGCTATTCCAACCTCGATTACCTCTCGAAGTACGAGACCCGCTACTTTGGCCCTTCCTACGACATCGAATTGGGGCTGGGTGGTGCTGTCTCGACCTGGAACGCCGTCTCGATGGCCGGCCAGACCGTCGACGGCACCGTGGACTTTGTCACGAGCCTGACCGCTCGCCTCGGCCTCGTCTGGTACCGTCGATTTGTCGGCATGCGGGGCGCTGGAATCATGACAGGTCTTGGTTATCAGGCGGTAGCCATGACCAACGGTATAGGCGCGAGTAAGCCTTCGGACCGCAAGGATGAGACCGATTCCGAGAAGCAGTCCCTGGCGCGCGAGTCCTTGACAGTGCAAGCGCCGCACCACCAGCTGTTTCACGGGCCGTATTTCCTTCTGGGCTTGTCTTACTGAACGTTCGGCCTGCGGAGATCTGCGCGGTTCGACGTGGCTGGGCGCCTCTCACGGCTCAGCCGATCCTCACCGGTCCTGCGCCACTTCCGGCGCCAAGGGCACCACGCCGCCGACGAGCTTGCGCACCGCCTCCCGCACCTCTGCCTGGCCCGTGGCTTTGTGCTTCTGCACCAGCTGCACCACGCTCGCTTCCACCGTGGCTTTCTCGGTCTGGCCAAAGGTGCCGTATTCCAGGACGTCGAGATTCGCCAGCTTCAGCGGCTTGCTGTTGGGGTCCGCGTGCAAGGCCAGGTCGACCTTGAGCTCACAAATCGGCCCCACAGCGCCGGAATGGCACGGACAAGTGGCAGCGACCCTGAGCTTGTAGGTCTTGCTCGCCCCCGGATGCTGGCCCGTGTTCAGATCCAACCCGCCGGCTGCACTCAGGATGAGACCCCGCAGGTGGTTCTCCGCGGTCGGGGTAAACTCACCTTCGGTAGCCAACTCGATCTCGATTTTCACGGCGTCGCGCAGGCGCAGCACCTGATGCTCCGCGGTGGCCATCGCGCTGTGAACTGCGTCCAGATCCTGGCGTCGGCCTTCTGGATCGGCGAGAAGCACTTGGACTTCATAGTACGCTTGGCGCAGCGCCGCGAAGCGCGTCCACGCAACTTCGTACGCACGGGCCACAGTCTCGATGGCCCCGCGTGCGCCAGCGGCGCGATCGATGTCCGCGACCGCCTGTTCGAAAGCGCTTCGCTCCACACGAATGTCCTCAATGAGCGCCTTGGCCGCTTCCTGCCGGTCGAGCCATGCAACCGCCTGCCAGCCGCCGCCATCGTCATCCTGACGCGCACGGAATTTGATGAGTTCACCTCGCCTGAACTCGCTCTTCACGGTGTAGTGAATGTGGGTTTCCACGCGCTCCGACGACTTGCCGTTTGAGTCATCGACAGCGACCGCGTCCTGCTCCGAGGTCGCCGTCACTTTCGAGCGAATCTGGCCGATGACCAGCGCCTTCGCCTGGCGAACCGCACTTTCCTTATCCCCGCCCGTTGCTTGTTCAACGAAGCACTTGGCGTCTGTCTGGGCGCCGCATTTGCCAGCTGCCGTCAGGGCGGATGCGCCAGGACGGACGTTCGCGTGCGGCGCGTTGGATGCGGGCGCCACGGACTGCGGTCCAGCGCAGGCGCCGAGGCAGAATGCAGCGACGCTGACCCACTTCATGCGCCAGTTCCGCGGTGCCATTTGTCTGGCTCCTGACGTTTGCTTGCCACTGAGGTGAAGCTCGACGTCCGTCCCACCGGGCAGGGCGAAAGGTGCAGGTGATGAGGACTTCAGGTTCGCCCCCATTACAGCTTGGCAGTATCGCGGCGAAGCACGTCGAGGAAATCTGCCCCTTCGCGCGTGTAGACCTGCCGCACTTGCAGTTTCGCATCCAGAATGATGGTGCGCGGCAGCGGATTCGCGTCATAGCGCTTCGCGACGACGCCGAACTTGTCCGCGCAGCCGACCGAGCGCTTGATATCCGCGCTGTCGAACACGCTCTGGTTGTTGATGACATCGCCCTCGCCGCCGACTGCAACCAGGATGACGGCAAGGCCGCGCGAGGCGTCTTTGTCGGCCATCAAGCTGCGCAACGCTGGCAGTGAAACCTTCTTACAGACCTCACAGCTATAGGCGTAGAAGCTGACGATCACGCCACGTGGCATCGCTCCCGCGCTTTGCAGGGCGGAATTGGGCGTGACGCTCTCTGTGTCGTCAAACGTCCAGAGCGAGAACTTGGGCGCGATCTGCCCGACCACGGCCTCACCGGTGCGTTCGCCGTGCTCGGTGGGTGTCGCGAAGGCTTCGTTGACTCCGCCTCGCCCGTGGCCGTCCAACGGCAAAGCAAGTGCGGCGAGGACCGCGATCGCAAGTCCGGCTGTTCGGCGGGGCGCGAGACGTTGACCCGCGGCGTGAATTGGCTTTCTGGGCTCCGGCATCCGAACCTCAAGTGTGCGCGCTGGGAGTATGCAAGACTGCGGCTGATTCGGCAAGGCGCCCGTCGGCATTGCGGCTCTTGCCGAACGGTTGCAGCCCTCACCGCTGCTAGGCTACGATGCGCACGTCGGTATGCCGTCCCCATGAACTGCAGGTCCCATGCACGTCCGTTTTCGCAAAGTGCAGGTTTGGCTGGGCGTGCTCGTGACGCTCGTCCTCGTCGCGGCTTGGCCCGCCGCCGCAGCGCGTCCGCACCGAGGCCCCAGCGTGCGCCCCACGTCGCGGCCGGTCCAACCGCCGATTCGCGTGCTGCTGGAGACCGTTGGCTTTGGTGAACTGCGCGTCGACGGTGCTGTCCAGCTGGACCCGACGCTGCCGCTGGATCTGCCCCCTGGGCGGCACGTCTTCGAGTGGGAGCGCTCGCTGCACCCGACGGAGCGAACGGAACTGCAGCTGCCGCTCGCGGCCACGCACACGAGCGACGTCCTGCGCTTGGGTACGCAAGCGCATTGGGGCGAACTCACTGTGGTGTCCGAGCCGTCCAACGCGCAGGTCATGCTGAATCAGACCGTCATTGGCCTGACCCCGCTGCGTGTCCCGTACGTGCAACCGGGCGAGCTGCAATTGGTCGTGGGCGGCCTGGACACGTACCCGGCCGCGCGGGCGACGCACATCGTCGCGGGCCAAACGACGCAAGAGGCGTTCCGCCTGCGCGGCAAGGACGTGCTGGTCAGCATCCGCGTTCTCGATGCCAAGGACCAGGAACTGCGAGGCCTCACCGTCTATGCCAACGGCGAGTGGCTGGGTGTCTCGCCGCTGACAGTGAAGCTGCTGCCGGGGCCGCGGCGCTTGAGCGCGGATCTTCCGGACGGTCGGGCCTTGGAGCAGGATGTGACGGTGCTCGGTGGTGACGCACAGGACGTTGTGCTGAAGGTGGCGCAATGAGCCGCGCACGTCGCCTGCGCTGGGCGCTTTCAGCTGCGGCGCTTTGCCTCTGCGTTGCGCATCGGCCGAGCTTCGCGCTTGAGCCGGAGCGGACGCGGCGCATTCCCTCGCTGGGGCATGTGACCGTCGGCGGCGAGGCGCCCGGTCTCGCCCTGTGGGACCTTGCCGACCCAACGGGCCAGCGCATCGTGACGTGGGAGTCGCAGCAAGACGCGTCGGGGCGGCCGCAGCCGTGCGTCGTCGTGCTCTTCACGCTCGATGACGCGCCCGGTGCCGCACTCGCCTTGACCGGTGCGCGTCAGGCCGTTGACGCCCTGGGCCCGTCCGCTCGCGTGCTGCTGATCCTGGTAGGCGACCCTCCGGGACCGGCCAAACGCGAACTGGATCGTCGCGGCGCGGGCGGCATCCTGGCGGCGTCTGACCGCTTTGCCGCCTACGCCAAGCGTCTCGGTCTCGCCTCGGCGCGCGCGATTGCGCTGCCCAAGGCGCTGCTGGTGGACCCGGCGCGCAAGATTCAGGTGATTTACGAGTCGATCGGCAGCGATTTTGGCACTTCGGTGGCTACCGACTTGCGGCGGCTTGCCGCACCGAGTCCTGGGCGGACGCCGTAGGGAAGAGGCAGAGCTGGTGCGGACGTCCAACCGGCACTCGGTCCGAGTTCTTGTGTCCCGGACCGCTACCGCGCACGCTCGAGAAGCGTGTCGGAAAGCTCGTTGAGCGCGTTGGCAATCTCCGTTCTCAATGCGGACGCTTGGTCCACCTCGAGATCGACTGCCGCGCCGGAACAACTGGCTATTGAAACTGCTTGGCAAAATCCGCGGCGAGCTTGTCCGCAGCGCCAGTGACGCCGTCGACGATCGCGTCCTTGGACTTGACCAGAACGTCCTGCGCGGCCAGCGATGTCCCGTCGCGCGTGCGTTTGACCTGCGCGACGACGCTGAAACTTGAACCGACCGCCGAGACCGTGGCCGTCGCGACGAATTCGCTGCCGATGATGCGCGCGGTTTCGATTTGGCAATCTGACGTGCATTCTTGCGCCCGTTTGCCCGCGCTCTGCAGAATCTCAAACATCTTCTCCTTGGAGACGACGTCGACCACGCCTTGCAGGTTGCGGGTCAGACGGGCGCGAAAGATGTCGGTCAGCGCCAACGCCTCGTCCGTGGACATGGCGCGGCCTTCCAACACCAGCACCGCGAGCTTGGTCCGCCCGCGCGGCTGCGCCGTCGCACCGGGATTTCCGGCGGCCTGCGTCACGGATGAACGCGGAAGCGGCGGCTGGTGCGTCGGTAGGCGGACCGTGTCCCACGTCTGCGGAAACGCGGCGGTCGCCTTGCCGTTGGCGACGTCGTGAAAGTTGGGACCGCTGCACGCGACCAGTATTGCGGCGAGGGCGAGCGACGACGGGCGTTTCATGGGCGGCCTCCAGCGGTCGCGCCCTGTTTGCCGAGCTGGCGCAGGGCATCGGCGAGGGCCAAGCCGACGGCGTTGGTGTACAGGGGACTTCCGGTGAACGGCATCATGGTATCCCACTTGGCGCCCGCGCCAGACGCACGGTAGTAGCGGTCCCCGACTTCGAGCACCAATGAGAGGTCGCATTCAACAGTCTTGCCTGGCGCCAAGTACGGAAAGAAAAAGGTGAAAAATAGAAGCGGCGGCGAGACCGCGATCCATCCGTTGGGCTTCGCCGCCAGCTTGAGCGTCGCATGAAACCGCGCCGGAACCGCCGCCTGACCGACCTGTG
>CAITYF010000081.1 GCA_903896545.1 uncultured Myxococcales bacterium | reverse complement strand
CCGCCGGGAGTTGACGGTGCACAGGGCTGCGCCTCCGGATGCCCTGCGTGCAGCCGCCATTTGCGACCGTTTGGGCCAGTCGAAGCCGGGCGGCTGAGGGTCGTCCGCGGCAGCAATTCGACTCGCATCTGGCCGGGTCAACTCGTCCGACAGTGAGGGCCGAACGTGGCGCAGCAACGAGACCGCGACCAGCAGGGATGTCCGCAGGCGCCGTTCATGCCACAGGACGTTTCGCTACCGGCGCCCCGAGACCGGCGACTCGATTCGGCGTTCACAACTCCGCGGGCTGTCGGACCAAATGGAGGAGATACCCCTCGGGACTACGGCCGTTGCATCGAACCGCTGTGGCATCGAATACGCTTGACCGACCGAGACGCCACGTCAGAGATCTGGCCGTCGTCCCACTCAGCCCGACCGGTTGGACACGCGCGACGTTTACACCGTGCGTCAGCGCCATGAACGGCGCTCACGTCCATCAAGGATTCCTGACGCCCCGCTGTCAGTGGCACTTTGCGCCGTCGACCTTGCCCCCCAAGTCCTTGAACCGAGCATAAGCCTTGTTCTCCGCCTCCGCCTTGGACGATGCCTTAACGTTGATCCAGGTGCCCGTCGGATGCCCGTCCACGTACCGGTAGCATTCGTAGGTTGATTCCTCTGCATGCGCACCGGAGGCCAGACCAATCGATGCTGCGAGAATCGGAAAGATGACGAAGAAGAGAGCTTTCATGGGAACTCCTGCGCAAGGGGTGGAACTGTCTGTTTTCGTGCTGTCCGCCCCAGGTTGAGTGGGCAGCCGCTCCGAAAATCTACAGCCAAAGGCCGCGATTCTTTCGCCGCCGAGGCAGCCTGCCTCGCGGGCTCTCTTGTGTCAAGCCGAAAACCAGCGGCGGAACCTGCGGAATCTGCAGGTGTGTACCTCTCCGTCTCAGTGCCAATCGGCAGCAGACACACCGCTGCGCGGTCGCTGCAGAGATCTCACGCATGGCTTTGTGATCTTCGCGCAAAAGGTGTGAAATGGCGGCGCAGGAAGTGGCCGTGCACGCTGTGCGCCTTCCGTGCGGAGCGTCCATGCGCACACAGACCATACTCGCGATCGTCTTGGGCGCCGCTGCGTGCTTCATCGCGGGCTTCATCGTGTCAGGGATCATGCGCGATCCGGATTCCGCGGTCGCTCCGGTTCTCGTCGACGCGGTGCCGTTGGACGCGCCGGACGCGGGCAATCGCCCTGACTGTCCGGCGTGGACCGCCACATCGGACGCCTCGTCGGCGGCGATGGACGCCGCTGCCACGGTGCCGGCACCTCCTCCGCCCGCGATCGCGGCGCCAGCGGTTGAGCATTCGCCTGCGCCCGCGTCGGCCACCGAATCGGCTCAGATGCGACGGCAAGACACAATTCTCGGGCCAGATGTGGCCAATTCGACGGAGGGCGCCTATATACTTCTCGCCAGAGAACTGGACATGGCTGTGTTTCATCTCGACGATAGCGGGGCGAGCGCGTCCAACATGGGCAAGGAGTTGCTACCGATTCCACGCGCCGCGGGTCCGGGTGTGGGGCACGCGGCGCGTGTTGCCGTGGTCCATTTCTATGCGGCCGACCCACCAAATTTTGCGGCCGTTCTTCCACGACTGCAGCGGCACTTCGAAGTCCGACCGGGCACACCCGGGACAGTTGAGCTCGTGGCGGTTCAGACGAAGGCGGGGGATTGGCGATCCAAACTGCCGACCGGCACCCGCTTTCTGTACGAAGCGGGGAACGGCGTTTCGCCCCTGCTCGCACGGCTGGAGGAGCGGAGCGTGGTCAATGCGGCGTTGCCCGCCACGCTGCTCTTGGATTGCCACCGCCGAGTCCGCTGGGTGCACAGCGGCCCGCTGTACGCCGACGATCTGGAGCGCAAGCTGCAACCTGCGATCGATGCGTTGGTGGCGGAAGGTGACAAGGCAGGCGCATGTCCCGTGAGCAACGACGGTGTTTGCTCATCACCCGGTGAGACGTGCGCGCCGGGCGTGAAGGATTGCTATGACCGGTGCCACGCGAACCAGACGTGCGAAGCATTTGCCGGCGAGCGGTTCTCCAATCCCAAGTTCTTTAGTGTGTGTCGCCACCAGATTGCCCCCCCGTCGTGCCGTGCAGAGTACCATCCGACCACGCATCCCTGGTGCCACAACGACGGCAAGTGCACGGATGCAGATGAGCAGGCAGAGGCGACCGGGCGTGCCACCCTGAAGTCGCCCTGTGACGGGGATTGCGCCGAGTTCTGCAGAGCCGCGAAACGAAAGAAAAGATACGAGTCGAGGCCGTTGCCGCCACCGATAGTCAACCCGGGATACTAGGACAGCCGAAAGTAGATCTCTCCGTAACGATAGTCGATTCCCGGCGCGACCTCTTCCTGGCTTTGCAGCCGCACCCACTTGCCTGAGCGTCGGCACTCCAATCCTACGCGAGAGCGAAAGATGACGCTGCCTGAGTCGCCGGGAGACAGCTGTAGCGCCCACCCGTTGCCACGAATGGCGTCGCCGCTCTGGCCAAGACGAACCCGCGCCGATCGGTAGAAGCCCGTACGGCCGCCCGGCAGGCTCCTCAAGCTGCGATAGCTCGCGCGCGCCAAGTTGCGTTCGTTCGAGGCGACTTTGATACTCTGCGCGGCCGCGAATGCCTTGGGGCGAGTGTTGCCGAGGACGATGAAGACCAGCAGCGCCAAACCGGCCGCCACGGCGAACCAAATCGCGTGGCACTTCAGCCAGCCAATCGACTTTACATTTGCGCGGAGTCCGAGGCGCGTCGGCTGGTTGGAGATGATGCGGTGTGTGGCAGGGGCGTCGATGACCTCGACTTGCACGTCTTCAAGCCAAAGGCCGTCCGCGGGAACATCGCAAGGTGGAACTTCCAGACAAATGCGCAGATCGGCACCCATGGGCACGGCGACGGTTGGACCTTGCCACGGCAGCGCGGTGAGAACACGTTCACCTTGACGAACCGTCACCTCAGCATGGGCCAAGCCGGCCGGTCCCGTGCGACGAAGCAAGTATTGCGCCGTCGCTGGCACACCGCTCGGGGCAATCCCCGTCAGTGCTTTGCACGCGGTCTGTGGGCTGCATCCAGCCTGAAGGACCGGGATCCAATTCAACTTTGCCTCCCGCGGCAACGGCACGCGAGCCAATACTGCGACGGGCGTCGGTGCTCCGTCTTGTGGCCCCGCTGCCGTGCGGACTCGCCACGCGAGGCTCATCTGCGCCTGTTCGGGAGGCGTGGAAAACGTCACCTCATAGCCGTTTGGCGTCAATGTCGCCTGCCGCGGTTGGCCGTTCACCAGGCAATACACGTCCGTCACGCGGTCCCTCGCCGGCCCATCGCCGGCAAATCCACTCAACGCCAAACGCAGCGTCAGTTGTTGGCCCTCCACGAGCGAGTTCATCGGCGCGATGGCCGGCACGGTCCAGCCAAAGGATCCCGTGGCGGCAGTCGCTGACGCAGCCGACGCGCACGCCAAGACAAGGCTAGTGTGGAGCAGGAAACTGAACCCGCGGGTGCGCAAGGTCATCGTCGCGCCCCCGAAGGCACGCTAGGAGACGCATCACCAGGAAGCGTTGGCGGAGGCGGCACACAATCCACACCGCTGGAACCGCGGGAAGTGCCCGCGTCCGGCGAACCAGCGCCAGTGAGGCCTCCGGCGGGTGAGGCGTGCGCCGTGCGCGCTGCGTGAGAGAGTTGGCGAAGGCAGGATCGGACGGCGGCGTCCGCATCGAGCCCAGCGGGGAGGTCACGCGGTCCAATTGGCGGCCCGTCGTAACCGATGAGCAGACCCAAACTGCCGTTCAAGCAGGTCAGGCGCTTCGTCTCGTCCGGGCAACGGCCGTCGCTGCGCAGCCAAGTTGAGACGCTCGCGACGCCCTTGTTGATCTCCTCCAGACCCACAAACTTGTGCGCCATCTCGTCCTCCAGGCAGGCGGCAGCGTCACGCAGCCCGGAAGCACGCAGCCGCGGCACGACATCCTGGGGACTACCCACAGGGTCGTGTTCCATCCGCAAAATCCATGGCAGCCAAGTCGCCCGGGACGTCCTCGCGACGCAATGGGAAGCGGCCGCCAGTGTGCAGGCCATGCTGGGGGAGGCCGCTGATCGCGTTGGGCAAGCGTCATTCGCGACGTTCAGGACGATGACGTCGTGGCCATCGTGCAGCCAACGCTCCAGGTCGCCGCCCGCCCATTGCCACAGCGACTTCAACCTGTCAGGACGCTGCCAATCGATGAACAAAGCCAGCGCAGGATCGGCGCCCGGACTGCCGAGGTGCGGTGCGGGTAGCAACGGCGGCGCCGCGAGCACAGGAGGGCGAACCAACGCACGGTTATCACACGGCAACAAGTTCGGCAGGTCCAGCGTTTCCGCGAGCTTCTGCGGCGAGATCGGGTCGGCCATGGGCGCGGGCGCGGTGTTGGCCTCCGCCTGAAGGCGAAAACCGGTGCCCGTCAGCATCGCGAGCAGAACGACCGCCCCAATCGCGAAGCCGATCACCTTATCGCGCGTCGCCAAGTACTCCTCGGGCCACGGCCAGACATCCGGCAAGCGGGTGACGTGCAGGAACGCGACGGCCACTGCGAGCAGCGCGTTAGTCGCCAACAACGCGACCACCAGACGACTATCCAGCGGCGTGGATCGCCCATCAGTCAGCACGACGTTATGCGCCTGGATTGCCCACACCAATGCACCAACGCCCGCGGCGATCCCGCAGACGGTCGCCATGTGCATGGCATAGCGGGTGCCGTCACGATGGCCAATCCCGCTGAGTCCCACCATGGCGATGAGCGACGCGACGGCGAGCCCGTGGACCGTCAAATGCACAGCGACGAGGTGAAATCGCCCCAGATAGGCCGCCGGATGCGTGAACGCCTGGGCGCAAATGTCCTGGCCAACGTGGAGGCAGAGCGGCGAGCCGCCCGCCCCGTGAATCAGCGCGTATGCCGCCGTCAGCCCCAGAAGCACGGAGGCAATCGCCAGCAGCACGGCGCTACTCAGGATCGTCACTTGCATACTTGCCCGATCAAACATGCTGCGCTTGGCTCCTATGGGTGCGTCGAAGCCGCCTGCGCAGACTCCGCGGCGATCAGGGCGTTGAGCTGCTCCTGACAGCGAGATGTGCTGACGCCCGTCACTGCATCTTGCAAGATCGCGTTGCAGGCGCTCACCGCCCCCAGATCTCCGCGCGTCGCGCACAGAGCGGAAGCAACGCGCCCAGCTTCCCGCCGGCACTCCGCGTTATCGCTGGCCGTCGGACGCAGGATCGCCAGCACGAGCGTGTCGCGCAGCGGGGAAATCAACGTGAGCGACGCCGCGGCGGCGAGCCCCATGGCCGTCCACGTCAGCGTTGGCTGCCGGCGCGGCGGCGGCTCGCTGGCGGAGAGGTTGAGCTCGCGCATGAACTGGCGCATGGAACTTTGGCGCTCGTGTGGATTCCATGCGGTCGCCCGCAACAACGCCGTCTGCACGTAAGCTGGTGTCGAATCCCGGATCAACCGCCAGGCGGTGCGGCTAATGTCGTCTCGCAGGTCGTCCAGCGCGTTGGTCTTCCGTTCTGCGCGCGCTTGGTTGGCATCACGGGTTGGCCAGGGCTCCACTCCGCTCAGGACGTAGAAGATCAGCACCGCCACGCTGTAGATGTCCGTTTGCGCCGTGCCGGGCTCGCCTTCCATCCGCTCAGGCGCCGAATAGGGCACTGAGCCCCGGCTGCCGTCGCCCGATGCCTCGAAGTCGATGAGCGACACACGCAGCTCGCCATCCTCCAGATCCACGTGCACGTTGCGCGGCCCGACGTCATTGTGGATGACCCGCCGCGAATGCGCGTGCGCCAAGGCACTGCAAATCTGCCCGAAGATGTCGGTCGTGACAGGGTCCAGCCACGATCGAGCCCCCTGACCGCGATTCTTCTCAACGCAGGCGACCACAACGTCCTGCAGCGTCCGTCCCTGACGAAACTCCATGACGTGATGCAGGAGTCCCGTATTGGGATCTCGCCAGAGGCCGCGTGTCCGTGGGATCGTCGGGTGGTCCAGACGCTCCAGCGCCGCGTGTTCCTGCTCCAGATCGCGGTCCGTGATGCGGGCGTCGTCGAGATCGACGTTGATAACGGATTTCGCAGCGACCTCACGCCCTGCGCAATACGCGCGCACGATTCGGTATCGCCCCCCTTGGCCGATCTCGTCAGACGTCAGTTGCACATCGTCGCGGTCGAGTTGCTCCATCGCTCCTGCCAGGTTCCATCGCGGGTGTCGGCGCCGAAGCTACCCGAGCCGCTTCCCAAAGCCTTCGAGCCACTTCGCCGTCGCGATGGCGTCGAGCATACTGTTATGCTCCTCGAGCGTGCAACTCACGCTCCTGCAGCAGATCCCGCACGCGTGCTCAGCGACATCTGAGCGTAGCCCCGGGCAATCGTTGAGTAAACGTTTCGCGTTGGCCAGCATGCATTCCAGATCCTCGCGCGGGCGGACGGTGTCCAAACAGCCGTTGCCGCCGACGGCTCGCTCGTAGAAGACCAGCGCCGGTTCGCCGCCCAGATTCATCTGGTAGCTGACGCCGAGGAACGTCGAGCCGCCCATGAAGAAGTAGTCGATTGAATCCCGCAGGATATGGGTCAGCGTGTGCAACACCGTCTCTGTTACAGAGTCGAAGCGGATGACCCACGCGTCAGTCTGGAGGCGGTCATCGACGATCGTGCGCTCCAGTAGGACGGTATTCTCGCGGCGCAGGCGCATCCGGTCGCCGTCAGGGAGGTAGTTGAACACGTGCACGCCGCTCTGCGCGAGATGCACGCGAGCCTGATAGCGCTGGCTGCGGACTTGACTGGAACCGGCGAACTGAATCGTCTCCTGGCCACCCCGCGACTCACCCAGCTGAAACTTGAGTCTGCGGATCGGGGCCGTCTGACGAGCATCGTCGACGAGATTGATGACCCGATGCGGATCGCCCCGGCCCTCGTCGGGCATCACCTCGTAGCGGCTGCCATCCAACGAGACGACGCAGCGGATCGGTGCCTCGTAGTTCACGATTTCTGCGGCCATTCGCCGGGTCCGTCCTTCAGCCGGAGCGTGCAACTGCGCGACGAGCGGCAACTCGTCAACTTGCGCCCCGGCTCCGGTGTGCAAACAGACAGCTTCCATGAGCGTGTGAGCCGGCGCAACTTCGCCCTGAAAGTGCGGGTTCTCCACCTTCGATGCGCTGATTTGTACCGCGCGCCAAATGCCGAGGTGCTCCACGTGTTCACCGGCTTCCCGGATGAACCCCTCGACGACGCCGGGCGAGAACACGTAATTCAAACGGTCGAGGCTCTGCGGACCGACGGACATCGCCGCCCGCAGATGGTGACGAGCGATCACCAGCGCGCCGCGCACCGCAAGGCCGTGGCCCGGCAGGCTGGCCAGCACGCGCGGGTAGCGATCAAGTCGCAGCTCCGATGGCCACGCTGCAGGCATTTTGTCCCATCTTATCTCCAGCCAGCGCGACATCGGATCGTTGGCAAATACAAGGAGTTCCACCGCAGACTGATCATCACTAGGGTGGTAATGGCGACCGCGTGCGAGCAACTCACTGGCATTGGTGCCGTCGACACGCACGAGAGTGACTTCATCCGTCGGAAGCACTTCGACGACCGCGCCATGGCGTCTCGCCCAGGTCGTGACCGCGGGTGCGAGTTGTAGCCGCGCATCGAACGCCATGGCGCGTGTTTCGCGCCGCGAAGAGTAATGCTCCACGCCAGCGATCAGCGCCGGCACTCCTACCGGTCGGTTGAACTGCTGCCAGGAGACCCTCTCCCAGTCGAACTTGTAGCGCACCACCGGCCGGGTAGGCCCCAATCCGCTGTCCCAGCCGGAGATCAGGATAAAGTTCTCCGCCGCGGCGATGTTCTTGGAGGCCTCCAACATCGGGGTATCGGCAAGCCCACCGACGATGACGCGCTTGAACTCCTGCTCGATACCCGCCACCGCTTCGATGCGAAACAGGAGGTAGCGCTGCTCCAGCATCATCGGCCCGGAAAAGTCCTCGACGTCATCGAAGCAAACAATGCCGACCCTATCGAGGAACCGGTGCCTGGCCTCGTGTTGCCCGCCAAGATACAGATCCAGGTGCTCCACGACCTGGCGGCTCGTCGCGACCCAGACATCTGCGCGACCGCCATCGGGGCCACTTTGGACCGTCAGGATGCCTGCATCCACCCAGCGCGCCTGGGCGGCCCGGATCACCCGCATCAGATCGCGCACGCGTGCTTCTGAACTCACGACGAGGAGCGCCGTAGTCCCGCGCCCGACCACCTGTGCGGACGCCAGCAAGAACGCGAGCGTGCTACGTCCGGCGCCCGCGGGGCCCGTCACGGCGATGTTTGGGCTCGCGTCCAGGGCGGCAAGCCCGTCAAGCTGAAAACCCCAGAGGCCGCTGGCATCCACCGGTCCGGCGCTGTGGTCACGTGTGTCGGCGATGCGCAACGGTCCTGCAGCCCGGAGCCAATGCACCAGCGGCTGGATCCGATCGAGCACCGGCCTCGTGGCCAAGCGATCGAGTTCAGCGTCCGTCCCGTCGCCCTCCAATAATCGGCTGGGTTCGCGCGGGTGAATGTACGCCAACCCCATGCACAACATCGCGGAGGTACTCAGCCCCCAGGTGATCGGAAACACCCCGCCGACGTGTTCGACGCTGCCGAAAAACCCCACCGCAATCACAAGGAAGAGCAGAACGAGACTGGCCAAGCTGCCCGTATTCCACAAGTCCCGCAGCGAGGATCCGTCCGGAAGCGCGCCGACCGAGAGGAAGAACGGCCGCCAAAACGGCCATTTCTCGCGGGTTGCGCCAATCGCGATGCGCAGCGCCGCGTAGGTGCACAGGCCGGCGAGGCTGCCGACCAACAACCAGTGAAAACCGTCCTCTTCTGCGGCCCGAAACCGCAGGAATACGACCCAACTCGCGTCCGGACCAGCGACGAGCGCGGCGATCGCTGCGGCTACCGCTGGCACGGTGGCAAGCATCCAGAGCGGCCCCTCGCCGCGCCGCAGCCAGGACGGCCCCACGCGGACGGAGAGCACCCACGCGGACCAGCCGACCAGGACGTAAGCGCAGAGGCGGAGGAGGAGGCCGGCGGCGCTCATGGGGTGCGCTTCGTTGCGGAGCTGATGAACGCGACGTACACCGATTCCTGGGTGTAGGTCTTCTCCGCTGCGTCGAACAAATGCGACTCGACGTCCGTCCCGACGGGCACGGCAAGGAGCCATTGGCCTTGCGCGCCGCCGGAAAGCTGCGCCAAACGATCCCGGGACGCCCGCGCGCGCACGCTCACCGCTTCGACAATGTGCGGCAGCAGTTCCTGATGCTTCTGCAGGAAGGTGCCGTCGCGAAAGTCACCGTAGGATGCCTGACACAGCGCGAGAATTCGCCGCGGGTCCATGAAGTCCAGGTGCGTTCGCCAGCTCGACGCTCCCAACTGGTCACGCAAGGTGGCGATCAGCTCCGAGGTGTGCGCGGTTTGGGCAGCTTCCGCGTAGAACTTCGCAGGCGGAATCGCGTCGCGCGCCGGGGGCGCCTGATTCTTCAGTTTCAGGGCGTTTTCACGGAGTGCGGTTGCGACGCATTTCACGCGCGCCTCCTCAGCTGCGATGGTCAGCAGCCGGAACTCGCGACTCCGTTGCCTGTGGCGTGCGACGACAGCGTTCACGACGTTTTGCACGGCCGTCTGGGCGTCGCTCTGCCAAGTCTCGACGACCTCGTCCAACTCAGCCCGCCTTTGCTGCGCGCGGGAGATGCTGAACCTTCTGCCCAACGCGTGCAGCACGACGACCGCCGCGACGCTCACCAGGGCCCCGAGTTCAAAGCCGAATGACGCCGCGTGTCCCCCCAGCCAACTGCCCGGGACCGCCGGATTCGGCGCCGCAGGATGGCTCGTGACAGGGGCGAGACGCACATCCAAAGCGCGTACGCCGATCGCGGTCGCCAGCCCAGTCAGGATCGCCAACCAAGCAGACAAGCCGAGGAGGCTCGCGGCCGCCGGCTCACGGGTGTCAATTGCCTCCGCCCAGGCGGCGTGCGCGGCGGCGATCCCCGCGAGCGACGGCAAGGACGGATCCCTGTTGGCCGTCGAGCCTGAAGCTTGCACGCTCTCGATCAAGTTCCGCTCGCGCTCCAGAATCTGTAGCAAATTTGGCAAGCCCGCAATCGAATGGCGGTGCAGATGACCGTCCACATCGCGACGAAACTTGGCCTGCCACTTGATCTCGTCATTCTGCAATTTACCAATAGACACAACAACTTGAGAGGCAATCGCGGCGGGCAACTGCGTGAGTTTCCTGTGGCGACGTGCCTCGGCATTCTCGAGGTGAAAATACTCGATATCGGATCCGCAGACAAACTGCGTCGTGGTTTCTGCCAACGCGGGCACGAACGCAAAAGCTTGGGCGCGCTCCTCGTCTTTTGCTGAAAACGCTTGAACGCCCCGGGGGGCGTTGATGCCGTCTCCGCCGTTGCACAGCTCGTCTGCCACTCTGGCAGCCATGTTTTCCGAGAGTCGCCGCAGGATCGTCTGCGGTTGAAAAGTGGTGCGCTCAATCAAGCCGCGGATGGCACCGTGCCGCACTTCGGCGCCAGCAGTCGCTGCGGGCGCATGGACGTTGAACCATTCGTCCCAGCGCCCGAGTCCGTTCGTGCCACGGCACATTTCCACGAGAAACGCCACCCAGTCGCACTTCATGCGCTCAGCCGCGGCCCGACCGAGCGGCACGCCCCCGGAATGGCTGGGGACCGCGATCGCCAGCTGGTTGCCGGCCGCGGCGACGGGCCCGATCACTTCACCCGCGATCAAGACCGTCGCGTACGGCACCCAATTCTGATGGGCGCCGACGGCCTGCGTCCGCTCAAGCATCGTCGTCAGCACGGCGGGATCGGTGCCGACAATCAGGCTCACATACTCGCTCGGCAGGGCCGGACTCGCGCTGATCTCGGTGAGTTGCGTCGCCAGCGTGCGGTCAAAAGCGCGGGTATCCTCATAGCGCGCGAGCCACACGCCGAGGGCAGGAGTCAACTTGGGATCCAACTCGGCAAAGCGCTTCGCAAGCTCCTCGCCGTCGTAGAGAACCTGGATGCCGATCGCCGCCATCAGCCCGACCTCTACAGTGCGCGTGCTTTGGGGATGGCGGCCTGGAGGGCTTTCGCCGACGCGACATCCGCCGAGCGCTTGCCGACACTGGCTTTGGCCATCGCGCTCTTCAGCGATTTCTCAACGGCGAGATACTGCGCCTCCGTCGGGGCACCCGCCGATTCCAGGAAAGCATCTGCCACATCTGGATCGGCCATCTGTGCCGCAAGCGCGTCGATGGCGGCGGTGAGGGTGGCGCCGAGCAGAGACTTCTCGCCGTCCATCGCAGTCACATAGCCTGGACCATCTTGGATAACAAATTCAGCCGCCATCAGGCGCACGATGCTCGGCAGAAGCACCTCCACCCGGCGCTGCCGCTCCGCTTCCGCTTTTCGCGCTTCCCATTCCTGCCGCTCGACAACGGTCAGGTTCGGCAGGCCGAGCCCGGTGTTGCCGTGAAAGCCTGTAGTTTCATATCGTTGATCGGTGTGGATCGGTACGCTGCGCTCTGGATCGGCAGATTCGTGTTTGTAGGATCGTTCCAGCTCGTGGGTCACATCGAGCCACGTGTAGAGCGGCAACCCAAGGATTCCTTGGTATACGGTCAGGACATCGGGGGTGTTCCAATCCTTGATTTCCTCAAACCCTGCAACTGCGCGCTGAATTGCGCTCTTGACGATTTCGGGCGCGGGCGTGCCAGCAAGATTGCCGCCCTTTCCCTTAGCCGTCTTGGGAATGCCGAAGAAATGCGGCTCGAACGGTTCGAGGTCGGCGGCGGGAATGAGGCCGCGATCCAGCCTTGCCAACGGGCCACTCATCCGCGCGACGTACTTGACCTTGTCCGCCACATACAGCTCAATCGCCGCGTCCGGGACTTCATTGACGCGCTCGGCCGTCAAGTCCCCGCGCTGCCTGGCCGCGACAATTCGCGCCTCCAACTCCAGGCCGCCGAGCAAGTCGAACCCGTTCTCCAGAAATGTCGCCATTCGCTGGCGCAAATCATTGTCGATCGCTACGGCAACTTCCGTCAGGACCTTCAACCCCGCGACCGCCTTGCCACCGCCGCTCTGCGCCTTGAGCATCTTCGCGAGGGCGTCGCTGATCTTTTCGGCGAGGACGTTCGGCTGCAGATCAAACGACGGCAGGATCGCCAAATCAAACACCGCGTTCCAATGGCGCTGGCCAGCGCGCTGATCAAGAAACACTTCCGTGCCAAGGTGAAAGCTGCCTCCGGCGATAGCAGTCGTGCCTTCAGAAGCGCCTTCAAAGCTCTCGCGCATGGGCGGGAGCGCAACGCCACTCGCCTGCGACTGTTTGGCTTCCGTCTCCAGGCGAGTCACAGCGCCCATCGCCGCCTTGGCTGTGTTCCGGAACAGGTCGAGGCGTCGGCCAATCTCTTTACGCAACAGCGCCGTCACTTCGCGCCAGTAGTGCCGCGCCAACGCGTCTTTGATGTTGTTGACTACGTCACTGTTGAACTGATTCATCACCGCTTGCCGCGCTTCCGAAAATGCCTTCTCGCGCCGGCCACTGCCGATAGTCTCCAAAGTCTTGCGCATCGCGGCGTTGGCTTGCTGAACGCGCTTGCGAATTTCCTTGTTATCGGGATCGTAGAGTTCGGGATCCACTGGCGCGTAGGCGAGTTGCAGGAGGCCGTCGTTGGCACCGTCAGGACCAGGGAGCAGGCACCACTGTAGCGCCCGCGCCCGCTCGTTGTCGTCGGCCAGGTCCGCCGCGATCCGGTCGCGAATCGCCGCGCCGAGCTGGTTGGTGTGCACGAGGAAATAGCGCTGCATGAGCGGCGAAACACCGTTGAACAGCTTGTCGAACGAATCGCCATCCCGCAGCTCGCGCTCCACCTGTGCCAGTTTCGCCTTGCTGGTGGCCATGGCGACCTTGAAATCCCCGACGAGGTTGCGATGAAAGCCGTCGAGCGTGGGATTTTCTTCGCTCAGGCTCGGCCCGTCGACCCCGGCAATTGCGATCTTGCTGTCAAAATCGTCGTACCAGGATTTCAGGATGCTGCTGAATTCGGCGGCCAAATCGCGCTCGGCGGTCGGCTTCATCGCGGCAATTTCACTGAAGATGCCGGCTCTGCTGGGGGGGCCCTTCTCCCGCCGGGCTTCAGAGTCGATGAACTCCAAGAATGCCTCGTCCAGCAGGCGATTCTGTTCGGTTTCTGAGAGCTTTCGGAAGTCCTCGGTTGCCGTGAGCGCATCCGCGTTGTCAGCTTCCGCATCGCTACCGCGGCCGACGACGAAGCGGTTGAGCGCGTCAATCGTCAAACGCCGGGCAAAATAGTTGACCAGCGCCGTGCGCGGAAACTCGACCACCGCAGCGCCCACCGAACCGTACTGCATCGCGAAGAAGCCATCGCGCGCTGCCATTTGCAGCTGGTCAAAATTGTCGCCTGCGCTGTTCTGAGTGCGCAGAATGGGGGTAAAGAGCTGCAACAAGGCAATTTCACCGACGGTCCGATAAATCTCCTTGGGATCAACGGTCCTACCTTCGGGGAGGTCGACGAGGTAGACCCAGGAGAACGGCGGCTGCTGCACATAGTCCTCTTCGCCCACGGTCTTGCCTGGGGTTGCAGCCGGATCGTGCACGTACTCTTCCCGCACGACCGGGTCCTCGGCAGGCTTTTTTCTGTAGCGCAACGCCATGAAGTGTTCGATTTCTTTCAAAGCCGCGTAGCCATTGGCGTTCACGGCATTGACAAGGGGACCAGGTACGACCGAGCGGAATATCGATGGCAGGAAGAAAGTACCGAAGACCTGAATGCCGACGTCCGGAATCCCCGCCATCCGCGCGAGGCGTTGGCAGAGATAAGCCACGGTGAGATTCGCCCCCGATCCCGTGCCACCCGCTAGGGACCCGTAGATGAAGAAGCGCACGACCGCATCGTCGCCCGCGTTGGCGTTGCGCGCTCTCAGGGCGAGCGACAATCGATCACTCAACAGGCTGCGGAAGTTGTTTCTCTGTCCGTCGGCAAGTTGACAGTAGAGCGAGAAGCGCGACTCCAGCCGGATCTGCCCTGCACCAGGAGTAGTCGCGGCGCGAAAGACGTACCAGTCGTGTACCCAGCCAGCGACCCGCGCGTTGCGCGCGATGCCCGGGGTCAGGCCGCGAATGGCTTTGATGCGCGCGGGCTTCTCTGAAATTGCGATCGGGCTGGTGCTCTGGCCGTGTTTGGCGAGTTCCGCCAGTTCGCCGCGATCCGTATCGACGGAGATGAAGTGAATCAGGTCCTTGTGCTTGTCCCAATTCTTCTCGGCCTTCAGGCGCGTGGCCAGGACGTCGACGACCCGGCCGCCGGTGCCGCCCAAGCCAATGAAGAACGTCGGGGGCATGTCGTCCAGTCGATCGCCGCCCAGAACAAACGATTTAGCCGTCGCCTCAACAGTCTCGTCCACGTTGCCCCCAGATTCGCTTCGGTCAGAAGAAGACCTCAAAGTATACAACACCATTCACGCGATAAACGCAATTGGGCTCGAGGATCAGGCGCGGGGCCCCCTTGCCGACCGGCAACTGCACCGGCTTGAAGACACCGCGCTCCTGGCGTTCCAGGCTGCCGCGCACCACGAGGTCCACGCGCGAGCCAGGACCTGCGCGAAATTGCGCAATATTGGGCTGATTCGCGCGCACGGTCAGCCCTTCGCCGTTGATCGACACCACCGCGCCGCGGTAGAAACCGTGGCGGCCACCGACGCAGGAGCGCAAGGTGCGCAGCGAAGCGCGCTTGAGCTCGCTCTGTTTGCTGGCGATGCGCAGGGATACGGTGCGCGAGAAGCGGTGCGGCCGCACGACGCCGACAACGATAAGCGCGACCAGCGCAGCGGCCAGGAGCGAGAGGACCCAAACGCGGTTGCAGGTCCACCAGGGACTTGGACGCCAGCTGGCTTTGAGCGCGAAAGCGACTTCGGCGAAGACATCGCTGGCGCAACCAGGCGACCGGCTGCAATATTCCTCGCGCAAGGGCGCCACGCACGGGTCATCGATGCGGATCGCGACGAGCAGGTCCTTGTCGGGGATCGTCGCGCACTCCTTGGGTTGGATGCAAACCTGTAAGTGTTTCTGGGCGGACCAGACGATCGTCGCCTCCTTCTCCCCGACATTTTGCGCCTTCGTACCGTCGTTCAGCCACACATTCACGCGCGACTCCGCGCTACCGGCTGCGTCCTTGCGGCGAAACACCAGCTTGGCACCGTCCCAGAGGCCCTGGCTCGGGTTCAGGTCCAAAGGGCGGCAATGCGCCTCTGCGGCACACCCCGCATCGACGTCGCCCATGTCCACGATCGGTGGCGGTCGCAGGATGACGGTCGCCATGACCTCGACCTCTGCGGGTACGCCGGGAACTGCAACGCCACCTTCAGAGATGTCGGCTCGGACCCTGATCTTGCGCCGCGTGCCGCCGGGCGTGATCGGGAACGTGAGCAGGTTCTTTTGCATGTCGATGCTGCCCGCGACGTGACGTCCATCGACATCGGCATCCAGTTTGAGGCCGCGACGCTGCATTTCGGCCGCGCTGGTCGGGCCCGCAGTGCTGCTTAAGGACAGGCCGTAGTTCAACGTGGTCTCGGCTGCCATGCAGCGCGGCAACTCCAGGCTGATCGCTGAGAATTGTTGTGCCGCAGCAACGCAGGGCGAGAGCGACGCGATTGCCAGCAGTACAGCGACCAGGCCTGACCTTCGTCCCACGACGCGCACGCGCCCAGCCGTCAAATTGCGGCGCGGCGACACCACCGCGTTCATGGGCTCACCGTTGCAGCGTGCGTCGGAGCCTCCACTGCCGGTTGCACTGCTGGCGGATGCTGCCGCATGGACAACCCCAAGAAGATTAGGCTCAACACACCCAGACCGACAGCCAGCCACATGGCCACTTTCAGCCCGGTGGTTGGCGCTGCCTCGGGCTCTTCCGGGACCGACGCCTCCACCGTGCGCTCCAACTTCGCGTACAGGGCTGAGTAGTTGTCGTTTGACTCTCGCGGGGTGACGTAGTTCAGCGCAGTTGCGACGTCCTCGGTGTAGTACTGGCTCAGCAGCGGCGGATCCCGCGGACACCAGTCGTCTTTCCTCGCGGCGTCATGCTCCCAGTCATCCGATCCAGTGCGAGAGGCTTTAGCGGGTTCGTAGAAGCCATCCGTCATGGCCACGACGGCCTCCACATTGGCTAGCGTCCCGCCATAGACCACCTCCTCGCCCTCCAATGGGGTCCCCATAAAGAATTCCAAGTTGCCATCCGGCGTGTGTGCCTTGCGGTTGCTCAACCGAATCCATTCGTTCGCCCGCACCTTTCGCGCCCACAGCGCGACGTCCCCGCTGCACGCATAGTGGCAAGCGCCGTCGGCTGTCAGTACGACAAGCACTGCCGCAAGTCCGCCCTTTTCCTCACCGGGGCCACTACGAAGACGGATGTGCGCCGCTTTCATCAGCTCGATTAGACTTGCAGGTTGAATGGGCGCCGCGCCTGGCCGCCTCTCGGCGATCAGGTCCACCAATTTGCGCGCCCAATGCGGCGCCAGCTTCGCGCTCGTCTCCGCGTAGTGGCTGATTCCGTCAACGACCGAGAAAACCAAGGCTCGCGGAAGTACCGCGGCGGCCACGGCGTCCTGCTGTTCTTTGGGCCCAGGCTGGCTCACCGAATAGAATTCCAACTTCATCGCCGCTCCTTCGCCACCAAAGTCAGGGAAACGACGGCCGGCGGTGCTTTGGGGATGACGACTTCCGCGCCCGCCGGCCAATCGAAGAGTTGCCGTGGTTCCATGACGACGCCGTCCTGCCCCTCAAGGAGTGCGCTGCCGTTGCTGCTGCCCAGGTCCAGAACCTGAAAGCGGTCGCCGAGGACGCGAATGCGTAGATGGCGCGCGCTGACCTCCGCATGGCTGATCACGATGTGGTTTTCCGTGCCTCGGCCCACGAAGACGTCTTCGGTCTGCACCGGGACATCGATGACCCCCGCGCAGTCAGCGATGCGATACTGCAAGCTCCACCGTGAAAACGCTACGTTCACGTTGGGACCGAAGGCGATCGGCAAAACGGCACTGTCAACCGCGGTGCCTGGGCGTGGCGCAGGCGGCTGGCGCGCCGACTTCTGGAAGTCGACGCTATGGGGCAAAGGCGTGTACGCCGCGATTGGCGGTGACGGGACCTCGCGAGGCTGCGGCGGCGCTTCCGGAATGTCTGGTACAGACGCGGGGCGCGGTGCCGGACGTGGCGCTGGCGTCTCTGCCTTTGGCTCCTCAACTGGCGCCGGGTGGGCTAGCGCCAGATTGCGGAGGTCGCTCGCCGCGAGGCGCAGGCCAATGACCGTCAGCGCCAACGCGGGCGCGATAACCATGAGTGCGCGCGTGCCCTCGTCCAGCGCAGGCATGAGCAGGCAAAACACAGCCCAGCCAGAAGCGAAGACCGCGCTGCCCACAACAAATCCTGAGCGGTTAGGAGCATCCATCATGACCCGTCCGCCCTTTCATCGTCCACGGCGTGGCGTCGCCCTTGTGGAGGTTTCTCTCCACTTGCGACAGACTCGGCGGCCGCGCCGCGGGAGCCTACCTTGGGAACCTGCGCGGCGTCGACGCCGGGGACGGGAGTAGCCAGCTCGTCAGGCTCACGCGGTCGTCGGTAGCTTGCCGCGCCACCTACTGAACTGGCCACGACACTCGGCGCGGTGCCTGTCGCACGACGTCGATCGACCGTCGCATACGATGCCGTTCTCGGTCCGTCCCTGGCTGGCTCGGCCTCTGGGTCCGGATCGCGTCCCGGTGCGTCGCTGTCCCTATTTCGCGGTGGCGCGCCCGCGCGCTGAGGTTGGGCGGCGTTGGCACCGTACGCCTGCGACCGCGCCGAACCGACACCGCGAACGCTCGGAGCGGTACCCAAGTCCTGACGCCGATCGTCACTCTGATCGCTCGAGGTCGGGGGATCGTGCCAGCCATCAGAAGAGCGTGTCGCGCTGGGTGCAGGCCCTGTGGCCCGACCGGACGGCCGAGGCGCCTCACAGGCCTCTGCGGCTGGTGCCCCATGCGGCGTTCGCGCTGCGGCTTCGGCTGGCCCGGTCTTCGTGCGCTTGTCCGGCGACGTCCGGTCCACCCGCGCCCGCGCTTCCGCAGCCTTCGGGCACTGGGCGCGGCCGCAGGTGCCCCGGTAGATCTCCAGACACGCTGCGCACAAGTCGGGATAACGCGCCATCGGACCTCGGGGTAACCTGCGCTAGGGTTGCGGCTCAACGAGGATGTAGGTGCGTTCGCCGTATTTCAGCGCTCCCTGCGCCACCCGCGGCCGAACTTGCTCGCCAATGTCCGGACCGGTCGGATCCAGCTTGAGAAATCGCGCGCGGGTTGGCGGTAGCTTGGCCAGCGCGCGCATCACCTCTTCGCGAATCCCCTGCGGCGCGACCACCCGGGTCCAGCGCGTTGTGTCCGCGAACTTGCCCATGTACGTTGCCGAGCCGATGACGACCACATTCGACCCAGTGCGTTCACGCAGCTTCGCACCCAGGTTGCTCGGGTTCGGGTCCACTTGGTTTACGATGGCGACGGTATAGCGCGCGTTCGACCAAGTTGGCCATCGCGGGTCGATCGCAGCGCCGTCGCGCGGAAACGGTGGCCACACACAGACGCCACCCACGGGATCGGCCGGGCAGGTGCACGTGGCGTCTGCCCGGGCGCCATCATTGCAGATTGCCTTGTTGAGGTCTCGCCCCCCCGGCATCGCGGGGTCGCGAGCAGCACTAGGCGTTTCCGACGTGGAGACTTCCCGACTGCCAGACACTGTTGCGCTCGCAGATGCGTCGGACGATTTCGGGGTCGCGTGCCATTGCTGATACAGTGCGACCGCCAGCACAACGCCCAACGCGGACTGGATGGTCTCGTGTCTGGTCCAACCCACTGGCATTGCTGAGTCGGCGCGGCGAGGTTGACGCGAGTTCATTGGGCGGCTCATCCGCGCCTCGCCTTTCGGACTGGTTGCTCGGAGTCGGGTTCGGACGACGAAGCGGCTGAGAAGAATGGGTTCATTGCCTAACTTCCTCTCTGTCTACAGCTGGTTCGGCGTTATACCCGGTCACTCGCCGACGCGCAAGCGTCGGAATTGTCGTGCCTGCCCGCGCGCGACGGCCGGGAACGCGTCGGCGTTTCAGTGCACGGCGCGATGCAGATAGATCATCCTGGTCTCCGGCTTGGGTCCGATAGACTTCGGGTCGAGGTTTCCGGTGTTTCGCACGTGCAGAATCGCGCCGTGCACGTCACGTACATCGACAACGTCGAATCGCCACAGCCCGTCAGACAGCATGAGATCAGCTGTGCCCTTGCTCTCCTTGATCACAATCGTTAGCGCAAACGGCTTGTAAGCAGCGTTCGTTGGCTCGACGGGGCGGAGTCGGAGAAGCACTGTACCGTCGCCCATGTCGCCGTCGAACGGCACAGTGACAAGCCGGAGTGGCGGGTCATTCTCCTTGGACGACTGCTCGATGCTTTTGGCTGAATCCTGTAAATAGGGGGCGAATTTGGACAGATTGGCGGCAATCTTGCGGCACCTGAGGCCAAAACTCGCCGCAGCCGGATCGTTGTCCGCCATCATCTCCAAGTACGCCATGATGCAGGCGCGGTTGCTCCAGGCAATCCCCGACTCAGCGAGACGGAACTCTTGGTCCATCTTTTGCCATTGTTGCCAAATTTCGTTCAGAGCGTTCTCCCGATTCGGGGCATCGGTCGCCATTGCGAATTTGTAGACCTGGTCGCGCGCGGCCTTGTATCGTTTCGTGTATTCGGCGTCAGACATTACTGGCGTCACAGCCGCCACTGTCGGGTTCACGGGCGGGGTTGGTTCGGCTGGCAGATCGTTTGCAACCCCGGCATTTTCGCCAGCCTTGGTAGTCGTTTCGCCCGGAGGCGCCGGTGTTTCGCCCGGCTTCTTGGGTGCAAAAGGCGGCGCGGATGCGTCGCCGGTCTTGATGGTCTCACCTTGAACTTGGGCCGGCTTCGCTGGCTCCTCCGCGCCAGGCTTCGGCTCCCCAGCAGCCTCCCCACTGTTGCGAGCAGCCTGATTAGTCGCCGGGACCGGCGTCGCCGTCGAGACAACTTCGACCGGCCCGCACGCCGCCACAAGCCCGAGAGCCAGGGTGCATGTGTAACTCCGAATTCTTGATCGCATCAGAACCATGCCGCCTCCGCGCTCAATCGTATCCCCACGCAGCCGTGGGGACAAGGCCCCGCAATCATGTAGGGCAACCGCCTACGGACGGGTGCGACCGTTGGTTTGGAACTCCCTGACTGGAAGGCGCACCGTGCTGGCCGCTGGCGGTCGGACGGTGACTTGCGCCGGTTCGATCTCCAGGTGCTTCGGTAGCGCAGCGCCGTCTGCCCTACGCACGCGCAGCCGCCAGGTTCCTGCTGCAAGTTGGACGGAGGCCGACTGCGCCCATCCAGAGAGCGGGACGACAATCTCAAACGGCGCGAGCGCCTCGGCGGCCGCGTCAATCGGCTGGAATTCAAGGCGGACTGCTCCCTGAATGCGCGTGCCAACGAAGCGAATCGACAACAGGGAGAGGGCGTCGTCGTCGTGGACCATGAACTGTATCCGCTGCGCGAAATCACGCAAATACGGCGGGAAGCCGGTCGGCACGTTCGAAGGCGGGCACCGGGCACCATAAGTCGCCGCGGCCGAGTCATTGCTCGTCAGCAGGCCGAGCGACGCCAACGTGCAACTGAGGTGCAGCCGATGCTCGGCTGTGACAGGGACTATTTCGCGGTCCAGGTCCAGCCATCGCCGCCACATCGCCTTCAGCTTGATGTCCCGCGGAGCACCCGAATCAGCCATGACGATCTCGTAGAGTTCGTGGCGGAGCTTCTTCAATGGCGGGTCCTGCATGTAGGTCACAGCGTCAATGGCTCGCCGCGGCTCCTCGATGACGATCGTCGCGCGCGGTGCGCAGGCGGTTAGCAAAACACCAAAGACGGGTATCCCAAAGCGTGACAGCGTCACGGAGTAGCCGCGAAGAGACAGGCTCAACCTGGCGATCCGCGCAAATGCGGAGGCGGTGGAGCCCGGCGTCGTCATTCGTAATCGCCCTGGCCAGGTCGCGGCTTCAGCTTCTTCTGGGCCGCCTTGCATTCCGCCTTGCAAGGCCCCTTGCACGGTGTATCCAGCGTCAATTTCGCCATCATTTGTTGCTTCGCGGCCCCGGTGCACGTCTTTTCGCCCGCCACGATTCTCTTCTTGGCTTCGTTGCACTCTTTCGTGCAGTCGGCCTTCTTGCAGTCAGTCTCTGCCGTTACCCCGTCACCGCGTTTCGCCTCTTCCTTCTCAGCGGGATCCGTGCACTTCCCATCGCCATGGCACCAGGGATGGGTTGTCGGATTGAACTCTGCGTGACAGGACTCTGGCTTAATCAGGTGCCTGCAGACCGCGAAGAACCGGGGGTCTTCGTACCGCTCTTGGGCAAAATCCTCGCATTGGTCGTTGTGGTGGCACAGCTGCTCGTAGCAGTCCTTCATGCCTTTGACGCATTTCTCGCTCGGCGCAGAGCAATGTCCATCACCGGACACGGGGCACGATCCGTCGGCCGCACTTTCGGCCAGGAGCGCTTCGATCGCCGGCTTGAGCTTGGTCTGCAGGAACGCCTCCGTCATGGCGCCGTTGTGAACAAAGCGCACGCGGCGGTGACAGTCGACCAAGAGGGTGACCGGCAGATTCGCGAGCGCGGTGCGGCGATCGGCCAGCCGATTCAAGAATTTCGATTTGGCGTCGCTGAGGCTCGCTTCGTAGAGAAAATGTGCGTGTGCGGGCAGACGATCCCGCCAGGGCGGAAGCGAACCTTCAGCTCGCGTGGCAAGCATTCCGGCATACTCCTTGGCGGACCACAGACCTTCCCCTTCCTGCATGGCGTGAACCGCCACAAACGCCACCTTTGCCGCCGGGGGAAACTCGCGGTCCATGAACGCTTTGACCTGGGGCATTTCCTTCACGCAAGGCGTGCACCACGTCGCCCAGAAATTCACCACCGCGACCCGCGCCCGCGCGTCAGACCGGGTGGCGTTCGTCGGCGGCGGCAGCAGTTCTTTGCCGAACGTCGACGGCATCGCCTTGAAACCATCCACGCGAAAAACCGGCAGGTCGAGTTCTTTGCCCTGCAACAGGTAGGCGCTGCCGACCGAGTTGCCGAGCGCGCCGTCCAATGGCGTGTCCTGGGTCCGCAAGCGGGGCGGAAGCGAGGCAACAGAGTCCTCCAATGTCGAGTCGTCAGGTGCCTCGGTTGTGGCGGCCGGCGGGAGTTCGGTGGTTTTCGCATCCGCGGCGGCCGCTGCGTCGCCAAACGTCGCGTCGCCTTGGGACGCGTCGGGCTGCTCGCCGGAAGAGGCATCCGCTCCTCCCGCGACTTGGGGCTGGTCGTTCTGAGGTGATGATGATGTCGGCAGCTGCAGCAGGCCGTAGGCAGCGAAGCCCACAATCAGCGCGGCGTAGCCGATCGAGCGCGTCGTCGGGGTGTTCATTTCGTCACCGCTTCGGCATCTTCACCGGCTGGAGAGGAGGGCGGGACCTTGGCGCCGCCAGCGCCAGCTTCTGCGCCACTTGCTTCGCCAGCCCAAAGATGCTGCGCCAGGAGCACGACCATGGCGAGCGCCAGCAAGCTCAGCACACCCGCGAGTACATAGCGCGCATAACTCACGGTCACTCCTTCAAGTCGGCTCACGGCGACGTGGGGTGGCGGGCTGGCGTGGCCGCCGGGGCGTTGGGGTTGCACTCACAGGGAATTGGGATGAAGAACACTGCTTGGTTCATGTAGTTCGTGCCTTTGGTTCGCGTCGCGATCGGAGCGTTTGGGGTCATCGCCGTCGTCACATCCCCACCCATTTGCGTGTTGGGCGCGATCCAGTTTTGAACACGAACACCGGACGCGCCCGGTGGCGCGAACACCTCCCCGAACTCGGACCAATCGATGGACCGATTGCTGCTGATCGCAGCTTGTTTGGCCCTCTTCCCGACAAGTTCCTGACACACCTTGGAGATCTCGCCATTCGCGCCTGGTTTCTTCTCCTTGCAGACCTCGATCAGCAAGTCTGCCGCCAGAGTCATGCGCTGTTTCGCCAGGCGCTCGTTGATTGCGGGCGGCCCCGTACGGCTCGCGCGACCGAGGATAATCAACATCTTTGCGTCCTCGATCGGCTGCCAGTGCGCGGCGACAAACTGCTTGAACGGTTCGCGCAGAGCCGCAATCTCGCCTGCGTTCTGGCCATGCATTGGGATCCCGTTCGGGAACAACAAGGCGGACTGGTCAGTGAAGTGTCCGAGCAGATCGTTTACCGCCTGATCGCCGATCTGCAGATCGCTCCAGGCCTTGCCTTCGCATCCGAGTCCCTTGCCAGCGCACGCCAGGGTCACCCGCTGGCACGCTTCCAGAAAGACCGGAAGTTGGCAGCGTTCGGCTGCGTCCACGTTGCGACATCGGCCATCTTTGACTTTCATCGTGCCCTTGCACACGCAACCTGTAATGAGTTCCCCATCGGCGCACGTCTTCTTGACGTCCCGGGGGCGGCACTGGCCATCGACACAATCTTGATCGTGATCCGGACATGGGTTGGCGACGCTGCACTGTGGTTTGGGGATACAGTCGCCGTCGTGGCATTCGTCATTCGGATTCGGGCAAGGCTTCGTCGGGCTGCACATTGGTCCGCCCGGATCGGCCCCGCCAGCGCCAGAACCAGAAGGGCTGGCCATTGTGCAGACGCCCTGGACCTCACGCATGGGGCGCTGGCACTCACAGTCGGCTGCCTTGACGACCTGGCCTTCAGTACACGCTTTCTTGGCCGTCGAGTCGCCGCGGATGAGCCACCACAAGCCCGCAGCCACACCGAAGACGATGAGGAGCAGGATCAGCAGTTCCCGGTTCTTCTTGGTTGACACACTTCACCTCACCCACTGCTGACTAATGCCGCGCGTGTTCCAACACCCGGCGCTGACTGTTGATCCACGTTCCCAGCGGCTTCTTGCCCGCGAGAAAGTCGGGTTTCCCCTTCAACTCGTTGGAGGCGCCCGCAAACAGGAACGCGAATGGGGTGTTCTTGCGATCGGACTCCGGCAGGAGATCCTGTGAGTCCTCGCCCTTGATCACCTGATTGCGGACATCCGCGATCACATCCTCGTCGTTCAGACACTCCCGCACCAGCTTCTCAGCGGCGCTCGCGTTGACCTGAAGGGCAAGCCCCACGCTTGCTGCGAGTTTCGGTTCCGTGAATAGCGGCTGCGGCGGAGCAGGGACCAACTCACTCGGCCTCCAGACCTCCTGATCCTTCCAAAACTGCGTCAGCAACTTGAGAGCATCTCCTGGGCCGCGATGGATGGCGACGCAATCGAGCACGAGGGCGCCTAGGCAGGACTGTGCCGCGGACGACTCGTCAACACGGCAGGCGTTGCAGCACTTGGAATCGCGGTCGCGCGGAAACATGTACAGATGCAGTTGGATACTCGGCAAGTCCTTTCGCAGCCATTTCTCCAGGTCCTCGCTCTGTTGCCGGCAAAATGGACACGACAAATCGATGAATTCGGCCACATGAACGAGCGGGGTCTGACTGCCCATGACCAGATTGGTCTTGGGAAAGTCGACCGGCGATTCGACCGTGCACTTGGCGTTCGGTCCCAAAGCGGCCGCTTTCAGCCCGTCGTAAACCCCAATTTCAATCCACACCACCGTAATGAACACAGTCGTCAAGCCGACGATCAGCTTAGTGCCGTCCGGTGAGAGCCATTCGAACGCGAACAGCGCGCGCAACGCAGCAGAAACCGTCCCTTCGCGGGCGATGAAGGCGAGCCCCAGGAGCGCAGCGCTGACGAGGTACAATCCGGCGCAGTATTCGCAGAACGTGTGGAACTCAATTGTTGCATAGCCTGCCATGGCGACCGTAACTGCCACTGCCATCAACCCAGCGCCGAGTAACACTGGCCGATAATGGCCGGGAACCCACTCCGACTTGGCGGTCCAGAGGAGGCCGAGGACCACGAGGGCGACGTAGAAGGCGGTTGCAAAGACGGTGACTGGATAGCCAGCTATCTCTGACCACGGCGAGGAAAAGACCAGGTTGCATCCGGCCTTCTGGTCCTTGCAGCTGTTGAATACCGTCGCGTCACAGGAGTAGAGGCTATCCAGCTTGATCTTGCTCAGCCATCCCGCGTACACGGCGGCCGCGATCGAGATGATTCCGAGAACGAGTCCCAATCGTCCGTCCGAAGTTCCCGCTCGATCATCGACATGTGGCGCAACGGACGGATTCTCCACGTAGGCCTCGCGTCGGCACCGGTCAGCCAGCGACCGAAATTGGCGGCAGACTGTTGAGTGACCTGCTCGACCCTTATAGGGCGCAGTGCCCGGCCCGGTCAAGTCTGCCGCCTGACTGCGGAAGTGGCGAATACGTGGCCAGCCGGGTTCGGGCTAGACAGGCCGTCCAAGCCGACTCAGACCGTCTCAGTGCACGTCGAACTCGGTGATCCGCAAGGGATGAGCCCGATCGCGACTCGATGAGATCCTCCCAGAAAAGTACTTCGTCGCCCCGTGGACGATGGTCCGCACAGTGTACTCGCTCGGGTCGCCGCGCCCATCCTCCTTGTTGGCGTAGTACACGACGTAGACAACATAGTGCCCCGGCTTGGCTGATGCGCCCACCGGTTCAGGACGAACGTTCTCCACGGGGCTTGACGTCAAGTCACCGACGTTCTTGTCGACGTCCAGTCGCATCCCGCAGTCCACCTTGTGGCCGTGGAACAGTTCCACACCGCTGCCGCAGGGGAGGACGACATGCAAGTCCAAATCGTTGCGATTGCCCCAAGCCAAGGTGATCTGCACATCGCCGGCCTGCCCCCCGGCTGCAACGAGCCTGCGCTGAATCTCGGACTCGCTCACGATCGTGCGGGTCACGGACGACGGTGGGAGAGTCGGCGGTGGCGCTGGAGGTGGAGGCGGCGGCGCGACGTAGTTGGCCACGGTCGTTACAGAGACAGGCGGCGGGAGCGCCGCCGCGACTTGCCCGACGACCGGCGCGTGATTGGCAGCCGGCTCCGCGCAGCCGTGTCCGGCAAGCAGGGCGAACGCACACGCCAAGCACCCGACCGCGGAGCGCCCGACACTGTCCAGCGGCGGCGTGCGTAGCAGAAGCGAGTGTGGCGTAGGCTTCACTTTGAATCTCCGAAGTTCACCCGGGTACGCACGGACGAACGTTCCCCGCGATCAATGCCGCCCCGCGGATTCTTCCGCCTTGACCTTCAGTACAGCCTCGCGGACGCTCGCTGCATGATCTCTCCGGGCCTGGTCGAGCACCATCTGGGCGTGCGACAAAGCCAGCCGTGCATCCGCCAATTCGCCACCTGATTCTTGAGCCAGGTCCACCACCTTCTGCTTTAGCGGTCCGATTTGGCGCTCGTACCTGTTGACGACAGCGGCTAGCTTCTCCGGTTTGCAGCCCTCACGAGGACCATTATCTGCGATGTGCTTTTCATAATCCTCGCCGCCAGCTTCGATCTCCGCCTTGGTCTCGCCACACTGGTGGCAACACTCGTCCGCCGCCACCTGCTGCCTCTCAACGGCCAACTTGCGCTCCAACTCGGCGATCCGATGCGTGACGGTCGCGCGCTCGGGGCTCACCGGCGACGGGACCAGTCTTAATGCGGCAGTCGCATGCGCAACCGCGGCTTCAGCCTCGTGAATGTCTTGAGTACTGCTCTGAGCCGTCGCCAAGGATTGGCGCGCGTTGACCAAGCCGGGGGACGGCCCGGCTGGCGGCGGCTGCGGCACGTAGTTCGCGATGGTCGTGACGACTGCCCCTTCTGGTGGCGCAGCAGTCATTGTCGTGACGGGATTGGCAGGATCAGGGCTTCCTTCGCGGCATCCGCAAACCGCCGTGAGTACAAGCGCCAGCCCTGCCAGTCGCCAGGGCCAAGCACATCCGATTGCGCTCTGGACGGTTCCCATGATGCTTGCAGCCCGATGGTAACGCGATTGGATGCGAAGCAGCGCCGATGCTCGTACTTGCGGCCTCGTCAAGTCCGCTCGATCGCCACCGTGCAACCTCATGACCCTCGCCTCCCTTGCGGTGGATGCTGGACGGCATAGTCCCCCATGTCAACGCTCTCGACGTCTTCGTGCTCTCGACGTCTTCGTCGCCCGCTTGGACGCCGCCGACAATCAAGGATCGGCGAGCGTTTGCTCGCGCTGAAGGCGCACGGGGCTGAACGGGAAGGACCAGGGCGCAGCGAACAGAAGGACGACTGCGCCGCCAGCCACCGCAGGGACGACGAGACCACGGGCCAACGGCGCCTAGCACCAATGCCGATCACTTAGCCCGTAACTGATCGTCCCCACGGCACTTTTCAACGAACTTGCCAAGCAAGATCAACAAGATCACTGTATCGCTCCCATCCTGTGGAGCGGTCCCATGTCTCTGTCAGACGATCTGTCCCTGGTGGCGTCAGCGACGCCGGAATGCATCACCTCTTTGCACGCTCGGCTGGACGGCGGCGACTGGATCGCACGCGCGCTGACAGCGACCGGCACTGCGACGATCCGCAAACGACGGTTGCCGGCCGATCAGACGCTTTGGCTCGTGCTGGGCATGGCCATCATCCGCGAGCGGCGGATTGAAGAAGTCGTGCGAACTCTGGACCTTGCGCTGCCGGTGCCGAGCGGGCGGGATGTGGCTCCGGCGGCGATTCCGCCAGCGCGTGCCCGGCTGGGGTCGGAGCCGGTGAAGTGGCTGTTCACGGAATCGGCGAAGGTCTGGTCGGCCGAGGGCGCGGACGAGCAGCGCTGGCGGGGCTTGAGCGTCTACGGGCTCGACGGGACAACGATGCGCGTCGCAGATACGCCTGAAAACCGGGCGGAATTTGGCGGCCAATGGTCAGGCGAGCAAAAGGGCGACAGCGGCTACCCGATGGTGCGTCTGGTCGCGCTGATGGCCCTGCGCACGCATGTGCTCGCGGGCGCGGCGGTCGATGGCTACGCGAAATCGAGCGAACAGAGCATGACGCCTGAGCTTTTGACGCAAGTGCCGAACGATTCGCTGACGGTCCTGGATCGCAATTTCCTGTCGCCGCTGAGCCTGGTCAAGCTGCAAAACGCCGGCGTGAACCGGCACTGGCTGACGCGCGCGAAGTCGAATACGGCCATGAAATCGCTGCAGAAGCTTGGCGAAGGCGACGAGCTTGTCGAACTCAACGTCAGCAAGGAAGCGCAGGCGAAGGACCCGACGCTCGGCAAGACTTGGAAAGCACGGTCGATTCGGTACCAACGTAAAGGCTTCAAGTCGCAGACGCTGCTGACGTCGCTGCTGGATCCCGAGCAGTGGCCGGCGAAAGAACTAGTGGACATGTATCACGAACGCTGGGTAATCGAGCTGGGCTACGACGAGGTGAAGACCGAGATGTTACAGCGCGAGGAGTCGCTTCGGAGCAAGAAGCCGGACGGGGTGCGGCAGGAAGTCTGGGGAATTTTGCTGGCTTACAATCTGGTGCGGCTCGAGATGGCGCGTGTCGCGAAGCTGGTGGGCGTGCCGCCGGTGCGGATCAGCTTCGTGATGGCGCTGAACCTGATCCGCGACGAGTGGCACTGGTCGAACGTCTCGGTCGGACCTGGCGCGATTCCGAAGCACCTGGCGAGGCTGCGTGAGAACCTGGCGCGGCTGGTCTTGCCCAAACGCAGGCCGGAGCGGGCCTATCCGCGGGCGGTGAAGCTGAAGATGAGCAATTACAGCAGGAAACGGCCCGTCGCGAAGCCCGCGAGCGCTGAGGGCGGCGAGGGCGAGGGCGCTAAGTGAGTGGCATTGGGCTTAATGGGCGGCCGCTTGTGATGCCGCCGCGACAGGTCGCCGACCCGGTGGCCAGTGGTACCGATGGACGCCCACCCATGCTTCATGCGTGTGTGGCAGTCCGGTTGCGTCGGGTTTTGTGGTCGGCCCACACCTGTTGCAGTTCGACGAGGAGCGCGAGGTCGGACACGATGCTGTCGAATTCCTTCTTCACCGCGGCCGCCTCCATGACAGAGAAAAACCGACGCCGAAACAGCAAGTCGATCGTCACGATGTCGAGAGCGTCAGTCTTCAGCAAGTAGCCGACGTACTCGAAGAAACTGAAGTAGAGTCGGACTTGGGTCTGCTCGGTCGGCGTCAAGGAATCCGCAGCCCGCCGCCCCCCGTTGTCCCCGAATGCTTCATATACGTTGCGAAAATCGTGGAAGTCCCTCTGAAGTTGCTGGACGATCCTCGCCGTCTCAAACCGCCTCGAGCTCCGGACCGTGGCGTACGCGGCCACCCCTGTTGCGAGGAGGAGCAACCCTTGAAGAAGCGCTCCGATCAAGTTGTAGTCGTTCATGTGCGCCCCGTGCTGTTGGTGTCCGCAAAGAATATGCGTCGGCGCGCAAAGATCAACAGGTCATCGGGTCAGGTGCCCATCGATTCAACCTGGTGCACAACGATCCTGCCTCACAACTTCGCCACCAACCGCCCAGACTTCCGGCAGCACCCAGCCCCACGAGAAATCCCATCATGCGCCACGCATCGAACCGGCCCACCTTCCCTGCAGCTAGAGGCCTACCTGCACTCCCGATTGACCTCTGCGATCGCCGAAGCACAGGGGTGGCCGGCCAGACGGGCGCCTGTTTGGAGCCTATGCTGATCGCCACACGTGAGCGGCGCGCGGCAAATGTTCAGTACCACGTTTGCGTTCCAACATTTCGCACCCTTCTGGAGGAATGTCGCCGAAGACTCGCGCAGGCATTCGCGGGCGCACTTCTCGACTGAGCTTACCGCGGGATCGGCGCAACGAAGGCGTGAGGCGCACACATCCATGCACGACGCTGCGGCTGGAGACACGCGGCAGTGGAGATTGACGTCGACCTCCTCCACAGCGCACGGATAGTCCAGCAGTTGGGCTTTCATGGCGGCGAAGTATTTGTCCCATTCCTCGCAACGGAGCGGCGCGAAGCAGGCAATCTTCGCTTCGGTTGCTTTGGCGCACTGCGGATCGGCCCGAGACATCTCGACCATCTTTCTGCAATTGGCGCGGCACTGCTCCACGTCGGCGCTTTGCCCACGGGCGCATTTCACTTGTTGCTCACATCCCATGGCGCATGCGTCTACCGGCACTGCGGGTGGCGCGATGGTCGTCACCGGAGGTGGCGGCGTGATGTCCTTCGCCGTTGTTTGCTGCGTGGGGCTCGAACACGCGCAGTGGAAAACGACCGCGAGAAGTGCGAGCTTGATGGGGTATTGCATCGGGAGTTCCTTTTCGGGCAATCAGTGGGTCAGCCGACAGTTCTTGTTGACGTTTGGACTGTCCAAACAACGGGCTTCGCAGGACGCTTTCGCCTGCTTTTGATCAGCCGCGTCCATGCGCTCCGTGTGCGGAAGCTTTGCGTCATTCGCGATGATGACGTAGGCGCACGTATGTCGAGCCCGCCGCACATCCGGCGCGGCGGCCGCGTCCGGCTCGACAAGTTCAGGTGCGACGGCAACGTCGGAAGCTGCCACATTTACGACCGGCGTCAGGTCGCGCCCGGAGACATCGATCGTTGGCCCCGCGTCGATGACCGACGCCAGAGGGCTGCCTTCTGGGTTCACGACCGCGACCGGAGTTGGTTGGCGCGGCCGGAGAGGAAGCGGCCAATCAAAGAACACGCTCATCACCACAAGCACGATGCTCGACGCACACACCCATTCGATTGTTCGGACAAGCACTTGGCCGTCCATCGGTCGTGGGTTGCGCAGGCGGTGCGCGAGCAAGGCGGTCAGCGTGATGAGAAGCACCGCAATGCCGATACTCACCGCGGCACCGATGAGGCTACCTTTGAAGCTGGACCAGATGAGCGCAGCGAGATCGACGACGCCAGCGGCCAGTGCCAGCCATCTCGCGTTGCGACCCTTGGCTTCGGGAAATGCTGTCACGATAGCCTCGGTTCCAAACTCGCTGCGCCAATGCCCTTCCAGGACCCCCTGGACGCTGCAGCTTAGCGGACACGCGACAGGACGCGCAACGTGTGGACTAGCGAAGAAGCCCCGTCCATCATACTCGTGCGCGGGACGACCGGCGGGCTTCACGTTGAATTTGGACAAGTCCGCGTTGACACCATGCTGGTCGTCTGGCGCCCGCAGTGCGAAATGCCGGCCAGCACGAGCCAGTCCACGCGTTGCGCGTGAAATCGCGCATCGCTTCCGCTGCGTCGTCCAGGGCGTCCACGTCAACACTGGGGTAGAGTGCCGGCGCGGAGCTAACGTGGCGGCCAGAATCGGGTAGGCCCATCTCGTCCGACTCGAGCTTGATCGCCCGGAAGGCGGCGCAAGCCATACAGTTCCCAATGTCCTTGGTCGCCAACCAGCAACGCTAGACCGATCGTATCACACGCCTCGGGTTCCGGGTCGGTGACGGGCCGCCCGCATGGTGCGGCCGACCACAACTGTAAAAACGCACGCCCACCAAGCGTGGCTGCAGCTTCGGGCGACACCCAGTACCGATAGCTACCGTCCGCCATTTCCTTCGTCCACAATGAGGCCGGGAACCCATCTTCAAGCATTTTCGCAGAGAAGCTCTCCATCACCGGGTCGGGAAAGCGCGCTTCGCTCGGGCCGATGAAGGTGAACCACGCTGCCGACGGTGACGGGTTGTCGCCCGCCCCGGAGGACACCGGCACGAGCCGGCGCGCGGGCGGTGACACGAGCGGCGGCGCGAGCGCAGTGATTCCGTTAAGGCTATCTTTGGGCCCCTTCCTCTCAGGTGCGCGTGACATCGGAAACCTCACTTCTTCGGTGGCGGTGGCGGAGGGGGCGGCGCGAGGCGGGGCAACCCATCAAGGCTGTCGCCGCGCGGCACTGGGTCCTTCGGCGGTGGGGGCTTCGTTTCAGCCACGACGTGACTCCTTTACTTCTTGGGAGGCGGGGCAGGGGGTGGAGGTGCAATCTTTTCAAGGCCGGCCAGGCTGCGGCCACCATCGGGTCGGGATGGTGGTGGTCT
>CAITYF010000080.1 GCA_903896545.1 uncultured Myxococcales bacterium | reverse complement strand
GGGAGACGGGCGCGGATCGGCCGGATCGGACCGGAGATGGTCAATCAGCCGACGCGGCCGAGTCCGTCCTGTCAGCAGCCGTGGCGAACGTCACGCTGAGCGGATTCGCCGAGCGGCGGACGGGGATATTCAACACCCTCCTACGGTTTCTCTCGCATCCGGCGCGCCCGCGGCGCCGGCCCGCGTTCCCCTACGTCCTTGGCACGTAAGCCAAAATCAGCCTCTCCCCGTCCGCGCCAACTTCCACGGTGCCGCCCTTCTGCAATGAGCCAAAGAGCAGCTCGTCCGCAAGCGGCTTGCGAATTTCTTCGTGGATCAAGCGCGCCATCGGCCGCGCGCCGAATTTCGGGTCAAACCCCTTGGCCGCCAAATACTTCTTGGCTTCCAGGTCGACGTCCAGCACGACACGCTTTTCTGCCAGCTGGCCTTCCAACTCGGTCAGGAACTTGTCGACAATTCGGATCATCGTCGCTTCGTCCAGACGACCGAACTTCACCCGTGCGTCCAGTCGGTTGCGGAATTCGGGGCTGAATAGCGACTTATACTCCTTGTCGTCGTCTCCCTCTCCTTGGCCGCCGCCGAACCCGACGCGGCCTTTTTCAAGGTCCCGCGCGCCGACGTTCGACGTCATGATCAGGACGACGTGTCTGAAATCCGCCGACTTGCCGTTGTTGTCGGTCAGCGTGCCGTGGTCCATCACCTGCAGCAGCACATTGAAAACGTCCGGGTGCGCCTTCTCGATCTCGTCCAGCAGCAGCACCGCGTGTGGGTTCTTCGTGATCGCTTCGGTCAGCAGACCGCCTTGATCAAAGCCCACGTAGCCTGGCGGCGCGCCGATCAAGCGCGATACCGTGTGGCGCTCCATGTACTCGCTCATGTCGAAGCGAACAAAGTGGAGTCCCAGCACCTGCGCGAGCTGCTTGGCCAACTCCGTCTTGCCCACGCCCGTCGGACCGGTGAAGAGGAACGAACCCATCGGCTTCTTCGGGTGTCCCAGCCCGGCGCGCGCGACCTTGATCGCCGTCGTGATCTGCGACACGGCCTCATCCTGGCCAAAAACCACGCCGCGCAGTTGCTTGTCGAGATCCGCGAGCGCTGCGCGGTCGTCGTGACCGACTTGCCGCTCCGGAATCGACGCCATTTTGGACAGGACGCGCTCGATGTCGCGCACGGTCACGCGGACTTTGGTCGTGTCGTCGCCCAGGCCTTTTTGTCCCGACCGCAGGCGCACCGACGCGCCCGCTTCGTCCAGCAGGTCGATCGCCTTGTCCGGCATGCGCCGGTCAGCCAGATACTTGCCCGCCAGCGTTGCAGCCGCCGTGATGGCCGCGTCCGTGTACGTCAGCTGGTGGTGCGCCTCGTAGTGCTTACGCAACCCGCGCAGCACCGCGATCGTGTCCTCCACCGACAGCTCGCCCACGTCGATCTTCTGGAACCGCCGCGCAAACGCTTTGTCCTTCTGGATGTGGCCGCGCAATTCGTCCCACGTCGTCGAGCCAATGCAGCGCAGCGCGCCCGACGCCAGCGCGGGTTTGAGCAGGTTCGACGCGTCCATCGATCCGCCCGTCGTCGCGCCCGCACCGACGATGGTGTGCAGTTCGTCGATGAACAGAATCGTGTCTTTCTGCTCGGACAGTCCCGCGAGCACGCCCTTGAGGCGCTTCTCAAAATCGCCGCGGTACTTGGAGCCGGCCAATAGAGAGCCCACGTCCAGCGACCAAATCGTGGTGTTTTTCAAGGGAAACGGCGCCTTGCCCTCAACGATCTGCAGCGCGAGACCGCCGACGATTGCCGTCTTGCCGGTCCCGGAATCGCCGACCAGAAGCGGGTTGTTCTTGCGCCGCCGCAGCAGCACTTGCGCCATCCGCTCCACTTCCACGTCGCGCCCGACGAGGGGATCGATGCGCCCCGCCCGCGCTTCCTCGTTCAGATTGACGCAGTACGCGGAAAGTCCGCCGTCCTTGGGCCCGCGCTCGGCGTCCTCGCCTTCTGCCTCGCCCTCGTCGTCTTCTTCACGGCGCGCCAGCGGTTCGTCCTTTTCGTCTTCACCATGTGACAGGTAGCTCACGACGTCCAACCGCGTCACGCCTTGCTGCAACAGAAAATACGTCGCAAACGAGTCGTCCTCGCTGAACATCGCCACCAGCACATTCGCGCCCGTGACGGCTTGCTTGCCCGCGCCACGCACGTGCACCGCGGCGCGCTGAATCACCCGCTGCAGGCCAAGCGTTGGCTGCGTCGTCAGCTCCTCGTCCTCCGGCACGCGATCGACTTCCGTCGACAGCCACGCGTCCAACGCTTCGCGCAGCGCCTTCACGTCGCCATTGCAGCGCGTGATCGCCTTCGCCGTTGTTTTGTCGTGCAGCAGTGCGTAGAGCATGTGCTCCAGACCAAAAAACTCGTGGCGACGCGACTGCGCTTCGCTCGCGGCCACCTGGATGGCGATCTCCAGTTCCAGACTCAACATCCGTTTCTCCTAAATCGCCGGCTCAGCGGTCAGCTTGAGCGGCGCCCCGTGCGTCCGCGCGTAGTCGGTCACTTGCGCTACCTTGGATTCCGCCAAGTCCTTGCTGTACGTTCCCGCGATGCCGCGGCCTTTGCTGTGCACGTTCAGCATGATCGTGTGCGCTTCTGCTTCAGTCTTGTGAAAGAAGAGGCGCAGCACTTCCACGACCAGCTCTTGCGTGGTGTAGTCGTCGTTGTGCAGCACAACGTTGTAGAGCGTGGGCCGCTTGACCTTCTGGCGCGGTGCCAAGAGGACGCCTGAATCGTCGTGATCCTGACCTCGCGGCGTGTTGGGATTGGCCATTTCCGTCCTGCTCCGCGCCACCCGCAGATGGCGGCGTTCGTTGGGGCATGGTAGGACAACTTGCGACACCTGCAACTCACGCGGGTCGAGGGCGTCAAGATGACACGCGAACACACCCCCGACCAAGTGGCGCGCTGGCGGCGCGATTTGGCCAGCAAAGGCGTGGAATTGAACGCCGCGCTCACCGCGATTCTCGCCGGCAAGAACGTGACGCTGGCGACCCTGAAGCTTCCGCAGGAGCAAACGCCCGGTGAACGCAAGGAAGAACGCTTGCGGCGCTACCTGGATTTGGTCTCGCGGGCGCAGAAGCGCCTGGGCACGCCCGAGTGGGGCACCTGCGTCCCCTGTGACGCGCCCATTCGGGAGGTTGTTCTGGACGACGCTCCGTGGACCGAAACCTGTGAAGCTTGCTGCTAAATTGCGCCCGCACCGCATCTCGCCCCTGACCACGCGCGGCCCGTAGCCCGGGCGCCAGCGCGCAAGGGACCGAACCCTCCGGGCCGAGGCCCGCATCGGGTCTCGGTCGCAAACGTCCGACGTTTGCGATTCGCGGCCCGGTCCGGCCGTTTCGGCCGGATGCGCCCAAAATAAAGTCAACAAAAACAAGTCGCAAGACCACTTCGCCGCGACTTCATGGCGCGAACACACCATCCCCTGTGGCACCATTGGCCCACCGCAAATTGGTACCCAATACCGTGTAAATTGGCCATTGCAACCGATGTTGTGCACCCGTCGAGACGCGTACCTTGTGTATCAGGAAGTCCGCTGGAGGCCACCGAGAAACGGCGGCAGAACCCAACGGCAGGAATACAACGGAGGCTCATCATGGAAACCAGC
>CAITYF010000079.1 GCA_903896545.1 uncultured Myxococcales bacterium | reverse complement strand
CCGACACGCTCCGTCCAAGCCGCGGCTGCGGCTTGGCAAACGCGTGAAACTGCCTGAATTCACTTCAGGCAGTTCTTGCGCGTTTGGCCCAAAACTCAAGCTAGGAGCCTGTCGGGGAGGTTCTCCGACAGGCTCCTAGACCGCCCGCGCAACCGGGAGCGTCAGACACCGCGGACCACCGCGACCGCGTGACAGCTCCGCACCGCCGACAGCGACCACGACACGCCGATCTCCTTGCAGCAGCAGCTCCGAATTCGCCACGAATTGTTGCGGCGTGAGCACTTCAAAGCCGGCACGGTTGAGCGCGCGCAAGGTCCACGTGTTGCGTTTGTAGAGCACGATCCGCCCCGGTGCCAGGCATACGGCGTTCGCACCGTCGGTCCACTGTTCGCGTTGCGCTGCCACGGGATCAGCGTCGCCGCACGGCACGACTTGCAGGCCCCAGAGGCGCTCCCCCAGAATTGCCGGCAGGTTACAGCCCAGCGCCCTGCCCGTGCGAAGGTCCACGACCTCGCAGCGCTCGTCGTCTCGACTGTGCGGGTCAAACGCCGGCAGGTACGCCAGCACCGCACGCGTGTCGATGAACGTCAGCAGCGTATCCAGGTGCATTGTTGCGCGGCGCAGCGGCAGGCGCACGCCCAGTACCTCCACGTCGGTGGGCAGACGCTCCGCCAGAAGCCGCGCAGCGCGTTCGGTCGTGCGCGGACCAAAACCGACAAGCACAAGGTTCGGCGCGGCGTTCAGGACATCACCGCCTTCCAGGCAGATCTCCGGGTCGGCGTTCGCGTCGCGCAGGTCGATGACGCGCACGCCCGCAAATTGCGGGTGATGCGTCACGATGGCGCGGGACAAGATGCCGTCGCGAAACCGCGCACGGTGCCGAGGCCAGCCAAGCGCGATCGCATCACCAACCGGCGCCCACAAATCTCGCGCAAAAAGCAGGTTTGGCGCGGGCGTCGGCAAGATCGCCGTCTCCGTATGTGGCAGCGCACCCTGAATCAGCGCTTCGGCCAGCCGCGCACCCCGCAACTTCGTCAGCGCCACGAGCGCGACACGCCGCTCCGCCACCGACAAGCGATCGTCGGCCAGCACTTGCGCGATGACCTCCGCCGCAACTGCCTCATCCGCCAGGACCTCGCCCAGCATCACGCGCACGTCCAGGCAGAGCTGCGGACCCGTCACCGCGCGCACGACCGACGCCAGCTCCGCGTGTTCGTCCTGCAGGAGCGGCAGCAACACCAGATCGTCAAATAGCAGGTAATCGCGGTTTTCTTGCAGCGAATCGCCGAGCATCACGTGCGACTCGATGTGCCGCGGCAGCATCCGGTCGAGCTCAGCGCCTGGCGCAAACAACGCGCACGCTTGAAGCCGGGAGACTTCGTCGCGGATCGCGTGTTGAGTCGGCGCGTGCGCCATGTGAACCTACTGCACCGTGAACGTGACCGTCGTGGGCGGCGTCCACAGCACCTTGTTCGGATCGGTTGCGTCGACCGTCAGGCCCATGCCCTGCACGGTGTACTTGCCCTTCGCGTCCGGCACAAACGACGTGCTCGGATCCGTGGTCTGCTGGCCGTTGTCGTCAATCCACGCCTTGGCCCCCGCGGGACGGTCAACCAGCGACCAGCGCCAGCTCTTGCCGTTCGGATACGAGCCTTCCACGAGCGTCGCGCTCACCGCCACAGGCTTGCCCGACATCGGCGTCGCCGTGTCCACCGCCAGCGTCGCCGTCGGCAGCGTCAGACCCGCCGTCGTGTTGCCGCGCAGGTTGATCGTCTGGGCGCCCGCCTTGCAATCGCCGCCCGCCACGGAGCCCGTGACGCAGTACACAACGTGGAGCAAGTCGTCCGCATTGATTTTGTTGTCATCGGGCGGGTGGAATTCGATGTCGATGCCAAACAGTCCATTGGCCGCGTTGCTCGTCGACGACGGCCCAATTGAGCCCGCGCCCACCGCTGTCACCAGCCCGTGATACTTCGACGCGTACTGCGCCGACGCGCACGGATCACTGCCCGGCGGGTTGCTGTTGCCGTTGTTCACGCACGCTTTCAGGATGTCAAGCGTCGCACAGCTCTGGTTGGACAGCACAATGTGTCCCGTCGCCTTTTTGCCATTCTCCGCGTAAAGCCAGAACTGATCCGGCGCAAACACCAGCGTTGGCGTGTCGCACGTTGCGGACAAGATCGTAATCGGCAGCACACGCGCAATGTCGGGCTCCTGCTTGTACGGGATCTCCAGCTTCGCCGATGGCGGCGGCAAGCCGTTCGTCGGCGGCGTGTAGGTAATCGTGTAATCGACCGACTGACCCGCCGCAACCGAGCCGGCCGTGTACGGCTTGGCGCGTTCTTTGGCGTTCTTCTGCATCGACAGCGCGTACACCGCATCCACGTCCGCCTGCGTCGACGGCGCGATCGCCACGATCGTCGGCGCGTTGTTCCACGCCCACGGGTTCGGCCCGTCGTTGTGTACGTTGCACGTCCGCGTCGTTCCCTGACCGGCGCCCAGGAAGTTGTACTCAATCTGTGTCGGATCGTTACCCTGACACGTCACCGTGAAGCTCGACGCATTCTCGTACTTCGTCAGCAAGTTGATACTCGCGTCCGGCATCGCCGGGTCGTTCGTATACACGTGCAGCACCACCTGGTCGTTGTCCGGGTTGGTATCGGGCGTCATCGTGATGCAGATCTTCACGGTCGCTTTGTTGTTCACCGGGTTCTCGGTCGAACCCATCGCCGCGATCGAGTCGCCCACATTCGGCTGCGACGTGATCTTGTACTCCGGGCTCGCCGGCATGATTTCCGCCAGCTTCGCGAACACAAGCGGCGCCGGACCGTCGTTGCCAATCACGGCACAGCGATTCAGCGGCGAGGACGCCTTGGGATTCACGAACACCACATCGGTCGTGTCGCGGCGAATCTTCGGACCTTCGGCCGAGATGTCGAAGCACATGTTGGTGTACTTCCCCGTGTCCTTGTAGTCGTTGTGGTCGATCGACAACGTCGCACTGTCCTTCAAGCCCGGCGACGGCGCGTAGGTAATCGTCGCAAGCAACGACTTGCCCGGCGCCAACGACGCCAGCGCGCCCGGGCACGCCGAAGCATCGACGGTCTTGGGCCCATACGCGATCGACATGAGCTTCGTCGCCGACGGCGTAAAGGTGATCTTGTTGATGCAAAGCGTGCCCTGATTGCCCGTGTTCGTGATCGACAGTTTCTTGGTCTGCTTGATCACGCCGTCGGTGTCATCCGGTCCAAAGTGCGCGCACGTGTTGTCCGAGAGTTTTTGACCGTCAACGAGCACGGAAATTTCCGGATTGCTGTCGATGCCGACCGTCGTACCGCCGCACGCGGAAGCGACGATGCCGCAGCCAAAGAGGACGGACGCCACGCCGAGGCCACGGAAAAACTTCCGGCCGGGCTGAGCGATGATTGCCATGGGATTGCTCCTGAATCGAGCCGCGTGCGAGCGGTGGGGGTTAAGGTGCGTCGGCGGGTGTATCGCGCCGCGGGCGCCCTTGCCGACCCAGCGAACAGCAGGGGGCTGGTGACAAGCCATTTGTCACAAGCCCTTATTGCACGCAGAGCATCTTGTAGTGAATGTAAATCTTATCGTTCTTCTGCGGCACGCACGTACCGTTCGCTTCAAAGATGACCGAGTTGGACGGCGCGTCGTACTTCCACGTCTTCGGCCCCTGCGGGCACGACGTGGCGTTGAGCTTCACGTCGATGGTGTTGGGCTCCGGATTGCGCGTCAGGAAGTACTGCATCGCGAGACCAAAGGCCTGCGTGCCGATCGAGCTCATCGCCGGGCCAAAGTCGATGTCGCACACGCTGGCGAACACGCCGCTCGTCGTCTGCGCCATCTGCTGGTAACGCTGGCAATCTTCGGCCGCGCCCGCGCCCTGATCCGTGCAGCCACCGGACGGACCGGCGATCGCGTGGAAGTGGAACAGGTTCTTGTTGGCCTGGCCTTTGAACGAGTAGAACAGGTTCGTGTAGTAGGTCATGTCGCCCGGCGACTGGTCGTCTTCGTCGCCCATGTGCACGATTTCCAAGCTGGCGTTCTTGCGGAGGAAGAAGCGGTTCTCGCCGCCACACCCCTTCGTGCCGTCTTCGGGGTTGGTCGTGCAAATATCGCCCGTCGCGCAATCCTTGTTGGTCGTGCAAACCTTCTTGGCATCCAGCGTCAACGGCAACGTGAGCGCCTTTTCCACCGCCAGGAAGCCCTGCTCGGTCGAGGAACCCTGGTCGCCTTGCTTGGACAGCGTCTTCAGCGCGCCAGCCGGGTCCGCCTGCGCCTTGGTCACGAAGCGCAGGTCGCCAAACGGACGGAGGCGTCCCGACTGCGTGCCGTCTTCCATGTCCGTCGTGACGACGCCGACGTGGAAGTCGTTGTTCCACAGCTGGGCGATCTTCACAAAGGTGGCAAAGCTGTTCGCCAAGTTCACCTGCTTGTCGCTCATCGAGCCGGAGTTATCAACGACGAAGAGCACGTCCACCTTGGAGCCGTCCGCTTGGTCAAACACGTCGGTCCACTCGGTGTCGAGCGTGCCTTCGCCGGTCAACGGAACCGAGAACGAGTCGCCCAAGCACGTGTCGCCCGCGTTGCTGCAGTCCGTTGTCTTGTCGCACGAGCCGCTCGTCGCGCCGGTGTTGTCGGTGCACATGCCGTTCTGGCCCGTCGTGATGGTCAACTGGCAAGTCAGCTTGCCGACCTTCTGTGGGCCGTATTGCACCTTGAACGTCTGCGGCGTCTTCTGCGAGATCGGCAGGCCGTCCTTCGGGATCGCCGGCTTGTTCACAAACGCGACTTCCGGACCGCAGCCATCGAGCGTCACCTTGGTCACGTTCACGTCAACCGTGCCCTGGTTGTAGATCGACGCAGACTGCGGCGGCGACTTGCAACCAAGCGTCACGACGCCGAAGTCGATGTTGTCCGGCAGCACTTGCACCTTGGACAGACCGACCTTCGCGACCAGATTCGGCTTTGCGTTGCCGATCGTCTGGAAGTTGGACGGGTCGACGTTCGGGTAGTTGGAGACCACGCCGGACGACGCGTCTTCGTACTTCAGAACGAGCAATCCGTCGATGTCGGTCACCGTCGCCGCCGTGCCGCCCGCGAGCGTCCCGAGCGTGTCCGGAGCGACGAAGTTCACCAGCATCTTGCCCGAATCACCCGGCGTGAGCTGGAACAGGTTCGCCGCCGGCGCGCCGGTCGAGAAGAACGTGCTCGGTCCCGACGTGCACTTGGTGCCGCCGCCGCCAAACGCGCCCGCCGCTTGGTAGCAGCTGACGAGCGTCGCGCCCTTGAAGACGCACGGGCCAGTGCCGCTATTCTTCACGATGAGCGACAGCAACTTGGACTTTCCGTAGGGCAACAGACCGAAGTTCAGCGGCTGCGGAACCAGATCCACTTTGCAAGTCGTACCGTCGGCACGGTGGGCGATGAGCAACACCTTGAAGTCCGGCGTGCCCTGATCTGCCGAGTGAATGTGCAACGTCGCCGTCGCCACCTGACCCGAAGTTCCTTTGTTCTGGAAGCGCACGTTGAAGTCGACAAGATTCTGCGGGT
>CAITYF010000078.1 GCA_903896545.1 uncultured Myxococcales bacterium | reverse complement strand
TGGCAAGTCCTGGGACGCGGCTTTGACCAACTGCTCGCGATTGAACTGGGCTTCATCGCCGCGAAAGGGCTAGTGTGAACGGGTGGTTATGGAGATGCGATCAATCATCAGACTGAAGTCCGCGGCTATTGTTCAAGATGCCCTCCGGGCACGGCTGGCCGGCACGGTGCCGCATCGCGAGCACTCGGCCGTCATGCTCGCGCACGCGGGCATCCAGAAGGGAACCGGCCGGGCGTTGCCGACGGACGGCCGCCATCGCATATCCGCCCGTTTTTCTTGCATTTTTGAGCGGGTCGGGGACGCCCCGGACTGAAGTCCGCGGCTAGTGTTCAAGATGCCCTCCGGGCACGGCTGGCCGGCACGGTGCCGCATCGCGAGCCCTCGGCCGTCATGCTCGCGCACGCGGGCATCCAGAAGGGAACCGGCCGGGCGTTGCCGACGGACGGCCGCCATTGGGGCGTCGACGGTGCGCTGCCACCTCGTCGACGGTACGCTGCCACCTCGTCGACGCTACGCTGGCACCGCGTTGACGGTACGCTGCCACCTCATCGACGGTACGCTGCCACCTCTTCGACGGTACGCTGCCACCTCATCGACGGTACGCTGCCACCTCGTCGACGGTACGCTGCCACCTCGTCGACGGTACGCTGGCACCTCGTTGACGGTACGCAGCCACCTCGTCGGCGTTACGCCACCGGCTGCGGCTCGGCCTTCTTGTGCCGGGCCCGCAGTAAGATGTCCTTGTTGAACCGCGCGAGCGTCGCCGCCTGACCGTCAAAGGCGATCTGGCCGACCCGGTTGAGGTCGCTAATCAGCTCCAGCAGGCGCCCCTTGGCCTCGTAGATGCGCTGCGTGGACTCCGGGACCTGATCGAGTTCCAGCTCCTGCGTGGTGTCAGCCGCTTGCAGCCCGGTCCGCGCGGCGACCAGCGACGTCAACGGCGAGGTCCCGCCAAAGTACGGCTTCAGGAACGGCTCGAGCGTCTTGACCGCGGGTTCGACGGTCGTCAGGTAGGCGACAATGCGCGGCGACGAAGTACCCAGCGCGCCACCCGACTCAATCGCATCCGCCGCCACGCCCGCCTTGGTCCCAGCGTCGCGCAGCGCCATCGGCCACGCCAGCCGCAGCTTGCGAATCAGCGCCTTCGCCACAACTTTGGCCGCCGCTTCGCCGCCGTGTGCGGTCTTGGAGTCGTCCTGATGGTCGGCCTGCATCGCCATGTTGGATTGCAGCAACTCGACCGTCGTGTGCAGGGTCTTGGTCTTGGCGTCGCTCCAGCCAAAGGCGTTCAGCGTAGTGGCAAACTCCTTGGCGACGCCTTCACTGACCTGCCCCTGCTCGACGAGCGCAGCGCGGGGTTCGTGGAGGCCAAGGCGGACGAGGCGGGTGTCGATGGAAGAGGTGGTGGTCATTTGGTTACTCCTTTTGCTGACGGTGGTGAGCGGAAAGCGTTTCCGTGGTGAGGGATTTTAGGGAAGTGGTGGAGCGGAGGCAAGGGACGTTGTGAAGAACGGCTGCGACGGACTGATCTGATGCAAAGAGATGTCCTGGACTTGGCGCTGACAGGACATTGGTGGACGCAGCTGAATGCTGAGCTGGCGTGCCGCGCTTGACCCAAGCGGGGAACGGTGGATACTCACCGCGCAGCAACGGCCCGCTTTGGCGGCACAGCTCTCGCCGGCCGCCCTCGAGCGTCGCCACGGACAAGGATACCTATGAACAGTCTGCCACTTTTCGACCTGCCCTTTCTCGCGGCCGCATGGGCCGATGATTTCAAGCTGTACGTCGACAGCGGCAAGGACGCGCAGCTCCTGGATCGGTTGACCAAGTGGGCCGCGCGGGTGCAATTGAAGGAAATGTCCTCGTCGGCACCGTTCATCAAACACTTCTTCCATGACATTTGGCAGTATGCGCTCCAAGGTGATCACGCTGACGGTACGTACAACTGCCATCCGGAATTCCCCGTCGCGGGCGCGGGCCAAACTGGCGGCAAGGGTGAAGCTGACCTAGCGCTCGGACACTTTCGTCCCGTCTCACGGCCGCCGCCCCAAGTTCTCTGTGAATTCAAAGATATCAAGTCTGGACTGGACGCGCAGCAGAACCGCAAAGGAAATTCGCGGTCTCCGGTCAGGCAGGCGTGGGCGTATCTGCATGAGTCGCGCGAGCGGCTTACCGGCAACGAGTTGGTCGAGCCGCAATGGGCCATCGTAACTGACATGAACGAGTTTCGGCTCTACTATTGGTCCAAGGGGCTCGCCCAGTCGCAGCGCTTCGTCATCACCTCCAAGACAGATCCGTCCCAAACTTTGACCTGGACAGGCGAGTCAGGCGTCTTTGAGAGGTTCTTGTTTTGGAAGCTCTTTTCGCCAGAGATGCTGCTTGCCGAGAAAGGCCCATCGCAGCTCGCGCGCCTGCTGAAGACCCAGATAACGCACGAGCAGGACATCGAAGAGGGATTTTACCGCGACTATAAGGCGTACCGCGAGCATCTGTACCGGACCATTGCCGTGTCCAACCCAGATTTCCCCGGAACCAAGGGCAAGCTGGTCCGTCTGACCCAACGTTTCCTAGACCGCTGCCTTTTCCTGCTGTTCTGCGAGGACATGGGCAAGGCGCTCCAATTCCCCCCAAACCTATATCGGGATGAACTGATCGCGTATTCCCAGGGCAGCCTGTATGGTCCCGACGACACGTTTCCTTGGGACCGCCTGAAGTCTATCTTCCGCGCCATGAACAAAGGCGGAGCCGTTGGCAAGCACACGATCAGCCGTTTCAACGGCGGCTTGTTTGAGTCGATGTCAGAATTGGAAGACCTGCATATCCCAGCCTTCCTGTTCTGTGCAGAGAATCAAGGAGAGGACGCAGTTACGCTTCTCGCCAAGCCACTGACACTTCTATACTTCTCGGCCAAGTACAACTTTGGCATCAAGACCGCCCACGCTGGGCGGGTCATCGACTTCTACGCACTCGGCCGCATCTTTGAGCAGTCGATCACCGAACTCGAGATCATGGAAGCCGAGGCGGACGGTCGCGACTCGCTCAATCTCCTGACGAAACGCAAGCGCGACGGCGTCTACTACACGCCCGAATGGGTCACTGCCTACGTGGTCGAAGAAACAGTTGGCGCGCGCCTTGCCGACATCAAACGCGGCCTTGGTCTTGGCATCGAGAACCGCCCAGAAGAGTCGGACCTCGAACTTTATCTCGCGTCGTTAAAGGACAAACGCCGGGCCGCGCCGAAGGCAGGAGCGTGGTTGGAAGCGCTGCGGCAGTACCGAGTCCGTCTCGGACGGGTCCGCGTGGTCGACCCTGCTTGCGGGTCCGGTGCGTTTCTGATCCAGGCGCTTGAGTTTCTGAAGGCTGAGTATCGGTGGATCATCGACGAAAGTGAGCGCATTACGCGGCAAAGCGAGATCTGGGACGCTGACGTCGTGGTCAACTCCATCCTGACCAAGAACCTGTACGGCGTGGACATCAATGCCGAGTCGGTCGAAATTGCCAAACTGGCGCTCTGGATGCACACAGCGTCGCCGGGCAAGCCGCTCTCGTCGCTGGACGCCAACATCCAATGCGGCAATTCCCTGGTCGGAACTGACTTCTATCGGCTCAATCAACTGTCGCTGTTTTCAGAGGACGACAAGGATCGCATCAACGCGTTCGACTGGCGCGAGGCGTTTCCCACTGTGTTCAGCGAAGGCGGTTTTGACTGCGTGGTCGGTAATCCGCCGTACGTCAAACTGCAGCATTTCCGTCGAGTGCAGGCCAAGGTTGCGGCCTACCTTACCGACGCCAAACGCCCAGATGGCCGCCGCCTGTACGCGTCCACGCAGACCGGCAACTTCGACCTCTACCTGCCGTTCATCGAGCAGGGACTGGAAGTCCTGCACCCCGAAGGTCGAATGGGCTACATCGCGCCCAACGTCTGGATGGTCAACGACTACGGTGAAGGGCTGCGCAGCTTGATGCGCCATGGGCGCAAGCTCGATCGGTGGGTGGACTTCAAGAGCTTCCAGGTGTTTGACGAAGCGATTACCTACACAGCCCTCCAGTTCTTCACCGGTGCCAGTAACGACGCAATCAAATGCGCGTTTGCGCCAGACGGCGACCTTGTACGGGTCAACTGGGTCAAGCCGGATGCGCGCATCCCGTACGCAGAACTGCCAGCCGACGACTCGTGGAACCTGATGGCAGATTCCGCGCGGGCGCTGGTGAATCGACTCAAGGCTGAGTGTCTGCCTCTCGGAGCACCAACGTGGACGTCCCATATCTTTCAAGGGCTTATCACAAGCGCTGACGGCATTTACCATCTCACCAGGACCGAGGATGGCCGGTTTAGGACGTCAGCGGGCCAGATCTTGGCCATAGAGCCAGCGCTGATGCACGCGCTGGTCTCCGGCCCGGAGGCAAAGCGCTATCAGGCTCCGAAGACCGATACCTATGTGCTCTTCCCGTACAAATTGGACGCGGGCAGACCGGCGTTGTTCACACCAGCAGAAATGGCCGAGCAGTTTCCGAACGGGTGGGCTTACCTCCGCCAGCACGAGACAGCGCTGCGCCAGCGAGAAAGCCGAGCATTCGACGACGCGGAGTGGTATCGATTTGGCCGAAACCAGAACATCGACAAACAGGAGTTCGCCAAGCTGCTGGTTCCGAGGTTGGTGGAGCGGCTATTCTGCGTGCTAGACTCGGCCGGTCAGTTCTTCCTCGACAACGTCGACGTCGGGGGAATTCTGGCGTCAACCACCGAGGACCTTGCGTATCTCTGCGGCATCTTGAACGCCCCGGTTGCCAATTTCGTCTGGCGTCAGATTTCCAAGCCGTTTCAGAACAACTACTACTCTGCGAACAAACAGTTCATCGCTCCGCTCCCGATCCCGCATGCGACGCTCGACGAACGACGCCAGATCGGCGCCTACGCAAATCAGCTTCAGCAACTCCACACGGAACGGCGTGATTTGGTCGAAAAGTTCTCGCGACGCCTGAACAGTACGCAGACGTTCGATGATTCCCACGGCGAGGATTGGCTGTGGGCTGACGTGCATACCATCGACTATTGGAAGTCAAAGGCAGAACCGGGGCTGTTGCCAAAGCAGCGAACGGCTTGGGCGAAGGCGCAGTATCAGGCCAAGCTCGACGGCCATTTGATCGATCTCGACGCACGCCTGAAACGTGGCGCAACCGTTGTTGTCGAAGACACTGCAGATGAACTCCGCCTGCGGATCAATGGCATCGCTGCGATCGAACTCTTCGATAAGCCGGGAACGCCATTGATCGCGTCACAGTGGCGCCAAGCGGTGCGAGGCATCCGGGTGACAGACGCGTTCAACGGGCGAAAATTGATCAACTTGCTCATGAACCTGCGACAGACCCGGGATGAGGCGCTGGCTCAATCCCTCGTCGCCATCGATCGAGAGCTTGTGTTGCTTGACGCCAGCATCGCGTCGAACGAGGCTAAGCTGAATGCCTTGACGTATCAACTCTATGGACTGAATCGAGCGGAGATCGCGTTGGTTGAGTCTTAATGATCCCGCTCGTCAGTTGTGGCTCAGTGGCACTCGGCCGCTGCCTCGTGAAGCCTCACCGCCGCCCGCTCCCCATCATCCGCCGCCCAACACCCGGCGAATCCGTCCGTCGGCTCGCCGCCTCGGCAAAACTGTGCGCGCCCCAGCCCTCCTGCACGGTCTCCCGGCAGGTAAAGTGCTCAAACACCGTCTCGGTGAAATGTCGGGAACGGCGCTGGCAACAGAGCCCCCAGTCGCTGTCAAACGGCGCAAAGAAGCTGCAGCCACCGCACTGTCGACCATCGGCGTGCAGCGCCTCGACGTCCGCCTCACCGGGCCAGTTCAAGCGATACAGCTTCTCCGTCGCGGAGTTGGAGAACCCCAACAGCACCAGCCGGTTGCGGTTTCCCGCCGGTGGTCGCGTCTTCTCACCCATCCCGTGCCTCCGCCTCTGAATTTGCTGGCGGCGGCTCTTCGCATTCAGGAACCGCCGTATTCCACGCGTCGCTCGCCCGCATTTGCGCCTCCCGAAACCAGACCTCGCGCCACGGTGGCCACACGCTCAAGGCGCCGAACTCGTCACGTACCCGCAGCCGATCCGCTGGGCCATCGCGCGTCAACGTCGTCAGCGCGCGCTCCACGCAGGCACGCGCCTCGTGCCGCAAGCTCGGCGGGAAAGCTGCACGTGCCTGCGCCAGCAGCGCGCTGCGCCCGGTGCCCGCGGGCCGAATACGGCCGTACAGCCACCGCGCACAGCACGCGTCGAGGTTCGTCAGGTCGCGCGGCGTATGCCCAACCGGGCGCGGCGGCGGCAGCTCGCGCATCCCTGCCACGTCCACGCACTGCCGCGCCTCGTCGAGCCAGCGACGCACCCCGTGGCGCTCCGACCGGCTCGCCTGTCGGCGTTTGACCCGCGCCCACTTGCGGCGCCCGCGATCAGGCCAGTCCAGCGCGTTGCGGAAGTAGTCCCGCGCGGCCATCTCTCACCCCTCCGCAAACCCGTTGTTCAACGGCTCCACCACCTCCAGCTCCTCCATCGCCGCGAACTCCAGCCCCGCCTGCTGCAGCGCAACCTCACTCCGCGCCGCACGAAACGCCGCCTTGAACACCGCGTTCTTGATGTGCCCACCCGTCAGCGCAAAATTGCGCCCCAGCCGCTCAAAATCGATCTTCCCGTGCACCGGCACCGTCTCCGGCAACAGCGCCCGCCAAATCCCCGCGCGCAGGCGCGCATCAGGCATCGCAAACCGCAGGTGCCACCCCAGCCGCCGCGTCAGCGCCTTGTCCAGCGCGTCCGCGCGGTTGGTCGCCAGCAGCACCACGCCCTCGTGGCGCTCAATCAGCTGCAGCATCACGTTCACCACGGAGATGTCGTGCTTGTGCGTCAACCCGTCGCGGTTGCCCAAGAGGCCATCGGCCTCATCCAACAGCAGCACCGCGCCGTGGTTCTTGGCCTGGGCAAACTGAAACGCGAGGTTCTTCTCCGTCTCGCCAATCCACTTGGACAGCAGCGCCGGTACCTGCGCGACCATGAGGGGACGGTTCAGCTCCGCCGCGATCGCCTCCGCGCACAGCGTTTTGCCCGTTCCCGGCGGGCCCGACAGCAGCGCCGCCACGCCCTTGCCTGTGCTCAGGTTCGCGCCGATCCCCCACTTCTCCAGCAGCGTCCGCCGGTGCCGCGCCGCGTCGATCAGCTCCAGCACCTGCTCGTGCAGCGCCGCGCTCAGAATCACGTCTTTCAGCTGCGACTTCGGCCGCAGCAGCTCGCTCTCCTCCTGCCCCGGCCGCAGCATCTGGTCGCGCGCCGCCTGTTCCAGCGCCGCCATCGTCACCACGCGCGGCTCCTGGCCGTCGTGCACCGCGCTCGCGACCGCCATCAGCACCGCGTTCTTGATGTAACCGCCCGTCATCTCAAAGCGATCCGCCAGCGCCTGGAGGTCCACATCCGCCGCCAGCGGCAATTGCTTGGGCAGGTGTTTTCGCCAGATTTCCGCACGCGCCGCGCGATCCGGTTCGGCAAAATGCACCTTCACCAGGATGCGGCGGTCAAACGCTTCGTCCAGCGCTTCCGGCAGGTTGGTCGCCAGGATCGCCACGCCCTCAAAACGCTCCAGCTCGGTCAGGAGCAGCGTCATCAGCGCGTTGCCGCCGCGGCGCGAGGCAAACAGCGTCTCGCACTCGTCAAAGAACAGCAGCGCGTTGTTCAGGCGCGCCTCGCGAAACAGCCCCGGCAGGAAGCGGTCCGCGTCGCGCGACTCCAGAAACCGCGGGATGTCGACGTTCAGCACGCGCCGGCCGAGATGGTTCGCTACGCCGTGCGCCGTCATCGTTTTGCCCGTGCCGGGCTTGCCGTGGAAAAGCATCAAAATGCCCTTGCCGTAGCGGATCACCTCGTCCAGCCCCCAGTCGGCGCGGCACTTCAGGTACTCCTCATGGTTGTCCACGACCGACAAAATGCGCCGCCGATCCGCTTCCGGCAGCACAATCTGCTCCAGATCCGCGCGCGGCTCCTCCAGCGAACTGAACTGCGCGAACTCGTCGCCCAGCCCCGGCAGACCGATCAGAAACTGAAACGTCGGCTGGGTCATCTGCACGGTGGCACCCAGCAGGTCCTCCGGCGTGTCCATGCGGCTGCGGCTGTTGGTCAGCGCCAAGTCGTGCCGCGCGAGCGACGCACCGGGCGCGAACACGCGGCGCCTCTCGATGCGCTCGCCGTAGCTCAGCTCGCAGAACTGAAACACCGTCTCCACATCCAGGCACGCCGCCCCACCGTCCATGTGCAGGCGTCCGAACAGGTCGTTGAACGAGCGCGAGAAGATCGGCGCGATGGCCAGCAGCAGAATCGTCCTCTCAAACGCCTCCAGTTCAAATTTCACACACATCTCGTCCATCGCCGTCGGGCTCCCCTCTTGCCGCGACAACTCCAACCGCGCGTCAATCTGCAGCCGCGTCGCCGCCTCCGTACGCACCGCTTTCTCGTGCATCGCCTCCACCTGCGCGCGCGGAATCTCTGGGCCATCCTCCATCGCCCAGGAAGGCCGCTGCGCCGCGCCACTCAGCTTCTGCTGCAAGTTGATCCGATGCGCGCGCTGCTGAATCCACGTGAGTTCGTCCTGCAGGTAGTCCAGATTCGTGGCGTACGGCGTCGCGACGTCGGGCACGGTCAGCTGCGGGAGCGGGAGGAGGGAACGCGCGTTGAAGTTGCGGAGACGAGCCATAGGGAACTCCTGAGATGAGAGGAAAAGAAGACCAGACACAGGGAACTTGTGTACGTGGGAGCCGCGGCGATTCACGGAAAAGTTCGGAGCCGTCAGGAGGGCAATTCCGCCTCACAGACCCGGCCCCAGGGCGCGCGACCGTGCTTTTTCGGGACGACCCAGACGACAGGAAACGGTGGTTTCACCGCGGGAAAGTGGCTGTGGAGGTCGGTGAGCCCGATGAACAGCTCAGGCCGCAAGTTGCGCTTGGCGATCCACTCAAAGACTGGCACGTGGTTCGTGCCGCCGCCGCCTTTGAACGTTTGCCGCTGCAGAAAGCGCGCGAGATCTTGCGTGGGCACTTCCGTGTGCACCTGCGCGTCGGCAATGAGCACGGCAATCTGCGGCACCAGCGTGTTCAGCCGGCCCAGTTCACTGGCCATCGCTTGCAGCAGCTTGGGACCAATCGACCCGGACGTATCCACCGCCACGACGACGCGGCCGGGGTCCTCACTGTGCAGCCCCGGCACCAGCAGATCCTCCATCACCCACCGTCGATTGGGCCGCGCGTAGCTGTAATCCTGCTGCGACTGCGCCTCACCGACGTAGCGCGCCAGAAGCCGCTGCCACGGCACGGACGGCGGCAAGAGACCGTCGACCAGCCGCTCCACGCCGGGCGGCAAGTCCGTGTCGACGCCTGAAGCCCGGTGCGCTTCGACCGCGGCCGAGAGCCGATCCAACAGCGCGCCCCTCTCCGCCGCGCTCAACCGATTGGGCAGGTGCACGTCAATGCCACCATGGTGGTCGGCGACCTTGCCCGCGCCTGGCCCGCGCGGCAATTCCAGCGTAATCGTCGTCGGTTCCAGAGGTGGCGACTCCTCCCACAGCTTGTCGTAGATCTGCTCCGCCGTCATGCCGTCAAAGCGCTTGTCCAGGAGCGGCTGCACATCGCCCAGTCCCGGTACGCGGCCGCTGGGCGCTTGGTAGAGACGCCCGCGATCGGACTCCATCGCCGCGACCATGCGGTTGATCGCGTAGTCCGTCGCACAGTTCCACAGGTGCAGGTTGCGCCCGTCGCGGCGGCTCAGGCTCTCAAAGACGTGGTGACCAATCTCGTGGGCGAGCACAAAACCTAGCTGGCGAAAATCGAGATGATGAGTGAATTTCGGGTTGTACCAGATGTGGTTGCGGCAGTCCGTCGCCGCCAGCGTAGGCAGGGAAAGCGCGGGAACGAGCTGAACGTGAAGCAGCAGATGCCCCCAAAACGGATGGGCATCGAGCAGCTCCAAACGCAGCGCGGCAAGGCGACGGGCCTCGGTTCGCAACATGTCGACGGTCGGCGCAGCTTTCACGCGAGGGCCTCCATGTGGAGGTCGACGAGCTCGGCCGCCACCGTTTGGAAGTCCGGCTGACGCTTCAAACGCGTGAGCAAGTCCGGCACCGCGTCCAGGCGCCGGAGGAAGATGAACCGCAGTTCTGGGTCCAGGCCCTCGCTCGCCAGAAAGCGCGCGATGTTCGGGAGGAACGCCTCCGCGAGCGATTCCCGCTGCAGCACGTAATCCGACACCACCCAGACGTGCGCGTACGCCGCGGAGGGCTCCATGCGCTTGAAGTCAATGACCTTGCCTTTCTCCACGATCAGCCGAGGGTCGACGCGCGTTTGCATCTTGTGCCACGTCTGGAACTTCTCGGCTGCCGGAATGCCCACGCACGCAGCGACGACCCGCCGCACATCGGCGTCGCCCGCGTGTGAGAGGAGTCGACTTGCCATCTCCCACGAACGCGGCGTCGGAAACGCGTCATCCCCGTTGGGCTCGTAGAGCGTTTCAGCGCCAAATTTACCGCGTCCACCGATGTAGCCCACGACCGACGCGTGCAGACCGGCGCTTTCGGCCCAGCGCACCCAGGCCGCGGCGTCGACCCGCAAACGCAGGTGAACAAAGCGGTTATTGAGCGCGGACGACAACGGCGAGACAATCGCGTTGTCGTCGTCCAGATTGCCCGCAGCGAGCACCACGGTCTGCGGGTGAAAACGAAACGGCCCGACGCGGCGCTCCAGCACAATTTGGTAGGCAGCCGCCTGATGCAAGCGCGTCACCGCGGCATTGATCTCGTCCAGAAACACGAAGCCAGGCGCGTCGCACACCGCGCGCACCCAGTCCGGTGGCAGCAGCTGCAGCGTCTGTCGCTCGCGATCGGGGAAGTGCACACCGCACAGCTCCGCCGGCTCCCGCTGCGCGAGGCGAATGTCATGCAGCGGCAGATTCAGTTCGTCGGCCAGCTCGCGCGCCAGGGTGGATTTGCCCACGCCCGGATGCCCCCGCAGAAGCACGGAGAGGCCGGCCTGCAGCGCCAGGCGCGCCAGCGGCTTCACCTCGTCGTAGCTATAACCGTCTGGATTCGGGCGCAATTCAGTGACACGGGGCGTCGCCATGAGAGGACCTCACATAAAACAGTCAAGCGCAAGAAAGCGCAGGTTCGGGTGGCTGAGCAGGATCGCAAGCACGTGCTTGCACGCCACGCTTTTGTGGAACCGATAGGCAAAATCCGGGCACGTACACGTCGGTGGGCTCGCGCCTTGCGGGTGAACTTCCACGCACCAGTCCTTTGTGCCGCCGTGCAGCGCAAAGACCAAGCGGCCTTCGTTCGGCTCTTGCGGCACAATTTCATAGCGTTTGAGGACATCCTGCGTTGCCCGCAAGATGCGCTTGCGCCGTTGTTCAGGAGTCCAGTCCATTCGCGTCTCCTTGTGCACAGGCGCCGGTGCGATTCCGCTCACCAGGGGCGCAAGGCTTGGTCCCAGCATCGGGTGGCCATTGATGTGAACTGGCGCCGAGCCAAACAACTGCATCAGCCAGCTGTGCCAGTCTGAGAGGTCGTGCCGCTCGCGCTTGCCGTGATGCGCCACCGTGAAGCTCTTCCCCGTCACGGCCACCACCCGATAGGGCTCGGCGTGCACCCACATACCGACGCCAAAGCACAGCCCGCGGTACGGCGCGCGGGGAGCGGGAACGGGTGGCAGCGTACTCGTGGCCATGGGCAACCTCATGGCAAGGAGTTTGTGACATGCCTGCGACAAATATTGTCGCATCAACGCTTGCTGTCTGAACGCGCTTGTTTGACACTCTCAGCGCCACCGTTTGCACCGAGGAGTCGCCATGTCTGACACCGTTCTTCGCCACTGGATGATGCTCCGCCACCTGCCGCGCTACCCGCGCAAGATCGACGCAGCGACGCTGGCGGACGTGCTGGCGAACGCGGGGTACGAAGTCTCGCGGCGGTCGATTGAGCGCGATCTGGTAAAACTTTCCTCGGTGTTTCCTGTCACCTGCGACGATCAACACAAGCCCTACGGCTGGTCGTGGATGTCGACGGCCGCGGCTTTTGACCTGCCGGCGATGGACGTCCACTCGGCGCTCGCATTTCGCATGGCCGCGGAGCACCTGCGCGCGCTGCTGCCGGAAGTGACGCGCGGCTACCTGGAACCGCACTTTCAGCGGGCGCAGGCGGTGCTGGACAGTCAGGATCACAACGCGCTGTCGCATTGGCCCGACAAAGTGCGCGTCGTGCCGCCGGGACAACCGCTGTTGCCGCCCGCGATTGGGCAAGACGTGCTGGAAAACGTGCAGTCGGGGCTTTTGACGGAGAAACGCCTGAAGATCGTCTACCGCAAGCGCGGCGAGGCCGAAGCGCGCACGTATCAGGTGCATCCACAGGCGCTGGTGTGGCGCGACGCGGTGGGCTACCTGCTGTGTACGCTGTGGAAATACGACGACCTGAAGCAGTTTGTGTTGCACCGGATGGAGTCGGTCGAAGTAGAGGAGGAGCCGCGGCGGGCCTTGGCGGGGTTCTCGCTGGATGCGGAAATTGAGAGTGGATCGTTCGATTTCCTGCTGTCGGGTGGGACGGTGCTGCTGGAAGCCGTGTTTGACCCGCATGCCGCGGTGCGGATTCGCGAGACGCCGGTCTCGGCGGGTCAGGAGTTGGAGGAAACGGCAGACGGGCGTGTGCTCCTACGCGCGACGCTCGCGGATACGGTGCAGCTGCGGTCGTGGCTGCGGAGTTTTGGCGAGTACGTCGAGGTGATCGGCCCCGCGGATCTGCGTGAGTCGCTGGCGGAGAGCGCGCGGGTGATGGCGGCGCGGTATGCCACGCCTTAGCAGGCTGTTGAAAAGCAGCCTGGGCGCGACGGGGGTGAGAAATCGATAGATTTCGACATGTTAGTGCAGATGCTGAGCCACGGGCCTGTCATACGGCGTGAGCATCACAAAGACGCGCCTGCCCAGCAGGGCCTCCCACGCGACCGCCGCCTTGGCCACGGCCTCCTGACGCAGCGGCGTCATGCGATCACCCGCCTCGGGATCCGGGTCGAGCAAGCGGAGCGAC
>CAITYF010000077.1 GCA_903896545.1 uncultured Myxococcales bacterium | reverse complement strand
GATGCGAGTCGAATTGCTGCCGCGGACGACCCTCAGCCGCCCGGCTTCGACTGGCCCAAACGGTCGCAAATGGCGGCTGCACGCAGGGCATCCGGAGGCGCAGCCCTGTGCACCGTCAACTCCCGGCGGGCCACGTCGATGTCCTGCGGCGTCCACAGCCGCTTGTTGCCGCTCATGGCTCCGTTGAATGTCACGATGCCGCGCGCCAGATACCACCGCAGCATGTCGCCGCTGATGCCCAAGCTGTCAGCCGCCAGCGCCGTCGGAACCGCTCCCTGCGCAGCCGCGGTGCGCTTGATGCCCGTAGGCGCATGACCCAGCAGTTCTTCCCACCTCGCCAGCCGGTCCGCGGTGCAGGTCAGGACGCTGCCATCGTCGCCGTAGACGCGAAAGTTCGCTTGCACGATGGCGTGGTTCGCGATGCAAATCGCCTGCACGTATTTGGCCAACCACTTGCGCTTCTGCTCCGGCGGCCACTCCGCATTCCACCGCCAAGCCTGAGCCTGGGCGCGAATCGCACGCTCGCTCGGCACAACCGGCACCGCAATCGCGTTGGCCAGCGCCTGCTGCAGCACCGCGCGCTCGGTCTTGATGACTTCCCGGCGCGCGGTGTGCTCGTGCAGGTCGATGCCGTCGTGCTCGTACAAGTCCAGCAGCCGCTTCTCGCGTCGGTCCAGTGCCGCCAGTGCCCGCGCAGTTCGTTCGCCCATCGCGGCGGTGTCAGGCGCCTTGGCCAGTTTGACCGCTTCGAGCGCGGCTGCGACCAGCCAGTCGCTGTGGGTCAAGTCGGTCAGGTAGCGGTCGAGGCACGGATTCACGACGTCGCAGCGGAAGCCGACCAGGCCGCATCGGCGCAGTTCGCCTGGTGCGCTCCCGTGTTTGCAGCGGCACATGTACCGGGGCTCGTTGCGCGGCCCGGCGCCGGTGCTGCAGCCGTAGACGATGTGCCGGCGCGCAACATCCCCATCACCTTCGAGTTCGTGCCAGCTAAAGAGGAACGAGGACGCCCACGAATGCGGTGCCGTGGCTGCACGGCGCCGGGCACAGTTCAGCCCGCGTCGGCGGCGACGTATCCGGGACTCGTGAACAATCCCGTCAACTTCGTAAATTGGGTGCAGGCGCGGGCCTACTGCAAGTGGCGAGGTGCTGGATTTGACCTGCCGACCGAAGCGCAATGGGAGATGGCCGCGCGCGGCAGTTGCGAGAAAAACGGCAGCACAGCGACCGATTTCGGCTGCGCCGCGGCGATGCGCACGTTTCCGTGGGGCGAGGCAAGTGCAACCTGCAGCTATGCGGTGATGTCTAACCTGCCTTACCGGATAGCCCCTATTCGTCATGGAAAAACCCAGCCTGCACAGGACCTTGCGTCGGATTCGGATGAATCCAAGTGTGCTTGTACAGTCCCTCGTACTCTACCGCAGGACGCCCGAGCGCAGCGAGCGACAGAACGCGGTTGAACGCGATCCACGGGTAGTCGCGGCGGTTGAAGCGGAACGTGAACTCGTTGAGGTACGCCTGCAGGTGCTGCGCCTGCACAGCGCCTTTGTGTGTGCCGATCAGCCAGCGTTTGAGGTTCGTGGTCACGCGTCCCAGCGTCGGCAGTGGATTGGCGTCGCCCTTCGCGACCGTGATCATGCGGTGGTATCCGGCGCGTGACGCGGCGTTGTAGGCTGGGTTGTCGTCCGTCCAGATGACACTGCCGCGCTCCACGTTGTCCAGAATGAACGGCAGGATCGTTGCTGCTTTGCCGTCCTCAACGATGCGCATCCGGCAGCGTCCGGCCTTGGTACGCAATCCGATTTCGTTGTCGGCCTTGCCGCCGCGGCGGCGCGTACCTCCCTCATTGCCCGACTCGTCGTCGGCGGGATCGCCCTTGCCCGCGGGCCAGCCGTGCACTTCGACCGCGACCATGACCAGCGCCTTGCTCTCGGCACCGCGCCCGCTGCGTTCCTTGCCCGATTCCTTGCCGCCGACATAGACCTCATCGATCTCGATCCAGTGCTCTGTGTGGCTGGGATTTCCGCACTCGCCGTTCAGTTTGTCCCGCTCCGGCGCGACCAGGGCAGAGCGCAGTTTGTGCAGCATGGTCCACGCCGTTTCCAATCGCGTCAGTCCGAGCTGACGCTGGAACTGCACGGCGGAGATGCCGGGCTTGAGCGTTGCGACCAGCCACGCGCCCATAAACCACGTCTGCAACGGGATCTTGCTGCGGTGCAGCGCCGTCCCCGCCGTTACCGTGGTCATGTGCCGGTTCTCGCACTCCATCGCGCCGGGAATGGCCTTGAGGGGACCTGCTTTCGTCGTGCCGCACTTCGGGCAGACAAACCCGTTCGGCCACCGCAGCGCGTACAGGTAGGCGATGCACTGCTTCTCAGTGCGGAAGCGGGACGCGAATTGCAGCAGCGTTTCAGGTGGTTTTGTGCTGGTCATGTAGTTTCCTCCACGTTGGAAAGTGTCAGTCCGTGAGCGACTATCTGGTCATGACCAGTCGCCGGTGGTGCCCGTTCGTTCCACCCGTAGACCTGCCAGCCAAACTTCCAGCCGTCTGCCGGAAGCAACTTGGCGTCAATCGGAATCAACGCCTTGCACGAGCCTTTGCAGCGTACCGACGTGACGAACCGAGTTGAGATCACGGGATCGGTTGCCGAGTACCTGAACCAATTGGCGTTTATCGAATCGAAGAAGATCGGGTGACGGGTTTTGTTCGTGATCTCCAGCGCAAACGCCACGTTTCCGTCAAAATCGGCCCGATGAATCGTGACAGCGAACCATCGCGGGTCTACATGCCGCGGAAATACTCGCTGACGAAAAATCCCAGCCAAACGCCAAACGGAGTCCTCTACGGCGATCCAGAGCGCGCCACACGCCATCAACGCTGCGAGCGCCGCGAAGACGGGCGACTTGATCTCATAGGTGGCGAATTGCGCCATCATAGCCGCACCCATCGCGAGTGCAGTGATTTTCCAGCCCTTGTTTTCAGACATTTTGCAGCCCCAGCAGCGTTGTGCCGCGAGGCAGATTCTAGGTCTGGACGGTTGTAGAGGTCAACCGGTAAGGCAGGATGTCTAACGGCACGGCTGGCTGCGGCATGAGTGCGACGTGGGAAGTGGGCTCCGCTCCTGCCGGTGACAGTCCTTACGGGCTGCACGACATGGCCGGCAACGTCGAGGAGTGGACCCTGGACGCCTATGGCGCGTACGGCTCCGCGGCTGTCACTGACCCCTTCCCGCCCGGCAGCTACACGACGCAAGTGACTCGCGGCGGCAGCTTCACCACGCCGCTCGCAGGCTGGGTCCGGGCGGGGATGCGCGACGCCTCGTACTGCTCAAACGCCGGTTCAGCCTTGGGCCTCCGTTGCGCGAAGCCGTACCCGTGACGCCAGCGCGCGTGTTTGCCCGAAGGCCAAGTCGTCCGGCAGCTTCAGCCCGCCGGTCTGCTCGCGCTACGGCTGCAGCACCGCCGATCCCAGCGCCGCCACCATCCGCTTCACCAGATGAAACCGCGCGTCGCTCTGCGTCAGCCACACCCGCAGCGGCGCGTGGCGCTCGATCAGGGCTGGCTGCGTCGGTCTGTCGTCGAGGACGATGCCGCGCCGAGCGTTCTTCCGCATTCGGCGTCGCGCTGGACGCGACGGCAGATTGGGGCCGGCACTTCACACTGCGGACACCCGTTGACCACGATGGTGTGGTCGTCGCACCAATCGTATGTGAAGTCCTCGCCACGCAGGCCGTGAAGCCTGAAGTCTTGAATCCATCAGAAGAAACGGTCCAGCCGACCGCACGGCACCCCGCGGACGCTGCACTGCCAACCTGGCGTCATCCTCACGCGACCGTGCTTCAATATTATTAGTCAATAGTAGAGATGCTGGCGAAGGCGTCTGGGCAAGCGCGCCGGGTAACAAACAGCCCGGCCGACCCAGCAACGCCCGCGATGGACGTCGCCCGGTTGACCAGCTGCTTGTTGCTCACGCTGCCTGAAGCTGCTGCTGCGCCATCACGGGCACCCGCACCATCGCCGGCACCTCGCACTGCGGGCAATAGTTCACCGCGATGCAGTCATCGTCGAACCAGATATAGGCAAAGCCTTCGGGCCGGAGCCGATGCTGGCCCAGATCCTTCAGCAGGTAACGCACGTTCCACGGATGATGGCAGGACGCGCAGGGCACAGTCTCGTCCTGGTCGAGAACTCCGATGAGGCGCATGGCATGTTCCTTCGCCGGCACTTCAGCGCGCCGGTGGCAAAGCAGTGGTTGACCGACGCGGCTTGTCCGCACGGCTGGCTGGAGGGGGACTTGGGGTCGGCTCCAGAGTGCTTATACCCATAAGAATTAGGGATTTTGCCGGATGGCGTGTCCGCGCCTTCGCAAGAGCCACAGTGACGAGACTGAAGTCGCTGTCGTCACGTGACCGTGTCGTCAAACAGATTTGCGCCAGTAGTCCATGAAACCAAAGTGGAACGCACCGCGTTGCTCGGTAAGGAAAAAACTTTTACCTTAGCCGGCGAGGCGAACGACTACGCGGGAAGCGGTCCTGCCACGATCACTTCAGCGCCCTACGGCGTCCGCGGGTCCGGTTTGGCCTCTCTGTCAAAGTCGTCCAGCCAAGCGCCCAGGTCGAACAAGTACTCGCAGCCAGCGTCGTCGTTATGGGCCTGTCGCAGCCGCAGCAGCCAGTCGGCTCGGGTTGCGGCATTGACGGTTGCAGTGGCAACGAGCGGCATGAGCGCGTCGATGGCGCGGTTTACCGCTGTGCCGATAGACCCAGACGACCCGTCGATGTTGGTCAGCGCCGGTGACACACGCTCCAGGAACAGCACCGCTCCTTCCGCGGCCAGCACTGGATCCCGGCGTGCCACCTTCCTGATTTCACTGACAGCTTGCTTGATGCGGGCGATCGCGGGCTGCGATTTCCAGCCAAACGAATTGCGCCGGAACCGTGGCTTGAACGCCCACACGTGCGCGGTCGGGGCTGCAACCTGTTGAACCGGAGTCGTTTTCACGTCAACTGCACCTGCAGCGTCCGCCCAAGCACACGTGCCGCTCGCTCCAGCGTGAGCAGCGTCACTGATGGGCTCTGCGGATCCAGCAACCGCTCCACCGCCGCGCGACTCGTGTGCATCTGCCGCGCCATGGACGACTTGCTGATGCCCTTGGCCTCCATCTCCTGGGCGAGCTGCCAAGCGATGACGCGCTTGTTGGCGAAAGCTGTCGCGTTGGCGAGCAGGCCATCGCTTTCCAGAAAGTCGTCAAAGTCACTGCCGAGGTGCTGCACGTGTAACTTGGGCGTCATGGCAACTTCTCCTGGCGGACGTCGGCGGGTTGCCTCGCGCTCGCGCCCACAGTTGCCTGAGAATGCCATGTTGCGCATCGTGCGCAACACCACACGCGCGGACAACTTCGAGCGCAGCCCGCTTCCGCAGCCATGGCGTCCTGTTCCCCCGCGTCCGCCACGGCGACGCCGTCGTTCACGCCTCGGCGAGCACCGTCAGATAGCGGTCCAGCTCAAGTTCATGGGCGGCTGCCAGCTTGGCCAGCGTGTCGACGCGCGGGAAGAACTCGCCCAACTCGATCCGCCGCACCTGACGTTCCGACACGCCCGGAACTTGGGACGCGGCAAGTCCTTGCTTCTTGCGAAGTTGTCTGACACGGCTGCCGAAATCTGCCAGCCGCTTCATCTGCTCGATGCGCGCATTCTCCCGGTAGCCCGGATCGGCGGCGACCCGGAACGCATCGGCGTCCAGATGCACGTCAGCGGCCGGCCAGTAGACGTAGTTGCCATCGGGCGCGACCTGAAAATCCCGAAGTTGGGCGGTGGTCAGGAGCTTGAGCGCTGGCACCGCTGCCACAGCAACCTCCAGTCGCTGAAACGCGCACGTCATGACAAAGACGGTGGTATCGGTCACCGCGACGTCGGCAATCAGCTCGTCCTGCGCACCACAACGCCAGGCTTCCACGACGCGCTGCGGAACCGCCGGGCCGGTGTGGAGCAGGCAGTTGCGCAGCGTCCGCAGCCCCGCCCGGTCCAGCATCTGCGTGATCCAGGCGGCGTCCATGTCCAGGTTCACCAGCAGCCCGCGCAGCCGGTGGTCGTGGTTCGCCTTGGAGACGAAATCCGCGACGGACATCAAGCCCGATGCCCTCGCCAGCACCAGAAACGCCGGTCCCTTTTGCACCAGGTCGGGCTCCGCGCGTCGGGTCACGCGAACAGAGCCGCCACCCTGGAGCCAGGAACCGGCATCGGGATCGCGGGAAAAGACAGTAATGTCAGCTGCGTGGTTCATTTCGGCTCCTCACTCAGAACGACCTTTGACTCCCACTCTGCCAGAAGCTTGACCCGGTTCGCGCAGACCGCCGTACGCAAGTCCTGAAGTTCCTTGGTGGTTGGTCCCGATTTGCTCTTTTGCCACTTGAACTTCCAGTCCAGTGCGCCGAGGGTCGTCGTCAGCAGATACACGCGGATCTCCCAATGTCCTGCCTTCGCCGCGTGGAAATGCGGCGGCAGGTGGTCGGACGAATTGAACCAGAGGTCCAGGCCCAGGATTGCGATGACGGTGACCTTGCCCACGCGGCCTCCAGATGCTCAGTGTACGGTGAATCGGACGCTTGTCAATCGCCAGCGAACGGTTAGTGTCCGAATTACGTTCGTGCTAGGACGAGTGCGCGGCCAGCCGTGCAACCCGCTTGTCCCACCACTTGCCCTCAGTCTGCCATCGCACCTTGGCCTCGACCTTCACGAGCGCGGCCTCAAGACCCAGCGTTGCCAAGTGCGCCGCCCACTTCTCCAGCGCCTCCCGTTTCTCCGCGTCGTACCCATGCCGGTCGTACACCGCGGTCACGCCGGTTTCCACATGGTTCAGGACCTTGGACACGACGAGCCGCGGCACGCCGATGCTGGTCATGTGCGTCGCCGCCGTTCGCCGCAGGTCGTGCGGGGTGAACGGCTTTTCCGCCAGCTTGGCGTTGTGGCGATTCAGGGCCCGACCCAGCGCGGTCTCGACCATCGCTTCACCGTCCTGCCTCGACGGAAAGACTGCATTCTTGCCCGAATCGATGCGTTTGGCCGCCTTGAGTAGCCGCAGGACCGGGGCGGTCAACGGGACGCGATGCGCGTGTTTGTTCTTGGCCTTACTGGACGGGATCGTCCAAATGGCTTGTTCCTCTTGGATTTCAGACCACAGCGCGCCGATCACTTCCCCACACCGCTGCGCAGTCAGCAACTCCATCAAGAACGCCATCACAGTCGGCGGCCACAGCGGCAGATCTGGCAGCTTCTCCAGAAAGGTTTTCAGCTCGTCCGTCGTCAGCACACGCTCGCGCTGTCCTGCCAGCGCCGGTGCCTCAATCTGCGTGCACGGGCTGTGCTCAATCAGGTCCCGGGCAACGGCAAAGTTGAACATCTTGCGCACCACGGCCAAGCACCGATTCGCGGCAATCGGCGAACCGCGACCGACGATGCCGTCCAACAGGTGCACGATCTCCCGCCGTCGCACGTCCTCGATACGCCGTTTGCCCAGCACCGGCAGGACATCGTGGTTGAGGATGCGCTCGTCTTCCTTCCACGACTTCTTGCGCGGTTTCGCCCACTTGTCCAAGTACTCGGTGGCGAGGCCACTCACGGTGGTCGCGACCTTCTTGCGCTCGTTCTCCACCACCTGCTTTTCCGCAGGATCGCCACCACGCTCCCGGTCCAGCATCGCGTCGCCTGCGGCCTTGTGGGCTTCCGCCAACGACATCGCCGGGTAGCGGCCGACCGTCATCATCTTGGCTTTGCCGTCCTTCCAGTACATGTACACGAAAGTCTTGGTACTTTCCGAGACCCGAACGCCGAGGGCGCCTACCCCGTGGCGGCTCGGTTCCCAGTAGACGGTGCGCTGCCCATCGCGCGGCTTCAGACTGGCCACGAGTCGGTCGGTAAAAGGAACAGTCATGGTGGTCATTGACGCCTCGTGGCGATTCCTGGCTAGGTTTCGGTGCCCGGATCGCTATCGGCAGTGTACATTCCTGGCTAGGGTTTGGCTAGGGTTTTGGG
>CAITYF010000076.1 GCA_903896545.1 uncultured Myxococcales bacterium | reverse complement strand
GCTTGAGTTTTGGGCCAAACGCGCAACAACTGCCTGAAGTGAATTCAGGCAGTTTCACGCGTTTGCCAAGCCGCAGCCGCGGCTTGGACGGAGCGTGTCGGACGTTCTCCGACACACTCCTAGCCTCACGGTCACCCGCCCGTGCGTCAAGGGTTGAGCAGACTCGACGTGATTTTGCATGTGGAGTAGCGTGTGCACCGGGGGCCGAAGGTGGTTGAAACGCGGGACAATCTGCAGGCGGCTTACGCTGCGGCGCTTCGTGGACGGGCGTTGCCGCTGGCGTTCGTCGACGTGGACGCGTTTGATCACAATCTAGCGCGTCTGCTGCTGCCGGCCAGTCTCCACAACAAGAAAGTGCGGTTGGCGACCAAGTCGCTGCGCTGTCCGGCGCTGATCGAGCGGGCGGTCCAGCATTCCGCTGGGCTTATTCACGGCTTGATGACGTTCACGGCGCGCGAGACGCTGCACTGGGCGGAGCGCGGTGTGCAGGACCTACTTCTGGGTTATCCGCTGGGTGGTCCCCACGACGCGCAACTGCTTGCACAAGCGAACCAACTGACGCACGCGGCGGCGATGATCGACGCAGCGCAGCACGTGGCGTGGCTGGCGGCGGCGGCGCGCGCGGCGCACGTCAAGATTCCCGTCTGGCTGGATCTGGACATGGGCTGGCGGCCGATCGGCAGGACGCACATCGGTGTGCGGCGCAGCCCGCTGCGGACGGCGGACGACGTCGTGGCGCTGGCGCGTCGCGTAGCGGAAGAACCGTCGCTGCAGTTGCGCGGGCTGATGGGTTACGAGGCGCACGTTGCGGGGCTTCCCGACGATGGTCGGCTCGCGGCGTGGCAGAACCCGTTTAAGCGCTGGATCAAGGCGCGTAGTTGGCCTGACATCGTGGCAAGGCGCGGCCAAGCGGTCGCGGCGTTACGAGCGGGAGGGCTTCTACCGCCTGACGCCGACTGGTCGTGCAACGGCGGTGGCAGCGGTTCCGTGGATCGCACGGCGCAAGACCCCAGCGTGACGGAGATCACCATCGGCTCCGGCATTCTGGTCGGCCACCTTTTTGATGGCTACCGCGGCTTGGATCTCCAGCCCAGCTTGCACTTTGCCCTCGCTGTAACGCGAACGCCCAGCCCCGGCATCGCGACGTGCGGTGGCGGCGGCTGGATCGCATCGGGTAGCAGTGGGAGCGACCGCTTGCCCATGCCCGTGTGGCCGGTCGGCAGCCAATTGCTTGGCATTGAAGGCGCCGGAGAAGTGCAAACGCCCGTCGTTTTGCCCGCTGGCGCCCCCGCGCAAATCGGCGACCCAGTCGTTTTTCGCCCCGCCAAGTCCGGAGAATTGGCTGAAATTTTCAGCGAATACGTCCTTTTCTCGGAAGGCGCCTTGGGCGCACATGTCGCGACGTATCGCGGCCTGGGGTGGTCGGCATGGGCCTGAATTTGCGGACTTTCCTTTTGCTCCTCTTCACCGCGTGCACGGCGACGACGCCCGCGGTGCAAACCGTCACAGAGGTACCACAAGGTCCGGCGTTTGCGCTGGATTTTTCCCGTCCGAACGGACTCTTTGACGCGCCATTTCCCGCCGACGACCTGCTCAAGAACGGTCAAGTGGACCTGCACCAGTGGCAAAACCCTGATCAAGTGACGCTGATCGACCAGTGCGTGGCGCTTGTGTCGCGTGACGCGCGGGGCTTTGCCCAGACCGGTGCGATCTACTTCCGCGCGGGCGGCACGCTGGACCCAGCCACTTTGCCGGCACTGGCGACGAGCATCACGGCGGATGCGTCGGTGTTTCTGGTTGAAGCGGCTGCCGCGAGCGGCGGAGTGGGGCTGAAGCGCCAGCCGATTCAGGTTTCGTTTCTGGCGGACGGTGGTCCGATGGGCGACAAGAACCTGCTGGCACTGCTGCCGCTGCAGGGGGCTCCGCTTCAGGCGGGCAAGGCGTACGCGGCGATCGTCACGCGAAAAGTTCGCTATGCCGATGGCACGCAGCCGCCCGCGCTTCCCGATGCCGTGCGGTCAAAGTTCGGTGCGGTGATTGAGCTTCTGGGCCTGAACGCCGACGACATCGCGGCGATGACCGTGTTCACGACCGACACCTCCGCGCAACAAATGACGCAGGTGTTTCAGGACGCCGCGGCAGCGCATCCGGTGACGTCTTTGGCCGCGGCCCCGACGCTGACAGAAACCTACGACAAGTATTGCGTATTCGAGTCCAAAATCGACGTGCCGGTCTACCAGCACGGCACGCCGCCCTACAACACCCAAGGCGGTGATTGGCAGTTCGACGCGAGCGGTAAGCCGCTGTTTGACCACATGGAGACCGCGCGAATCTGGTTTACGGTGCCGCGTCAGGCGATTCCGGCGGAGGGGTGGCCGATTGTCCAGTTCATTGGCACGGGCGGCGGCGGGGAGCGACCGCTGATTGAACGCGGCGTCGCGGTTTCCCAAGGGTTTACGACGGCGGTCAAGCCCGGCACGGGTCCCGCGCAGGAATTTGCCCGCATTGGCTGGGCTGGCGTGCAGTTTGACGGCACGCTGGAAGGCATCCGCAACACGACGCACGGCAACGAGGATTTTCTCCTTTTCAACGTGTTCAACGCCGCGGCGCTGCGTGACAACATCCGTCAGTCGGCACTGGAACAGCGGCTTGTCCGCGAGCGTTTGGCCACATTCAGTTTTGACGTCAGCGCGTGCGCGGGCGCGACGGGGCCATTTCACATCGGCAAACAAGTCGCCATTATGGGGCACTCGATGGGGGCCAGCATCTTGCCGTTGGTCACGTCGACCGCACCGGCGTACGACGCATCGATTCTTTCCGGCGCGGGCGGAAGCTACATCCTGAACGTGATGGACAAGCTGTTGCCACTCGCTGTGCTGCCGGTCGCCGAAGGGCTTCTGGGCTACGACGTCCGTAACCGCGCGCTCACGCCATTTGACCCGGCCCTGACGCTGTTTCAGTGGGCGGTCGAGTCGTCCGACACGCAGCTCTACGCCGCGGCGATGGGGGGCAATATCCTGATGCTGCAAGGTCTTGTCGACCACTATATCCTGCCGAGCATCGCCAACACGTTGACGCTCGCCGCAGGGCTGGATCTGGCCGGACCCGAGCTGGACTTTCTTCAGCCAGAACTGCAGCAGCTGCACCAGCCTTTCTTGCGGGACTTGCTGCCGCTTTTTGCCAAGAAGCCGCTCGATCTGCCGGTGTCGGGAAACGCGGGGAATCTCACGCGGGTCGTGTCACAGAATCTGGGCGACACGATTGAGGACGGCCACGAGACCAATTTCCAGACGGAGCGCCCCAAGCAGTTGTACCGGTGTTTCCTGAGCGATGTGGCCGCGGGAAAGGTGCCGGTTGTGCGGACGGGGAGCGCGGAGGCTTGCTGGTAACGTCGCGCACTGCCAGATTCAGCGCGCCGCCATCTTGTTGAAGAGGATGGCCAAACCGAAGCTCGCGCGCGGCCCTTGCGGCCCCCTCCCTCACGCGTGTAGCCTCCGTGTGGCACGACGCGCAACTTTGCTGCCGCCATGTGCAACGAAGCAGTCGTACACAGCCCCGTTCAGGAACGCCCTGCATGACTACACCGCCGTCTCCTCCAAGCCGCCTGCGTGCGATCCTGTTGCTGGTCACGCCGTTGCTCGTGGGGCTGCTCTGGTTCTGCCGACCGGGTCAGAACGTCGGGGATGTCTGCGACAACCGCTTCAATCTGTTCATTCTGGAGCACGGCTACCAGTGGTTGACCGGTCAAGTGCCGCACTTTTGGGACGCGCCCATGTTTTACCCGGCGACCCACAACACAGTCGCCTACTCCGTGAACCACATCGGCTCGCTGCCGTTCTACGTCGCGGGGCGGCTCGCTGGCTTTCCGCGCGAATCCGCGATGCTGGTGTGGCTCGTGACGGTCTTCGTGTTGAACTACGCCGCTGCTGCGTTCGTTCTCTTGCGGTTGAGCCGGAGTCTGACCGGTGCGGCAATGGGCGCCTATTTCTTCACGTTTGGCCTGCCCGTCGTTGGTCAAATGGTGCACGTGCAGCTATTTCCCCGCTACTTCGTGCCGCTCGCGCTGTGGTGGCTACTCGCCGCGATTCGGACCCGCACACTGAAACCGCTCCTTGCGCTTGCCGCGGCCATCGTGGCGCAACTTTATACGGACATGTACATTGGGATATTCCTCGGCGAGCTGCTGGTCTTTTGGGTGATTGTCCAACTCGCGCTTCCCGCAACTCGGGAGGAAACACGCGCGTGGTTGCTGCCGAATACCTTGCGTCCTTGGCTGGTGCGCGTCGCGATCGCGGTCGTTGCCGCGATCGTGTTGCTGCCGATGGCGTTGCCGTATCTTGCGGCGTTTCGCCAGGCTGGTGCCCGCGCGTGGCCGGTGGTCGTCTCCATGACGTTCACGCCGGTGACGCTGGTTCTCCCACCTCATCATTCCCTTCTCTGGTCCTGGCTCGAACCTCTCGGTCAATTCCAAAGTTCCAACGGCGAACACCGCATGTTCATCGGCGCCACCTTGCTCGGTCTGGGCGCTGTCTACCTGTGGCTGCGACGCCATGGCCGTGGATTGCGGGACGAGAGGCTGCTCCTGACCGCGCTGCTGACGGTGCTTTTGGCGGGGATTTTCACCTCGCGCCTGTCCAAGTCCCTTTCACTCTACTGGTTCTTGTATGTGCTGCCGGGTATCGGTTCACTGCGCGCGATCACACGGATCATGCTGGTGCTCTTAGCCCCCCTGTCCATCCTGCTCGCTCTCCTTGTCCAGGCGCTGGAGGTCCACGTGGCGTCCTTGAATCGACCGTGGCTGGCGCGCACGCTGGGGCCAGCGTTGATTGCGCTTTTGCTGCTCGATCAGGCTGTGACGGAGTTCCCCCACAACAAGATTGCCGCCGATGCGCCCCGCCTCGCCGCGTATACAACTGCGCTGGCTGCGCGGCCGCCGAGAACGAAAGCGTTCGCTATCGTTGGCCCAAATGTCATCGTCAACGCGACGGACGCGCTTCTACTCGCTCAGGACACCGGTATCCCGACCGTGAACGGCTACAGCGGCAACTTTCCCAAGGACTGGGCCTTTCAAGAACGACCGGAGCAAATCCGCGACTGGCTGGACGCCTGTAACCGCAGCGGGCAGTTTGGTGCGCCGCTGCATGTGGATGACATTGCGATCCTGAAGCAGCAGTGAACACGCCGCGCTAGATCCGTACCTGCAGCTGCATCACAAACCGCGTGAAATCGACGTCGTGCACTGTCCCAATCGTGTCGCTGCTTGGTTTCTTGCCCAACGGCATCGTCCCCGGGTCGACCCACTGGTGGGTCAAGTCGAGCAGTAAGCGCACGCGCGGGTCGAAATCGATGTTCAGCGCGCCGCTTAGCAGCATGTGATTGCCGACGGGGTGATCGCGGTCGCTGTCCAGCCACTCGAACTTCACACCCGGCATCAACACCGACTTGGCGACCGGTATCCGGTAGAGGAGGAGGCCCCATGCGCCCAGAAACGACGTCGCGGAAGCACCGAGGTCGGGATTCGGGCGGTTCTTGATGTCGGTGCGATCGCCGCCGAGAATTTCCGCGCGAATGTCGAACTTGGCGTAGTCCACGATAACATCTGCACTCCACGCCCAGCCGTCGCTTTGCGCGCCGTCGCTGGTGCCGTAGTCTGCGACCGACGCTTTGCGCCGCCATACAGCGTCGACGCCAAGGTGTAAGTGCTTGAAGGGTGTGCTTTCGAGCCGCGCGGCCAACAGGCCATCTGGAGCGGCTGTGGTGTCGGCGTGACCGCCTTGAAACGCGCCGAGTGAGACCTTCAGCCACTTTTTACGCGACAGCGGCGACACGTCGAGCATCGCGCCGATGTCGCGACCGCCAAAGCCCAGGTCCTTGATGAGTCCGTCGGTCGGGCCATTGTCGCCAAACTCGTACTCGCCGATCGGCAGCAATTCCAGCAGCGAGAACGGCCGCTTGAACAAACCCGCCGAGATGGCCACGCGTGAGTGCAGTTGGATGGTCGAATACGCCAGCTTGACGCTCTGCGGCAGGTCCTCGTTGCGCAGCGCGGCGAAGTCCAGCAGCACCTTGCCGCTCAGCCACGCGGTCGGCTTGGCAACAACGCGCAGAAATGCACGGTTCAGCACCCACCCATCGGGATCCTGCGCGAGCGCACGTTCGCCCACACGATCCGAAGATGGCGCGGTTTGGCCGTAGCGCGTCTGCACGAGGACGCGCAGCTCAGTGCCGGTCTCCGCTTCGTCAGCAAACGCGTCGCCCATCGTGGTTGTCACCCGCGCGGGCAGCGACACCGAATCTTCAGCGGACGGTGTGACCGCACCAGGTAACCGTGCTTGCGCCAGCACCGGAACGGGCAGCGTCAGGAGCAGCAGAATCAGCGAGAAGCGGCACATGCGGACCTCAACGACGGGAAGGGCAAACGGCGAAGAACTATTGAATTGGGTTATCGGCGCTTTGTCCAGCGGGTCGGTGTCCATCCGCTTCGGCGTTCACTGGTTATCCAAGCGCATCGATCTTTCCATTCAGGAGACTCGCCCATGCACGCTTTCTGGGCGTTCGGGTCGCACCACCATACGCAACAGCCCAGGCAGCACCCACAGGGTCATCGCCGTGCTCCACGCCATGCCGACGATGACCGCGGTGGCCAACGGCCGTTGCACTTCCGCGCCGGCGGAGGTGGCGAGCGCCATCGGCAGGAAGCCGAGCGCGGCGACCGCAGCGGTTGTCAGCACGGCCCGCATCGCGTGTTGCGCGCCTTGGCCGACCGCCTCATCGAGGGATGCCCCCGCGTGGAGTCTGCGTCGAACCTCCGTCGCCATGACCACGCCGTTGAGGACGCCGATGCCGCCCAGCGCGATGAAACCGACGGCCGCGGGCAGGCTAAACGTCATCTCGCGCATCAACAGACCAGCCATGCCGCCGGCGAGCGACAGGGGCACCAGCGAGAAGACAGCGACGGCGTAGCGCCAGTGCCCAAACATCCACATCAGCATAAGGAAAATGACGCCGATGACCGCAGGCAGCACAAGTTGGAGGCGCCGCTGTGCGCGCTCAAAGTTCTGGAATTGGCCTCCCCACTCGATGCGATAGCCATTTGGCAGTTGCACGGACTGGTTGACGACCTGGCGCGCTTCTTCGACCCAACTGACGAGATCGCGGCCGCGCAGGTTCACGTCGACCCGTACCGCACGTTCGCGGCCAATCCGCCGCACGGACGACAAGCCGTCAGTCTCAGCCAGCGTGACGACTTCATGCAGCGGCACGCTCACGCCCTGCTGGGTCTCGACGAACAGTTCACCCAGACCGCGGACGGTGTTCTCGTGTGGCGGCTGCAGGACGCGGAGCTCAAACCTCCGCGCACCCTCGTAGACCTCGCCGACCCGAATCCCCATTCGCGCGGCTTCAAGCACGGAGAACGCGTCGCGCACCTGAACGCCGTATCGCGCCATGCGCGCACGATCGACCGTCGCCTGAAGTGTCGGTTGGCCGAACTGGCGTTCGACCCGCAAGTCGCCCGTGCCGTGTACTTGGCCAAGCAAGTGCCCAATCTGGTTTGCGATCAGCGCGATTTGGGTCAGGTCGGGCCCAAAGATCTGGATGGCGACGTCCGCGCGACTCCCGCTGATCATCTCGTTGGTCTTGTCCTCGATCGGCTGGGAGACTCCGACGAACGTGCCCGGTACGTTGCGTTGAATACGCTCGATGATCGCCGCCGCCAACACGTCAAAATCCTGCGCGGTCGTCCACTCAGACATGGGGCGCAAGCGAACCAACATGTCGGTGTTGTCATTGCCGACCGGATCGACAGCCACTTCCGCGCGCCCCGTCATGCCGAGCACTGCGACCACCTCGGGGAACGTTCGCAGCACCTTTTCTGTCAGCAGGTCGAGGCGCTTGGCTTCCGTCAGGGAAATGCTGGGCGCCCGCCGAATCGTGACGACGATGTCGCCCTCGAAGATGCGCGGTACGAACTCGGCGCCCGCGGCGGCAAAGCGCCAGGAGACCAAGGCCAGGCACGCGATCGCGAGAAGCAGAATCCAGCGTCGCCAGCGCAGGGTGATGTCGGTTGTGGCTGCGTAGCCGCGTCCGAGAAGAGCGATCCAACGCGGTCCGTGGTCCTTGGGAGTGGGCACCAGCGTGACGAGCACGGCCGGAAGGAAGAAGATCGAATACAGCAGCGCGCCCGCGAGCGCGGCGGCCATCGTCGCGGCCATCGGCCTGAACATCTTACCTTCAATGCCCTGCAGACCCAGCAACGGCAGGTAAACGAGCAAGATAATGGCAACAGCGAAGGCGACGGGACGGGCGACGGACTGGAGCACCTCGGCAAAACGTCGGCGTTTGGCGTCCCGGTGGAGTTGCGCACCCGCTGTTGCGGCGATAATCGCTTCCAGCATGACGATCGGGCCGTCGACCAAGAACCCAAAATCGATGGCGCCCAGCGACATCAGGTCGCCCGGCACTTGGGTAAAGCGCATGAAGAGTAGCGCCACCGCCATGGCCGCCGGAATGCCGATCACAACTGCGAGCGCGCCGCGCAATGAACCGAGAAAAAGCGCCAAGACCAGAGCGACGATGCCAACGCCCTCGGCGAGGTTGGTCAGGACGGTTCGCAGGGTTCGATCAACGAAGTCGGCGCGATCGTAAATCACATCGATCGTCATGCCGGCAGGCAGCCTCGGGCCAATTTGACGGATTTTGGCACCCACGGAGGCAACAACCTCATGACTGTTCGCACCGAGGAGCATCATCACGATGCCGGTCACTGCCTCTTGCTCGCCGTTTTGAGTCACAACGCCGCTGGGCAGCGCGACACCGACGCGCACCTCCGCTACTTGCCCAATCAGCACGGGCGTTCCATCTGCGCCCGTGCGGAGAACGACAGACGCGATCTCATCCTTGTCGCGCAAGACGCCCTCACCGCGAATCGTAAACGCTTCCTCCGCGCGATCGACGTAGCCACCACCGACGTTGAGGTTCGCGTTCTTCAACGCACTCGTGACGTCGGCCAGCGTCAACTTCCGGGCTTTGAGGCGTTCGGCGTCCACGCACACCTGAAACTGCTTGAGCTGTCCGCCAAAAGTGTTCACCTCGGACACGCCGGGCACCGCGCGCAACTGCGGCACGATGTCCCAGTCCAAAGTCGTTCTGAGCTGCATCGGCGTGTGACGCTCAGACCGAAGCGTGAAATAGAAGATTTGCCCTAGCCCCGTCGTCACCGGACCTAACTGCGGGCTTTCCGCCTGCGCGGGCAATTCCAGTTCGATGCCGCGGAGCCGCTCTTGCACCAGCTGCCGGGCGTGCCAGATGTCCGTTCCATCCTGAAACACCACGACGACCGCCGACAAGCCGTTGCGCGACGTACTGCGCAGTTCGTCCATGCCTGGAACGCCGTTCAGCGCGTTCTCGATGGGCGTTGTCACCGTGCGCTCGACTTCGAGAGGCGCCAGACCCGGTGTGTTCGTCAGCACGGCGACTTGCACGTTCGAGACGTCTGGCATCGCGTCGAGCGGAAGGGTCGCCCCCGCCCAACCACCGGCCACGAGAAGTGCAACCAGCAGGCCCAGGACGAGCGTGCGCTTTTGAACGGACCATGAAACCAAGCGTTCCAGCATGCGACCTCAGCGAAACAACTCGGACTTGAGCGCGAAGACGCCCTTCACGACGATGCGGTCACCCGCTTTGAGTCCTGCGCGCACTTCGATCCACCCGTCATCGCTGGCGCCAGTTTCCACCGCGGTAGGCTGCACGCGCCCCGGCGCCAATTCCAGGAACACGTGTGCTTTGCCATCGATGGGCGTCACGGCGGACTCAGGCACAGCCAAAACCGCGACGCCCGATTGTGCGAGGCGAATCGTCGCCGTTACGCTCTGTCCCGGTCGCAGTTTACGGTCGCGGTTCCCGATCTCCACGCGCACCGGCGCGGTCCCGGTCAGCGGGTCGATCACGTCGCCGATGTACGCCAACTGGCCGTCCAGATGCTCGTCCGGGTGTGCAATTGACCGGAGTTCGACCAGATCGCCGCGCTTCATGCCGCTCAGATACCGCTCGCCCACGGCCAGTTCAACCCACAGCTGGTCCAAGTTGGCCACGCGAAATGCGACGACGTTTTCTTCCACGGTTTGGCCGGTATGCACCGAGCGCTCGATCACAACGCCCGCCAATGGTGCGCGGAGCGCGTAAAGTCCCATCGCCTTGGTCCCTCCGCGCGCCACGGTCGCGACGCGTGCCCTTGCTGCCGCCAGCTCTGCCCGATGTTGCTCCGCATTGGCCGTCGCAAGCTCCAGATCGCGAGCCGTAGTCATGCCTTGGCGATGCAGGTCCTGTTCACGTCGCGCGTTCGCCAAGGCTGCGGCCGACTGCGCCGCCAACGCCAGCGCGGTCCCTTGCGCGTGGCTCAGGTCCGGACTGTCCACCTGTGCCAGCAAGTCGTCGGGCTGCACCAGATCGCCTTCAAACTTCAGAACCTTGTCGACCACGCCGCGTGCCCGCGTACCGACTGCGGCGACGTGCTCCGGGTCAAAAGCCACGTGACCGGCGACCGAGACTTGTTTGGCCACGACGCGCGTAGTGACAACGTCGGTCTCGATGCCGGCGATGCGCACGAACGACGCAGGAAGCACGATGGCCGCGCCCTCCAAACGCGGCAGGCCGGTCTGCGCCACAACAGCATTCGCCGGTGGCAACGATCGGTTTCGCACCACCGCATACGTGATGCCAGAACCAACGAACAATAGGACCAGTAGTCCGCCGATCTTGCGCCGTGGGCGCGCCCGGTCTGGCTGCGTTCCGTTCTGTTCCATCGTCCACCTCATCTTGACAGGCCACTGGGCAGAGAAGCCATCGCAGATTCCTGTCATAGAGTGCGCACAGTTCCAATGCAATAGGTAGTCTGATCCGGGAAAATGTCTACACGGAAGCACTTTTTCACGCCAAAGCGCGGCGAAACGCTTTGGTCCGACTGGGCAGGCGAGCGCTGTCGACCGCCGCAGCGACACATCGCGATTGACCCGCGAATTCGGGGCCAGCGACCGACTGCGACGGGGTCCAGGCGGGCTACACGCCGCGATCGACTCGTTCCGGGCGTCGCGCGCGCCGGGACAGGGCCACCGCCAGCACCAGGAGCGATCCGAACCAACCTGATTGCCCCGCTGGCGCCGCCTGACACCCTGAGGCGGGCGGCTGCGCTGCTTGGGCAGACACGTCGCTGGCACTGGCATCAGCGATAGCGGGCGCATCCGCCGCCTGCGTGTCTGCCAGTGCCGCGTCTGTTCCACTCACCGCGTCGACCGGGTCCACGACTTCTGGCGCCGCGATTTCCGCGTCGACCTTCGCCACTTCTTCCGTGTCCGAACCCGCCTCGGTTACCGTCGTGTCGGTGGTTGAACCACTGTCCGTGTCTGGTTCAACCACTTGCGGATCGTCAGCGATTGTCGGTGGCGACAGGCACGCGGTGACGTCATCCCCCCATGTTTCACCGCCGAGCCACAGGGCCATTGCACCCGCGCCAAAGCCGACCATCGGGATCGCACCGTCAAACTGCCCAACATTGTTCCCCTGCGTCGCGATCAGTTCGGGGACCACACCGCCGCCTGCCACCATCACGTCCTGCATCCGCGCGTGGAGCGCGTTCGCGGGCGCCGTGACGTTCTGACCCGCTTTTTGCATCCGCTCCAGCATCCGCAGCACGCGCAGGTCAATGAAGAGCCATTCTGCGCTGTCGTATTGCCCGCCGTCGTCGTTGCGAAAGAGTCCGGGACCGCCGCCCGCGCTCAATTTCTGCTGCCAATTCTGCCACGTCGCCCAGGCCGTTTCGCTGCCCGGATCGATCTGTCCGTCCAGAAACGCCTCTACCGCCGCGGCGTCGACTGCCAGCGCCGCCGGCTCTTCGAGATTGCCGCGCAGCACGTGATCGCTACCGACCAGATGCGTCAACACCGCGTTGCGCAGCCCCAGCGCCGCGGCGCGATAGGTCGCACCCAGCTTCGGTTCCCCCGCGAGATCGGCCATATCCGCCGCGCCGCACAAGCCGCGCACGGCGGTCAGATCCGAATACGTGAAGTGCTTCTGCAAGCCGTTCCAGTGCACTTCCCAAATGCTCGAATCCTTCTGCAAAAGCCCAGATGTATCGCGTAGTTTCAGCAGGCGTTCGGCCACCAAGTCGCGCAGTTGCGGCCAGCGGAGGGTCAACCACGCCGCATCCTGACTCGCTGCCACGAAGCGCGCTGCCTGCCAGAGGTAAAGTCCCAGACCGTCAAACTCGATGTTCGGACCGTCCGTGTTGAAGTCGGTTTCTTCCAATCCGCCGCCAAAATAGCGGACGGGCGAGACGAGATACGACCCGCCGAAGTAGCTTTGGTACGCCCCCGCTTGACCGTTCAGCACGAATTCAAGGGCGTCCTTCGCTTCGGCGACGTGGCCACTCGCGGCCAGCGCCACGCCTGCATACGCTTGGTCGCGCACCCACGCGATGTGCCAGATGCCCGGCGGCAAGGACGCGACAATCTGCCCGTGCGGCGTCTGATTTTGCCCCGCTGGACCCGTGTTGGGCTCGCGCACTTGAGCCATCCGCAACGTTGCCAAGTTGCGGTGCAGTTGCAGCGTACTCTGCGTATCCAGACCTGCGGGGAGTTGGTCCAGCGCGTGCCAAGCAGCCCAATCGGCCAGTTCGTCTCCGAGCACTTGCGTCGCCGTGCGCCCTGCCAGCCATAGGTCCGACGCAGCACTGAACTGCGCGTCGTCGGTGTTGGCCCCGTAGAGCAAGAGCCAGCCGCGTGTGATGGTCTCGCCCGGTTGCAGGGTCACGGTCGCCCAGCGCATTCCGGCCACGCGGTCGGATCCGACAGCGCCAGAACCGCCTAGAAAGGGGTCGCCTGCAAGCCATTTGGCGTACGGATTGGTGACTTCCAGCTGTTCAGGTGCGTCGCCTATCGCCCGGTACAGCATCCGGTGTGGCGATTGCCCGTCCAGTTCGACCACCGCGTCCGCGCCCAGTTGGTGCAGCGATTCTCCGTCCGTGCTGGGCGCGTCCCCTGGACCCAAGTGACAGTTGCCGAGCACAGCGACCGTCACGGTTTGCGGCTGGGCACTCGTGTTGGTGACCTGCGCGAGCATCACGGCACCCGGCGCGGGCAGCGTCATCGGCGCGAACGTCAGCGTGACCACGTCGACGCCGTTCTGGGTCCGGACGTCGCGAATGACGCCGGTCGCTTCCTGCAAACCAAAATTCACGCCAGCGGCGGGATGTGGCAGCGAGTTCACCCAGACTGCAGCGGAACTACCTACTTTTAAGCCAAAATACGCGTCGTAGAGGAGGTTCGGTGTCGTGTGTGCAGCGTCCACGTGCGCGTACAGGTGTGGCCAAAAACCATTGACCTTGGCGGTCGCCTCGTCGACGGTCAATGCACTGAAACCATTGGCAGAAGCCCGCATTGTGAACGGCTGCATGGCGGGCAACGCGGCCAACGCCGGAAGCGATGTGAACGCCAAAAGTGCTGTGATCAGAAGCCGCTGCATCGCACGCCCTACCAGACCTCAACGCTACCCCGTTTGCGACGGGGTTTCCAGCCCCCAAAACGCCAACGGAAGCTTGCATAGAGGGGCCTTCCCCTGCTATCACCGCCTGCCGGTCAGCCTGTCTGATCCAAAGCGAGGATGTGCGCGTGTACTCTGTCGGGCAAAAATTGCGTCAACGCCGCGAAAATCGGGGGATTTCCCTTGAATCCGCGATGCGTTCGACCAAGATGACCCGCGCAGTGATTCAGGCGCTCGAAGAGGACCGGTTCTCCGAACTCGCCGCGCCGGTTTACGTCCGCGGTTTCCTCAAAATCTACGCGCAGTTCTTGGAAGTGTCGCCCGATGCGGTCGTGGAAGCGTACGAGGCACAGATCGTCGCTCAAGACGCGCCGACGGCTGCAAATGGCGCTCAACTGCCTGATTATCTGCGGGATCACGCGCGTGCCCCTGGCGGCTTGTCGCCTGCGCAGTCGTTCCTTCTGGTCGCGTTTGCCGCGATCGCTTTCGTGTTCTTGTGGTCGGTGAACCGCACGAAGAAGCCGGTACAGATGACCGCGCGTCCGGGCATTTCTGCGCCCGCGACCGCGACTGGCCCGACCGCTGCGCCGACCTTGCCCAACGCGCGCCGCCCGGTGCCGGGCAAGGATGTGCTGGTGGACAAGCCGTCGACGTCCGCCCAGCCGCACTGACGCCCCGCCATGCCGCCGCGCACCCGCTTGGACGGCATCGTGATTCGTCAACAGCCGATCGCTGAGGCGGATGTGATCGTCTCGCTCGTTTCCCCACATGAAGGTCGCGTCGACGTGTTGGCGCGCGGCGCCCGCAAGAGCACCAAACGTTTTGCCGGCGGCATCGCCTTGTTTAGCGAACTCTCCGCTGTGATCGAGCAAGGGCGCGGGCACCTGCCCACCTTGGTCGAGTCGAGTCTGGGCGCGGCGTTTCTGCAGATGACCCCGCAATACGGGCAACTGGCGCTGGCGTCGTACGTCGCGGAACTGGCAGCGTGCGCGAGCCAGCCGAGTCATGCTGATCCGGGGCTGTACGCGTGGCTGCGTGCGAGTCTGGCGCTGTGCGAGACCGTGAACGAGCAACAACTGCGTACGCCGCGGCTGGCGATCGAAGTGGGGTTCCTGCAGGCGCTGGGCGTGTGTCCTGATCTGCAGACTTGCGGTGAGTGCGGACAGGATACCGGTGCGGGTGGCACGTGGCAGGATGCGGACGCAGGCTTGGTGTGTACGCGTTGTCTGCGCGCGGGGAGCGAAACGCTGTCGCCCGCCCTTGTGCGCGCGCTGGTGCTGTGGACGCTGTCGCCCGCTGAGCCGCCGGTGGACGCCTTGGCTGCGTCCGCTGCGCTTCACGTCGCGGAGAAACGCGTGGCGTCGCTTTTGGGGCACGTCGCACCACCGACTTTGCGCTCCGCCGTCGCGCTGCGCGATTTGCAGCGGTTTCAAGTCTGACGCTTGCCGCCGTCACGGTGATCCGTTACCACACCGACCGCAACTGGAGAGACCCATGAATGCTTTGTATGCCGAACTCACGCAACGTCTGGCGGATTTGACCGCGCTGGAAGAGGTTGTCGGGATCCTGTCCTGGGATCAGGAGATCGTGATGCCGTCGGGTGCCGCGGAATCACGCGGTCGGCAGCTGTCGACGGTGCAGGTGATCGCCCACGAACGGCTGACGCACCCGCGTTTGGCAGAACTGCTCAACGCGTTGCGTGACGACCCGACACTGGACGCCACGCAAGTTGCGAACGTGCGCGAGGCGCAGCGCGACGTCGACAAAGCCACGCGTGTGCCGGCGCACCTCGTTCGCGCGCAAGCGGAGACAGCGGTGCGCGGTCATGAGATTTGGGTCGCGGCACGCAAGAACAAGCACTTTGCTGCTTTTGCGCCGGTGCTGAACGAGCTGGTTGAAATTGCCAAGGCGCGGGCGGCGGCGATTGCGCCGGACAAGCCCGCCTACGACGTGCTGCTGGACGACTATGAGCCAGGCATGACGATGGCCCGGCTCGATCCGGTCTTTGACCGGCTGAAAGAGGTGCTGCTGCCGCTCATCGCGCGGATTCGCGCCGCCACCGACGTGCCCGACATGACGTGGTTGACCCAGCACGTACCCGCGGACACGCAGCGGCAGGTCGGCGAGAACATCGTGCGGAGCATGGGCTACGATTTCACCTGTGGTCGGCTGGACACATCGGTGCACCCGTTCTGTGGCGGCGCAGGTCCGACCGACGTGCGGATCACGACGCGCTACGCCGAGAACGCGTTTTTGGGGTCGCTCACCGGCATGATCCACGAGACGGGGCACGCGCTGTACGAGCAAGGTCGCGACGTCGCGTTGGCGGACCAGCCGGTTTCGCGCGCGCGGTCGATGGGCATTCACGAAAGTCAGTCGCTGCTCTGGGAAAAGCAGGTTGGACACGGCGCGGCGTTTTGGCAGGCGCAGTATCCTAAGCTGCAAAGTGCCTACGGGTTCTTGAAAGACAAGCCGCTGGACGCGTTCCTGCGCGGCGTGAATGACGTCAACGCCCAGAACCTGATCCGCGTGTCGGCGGATGAATTGACCTACCCCCTGCACGTCATCTTGCGCTACGAACTGGAGCGCGACTTGTTCAGCGGCCGTCTGAACGTGGAGGACTTGCCCGCGGCGTGGAACGCGAAAATGCAGGGCTATCTCGGCATCACGCCGCCCGACGATGCCGTGGGCGTGTTGCAGGACGTGCACTGGTCTGGCGGCGCGTTTGGCTACTTCCCGTGCTACACGCTGGGCGCGCTCTACGCCGCGCAGTTCTATCAAGCGGCGCTCGCGCAGCATCCGGACATCCCGGAAAAGCTGGCGGCGGGTGAAGTGGAGCCGCTCTTGGGGTGGCTGCGCGCGCATGTGCACCGCGTGGGCTCGCGCCTGACGACGGACGCGTTGGTTACGGCGGCGACGGGGCGGCTGCTGGATCCCGAAGCGTTTCTCAGTTACGCGACGGCCAAGTTCACGCGGCTCTACGGCCTTTGAGTCTGACTACGCCGCAGGACGGGGCGGCATCGGCGGCGGCGGTGGCGGCTGGAACGGCTTGGGTGGTCGACGGAACCAGAGACCTCCGGCGCTGAACGCGCGCCAGGCCCATGGCAGCCAACGCAGAAGCGAAGAAACGAGCCACAATGCCCATGCCAACATCCCCACGCGCCACGCGAGGAGAGGCAAGGAGCAGATGCCCGGCTGCGGCAGCGCGCCGACCACGCGATCGACGTACCAACTCAGTGTTGTGCCGCTTGAACCGGCGCCGCTCACCTGCATGTCGACGTTGCCGAGCAGGTTCTCCTGGATCGCAAAGTAGAGGACGCCGAAGAACACCAGCGTCAGACCCACGAGCGCGAGCTGCGTCAAGTTGGCCGCAATCACCGGCTTGGTCACGTCAACCTGCGGCCGCCGCGAACGCCACGCGAGCGCCGTGAACCAAGCCACGACAGCCAGCAACAGGACCGGCGGCACCTGCACGAGGCCGAGACCCAGCAGCAGCCAATGTCGCGTTTGCAGCGGCAGACCGCGTAGTCGGCCGAGCAGCGCCGCGGCAAAAAGCAGCAGCAACAGGTGACTCCAAAACAGCACCGCGGGGCCCCAGTGCGGCCCGTGCGCCCAGAGCAGCCAGCGTTCCTCGCCGAGGTGCAAGACGGTCTGCACGTTCACCGCCGGACCGCCCAAATCGACGTTCGGCACCACTTCGTGCGCGCTGCGCAGCCACGGTTGCTGCCATTTCACGGTCACCACCTGCTCGCCGGGATCGAGCGGCAGCGCCAGCTTGCGACCCTGTGGTCGAATCGCCCGCGGCTGGTCACCCCACGCCACGGACTGCACAAGCGCGCCTTCGGGCAGCGTCAGCGTCTGTGTGCCGCCTTGAGACGTGCGGATCGTCAGCGTCAACGTCGCTTCCAGCAGCCGCTGACCCGGCGTCACGTCGTAGAGGACCTGATCGATCGTCACCGCCGGACCCTTTGCGCCCACCGGCTTTTGCACGTCCAGCTGCAGCGTTTCCCCCGGCCATGGCTGCCAAATCGGCTCGAACTGCGCCGACTCCGGATCGCGCGTGTGCAGCGGCGGCAAACCGTGGAATGTGCAGCGCCACATCTGGCTGCAGTTCAGCCGCCACGTTTCCGTCCACGGTTGCCCCGTCAACTGCGGTGCGGTGACTTGGAGCTTTGGCGTGATCGGCAGTTCCGCGTCAAAGACGACCTGCACGTCCTCGCGGCCAAAATGGAGGACCGCCAAATGCTTGCCTTCAGCGTCCGTTTCGACCGTGACGCCGTCGGTTATCACGCGCTCGCTGCCGATGAGCGGGACTTTCAGCACTTCGGCACGTCCCGGATTTTCACGAGACACCGTCGTGTGCACCTGCCACGGCAGTCCCAGCAGCAACTGCCGCTCGACGTGGAACCACGGCGGCAACTCCAGCGCTTCGCTGTCGCCATCGACCGCCGTTTGTGCACCGGGCAGACCCACCACGCGCGTCAGTTGCACCGAGTCCTTCACCTGACCTGGCTGCAAGCCATCGGCCGTCCAGTCTTTGCTGTCCAGCGCGATGTGGCGCGGCAGGGCCGTCGGGTCCAGTTGCAGCGTCACGACGGAACGTCGGACAAGCTGGCCCTCAACCGTGATCAGGTGTGCGCCCGTGGGAACGCGCACGGCGATGAGTCCGCCGGGCAAGCGCCGCAACGCGTGGGTGGGCTGGCCGTCGATGCGGACTTCTGCGATCTGCAGCGGATCCCAGGGACCGGGGAGACCCCAGCCCGTTTCACGCTGAGCAGAGACCTCTGCGGTGAGGGTCACGCGTTGACCGTCGGCGAGCAGGCGCAAGTCGCTCACGACGACGCACGGGCCCTCGCACGACTCAGCGGCCACGAGCCGTTTGGCCAGTTCATCGAGCATGGGCTGCGGCGGAAAATCGGCGAACGCTTCGCGCGGTTGCACCACACCGGTCAACGCGGCCAGCAGCATCAGCGCGCCGAGGCGACCCGCGAGCGCTTGCAGCTTGGCGCGGTCCATCAACCGCAGACCCAAAAGCACGACCAACAGCACGCGCAGGAGTGCGAGCGCCAACTGTGCTCCAGGCGAGAGTAATAGCACGTGCACTTCGTGGTCCTGACGCACGGGCCCCGACCACGCGAACTGCAACGCAGTCCATTGCCACTTGGGCACGCCGGGGCCGGTCTGCACAACCGCGCCGGGATCCAGTTGGCGCATCTGTTGCTGCGTTTGGCTGTAGGACCGGCTGCTGATCACGTCCATTTTGGCTAGCCCACGGGCCATTTGCATGGGCTCCGGCGCTGGTGCTGCAGCTGGCCTCGCTTCTTCCTTCGCGCCCGCTTCGTCACCCGCTGCGGCAGCCATTGGCTCTGCACTCTTGGCCAGATCAGTGACTGACCAGCTGTCATCGCGCGTGTAGCCGCCTGGCGCCAAAGGGCCTTTGCCAAACTGGCCGACTTGCGGGTAGAGACCTTCCCGCACCTGATCGCGGGCAAACGGCACGATGGCCACCACCAGCGCGATCACCGACGCGCCGTGCCACAGACGCACCGCCACGCCGAGCTTGCCCGCCGTCACTGCGCGCGCCAAGGCCAAGGCCAGCAGCACGTTCAGCCACAGCACTTGCGGCGCGTCCACTTCGCCATGACAAATCGCGAGTGCTACGAGCGCCAGCGCGCCCCAAGCCTTGCCGAGCAGTTTGGTCGCTGCGGCAGCCACCATCAGCACAAAGAAGAAGTCAAAAAGCGTCCACGAGTCGAGCCACGTCTCCGGCGGCCGATCGACGCCACTCACGCCCAACAGACGCCAGCCCGGCGGCAGGTGCAGCGTCGCGCCCAACTGCTGAACGTCGGCTTGCCAGCCCACGACGCGCAGCAGCCGTGTACCCGGCCACGTGCCCGCCGTCAGCGCCACACGCGAGTCCGCCTCCAGCTTCAAGTTGCCGTCGCGGAGTTCCACGCCGAGCCGCTTGGATTCGGGCTGTTCAGTGATGAGAAGTGCGCCGCTTTGCCCCGGAATGGTCACACGACCCAATTGGCTGCCCGGTGCCACGTCGAGCCGCCAGCCCGTGCGCAGATCACCGGTGAAGTGATCGCGCGCCGTCAACATCGCGCCGTCCAGATCCAGCCAGAGTTCGCGCTGCAACTGCAAACGGCTCGGTGCTGGTTCCGTCTCGCCGCGCCGCGATTCCTTGAACACCAGCGTTTGGTCCGGCGACGCCACGTAGCAGCGCCCCGCGTGCTTCCAGTCGTCCGCCAGTTGCGTGCGATCCGGATCGATCGGCGCAAGACCGCTCAATTCCACGGAACGCAGGCGCTCGTCCGGCACCCAAACCCAGGTCTCTTGCGGCTCTGCGCCCACGATCGTTGTGCGCGGCACGGTCAACGAAGCGGCGTCGCCGAGTTGCACCGCTTCAATGTCCACCGTGTGTTCGCCCGGACGACCGTGCACGCGGAGCGCGCCGTCTGCCGCGATCTGCATCGGCAAGTCACTCAGCGCTGAAATCGGCCGTGCGCCCGCGAGCAGCACGTTGCCCAGCACCAGATCCCGCGGCCGACCGGCCACGCGCAACGTCAGTCGCGTGAGCACGCGCAACGGCACACCGTCGCGCACCTGCCGCGCGATCGCCACGGTCAGGGCGTCCTGTTCGGCTGCTTCCGTCGCTTGATCCTGACGCAGGAACAGGCGGCCCTCACCGTCGCGCCGCGGCAGTTCGACCTTTTGCCCACCCAGCGTCAGTACGACGATGCCGATGGCGTCCGGCACCGCGAGCAGTTCGGGCGCCTGACCAAACTCGAACTGACCGGTCAGGGTGTGTGGACCCGGACCCAGCCAGACGCTCGGTCGATCGTCGATGCCCTGCACCAGCGCATCTGCGCCATTGGCCTGCACATGCAGTGGCCACGCGGCGTGATCGCCGGGCAGCGCGACGTTCTGCGGCGTGTCCAGCACCACGTCCAACTGGAACTGCCCGTGCTGACCGTCAATCACGACGTTCAACTGACCCGGCCACGCGCACGCACGCGAATCACCGAGGCCCGCGCACTGCAGATCGGGATGGTCGTCCAGCACCCAAGGCATCCACCCGCGCAGCGGACTCGGAATCGCGGGCGCTTGCGGGCGTGCATGCGCGGGCAGGGCCGCGAGGAGCCAAGTGAGTAGAAAGAACACCAGAATCGGCTGTCTCATGGGAATCTCCAAGAACCAAGTCCGGCCGTTGGACGCGTGGGCTGTGCGTTCGGTCTGAATTGTCGGGCGATTGCCCAACGGCGGCAAGCGCGGTCGCATCACGGCTACCACACAGCGCGCTTGAGATTGCCGCCGATAGGGGCGAAGATGGTCGGAGGCTTCTCCAAGAGGTTGACCATGAACTTCGGCATCAGATGGACGCGTGTGTGGGCGCTCTGTGCGGCGTACGCGCTGACTGGCTGCGGTAGCACGACGGGCGCAGGCGCGGCGGGTGGTGTCGTTCAGGACGTGGCGCCTGACTTGTCACTGTCATTTGGCAGCAAAGACGCGGCGGCGGGGAAGGACACCACGGCGGTCAAAGACCTGGTCGCGGCGGAAGACGCCGCACAAATGGACGACTCGGCGGGGACGGACGAGGACGCGGTTGTGGACGACGCGCCTCAGGTTGACGACGCCGCTGCGACCGACGAGGACGTGAACGTCGCGGATACCGGCGTTGCGGACGTCAAGGACACGAGCACCGCCAAGGACACGGTCGTCAAGGACACAGGTACGCCCAAGGACACGGGTACCGGCAAGGACACGAGCACAGCGGACGTGAGCGGCACGTGTGGCAACGGCACGTGTGACGCGGGCGAGACCTGTGAGAACTGCGCGGTCGACTGCACCTGCAAACCTTGCAACCCGCTGACCTCGTCCGGTTGCACGGCCTCGCAACAGTGCTACGTCAACGGCGCGAACCTCCAGTGCGGCGGCTTTGGCACGGTCGCTGACGGTGGTACGTGCAAGTACTTGAACGACTGCGCGTTGGGCTCCATGTGTGTCGGGTCGGTTTGTCGCAAGGTCTGCGCGACGGCGGGCTCGTTGCCCAAGTTGAGCTGCACGCTTCCCGCTGTCTGCGAGGAATTGGGCAGCGGCAGCGTCCCGCTCGGCTACAACCTCGGCGCGTGCTTCGCCCCAGACAACTGCAACCTCATCACGAGTTCCGGATGTGCCGTGGGCTTGGCGTGCTTTCCCGCGAGCAACGGCAAGCAGTGTTCACCCGCCGGCGCCGTCGGTCTGGATGGCGTGTGCAAGACCGTTTCGGACTGCGCCGCCGGGTTCTTGTGTCTGAACAACAGCGCGGGGGCGGCAACCTGCAAGAAGCGCTGCAACACCACCGACGCGTCGACCTGCCCCAGCGGCTTGACTTGCAACACCATCACGATCGGCACCCCGCCGGTTCTCGTCGGTGAGAATTTCGGCGTGTGCGACGTGCCCGTGCCGTGAGGCTTACAGCCGTTCGGACGGAAATACCACGCCCTTGGGCTCCGCGGCCATGAGCGGCTCTTCCGCCGTGGCTTCGCCCAAAAGCGTCTTACCAAAAAATGCGCCGACCAACCGCGCGCCAATGCCGCGCGCGACCGTGTTGTCGAGGTAGGTGAAGTCGGATTGGTCTTCCATCCGCAAGCCTTTGCCGCAGCCCGCTTCAAAGCCGGGGATGATGCCAGCGATGTCGGTGAACGAGAAATGGCCTGTGTCGGCGACTTCAATCAGCCACACCGGCGGGTTGGCGTCGGCGAAATTCTGGCGAATGAACGTGTTGCCCACTTCCAGAATGGAGTTGTCCTCACGCGCCAGCACGAACGCGACCGGTACGTGAATCTGCGCCATGTCGACACCGGGCAGCAGTGGTTGCGCCATCGGCACAGCCAGCGCCATGCCGGCCTTCGGCCGCGGATCGTCCATCAGCACCTTTCCCGTCGTCACGCCGCCAAAACTGTGGCCCAGCGCGCCGATCCGGGTCGCGTCAAACTTGCCGCGCACCTGCGTCGGAATCGCCGTGTTCTGCACATCCAGCACCTGATCGAGCACAAACTTCATGTCGTCTGCGCGCACCTGCAGGAACGGCGCGCCGAGGCCCGCCGACGTACCGGCCAGACCTTCAAAGATCGTGTTGCCCGTGTGATCGGGCGCCACGACTGCGATCCCGTGGCTGGCCAGACGCTCGGCGATCGTCGTGATCTCAAAACGCGTGCACGTGTGGCAGTGTGAGAAGGCGACCAGCGGCCATGCCGTCGTCGCCGCGGGCTCTGCGTTGACAGCGGAATGCGTCTTGGCGCGCACGCACGTCGCCGGCGCACTCGCGAGCAGCGTCGTCATCGTGGCGTGTTCGGGTGAATCCACCGGGTAAAAGTCCGCGAGGCTCGTTCCTGCGTCCGCCGCCGCCCGCGCACTTTCCGCCGCTGGGTACCACACAGTGACGCGCAACGTGCGGCTGCGCTTGACGTCGTTCAGCACAAAATCGGCGTGCCCGACCGGAAAACTTCCGTCCTTGCGCCAGTCGTTGGCGGTCGCGCTCCTGTCGGCGCTCGTCGCATCGCTGCCCGTCGCCGTGTCGCCGTTGTCCACGACGGCGTCATCCGTTGCTGCCGTCGTTGTCTTGCTGCACGCAACCAGCGCAGTGAGAAAAAAACCAAGCCAAAATCGTGTCTTCATCGTTCGTCCTTACGGCGCGCCCGCGCTTTGCACGTGCTGCCAAGTTGCCTGCAACGTCCCCACCGTTGCGTCCAACGGTGTACCATAGGCCACAGCCAGCGTCATACTGGGCAGCAATTCGCGCGCCCACGCGTCGATCTCGACGCCCGCCGCCTCTGCCACGTACCACGGTCGCGCCGTATCTTCCGCGTACCGGTCGCGACCCTGGCGCCACGCAATTTCACCCAGCGCCTCGCCCAGCGCGTGATCCAGCCAACGCCACAGCCCCTGACCGATCGCCGTCGCCAGCGCTTCATCCAGACGCTTTTGGGCGTGCTCCGGAAGCCCCGTCAAGCGCGCGGTCACACCACTGCGCTGCTGCAGGGCGTGGACGGCTTCGTGCACAATCACATCCGCCCGCCGATCCGGGGTGTCTTCCTCGCGGATCTGCACGGCCAGATCGTCGCCCAAGCTCCGCGCGCGGAGGAAATCGCCGGTGTGCAACGCGATCAGGTGCACGCGCAGCGGGTGCGCCGCGTCCAGCCGCGTCAGGAACACCGGCGCGACCAACTGCAAAAAGTCACCGGCGTGATGGCGCTCCAACCACGACGTGTAGCGCGCCGGCTGTTGGGCAAGCCACGGCGCGGCGGGATCCGGCACCGCATCGACGACCAGCAGCGAGGCTGCGTGCGCGGGCAGACTGAGCAACAGCAGAGCCGCGGCAAGGAGCAAGCGCATCCCGTGGATTCTCCTTACGGCGTTGGCGCGCACGCGGGATCGTTGGCGTCGTAGAAGCGGATGAAGAGGCCAAAGCCGCTGCCGTTTGCCGTGTCGGTGCCGACGACCACGCCTTCATCGCAGACCGAGTTCGGACGCCAAGCGACGTCCAAGAGCAGCGTATTCAGCGTGCCGTTCCAGGGGTTGGCGGCAAAATTGGTGATCGACTGATCGACCCAAACGCTGGCCGGGTAGCTTGTCGCTTTGCCGGGTCGATGTTCGCTGACGGTCGCGGCGAGCGCGGTGCCGGTTGCGCGACCGACCACGAGCGCGCGGGTGCCAATGCTGTTCCAGCCGACTGCTTGGGGGGCCGCGCCGTTGTTGACGCTGGGCAACGTCGTCGATTGCCAGCTGCCGTCGAAAACGTAGACAACGTTGCTGCTCCAACCGGTCACGATGCCGTAGCTGCCGCCAGGTCGCCATCCAGCGCCGCCGCCATTGCCAAAGCCGGGAGACCAGCCATTGGCCGTGACGGTGTTCGCATTGATGTCCCACGTGCGGCTATCCGCGCCGTTGACGCCGTGGCTCGTGATGACCGTGGTTGGGCTGGACCACATGACGTCCCAGATGCCGCCGCCCGCGTTGAAGGTCTTGGTCGCCGTGATGCCTTGGCCGGGTTTCCACAGGCTCAGCGTGCTGGTCTGCGGGTTGGACTGTCGGGTGGCGAGGGCGAAGCTGGTGCCTTTTGCGTCCGCAACGACGGCGACGGGTTCTCCGCCTTCGACGAGAGCGTCCGCGGCAAAAGTCACGCTGCCCTGTGCGTCCACATCGCCGCGCCAAATTCGTGCCTGGCCGGAAGCCTCCTTGCCCAGGATGACAAAGAACGCGCCGCTCGGCGCCACTTCCAGATCGACCACGTCCTGACCGAGCGTTGCTGTTGCCGCTACTTCCGTTGTGCCAGCGTCGTAGCGCAAGACCTGCCCGTTTGCCGCGAGAACGAGCGCAAAAGTGCCATCGGGATGCCACTTCACTTTGCGGAGATTGCCTTTGGCGACGCTGTTGCCGAGTTTCTCAAACTTCAACGGTCCGGGATTGAACGCCTGATCTTGCAGGTCCACGAACTGCACGTCTTTGACGACGTCGGGCTTCCACGTGTCCTGCACGAGATCGGGCTGTGCGTCCACGAGGATGTCGGGCACGTCCGGAATGTCTGGCTTCACGTCGACGACCACGACATCGGGCGCAACGTCAACTTCGCTGCCCGCGTCCGGGATCTCCGTGTCGCCTTTTGTGTCTGTGAAAGCCGGTTGGACGCAGACGCCCGCTGTGCAAATCGCCGCGCCGCTACACGTCACGCCCGGAATGTACTGACCGCCTTCGCTGCATTCGATGACGCGGTTGCCGTCGCACGTGTGCGTTCCCGGCGTGCACGCGGGCGTTTGCACGGCGGGTGACGAACTGCACGCCAGCGCGACGAGACACGCCAACAAGACGCCAAGATTGCGAACGGCGGTTGGCATGCGCAACGCCTACGGGTTCGGGAAGCGACGGCCGATCACGCCCGTGCCGCTGCCGTCCTGACCGGGGCTGTCCCACAAGATCACATAGCCGCCGTTCGGCAACGCCGCCACCGCGGGATTCTGCTGGTCGCCCGTCGTCGAGATGTTGACGATCCAGTCGTTGGGCACCAGTGCAAGCGCCGCGTCCAGCCGCTGGGCTTTGATGGCGAATTTGTCCTCGTCCTCGCCCAGCGTGCGGTACGACACCAGGAAGCCGTTGTCCGACAGCGCGGTCACGACCGGTGTCGATTGCTCCAGCAGCACGAACGGGTTCACCTTGAACTCCGTCTGCGGCACGTACTTCAGCGTGTTCGAGTCGAACTTGATGAGCCGCGCCCAGATGTCAAAGCCGTTGCCAGAGGCGACCGACGACTGCCAGACGACGAGGAAGTCGCCGTTGCTGTTGACGGCCACGTCGGCCAATTGCTGATCGCCCGCAACAGCGGTGTTGATGCTGATCTGCGCGTCCACGGGGCTGCAGTTGTTGGCGTTGAAGAGCTGACCGCGGATGCCCCAGCTGCTCGGCGCGCTGCCGTCTTCAGCGAAGGAATCCCACACCACGAGGTAGTAGCTCGACGTGGCGCTGGTCGCGGCGATGCGCGCGTTCTTCTGGTTGTCCGTCTTGGTCGTGTTGGCAAAGACCTCCGCTTTGCCGCTGACGGCGTTGCCGAGCGAATCAAAGCACCGCAGCTCGACGTCCGCCTTGTTGCCCGCAGCGTCGTTGTACGTCGTCCAGACCACGCCGAATTGACCGCTGGGCAAGCGCGCGACGTCTGGCTGCAACTGCGAGTCGACCGTCTTGGAGTTCGCGATCGTCTCGCTGGAGAGCGCCGTGCCGTCCGCTCCGTAGAGGCGGAAGTAGATGTTCTCGGCGTCCAGCCCGGACAGATCCGCGGCGTTGTAGCCCTGCCACGCGACGACGAAGTTGCCACTGGAGTCGCTGGCGACCGACGGGTTCTGCTGCATGTCCGCGGTCGTCTGGTTCACGACGAACTCTGTGCCCGTCTTGGTGCCCGTCGCGTCGTACCGCTGGCCGATGACGCCCAGACTCGAACCGTCCTGACCGTCGCTCTGCCACGTCGCGATGTACGTGCCGTCCGCATTGCTGGCCAGCGCGGGGCGCGACTGATCGTTTGTGTACGTCGTGTTGATCTGTGCTTCTTTCTGGTCGTCCACCGCTTGTCCGAGCGTGTCGAACTTGCGGCTGTAGACGTGACCGTCCGCGCCCGTCCAGTCGACGACGACGTGTCCGCTGGAGACACCCACTGCGTCCGGGTACCGCTGCGCGCCGGTTTTGACGAGGTTCAGCACCTTCTCTGCGCCGTTGGCGACGCCCGTCTTGCTGTAAACCTGCCCGGCGATGCCGTAGGTCGAGCCGTCCAGGCCGCTTTGGTCCTCCCACACGACGAGGAAACCGCCGGTATTCGGGTACACGCCGATGCGCGGTGTGACCTGCATGCCGGTCGTTGTCGTGTTGACCACGAACGCGTTTTGCACCGGCGTCAAGTCGGACTGGAAGACGCGCGCGGCGATGTCGGTGTCACCGGTCTTGTTCACTTCCCACGCGAGGTAGATGCGATCGTCCGCAGCGCGCGTGGTGATCGCGGGGTTGGAGACCGTGTTGACCGTGGCGTCGTAGGCGGGGGCGACGTCGACTTCACTGCCGTTGAGCGAGCCGTCGTAGTTGTAGACTTGCACCTTGACGGACTTGCCGGTGCCGCGCGCGATGGCAAAGCGGCTGTCGGAGAACGCCGTGAGGTCCCAGCCCGCGTCGCCCGTGGTGGTTGCGACCGTCGCCTTGACGACTGCACCGGCGGCGCTCAGCAAAGTTGCCGTCCAGACGCCAGCGCTCGTGCGATACGCGACAACGACGGTGCCGTTGGGCAGCGCTGCCACGCGGATGTCCGTGTAGGAAGTCGGCTGCGCTCCCGGAGTGCAGCTGTACGTCCATAACGTGGTTGTGTTGATCGCGTGACCCAGCGTCGAAGCCACGCCGTTCTTGTCGTACCACTGCACAGCAATGTCGACGCTCGCGCTTCCGCTATAGTGCGCGTAGTACGTGCTGAAGCTACTACTGCTGTAGCATGAACCCTCCGTATTCGCGCATGAGTAACCAGAGTAGTAATAGCACGCGTTCGTGTTGTTCACGTAGTCCCGCTTGATGTACGCGACCACCGACTTGCCGTCCGCAAACGACGAAGCCGCAATACCGACGACGCTGTTCGTGCCGTTGGACGGGTAGCTCGGTGTGCTGTACTCCGTCGCTTCACGCGACCAGTCTTTGCTCATCCAGCGCGAGATCGTGTCCCAGCCGTTGCGCCAGAAGAACGCGGCGCGGCCAAGCGTCGTGTCGACCAAGGGCGAGCGCAGGCTGCCGTTGGCGACCTTGAACGTCGAGACTTTGTGCTCACCGCAGAGGTTGCTGGAACCGACGCACACGCCGCTGGTGCACTTGTCCCCCGTGGTGCAGATGTCGCCGTCGCTGCACGCGAGGTTGTCCGCGGCGTTGGTCGGTTTGCACTTGTCCAAAACCTCGTCGCATGCGCCGATCGTGCACTGGCCAGCCGAAGCTGAGCAATCGCGCGCCGTGCCGCCCGCGCAGCTGTAGTTGCCGTCGCAGGTCTCGCCGGTCGTGCAGTAGAGACCGTCGTCGCACGTCGCGCCCGTCGGCTTGGCGGACGTCGTGCACGTGTACGTCGCCGTGCCTGTGGACTTGCACGAGCCCAGCGTGCACTGGTCCAGCCCCAACTGGCAGTCGACCGCTTTGCCCGCCGTGCAACTGCCGCTCAGGCACTTGTCACCTTGCGTGCAGCCGCTGCCGTCTGCGTCGCACGTCGTGCCGTCCGCCTTGGGCGTGCCGGTGCACTTGTCATTCACCTCGTCGCACGTGCCAGCCAAGCAGCCGCCCGACGCTGCCGAACAGTCCAACGCCGACCCGCTGCACTTGCCCTGTGCGTCGCACTTGTCCGCAGTGGTGCAGTAGAGGCCGTCGTCGCACGCGAAGCCGGCGCCCTTCGGCACTTTGGCGCAGAGGTAGCTCGTTACGCCGGTGCTTTGGCATGTCGCCGTGTTGCACGCGTCGCCCGCGTTTGTGCAGTCGACCGCCGTGCCGGTGCTGCACGTACCCGCGTTGCAGCTGTCGTTCTGCGTGCAACCGTTGCTGTCGGCGTTGCACGCCTGGCCGTTCAGCGCGTTCTGGTCGTGCGAGCAGAAACCGCTCGCGATGACGCAGATGTCCTTGGTGCACGCGTTGCCGTCGTCGCAACCCGCGTCGTTCACGCAGCAGCTCGGATTGCCGGTGCCTTGGCACTTGCCCGCGCTGCACGCGTCGTTCACTGTGCAGTCGTTGCCGTCGTTGCATGCCAGCGTGTTGTCCGTGTACGTGCAGTTGCCTGTGGCGACGTCGCACGCGTCCGTGGTGCACGCGTTGCCGTCGTTGCACGCCTTGGCCGCGCCCGACGTACACTGGCCGCTCGCGCACTTGTCGCCCAGCGTGCAGGCGTTGTTGTCGGTGCACGACGCCACGTTGTAGTTGACGACACAGCCTGTCGCCGGGTCGCAGCTCGTGTCCGTGCAGGGGTCATTGTCCGAGCACGTCTTGGTGCTGCCGCCGACGCACGTGCCGTTTTGGCAAATGTCGCTGTCGGTGCACTTGTTGTTGTCGTTGCACGGTGCGCCGCTCGCGGCCGTGTGCGTGCAGCCGGTGCTCGGCGTGCAGGCGTCCGACGTGCACGGGTTCGTGTCGTCGCACGTGATCGTGGTGCCGCCAGTGCAGGAACCGCCGCTGCAGGTGTCGCCGAGCGTGCACTTGTTGCCGTCGTCGCACGTGCCTGTGTTGTAAGCGTGTTGGCAGCCCAACTTCGGATCACAGCTGTCGGTCGTGCACGCGTTCAGGTCGTCGCAGTTTTGCGTGGCGCTGCCACCGGTGCACAAGCCGGCGTTGCACTTGCCCGTCGTCGTGCACGGGTTGGACGTGCCGCACGAGTTGCCCTCGTTGATCGTGTTCACCTGGCACTTGCCGGTCGCAGCGACGCACGCAACGCTCGCGCATTCGGGCGACTGGTCGCTGCCGATTGCACAGGTCACAATCGTCAGCGGATTGACCTTGCACTTGTAGGGCACCGCCGACTTGTCGCACATGAGCGTGCCATTGCACGCGTCACCGTCCTCAAAGCCAGCGCAGTCCGTGTCTTTGCCACAAGCGCAGCCGGCGTCAGCGCCAGTGCACACGCCTTGCGCGCACGCGTCGTTGGTCGTGCAGGCGTTGCCGTCGTTGCACGTGCCGCCGGTCGACGGCGTGTAGACGCAGCCGCCCGCCACGCCCGCGTCGCACGAGTCCGTGGTGCAGACGTTGCCGTCGTTGCACGTTTTGGCCGTGCCGGAGCACGCGCCCGTGGCGCACAAGTCGCTTACCGTGCAGGGATTCTGGTCGTCGCAGGGCGCGGTCGAGTTGGTCGTCTTGCAACCGGAAACGGGGTCGCACGTGTCGATCGTGCACTGATTGCCGTCGTCGCACTTGGCCAACTTGCCGCCGATGCACGCGCCGCCTGCGCAAGCGTCGCCTTCCGTGCAGGCGTTGCCGTCCGTGCACACGATGGAGTTCACCGTCGAGACGCAGCCTTTCACCGGGTCGCAGACGTCGTCGGTGCACGGGTTGTTGTCGTTGCACGCGACAAAAGTGCCTTGGCAAACGCCAAAATCGCAGGCATCGCTGCCGGTGCACGGATTGCCGTCGTTGCATTTGGTCGTGTTGAAGTTGTGCGAGCAGCCCAAGGTTGCGCCGCAGACATCGTCGGTGCAGAGGTTGCTGTCGTCGCACGTGCCTTCATCCACGACCTTGTTGCAGTTGTTGTCGACGCCGTCGCACAGTTCCTTGGCGAACGGGTAGACGTACGGGTTAAGCGGATCGCAGTCGTTCACGTCGGGCGTGCCGTCGTTGTCGTCGTCCGTGTCACAGGCATCGCCCGCGGGGTCGTTGTCGTGGTTCGCCTGATCGGCGTTGGCGATGAGCGGGCAGTTGTCGCTGATGTCCGCCGTGCCGTCGTTGTCGTCATCGGGGTCGACGCAATCGGCCTTGCCGTCGCTATCTGTATCCGGAAAGCCCTCGTCGGTTTCGCCGTTGCAGTTGTTGTCGAGCCCGTCGCACTGTTCTTTGGTCGGCGACGTGCCCTGACAGATTTGGTTGCCGCCGACGCAGAGCGCCGATCCCGGACAGCTGCCAAACTCGTTGGAGACGCTGCACGACGCGGAGCCGATGTCGTCCACCACGCTGTTGCAGTTGTCGTCCTTGCCGTTGCAGGTTTCCACCGCGGGGATGGGCGCTTGGCACGGGGTCAGCCCGGCCCCGGTGCAGTGACGCGTGCCGCTGCAGGCGCCGTTTTCATTCTTGTTTTCGCACTTGGTCTGTGCGCCATTCTTGACGAACAGCGGCTTGCAAGTGCACTCGGCGTTGTTGGACGGCACGCATTGCGCGACGGTGTCGCCGGCGATGGTCGTGGCATTGGCGCAGTCGTAGCCGGTCGGACAGGGGTGATCGCCGTCACACGAGACGCCGCAGAACGCGCCTTTGCTGCCCTGAGCGAGGCAATGATCCAGTCCTTCAAAACCGGGCGTTTGGCAATCCTTGTCGGACTCGCAAGGCGCACACAAGAAGACGCCGATCTGCACGCACACGTTGACCACATCCGAACCCGAGGCACTCAGGGTCGCGCACGCATAGCCCGCGGGACACGCGTCGCTGCACGGTTTGGCGCACTCCTTGCCCTTGCTGGTCAGCGTGCAGGCGGCGGAATCGCAATCGCTGTTGTCCTGACAAGCACAGCCTGGAGGTGCGGGTTTGGCAGAACATTCAAGTGCGACGTCCGCGCCGGTGTCGGCAGCTACATCGGTTGCGGCGTCGGGCGCGACATCCGGTGCGACGTCTGGTGCGCTGTCCGATGGCGTAGAGTCGGCTCCGGCATCGTCGACGACTGCGTCGCTGAGCACGTCGGATACCGTCGTGTCGGGCAGACCTACGTCCTGGCCTTTGGAGTCCGAGACAGTGGTGTCGTCTGAACCGATCGACGTCTCAATGCCGGACGCGAGGTCGGTCGACCCTGCCTGACCGCACGCCGACAACAGAAGAAGAATCGCAAGGATGCCACTGCGCATAAACGCCCCCAAAAACAAAACCGCTGCTTTCTGCGGCGTCCAAAAGGGTAGTCCGCACGACAACGCTGGGTCAAGCCGGGAAATCGCTGGACATGCGCCTGCTTGCGGTCACCCACAGGGAAACCGGCTTCTGTAGATCGATGCAGCACGTTTTTCACGGTGATTTTGCCCCACGCGCATGATCGCGTCCGCTACGGGTGCGGTGACGCAAAGGCGCCACCAACTTGCCAGCGCAGCGCGAATCCGGCAGCCTGCGCGGCATGAAGCTGCCCGCACTGACCTCACCCCTAGTTGCCACCCTCGCTGCAATCCTGACCGCGTGCAGCGGGCCCAAGTCGCAAGCACTGCCGCCACCCGGTGTTGAAATCGCCGCAGAAGCGGGCGCGGAGGACGGTGCGAACAAGCCGGTGGACGGAAAAGTGTCGGTCAGCGACGCGGAACTCAAGGCTGCGTCCAAGCGCGCCAAGCAGGCCGCACATGACCAACAGGTCGCCCGCGGACGCAAAAGCCACCAGACCCAACGCGAACGGCAGCGCGATGAAGGCAAGGACCGCGATCAGGACAAGGAGTCGCCGGATCTGGATGGAAAGACCGACGAAGAAGCGCCGGTCGCCAAGCCGGAGCGCAAAGCGCTGCCGCGCAATCCCAATCCACCCGCGACGGTGGCGGCTCCTGCTGACGTGGCGCAGGCGCCGTTGGACGCGGCGCGTACGCCCAGCGGCGTCTGGCATAAGGTGATGAAAGCAGGTACGGGCACGCAGCGGCCGACGGACGACGACACGGTGGTGGTGCACTACACGGGCTGGACGACCGATGGCAAGATGTTCGACAGTTCCGTCGTGCGCGGCGTGCCGGTGCGTTTGTCCTTGGGGCAGGTGATCCAGGGCTGGCGTGACGGGGTGCGCTTGATGGTGCCCGGCGAGACGCGTCGCCTGTGGATTCCCGAACAGTTGGCGTATCAGGGGCGGGCGGGCGCGCCCCGCGGCATGCTGGTTTTTGACGTCGAACTTGTGGACATCGAGGCGCTCTGAGCGCTCAATAACCCTGATCTCCTTGACTTTGAGCCATGCGGACAGGTACACCGCGCGGCCGTCAGGGCGGCACAAAGGCCGCCGAAGAGGATTCTCATGCGTCGCAATGTCCTGAATCAACTGTGCTTTGTTGCTCTCGCTTGCTTGTCGATCGCCTGTGGTGGTGCGCAATTCAAGGCGACGCCCAATCAGGCACCGCAGCGCGCGCTGAAGCCAGGCACCAAAGTGGAGTTTGTCGACTCGACCGACGCGCTCTCGCCGCCGGTCGTGATCGTTGGCACGCTGACTGAAGTGACCAAGAAGGGCGAAGACGATCGCGCGGGCGTTGAGAAGAACTTCAAGCTCTTGGCCGCGGGTAAGGGTTGCGACGCGGTCGTTGGCCTCCAACTCGACAACGAAGAGCAGCGTTCGACGCAGAAGAAGTTTCACAAGGACGCCGACGGCAAGGTGTCGATGGCGATGGAAGAGGTGGTGACGCAGACGTATCGCTGGCAGGCCCAGTGTGCACGTTCCGCTGCTGCGGATTCGGCTGCCACGTCGAGCAAGCCGACTGCGGTCGCGCCGGGTCCCGGTCCCGAGCCCGCGGTCGCTTCTGGTGACACCGATCCGGCTGTTCAAGATCTGGTTGGCAAGCTGGCTGGCTTTGAGAGCGCGTATCTGCGGCAGTGGAAGGGCAAACTTCACATGTCGACGGTGGATCCGCTGGACGCGGTGGGTGCGACGATTGAGCTGATGGCGCAGGTCGACAAGTTTTGGAAAGTCACCGTGCCGATGGAGTGGCTGGGCTGCAAGAGCGACCCGAAGAGCGAAGCGTGCATGAACCACACCAAGCTCGTGAAGGACCTACGCCGCGCCGACGATCTGAAGCGCGAGATGGAGCGGCTGGATCGCAGCGCCGCGGCATTGACGTGGCTGCGCAAGAACGGCAACCGTTTGGCGGTCTACTTGGACACGTTTGTGCCGGCCGAGACGAGCGACTCTGCGATGCGCGCGACGCCGTTCTGGACGGAACATCAGGCGCACTAAACATGCCTGCCAAGAATGGAGATCAACTGCTGAACACTGAATGGGCATCTTTAGGCTGCTAGCTGGGTCGCCAAGCTCGCGTCCCTGCGGGTCGACTCGCGGCGACACAAGGTAGGTGGCTCCGAGTCAATGCAGGGATGGATAGACCGACCGGCAGCGGGGACAACGACGCTGGACCGCGCGTACGAGGGAGAAGCGAGAGACCGGCGGGCACCGGTCGCTTGTGGGTGGGGCAAGTATGCGGAGTGGTTCTGGATTTGAGACGTCGGAGCGACGCGGCCTGCTTGTGCTGGCGGTGGCGCTGCTGTGTGCGCCGAGCGCGGCCTTGGCCAATCCGTTTGACATGTATGGACTGGGTGCGCGTGCTTCCGCGATGGGCAACACAGGCACCGCTGTAGCCGATGATTTTAGCGCGACCTACTACAATCCCGCGGGCTTGGCGCTCGCGCAGCCGTCATTCAACACCGGGCTTACGCTCACCTATGACGACGTTGCGATC
>CAITYF010000075.1 GCA_903896545.1 uncultured Myxococcales bacterium | reverse complement strand
TGCTTGCGCTCGGTGATGTCCAGAAAGGTCGCGACCGCGGCGCTGGGGTTCTCGCGATCGGCGCCAAAGAGCGGGCTCGAGTTCACGCTGATCCATCGTAGCCCGGTGTCTGGAGCCAACACGCCCATGACTTGGTTTCGCACCGTCTCGCCAGTCCGTAGGGTGACCATCGCCGGATGTTCTTCGCCTGGAAACGGCTTGCCGTCCTCCCGAATCGCATGCCAGTGCGGATCGACGGACGTCCGGCCAAGCAGTTGGTCGCGGCTCAGCCCAAGAATCATTTCTGCCGCCGGGTTAGCGTCGATGACATGACCGTCACGCGCGTGCACCACCAGCCCCTCGGACATCGCGGCGAAGACGCTCCGCAGGTGCTGTTCCTTGCGTCGCAGGCTCTCGGCTTGTCGCACTTGCAGCGTCACGTCCTGCGCGCTGCCAGTGACGCGCGAGGGGATGCCCGCGCTGTCCACGAGCACCTCGCCCCGCACCTGAACCGTTCTGATCTCCCCCGTCGGCATCACGACTCGGTGCGTCAGATCGAGCGTCGCGCCGAACTGGATCGCCGCCTCAAACGCCTGAGCGGTCGCTGGTCGGTCCTCAGGGTGAATCGTGCTGCTGCAGTTGTTCTTCGTTACCGTTCCGGGCTGCAGCGGCAGTCCGTAAATCCGGTACATCTCGTCTGACCACGTCAGCGCGTCCGTCTCCAGATCGCGCTCCCAATTGCCGACGTGCGCGATGCGCTGGGCCTCCTGCAGTTGCGCTGAAGTCCGCGCGAGCGCTGACTCCAACGCCTTGCGTTCGGTAATCGCAGTGAACATCGCGACGACGTGTTCGCGTCTTGGACACCACACTTGAACGGAGAACCAAGCGTTCAGCGCCGAGACGTGCAGGTCAAAACTCTCTGCGTCCCCGCCATCCGCGATTCGCGCGCAAGTTTGCAAAATCACCGGGTCACGTTCAGCGACATCCGGAATCAGCGTTCGTAGGCGTGTGCCCGCAGTCACGTTTAGCCCGGTCTGCCGCGCAAACGCTGGATTCGTGTACAGGTAGACCAAATCAACGGGCCTGCCATCTTCGTATAGCACCCGGCAAAAGGCCGCACCGCTTGGCAATTTCTCCAGAAAATGTGGGTAGCATTCGCCGCACAGTGTGATGCTGCCATCCGGTGCGTCCGACTCAGGCGAAGGTCCCGCTCTGACATTCCGCATTGGGGCTCCGGGCCTCGCCTGCGTCGGTTCCCCGCCAGCGCATCGGCCCTTCTTAGCCAGTCTGGCCCTGCGTTTGGGGACCGTCAACGCGCCGGTGCCACCTTTGTGCTGCGATTGTCATGGTATGTTCACGGCGGGATCTGCGCGGTTTTCAGCAAACATCTGAAGCCCGTCAAATGGTTACCAGAGCAATTCAGCCAAACCGGAAGCGCGCGTGACCCGACGTGACAAGGCGGTTTCCATGCGCGCGCTGGTTCCCAACCAATCCAGCCGCTCACTGGCGCGTGTGATGCCCGTGTAGACAAGTTCGCGCGTTTGGATCGGCGAGTCGCGATCCGCCAGGACCAGCGCGACGCGGGCGAATTGCGACCCTTGGCTCTTGTGCACCGTCATCGCCAGGGCGCCCGTCACTTGTGGCAACCGCGCCAGCGGCACGGGCTTGGTGTGCAGCACGCCGGCGACCGTGCGCGGGAAAATCGCTTGCAGCCCGTCCGCAGTAGGCAGAATCAGCCCGACGTCGCCGTTCATCAGCCCGACGTCGTAAGCGTTTTCCGTCACGAGGACAGGCTGGCCCGCCCAGAACCCGGACTTGGTCTGCACATGTTCCCCCAGACTCTTCCGCACCCGTTCAGCAAGTGCCCGCTCCAGCCCCTTCACGCCCAGCGGCCCATTGCGGTGCACGGCCAGCACGCGATACGCCTCGAACGCCGCCAGCAGGCCCGCGTGGAAATCCGCAGACTTGAGCGCCTCATCCCGCGGTCCGTGCGCGTCCATCGCCGCTTTCAGCAGCGCCGCGTAACCCAGCACGTAGGGTGCTGCCAGCCGTTCCAGCTGCGCGACCGTTGGCCGACCATTTTCCGGCGCACCCAAACAGGTTACGCGATCGGGCAGGGTCTCCAGCGGCGGAAGTTCACCCGTTCCGTTCAACAGGGCCAATGCCTCACGCTCATTGGACTTTTCGGCGTTTTGTAGGAGCTTCGCGATCTGGCCGATCGACGGCGCCTTGGCAAAACGCCGCGACTCGGTGAACCGCACGACCGATTGCCGCAGCGGGTTGTCGTCCGTCACGGATTGCTGCGTTTCCCCCCACACCAGGTCCGCCAGCACGGTTCCTGCTTCCACACTCGCCAGTTGGTCGCGATCGCCCAGCAAAATCAGGCGCGCGTGCGCGGGCACCGCGTCCAGCAGCTGGCGCATGAGCGTGAGGTCGACCATCGACGCTTCGTCCACGACGATGACGTCTGCCTCCAGCGGATTGCCCCGGTGAAAGCGCGTGCCGCCATCGGGATGGACGCCCAGCAGTTTGTGCAGCGTCCGCGGGGCAAGCTGCGTTAGGCGCTCTCGCGTCCGGTCTGAAATGCCGTGCAGTTCGCTGAGCTGCTCTTGAATCGCCTCCGCCATCCGCACGGCCGCTTTGCCAGTCGGCGCGGCAAGCACGATGTGGATCGGCCGCGTTCCCGCGTCGTTCTCCAGGAGCAGTGCTAGCAGCCGCTTGATGCTGAACGTCTTGCCTGTGCCCGGTCCGCCCGTCACGACTGTCAGCCGCCGCGCCAGTGCCGTACGTACCGCCTTCGCCGCTTCTCCCGTGACACCGAGCGCGGCTAGTCCGGCTTCAACCGCTTGTTCTGGCAGTGGATCGCCTACGGGAACCGCCAGCGCTCGCAGCCGCTCCGCCAGCACCGCTTGTTCGTTCCACATGCGTCGCGTCATCACGAGCGTGTGACCGTTCCGCAGCGCCTGCTTCACAAATGGCGTCCGTCCTTCCGGAGGCCCAACCATCGCCGCAGTCAGGACCTTCGCCTGCCAGGCCTGCGCGTCCGGCGGCCAATCGAGCGCTACGACCGGTTCATCGCTATACGGCACGACGCGGTCGTCATCGACAGTCTTGGCGACCGTCAGCAAATCCACGCCCACGTGACCTTTGCGCGGACCGCGAACCGCGAGCGCCAGCGCCAACAGCACGTCGGGATCATGCGGACCGAAGCGCGGTTGCACCGTGTCCACCAGCAGCAGATCGGTCAAATCCAGCACCGTCGGCACAAAAGTGACGACGCGCTCGGCCAGTGCAGCGGGCAACAGCGCCAAGTTCATGGCACTCCTTCTGCAGCGAGCGCCGCGTCCAAGGCCAGTACGACGTCCTCTGGCCAGCGATCCGTGTAGACGCCGTACGCTTCGCCGCTGGGCTGCAGCGCTTCCGCACCTTCCATTCCGCGCAGGTAGAGGTACAAGTGCCCGCCGATGTGCTCGCCGTACGCGTAGTTCTTCAGGCGCTCGCGCAAGAACCTGTGCAGCGCCAATGTGTAGAACAGCGCTTGCAAGTGGTAACCGTGCTTGGCCATGTCCCAAGCCAGCCACTCGCGCGCGTAGTGCCCGCGCAAGCAAAGTTGTCGGTTGCGTTGCGACACAATCTTGTTGGTCTTGTAGTCCGCGATAAAGAATTTGGTCCCGACGCGCATCACCAAGTCAATCGAGCCGGTCAGCACGCCCGCCATCTCAGCGAATTGCGTTTCATCGTGGACCATTTTCAGCCACGCCGCGCCATCCCAGTCCTCGTGCAAGCGCTTGGCGAGCGCCGCCTGAATCCGTGCCGGGTCTACGCACGGCTGGTTCACCTCCCAGTTGGCGCCGCCCGCCAGAGACAGGTCAAAGTGCAGTTCGTCGAGCCGGTCTTCGGGCTGGAGCTGTTTGAGGCAAAATTTCTCAGGGATTCCAGGCAACTGTCCGTCCAGGCGGGTCTCCAGAAAGTGGGGCAGGGCGTCCAGCAGCGGCGCGTGCTTTTCGGTGTACACAACGCCGGCACGGGCAGCCAAGCGTGGCGCGAGGTCGGTCAGCGGGCTGCCCTCCTTGTCCAGAACCGTTTGAAAATCGAGGTTCTCCAAGAGTGCGTGCACCCACTGGCCGACGTCCGTCCCGCCCGGCAGGGACGACAGCGCAACGGCTTGTGTCCGCGTGGGCTGTGCTGGTTCGGGTGTCGGCGAGTCCGCGTCGTCGTCATCCCGGTTGCGCGCGAGCGGCGGTTCGACGTCTGCGGTCAGCAGGCTCGCTGGTTCCTCCCCGCCTTGGCCTGGCTCCCAGTCGCCTTTGGGCGCATCGCCTTCGAGTGTTCGCCCGCTGGTCAGCGCTGAATAGCTTGTCACCAGCCACGTCGTGGCCAAGCGTCGTCCCTGCGGCCATTGCAGCGCCGTCAGCGGCGTCTCCGGCTGCACGGGCAGTTGCACGCGCTGCGGAACGTCTGGCAAAGGCGCCTCCACGCGCCATGCGATCGTGTCCTGCGACGTCGTGGCCAGTTGCGTCAAGCGTTCCTGCCATGCCAAGGCCGCGTGCGCATAGTCGTCGGGCGGACTCTTGGCTGTCGCATTCTTCAACTTGGGCAGTTCCCCGTTCGGGTAGCCCGGCTGTGGACGCAGGGCCAGAGCGCCAAATGCGCAGCTGTCGGGTTCACCGCCTGCTTGGCCGGCGGGGGAGAACCAGGCCACGGTGTGGTGCCGTGCCCGCGTCAGCGCCACGTAGAGCAGACGCCGCTGCTCCTGCGTCGCTTCGCCTTCTTGCAGCGTTTCCGCCGTCTGCCGCGCCGCGCTGTAGTTCGGCGCGAACTCGAGGCAGACGTCGCCACCATCGGCGTGGAATTTCACCGGCCCGTTGCCGCGCGCCGATCCGCCGCTCTCCGCCCAAATGAACGGCAGAAGCACCACCGGGTATTCCAGACCTTTGCTCGAGTGCATCGTCACGATTTGCACCGCTGCCGCGTCGCTTTCCAGCCGCACTGCCTGCTCGTCGCCCGAACTCCCGCCGATCTCCTGCACCTGCACGCGCAGCCACGCCGCCAGGCCGCTGGGACTCAGCCGCGTCCGCCGTTCTTCGGCGTGGCACAACTCGGTCAAGTGGCGCAGGTCCGTCGCCACGCGCTCGCCGTCCGTGCCGCTTAGCAGTCGTTCCATCGCCTGCGTGTGGTCCAACGCACTCTCCCACACCCGCACGAATCCCAGCCGTGGCCACCGCGTCGCCCACTCGGTGATCTCCGCCATCCACGTATTCCAATTGCGTGTGTTGGGCGGCACTTGCTCCTGTTGTTTCTGCGCGTCCGCCGCCTGTAGCGCGTCGTCCAATTCCCGCAGAGTCCAACCGATCAGCGGGGTCGTCGCCAGCGTGCGCGCTTGACCGTCCCGACCCGGCGCAGCCACCGCATCGAGCCAGGCCAGCAACCACTGCACGGCGGGGCTCGAAAAGACGCTCTGGCGTCCCGCCGCAACCGACGCTACACCGACGCGCACGAGCGCCCGCTGGATGTCGACGGCCTGCCAGCCCGTTCGCACCAACACTGCAATGTCGCCAGCGCGCAGCGGCCGAGCCACACCTTTGTCGCCTTCCAACTCAGTCGTTTCCAGCAGACGACACACTTCACGCGCGCACAGTTGCGCCGCGAGGTCTTCCGCCACATCGCGCGATGAAAGTTTTGCGGCGGTCTTGCCCGCCTGAGCCGCCGCGTCAAACCAGCGGATTTCCAACGGTGTCCGCGCTGGGGCCGCGGAATCCGCGCGAACGCGCACACGCATGCCCGCGGCCGACTTGGCTGCGGTCACCGCCACGTAGTCAAATCCTGGCGGTTCCGTGGAATCGGCCGTGCGAAGCGCAAATGCGTCCGACCCCTCACGCCACAGGTGATTCATTGCCGCGACGTAACCTGCATCCGAACGCCAGTTTTGTCGCATCGTCGCGCGCTGGGTCGACGCGCCGCCGGACGCAATCGCTTCCATGTAGACGTACACGTTGGCACCGCGAAAGCCGTAGATCGCCTGCTTCGGGTCACCAATGAGCAGCAGCGGCTTCTGGGCAGCTTGAAATGCGTCGCGCAGCACGCTCCACTGGGCACCGTCGGTATCTTGAAATTCGTCCACGAGCGCGGCGTCGTAGCGCTTGCCAATTGCAGTGGCGAGCGCGCCGTGTGGACCTTCCGCGGCGATCCGATCCGCCAGACGCGAAAGCATGGCGTCGTAGGTCAACATGCCGCGCCTCAGCACTTCTGCGTCGAGAAACGCGCGCGCCGCTTGCGCCGCGGAAGAGCGCGGCAATGCCCAGAGCCGATCCTGCGCCTCGATGAAGCGCGTGTACGCGGTGAAGAGCGGCGTCGCCGCCCACGATTCCACCGATTCCGTCCCTCGCCACGCGGCATTCAAGCGCTGCATGGTGAACGCCGTAGTCCAGACCAACGGCTTGCTGTTCGCCCGATTCCGTCGCGGCGCGCCTTCCGCGACCCACGCGCGCAGATTTGGCCAGTGGCCACTGATGTACGTTGCGTTGATGAGCGACGTGTTGATTCGGCCGGACTTGCCGCTGATTTCTGCCTCAAGTGCGGCCACCGCGTCGGTCGCTTCCTGGCCGTCGAGCCACCGCGCAAACGCAACGCGTGTCGCCTCCCAGGTCCGGATGGCGTCGACAATCGTCATCGGCGGCGTCGGCGCGGGCAAAAGCACAGGCGTCACCGCGCCCTTCACAGCTTTCGCGAGCACGTTCAATTCTTTGCGCGTCCACCCCAGATCGGCGGCGAGCGCGACCTCGTCCATGGTCGTCGCCGCGTACAGGCGGGCCAATTCATCGGCCACCCACTCGTCCAGAATCGGCTGCACATCTCCCAGCAGCGTCAGTCCGGCCTCCTGCCCCGACTCAAACGCCAATTGCGTCAGCATGCGCTGAGAAAAGCCGTGAATGGTCGAAATGGGTGCCAAGTCGAACGACGAATACGCGGCGGTCAAGCGCAGGCGAAAGGTCGCCTTGTCCGGGTGCGATTGCCAGTGGCGCAGCAGCACGTCGTCGGCTTCAGGCGCGTCGTCCGCCAGCGTGTCGCGCGCAAGCAACAGCCGGGCCCGCACACGGTCGCGGAGTTCAGCCGCCGCATCGTTGGTAAACGTGATGACCAGCAGTCGCTCGATGGGCGTATTCTTCTCCGCGACAAGGCGCGTCACCAAGTGAGCGATTTGCCAGGTCTTTCCAGTTCCAGCGCTCGCCTCCAGGAGCAGCGTCTTGTTGTCCGGGAGCGGCTCCTGACCGGTCCACGTCGGTGGCGTTGTGCTCACTTCGCCTCCTGTTCGCGGTCGACCCAACCGGCGATTTCCGGGGCGCTGGGTGAGACCGTTCCGCGAATCACGGGAACCCAAACGCGCGTAGCCAGATCACGCAGGCTCCACGGGCCATCGGCTAGAGCGAGATCGCGTGGTGGTTCGGCGCCAAAGAGCCGCACGACGGCGGGCTCGTCTGCATCGCCGCTTGCGTATTCTCCACCTGTCCAGGCGGTTGCGAGAACGGCCTGCAGCGGTGCTTCAGGATCCGCAGCCAGCTTGGCGGCTGCAGCGGGCGAGGTTCGCGCAAAGAGCGGTAACGGCGCGTTACGGGCGGCGCGCCAAATCGTCACGAGGTCGACGAGCAGCGCGTGCGCTTCTTCCGCAGTTGGTGGCACAAACCACGTTTCGGCGTCGCTGTTCTTTTCAGCAGAACCCGCAACCCGCGCGGCAGCCACCGGTTCGCCGGACGCCCGCGCCACCAGAAGCGTCAGCCAAGCGGTCAGTTGCGCTTTGGCGTTGGGCTGCTTGCTCGCTGTGGCCCAGTGCAGCAGGCGCTGTCCTTCGCGCTCGTAGGCGGCTGGAACGTTCCCGTACAGCTCCGTGCCGTCGTCCAAGCGCAACGCAACGTCCGGTGCCGGGCACGCGGGCCAGGCGAGGTGCGCCACGCGCTGGGCAGTCCGCCGTGCTGCAGCGAGTTCTCCTGCGAGAAGGGTTCCGCCGCCGGCTTCCAGAGGCAGCGCCCCGCGCCCCGCAGCGTGGGCCACCGCGCGCTGGAGCAGATCCGGCGTCTCCCCTCCGGGCGCCAGGAGCGCGTTCAGCAGCCGATCGCGTTCAGCCCAGCCGCCCAGCGAACCCAACTCCAGCGGCTCGCGCGTCTCCAACGTCGTCGTCTCTTCGCTCAGCGAGAGCTGCATTCGGGTCTTCAGCAACAGCTTTTGTGGCGTCAGCAAACCGTCGGCCAAGTGCGCAACGCTCAGGCGCGATTGTTGCTCGCGTTCGGGCGCCAGAACGGCATCCTGGAGCGCCAGCAGCCCCGAATCCTGCGCCTCCAGACTCCCGCGTCGCAGCGCGTCCAGCGAGCGCGCCGCCAACAGCAGTCCATGATCGAACGTTTGCGGATCGTCTGCCGCGAACTCTTGCGGGCTCCACGGCTGCAGCGGGTGGCTGCGCACAAGACGCTCACGTGGCAGCCCGGTCAGGCGGCCGAGCGTTTCCAGAAGCTCTTCAACCGGCACCGCGGCGGGCAGCGGTTTGCCCGTGCCAACGTCGCGTCCCGACCAGAACAGCCAAAAGTGCGTGCGCGCCGACAGCAGCGCTTCGAGCAGCAAGTGTCGATCGATTTCACGGCGGTCGCGCTCGCCGGTGCGCCGCCCGTCCGCGAACGGATCCCAGCCGGGCACCTGGCTGCCGCGCGGGAACTTGCCGTCGTCCATGCCAAGCAGCGCAACGACGCGAAACGGCACTGAACGCATCGGTTCGAGCGCGCAGACAGTCACAGCACTCGCAACGGCGCGGTCGCCTTTTTGCGGCAGCTCAAACCGACCTTGCAGCCAACGCAATAGCGCCGTTCGCTCCAACGGCAGGCCAAGCGGTTCTGCGCCTTTCTCAAGCAGTTGTACAACGTCGATGACGCTCGCGCGCAGCCACGCCTGCGTCGGCGCGGTCTCGGTGAGCACGTCCAGCACCTGGTTCAGGTCGTTCGCCCAGACGTCCGCCGTGCGTGGTGTCCGCAGACTTTCGCAGAAGGCTTGGACTTGTCGCGCAAAACCGATGAGCTTGCCGACGCGGGCGACCCGCTCCGTGCTCGCCACAGGTTCGGGCGTAATCGGCATCGGCAAGCCAGGAATCACGTCGAGCGTCGCGGCTTCGTCGGGCAGCAGGACCCCAAGCGCCAGCCGCTCCAGACCAAAACGAATCGTGTTCTGATCCAGTTCCGGCTGGTCCGCGTGGCGATGCCGATCCGCCGCGTCAAAGGCCCAGCGCATGCCGGAATCGGCGATGAGGTCTCGTAAGTCAGTCAGATCTTCCGGGGCAAGCTCCAAACGCTCGCGCACCGGCTGCAGCGTCAGCAGTTCCAGCAGCGCCGCCGCCGTGACGCGTTCGCCCGCGAGCGTCAGCACTTGCAGCAGCACCTCCGCCAGTGGATTGGTGCTGCGGAGTCCGAGATCCGCGATAGCAGTCGGAATCGTCGGCAGCCGCGTCGACTTGCTCGTCAACGAGGTCAGCCCGCTGCGGGCAAAAACGGCCGCGACCAGCGGCGCGTACGTCTCGATGTCCGGCGTCATCACAAGCACGTGCCGCGGTTCAAGCGTCGGATCCGCGGCAAAAAGCCGCAGCAGCTCGTCGCGTAGCGCTTCCACTTGCCGCGTCGGTCCGTAGGTCGCGTGCGCCACAAACGACCGATCGCCGTTCGCCAGTTCCCACTGTGCGTCTCGCGGCAACGCCTCGGCTTGCCCCACCCACGTCTGCAGCTGTCCGAGCAGCCCCGGCGCGGCGATCCCCAGCGGCGGCACGCGTTCGTCCTCGTGGTAGTCCAGCTCTTCCAACTGCACTTGGAGGTCGCGACTCGGCCCACCAAGCGCAGCCAGCACCGGGTTTTGCGAGGCCAAATCGCGCTCCACTTCCCGTCGCGCCGCGTCCGTCTCTTGTTGGCGCAGTTTCCGCCTGAGATCGCCACGCGTGTTCACATGGGCCCACCATACGGGCGACGGCGCGAGCACGTAGACGTGCACATTCAAGCCTTTGCCAATGCTACCCAGCCGTTGGACGTCGCCGGGACCCATCGTGGACAAGCCGAAGACGTGGAGGCGGTGCGGCTTGGATGTGACGGTTTCCTTCAGCAATTTCTGCAATTGCTCCGCGGGGCTAGGTGCCTCCGGATCACCCAGTGCGTGCAACAAGTGAGCAAGCCACCGATGTGTGGGCGGCGCTTGCTCCGGCGTGGTCTGCCAGCTTACGGCGTCGGCACCGCGTTCGTGCATCAAGCGATCCAGGGCCTCCGCGACTTGACGGGCAAAGGTCAGTTCGCGCGGCGAAACGGGGCCATCAACGTCTTTCCCCAGGTACGCCTGCACGGCCTTGAAATCGGCATGCGACAAGAAATGTCGCAAGTGTGGCACGAGAGAAAACGCCAGCGTGTCCACTTGCCAGCGCGTCTGCTGGACTTCACGGTGGTTCCAAAAGTCCGCGCGCGTGGTCGCGTCGGCCAGAAGCGCGGTCGCGCCGTCAAAAGCCTGACGCGGAAAGGGGAAGTCCAGCCGCGCGGCGATGCCGTGGTGTGTAGCCAGCTGATGGCGGAGCCAGCGTTCCATGCCGCGGCTCCCCACGACGATGCCAACGGGCTCAAACGGATCGCGCGGCCAGTGCGCGTGCAACTGCTGCGCCAGCTCAGCAACGAGCGATTCTACCGCGTTGGATCGGTGCAGATGGAGCGCCATGTCGCGACGGTATCGGGTTGAGTGGGCAACCGCAAGCGGTGGGAAGGGCTGCGCCGCCAACACCCGGTCTGTGTTGAGGGAACGGCGTTCGGCTCAGAACGTGGAATCCAGAGAAGAGGGAGTGGGCGGTGTAGCCTCAGGAGATGAAACTGATTTTGTTCGGCGTGAGCGCGGCGATGCTGTCGCTACTCGTCCGGCGGAGGCGTCGGATCCGGCGGCAAGGGCGGCTCCGACGTCGGCGTCGGCACCGCAGGCAGAACCACGACGTGAACCACCAGCGGCGGGCTTTCACCGTCGCTCACCGAACAGTTGCATTCGCCGGGTGCGTTGCCGCGCAGGACCAGCGCCAGATTGTTTTCCCCCGCGCTTTCCAGCGTCGGCACCAGCGCGTTCGAGTCGTCGCAGTGCCACAAGAAGCGCTGTCCAACGTTCATGCCGGTGATCTCGCCCGCGTGCAAAACGACCGAGTCCGCCGGTGGCTGGATGGGCACCGCCTCAGGCACAGGTCCGCTGTAGCCGGGCACAATCGCAGGGTAAATGAACCACGGCACGCCGTATGGCCAAATGTAGCCGGGACGCAACCAGACGCCGTGGGAGCCGGACCACGGAGCCCAACCAAAGTGACCGCCGCGGAATGGGCGATACGAACCGCGCGCGCCGCCGTGCCAACTGCCTCCGCCGTGCCCGCCGCCAAAGTGACCGCCACCAGAGTGACCGCTGTGACCGCCGCTGTGGCCACCGCCGCCGCCGCCGCCGCGTCCGCGCGCTTGCGCAGACGTGGAAACGCCGAGGACAAGGACGCAGAGCAGGAAGACACGCAGGGTTTTCACGACCGTCGCCGGGCGATGACACCGCATCGCACAGGTAGAACGTTTGAACAGCGCGTTCTATTCGCGGCGGCTCGCACGTCATTTCCCCACCACATCGGGGCACCCAACGCGTCACCGTTCGATAGACACCCTTCAAGGGAGCCGGTAGACTTCCGCCGCGACGGGCCAACGTTGCCCGTCCTGCTGAGGCCGTCGAGCCAGCCGCCGTTACCCCCTCGGCGCGGCGGGATTTCCCTCCCTCACTGCACTTCGCACCGGCCGAGAGGTTGACCATGACGCAAACGGTAGGCTTCATCGGATTGGGCAAGCTTGGCTTGCCTTGCGCGCTCGCCATGGAGTCGCGCGGCTTGCAGATTGTCGGCTACGACGTCGATCCAGCGGTTGCAGGCTACGTGCGCGACAAGCGGATCCCGTACCTGGAGCGGCACGTCGACGCGCTGCTGGCCCACACGCAACTGCGCGTGGTGCCCGACGTAGCGACCGTCGTTGCGCAAGCGGATGTGGTCTTTGTCACGGTGCAAACGCCGCATCGCCCCGAATTTGAAGGCCGCACGCCGATTCCAGATGATCGCGAGGATTTCGAGTACGGCTACCTTGTCTCCGCGTGTCGCGCGGTGGCGGCGGCGGCAGCCCAGCAACAGCGGCACATCACGCTCGTCGTCGTGTCGACGGTGCTGCCGGGCACGGTCGGTCGGCACATTCGCCCGTTGTTGGGCACCTACGTGTGCCTCATCTACAACCCGTTTTTCATTGCGATGGGGACGACGGTCGACGACTTCCTGAACCCGGAATTCGTGCTCCTGGGCGCGGATCGCCACGAAGAGGATGACGCGGTTGGTCGGCTCTATCGGCAGATTCACGACAAGCCGCTCGTGCGGACCTCGATCGAGTCCGCGGAGCTCATCAAGGTGTCCTACAACACCTACATCAGCCTGAAGATCGTGTGGGCGAACACGATGATGGAGATCTGCGAGAAGACCGGCGCGGACGTCGACGTCGTCACGGACACGCTCGCGCAGGCGACCGACCGCATCATCTCCGCGCGCTACATGCGCGGCGGCATGGGCGACAGCGGCGGTTGCCATCCGCGCGACAACATCGCGATGAGCTGGCTGGGACGCCGTTTGGATCTGTCTTTTGACCTGTTTGAGACGGTGATGACGGCGCGCGAACAGCAGACGCACTTTCTCGCGCGCATCGTGCAGAAATGGCAGCGGTTGAGCGGTTTGGACGTGTGCCTGATGGGGACGACGTACAAGCCGGAGACGAACCTGGAATTGGGCTCCGCCGCGTTGCTCCTGGCGCACATTTTGGATGCCGACTACGGCGTGCGCGTGCAGACGTGCGATCCGTTCGCGCGCACGGATCTGGCTATCGCGGCGGCGCTTTCACAACCACGTGTGTTCTTCATCGGCACGCGGCACGAAGTGTGGCAGCGCACCGTGTGGCCGACGGGTGCCGTCGTCATTGACCCGTGGGGCTACATCCCCGACGCACCGGGCGTCGTGGTGATTCGCATCGGTCGCAAGGGCGCGCTGCCGGCGGTTTCTGCGCTCTGACCTCGGTTGGAGACCAGCCGTTGCTGATCCGCGGGCTGCGACCGTAGGTGTACGCGCGCTCCACGCTCAAAACGCACCTGACTGATCGCCAACCTCCCCCGTTTCACCAACGTCCGCGGCGTTAGACTTCGCGTGGCGTCGCGGCGCTTGTCCTCACCTCGCGTTCGGCTACCATCCGGAGCCCGCCGCCTCGCGGCCTTGCCCATCGAGTCGTCATGCCGCTGCCGCTCTCCTGGCCAGTGTTCCTCACCGCGTTGCTGCTTTTGGCGGCGGCGAGTGCGTTTGCGCTGCAGTCGCTGCTCCGGCGGCTTCCGTCGTTCTCCGTTCCGCTTCTGCGCGTCGCGACGGCAGCGCTCCTTGCGCTCGGCGTGGGGCTGACCGTTTGGTCGACTGAACTGCGGATGGCTGGCAATCCGCTTTTTGCCCACGCGATGCTGTTCACTCAACCGCTGGCGATTCAAGCGGGCCTGGGGCTCGCGCTCGTGCTCGTGGCGGGCGCTTTCACCGGGCTCCTCGTGCTGCATGCCTTTCCGTCGTCCCGCGCCCGCGCCGTCCTGCTGTTGGGCGGCATCGCGCTGCTGTTCGCCCAATCTGCATTGCCGATTCACCTCTCCGCGCCTGACTTCGACGACCTCTTCACCGTTGACAAGTTCCTCGGCAGCACGGCGCCCGCTTGGCTCAACACCAAGCCCGACTTCTGCAGCTACGACTTTCTCTATCGCGTCGGTGACTTCTTCGTCAGCGGCGTCTCCGCCGATCGCCTTGCGCGCTTCCGCATCAACGCGTGGTTTTGGGTGCTGTACCTTGCCAACGTGCTCGTACTTTTGCGCACAACGCTCGCCGCGCTGGCCGTCGAGCGCTTGGGCAAACACCTGGTGCTGTTCGCCGCGCTCCTCGCGGTCAGTTGGCTCGGCCCCTTGGTGCTCTCGCACACGCTGGCTTACGAACTCGCGGGCTCGACGCTCTTCCTTCTCGCGTTCAACCTGATCGAGGCCCTGCGCCGCAGTCCGGCTTCCTCCCACGTGCGCGCGGCTGCAGTCGCGCTGATCGCGGCATGTGCGCTGTTCCTGCAGTCGTTCAACTTTGACGCCTCGTCCGTCTGTTGGGGCATCGTTTACGTTCACGCGCTGTTGGTCCTGCGCCACCTCGCCGCTCCGCTTCTTGAACGCATCGCCGTGGTCCTCGCGCTCGGCGCCGCGCTGTGGCTGATTCTGGGGCGTGACCCCGGCCGCTACGTCGATCCGTCGGACCTGAAGAATCCGGGGCAGGTGATCGATTACGTGATGGTGCTCTTGCCGGTCGCCGTTGTGCTCGTTGTGACCTGGCGGTCCGTCGGCGGCGCGGCTGAAATGCGCACTTTGTTCGCCACCCTGCGCGGCCAGATGTCCGAGGCGACCGCGCTTGCCGTCTACTTTCTCGGGGGCCTCGTCATCTACGTGCACGCCAACCAAGCCAAATTCGGCATCCTCTTCCCCAATCGACGCCGAGGTTTCCACTGGGACTACGCGACGAACCATGCGCGCTACGGTGCCTTTTTCTTCCCGTTTCTGTTCACGGCGTGGGCCTACGCGCTGCTGCGTCACCCGCGTTTGACGCCACGCACGCGCTTTTTGGCGTTGGCGTTCTCCTGGTTCGCCTGGAACGAACCGTACGTCGCAGAATTCTACGCCGATCCGGGCGAAACCCAGGGCCAACACGCTCCCTACCGCGCGAACGACCGTACGTTGGCGCAAGCCGAGCTTCTGCTCGCGCCGCGCGATCCTAACGAGACGCTGGGTTTCTTGCCCATTCCGCGCGACCATGGCGATCACTTCCTGCTGCGCGCGGTGCGGCCGCAAGGCGCTTTTTCCGATCTGTGCCGCAAGCCCAACGATCCAGCCGTGCAGACCGTACTTTTTTCCTGGCACACGCTGGACGTGCTGCAGGAAAGCGGCGTGAAGACCTCGATCTGGCGCGCTGGCTCGCCGCCTTTGGACATGCGCCGCGACGTTTGGCTCGTTCCGCGCGCGCAGTTTGACCCCGCGTGGCTCAACGACTGGTGCCTCCACTTCACGCGCGACGGCTGGATGTGCTTATGATGCCGGTTCCGCTCGTGCGGCGTACGCGGCGTTTTGCCAAAGATGGGGGGGCGCCGCCCCAAAAAAACCTAGCGCGCTCGCCACGACGTTCCGTTCCCTGAGGTTTGCATGCTCGGCATCGCCATTTGTGTTCCCGTTCTGAACGAGCGCGACTCCGTCCCGCTGCTCTGGGATCGCATCACGCAGGCGTTGACCGGCCGCGATTTCACGGTCGTATTCGTCGACGACGGCAGCAAAGACGGCACCGTGGAGTGGCTAGAAGCCAAAGGCACCGAAGATCCCCGCTGCGTCCTGTTGCGCCACGAGAAGCAGGGCAGCGGCTGTCAGCGCGGCGCGGCGACGCGATCCGGCTTGGAATGGTTGGTTGCACACACCGCCCACGGCGTTTTTGTCGACCTCGACGCGGACGGTTCGCAACGTCCCGAGGAACTTCTCATCGGCGTCGAACGCGTGGAGAGTGGCAATCACGACGTCGTCATCGCGTCCAAGTACATCCAAGGCGCGCGGGTTCTCGGCCGTTCGGCGTTTCGTCGTCTCGGTAGCCTGACCTACAACGTGATGCTGCGCGCGCTCCTCACGGGCAAAATTCGCGACTACAGCAACAGCTACCGGTTTTACAACCGTCGCGCGGCCGAACGCCTCCTTCGCTTCCCCGCGATCTACACAACGCCAGTATACTTGATTGAAATGATGGCGATTTGGCTGGCTGGCGGCCTGCGCATTGGCGAATTTCCGACTTTGTACGCCGATCGCGTCGGCGGTTCGTCCAAAGTCAGCCTGGTCGACCCCGCACGCGGTTTTGCCGGCGCTTTTGACGTCGGTCGCAGGTATCGCAGCGGCGGCTACCGTCCCTGAACGACCGAGCCGACGCGCCGGAGGATCGCGTTGCCCAACATCTCGACGCCGCGCGGGTTGAAGTGGCAGCAGTTGTCGCTGTAGACCGTCTCCGTCGTCTGTTCAAAGAGGCGGACAAGGCTCTCCACCGGCAGTCCCTTCGACCGTAGTCCGTCCAGGCCGCGCTGCAGATCACCGTAGCGCGCGTTCAAGTCCCGATAGACGACCGCTGAATCCGCGGTGCCGTCGCCGCTCTGGCGCTGCGTGAACGCGGTGCGCTCTTGTTCGGAAAGAGGCTTCGCGCCGCGCACGTACTGGTTGGGCTGCAGAAAAAACAACACTGGGAACTGCCACTTCTGTGCAGCGAGGGTCGTCTGTTCGATGCACTGCAGCCACTTGGCTTCCCGCGCGGGCGGCGAAATGTCGACGTCGTCAGCGTGTGCCACGGACGGAAACGGCCAGCGGTAATACTGGTTGACCTGGGTCTTGTGGTTCGCCTGAAGTGTGGTCCACGCGTATCCGCCCACCACCGACCAGCGCGAGGGCGCCCAACGCGTGGCCTCCAGCCGCGACACCACATCGGCGTGCAACCGCCGCAGTGGTTCCAGAATCTGTTGCGTTGGCGCTGAATTCTCCCGCCACAGTTGGCTCAGTCGCACACAGTTCGCGTCGGGCGAATCGCGCGCGACGAAGAGCTCGTTGAAGCCATCGAGAAACACCGCGGCGTCCAGCTGATCGTGAAACAACTGCAGGACGTTGAACTGCGAAGGCTGGGCGCTCCCCTCAATACCCAAGGCGCGGACGACAACCGGACGGTGCAGTTGTGCGCTCAGCTCCGCCACGGCGGCGAACTGCTCCGGGTGCGCGGCCAGCGACTCACCGACTTGCAGCGCGACCGAACCGCCCAGGACGCCGATAACAAATGGCGGCTGGTCTGCGGGGACGTGAGACGGCGGAATTGTCGGGAGGAAGACGTCGTCGAAGTTGTGGCGCGCGTCCCGCCAGGCCGCCAGATCGCGGGTGTGCAGGGTGTGTGCCATGAGCAAACCAAGCAGCGTGTCCACCACAAGCGCGGTCACGAGCAGAAGCGTGAGGCGCAGCAGCCAGCGCCGCGCGGTCGGTCGGTCACGCAGCGTCGCGACAACCAGCACACAGGCCCCCAGAAGAAGCCAAGCCCAAGGGTACTGGCCCGGATCGGGCGGCGGTGGCTGAAAACGCGGCGGAGGTGGGCGTTGCGGAACCGGAAGTGGCGCGGGCGGTTCAACCAGCTTCCACAGCGCATCACGTGGGGGCGGCGGCTCAAGCGCGGCCAGAAACGGCTGCCAAGCCAGCGTGGTTTGCGCGGTTGGCCAGGACGCCGTCAGCGCGATGGGGCCGACGTGCGCGGCTGTCGGCGCCAAATCAGCGGGCGCGACTTGTAGGTTGCCCAGAGTCGACCCGTTGCAAGCGACATCCACAGCAATCGTCGCGTCGTGCACGCTGATGTCGCCCACTCGACACGCCGCGTTGCTGCGCTTCAGTGCGCCGTCCAGCCACGCACCGACCTGCTCACCCGCCGTAGGTGTCGCCGCGGACACCGGCTGCGCGGCATGCGCCAGTTGCGCGACGAGGGACAGGCTCCACGCCCCCACCGTCACTCTCGTCCATTTGTGCAAACGCGCGCTCGCCAACCCGTCCTCCGTTCCCCGCGCAGTCTGTAACGGCATCTGTGGCTTGGCAACCGTGTTGCGTTTGCGGGGCCCTTGCGCTTTTTGCGCCGTCCATCGCGGCAAACGGCGGGTATCTGAAATTCCGGTGGAAGCGAATTCAGAATTTCAACAAATCATCTGCCCAGATTGGCTCACAGAAATCTGCCGCATATTGAGGTGCTTGGCGGCATTCGTTTGACTGTGAGCCGCGGGAACAGCGACTCTTCAAATCGTATCTGTACGTTCAGTTCCGACGCGGCGTCTGATGCCTGCGTGTTTTTTTTGCACCAAGGGGTTTCCATGCGTCTTACATTTCTGGCCTGCCTGCTCTTTGCCGCCTGTGGGACGACGACCGCTGGGAGTGGCACAAACGCTGGGGAAGATGCCCTCGGCGGCGATTCTGCGGGCGTAGACACCGAGGGCGGTGATTCAGGTGCGTCGGACGCAACGCTGACGGACACCGGTGCCGCAGACGCTGGCCAGACGGACACCTCTTCTGTCGACGCACTTCCCGGCGACGTAGAGATAGTCGACACCAAAGTGGGGGATGCGCCCCTGGCGGATTCCGGACCAACGGATACCGAAGCGACGGATACGGCAGTGACCGAAACGGCCCTGGACGACGCAGTTCTGGATGCCAACCTCCCGGACGACGCAGGGCCTGCGGATAGTGCGTCCATGGATAGCGGTGCCGAAGACTCAGGCGCCGCAGATTCTGGGGCACCGGACACGGGAGCCATTGACGCCGCTGCGGACGAATTGGCCGGAACCGATGCTGTGGAAGATGTGGCTGAGGATGTGGCCGCGGAAGTTGCGGAGGACGTGGCACCCGACGTCGCCGAAGATGTCGCGTCGGACGTGGAGGACATCGCGACTCCGCCCGCCTGCACGCAGGACGCGGACTGCGAGGACGGAAACGCGTGCACACTGGACACGTGCGTGAGCGGCATTGGCTGCACCTTCGCCGACGCCACCGGCCCGTGCAGCGATGGCGACCCGTGCACGATCGGCGAAGCCTGCAGCGCCGGCTCCTGCAGCGGTGGCACTCAGGACGCGTGCAATGACGGAGAGGCGTGCACCACGGACGCGTGCGCAACCGGCAGCGGCTGTAGCCACACTCCCAACAGCGCAACGTGCAACGATGGCAACCCGTGCACGGTCAGCGACACCTGTAGCGGCGGCACCTGCACGGGCAGCGGCAGTCTCAGTTGCGATGACGGCATCGCCTGCACGGTCGACGCGTGTAGCCCAGCGACCGGCTGCAGCCACGACGCGTCGGGATGCCCCGTGGTGTACGCCGACGTCCAGCCGATTTTCAAAGCCAAGTGCGCGGGCTGCCACACGGGCGGAGGTTCGGGCGGTCTCAACATTGGAACGAACTACGCGGACGCGAAGCTCGCCTCGTACTATTGTGCCGGCAAGACCAAGGGCGAGTGCGCGCTCGTTCGCATTCAGGACGGCACGATGCCGAAGGGCGCCGGGTGCACCGGGAATCCCGCGCTCGACGTCGGCAAGTCGAATTGCGTGACCGCGGCCGAACAGGCCAAAATTGGCCAATGGCTTCAGGACGGGATGGGGCAATGACTCGGACGCGCGCCGACGACTGACTCCGCTACGGCGCACACGACGTGAGTCCGGTAATCCACATTTGCACAAGGTCCACGGCGCCCGGCTGCGCGACCGTCACGGCGAGCTGCGGCATGAAGAGCCCATCTCCCGGCGTGTGCGTCAACCGCTGCCACAGGACCGATTCCGCGGGTTTGCCGGGCTGCAGAAGCTGGGTGGCGCCATTGACCGTGCCGTTTTGGGCAGCGACGCCGCAGGCGTGCGTCTGGCCGAGAGGCGTCCCGAACCGCAAGTCCATGTCGCTGGGCGCTGCGCCCTGAGGACGATGGCAGTGGCTGCAATTTGCGTGGATCCACGCGCGCGCTTCCAGCGCCAGTGGCTTTATGTTTGTCAAGTCTGGCAAGCTCGGTAAATAGATGTTTGTGAAGTTTCCCGCCGCGACCAGCCCCGCGTCCCGGAGCGCAAGCACCTGATTGGGCACTGCGACGCCGTTCCACGTGACCGTGCGGTTGAGCTGCGCCGTCTGCACGCCCAGGACCTGCGCCGAAAAGCTCCCCGCCGCGTGGTGGCACGACGCGCAGTCCGCCATCATCGGGTACCGCCATGTCTGCTTGGTCGGCTGCCCGCCCAGCACGATGTCGAATTCCGCTTGCCCACCGCCTCCTGGCAGCAAATCCGCGTCACTTCTGTCCGCGCGCCAGCGATACGTGAAGAACTTCCACCCGTCGACGTCGCGCCGCATGAACCGAGTCTCAGCCGGCACGGACGTCTCACCGAGCGCAAAATGCTTCACCAGCAGCGTTCCAACCGGCAGGTCCCACGACGCGTACGGATCCTCCGGCACCGCGATCGGCAGCGTTCCCGGCTTGGCACCCGGCGGCAGCACGAGGTAGCGCCCTTTGCCCGCGCCGTCCGACCACAGCGGCACGTTTACCTCGTACGGCAGTACGCCAGGTGCTGGATCCAGCGTCTTCAGGTCGGCAAAACACTGCGTGTCGCTGAGCACCAGCGGCAACGGCTTCCCCGCGGGTTTGGGCGGCGCCTCCACGACCTGAAACACTTTCCCCAGCGGGCCAAAAAGCTGCATCACGTACAGTTCCCCGTCGCGATCTTCGCCAAAACTCACCGGTTGAAACGTCGCTTTGGCCAGCTGCACGGGCTCCAGTCCGACGGACGGCAGCGTGTAGACCTTGCCCTGATCGTAATCTGCAAAGATGTACTTTCCATACAGCGACTTCTGCTTGCTCCCGCGGTAGACGTAGCCGCCCGTAATGGACTTGCCCGTCGTGTGTTTGTACTCCACGATCGGCAGCGTCATCCCGATCTGATTGCAGTTGGTCACCGACGGCGGAAAGCAGTGCGTCGCTTCCATCGTGTTCCAGCCGTAGTTCTGTCCGCCGACAATGTTATCGACCTCCTCCCACGTGTCCTGCCCAACGTCGCCCGCCCAGATGTCGCCGGTCAAGCGATCGACACTGAAGCGCCACGGGTTGCGCATGCCCCAAGCGAAAATCTCCGGCAAGAAAGCGTTATTGCCGACAAACGGGTTATCCTTGGGGATGCTGTAGCCCACGCCGTTCGCGGGCGTCGCTGGCTCGATGCGCAGGATCTTGGCGAGCCGCGTGAACTTGTTCTGGCCATTGCCGTTGGGATCATTGGCGGAACCGCCGTCACCCAAGCCGTAGAGCAGCATCCCCTTGGCGTCAAACGCGATCATGCCGCCTTTGTGGTTTGTGTAACCCGGCTGCGGTACATCGATCACGAGACGCGCGCTTGCGACCTGCGCGACGTCATCTGGCCCCACGACGTACTCCCAAATCTGCGAGTGCATCGGCGTGCCGGCCGTCAGCGACACGTACATTTTGCGGTTTTGCAAGAACTGCGGGTGCATGGCGGCCGAGAGCAGCCCGCCTTCGCCGGCTGTATTCACCTGCGCCGACACGTCGAGCACCTTCCACGGAGGCAGCGTTGTTGCCGGGTCATTGTCGATGCGGACGATTTGCCCCGCGCGCTGGACGACGAACAAGCGATTGGAGCTGTCGCCCCACGGTCCGAGGAAAATGGGCTGCGAGAGCCCCGCCTTTGCAAACACAGGGACGAGCTCCACGCCTTGCGGTTCGGGCAGATCGCCCTCCAGGTGGCAAGGCGACGCCCCAATGCCGACAGGCAGCACCGACGTACAAGTCGGCGCGCACCCAACGTCTGCAACCGCGTCGGGTGGCGTCCACAGGTCTGCCTCAACCCACACGTCCGTCGAATCCGTGACGTCCGTGTTCGCCACGTCAGCCGCGGCGTCTTCGCCAGTTGCGAGAGCGTCGACCGCTCCAGTCGGCGCGTCTTCCGCACAAGCCACGAGCACCATCGGGAAAAGCCAGAGAATCAGCCGCATGTTGCCTCCGGGCGCAAGCATCGCGAATTTCCAGTGACTGTGAAGGAGGAACTGTGCAGGCGAGCGTCGTTAGTGGCAAATTGCCAGCAGCTGCGCTCGACTGTCCTAACCGTGGGTTCCTGCGCGCAGGAGGCTTGAGATCGGAGATCGAGCACGCAACGCCCCAACCCGGACGCTCGGATCACGCGCCAGTTCTGACGTCGCGCTCGGCGGCGCTCCACATTTCAGCCGGTGTAGACCCTCGCGAACCGAAACTCCCGCACGTACGGGTGAACTCTCTACCGTCCGGCGGTTCCGACTCTTGACCCCGGTCGCGACCTGCGCTCAAATCGGCCGCAGCAGCGAGTCCTGCCGGAGCCATACCATGAAGTTTCAACGCGTCCTCTCGTGCTTCGTCTGTACCGGTCTTCTTGCGACGACCGCGTGCACCTCCACGCCACCGGCAGCAGCCCCCGTCGTCGTTTACGGCTCCGTGGCGCTCGCAGGATCTTCAACCGCTGGTAGCGGCAAAGTTGACTTGACCTCGGTGGTCACGTGCACGCGCAACGCCGACACGGGCCGCGTGGACGTTACCCTTTCGGCGGGCGGCGACAATTCGCCAACGCTTAGCTTGGCAATCAAAAACTACTCGACCTCGACCAGCACGTACACGTGTACGCAAGCCACCGATAATACCGGTGAAAGCGCTCCAGATATCGGTGGCAAGTTTGATTCATGCATGGTCGCAGCGAGCCTGCCCAGTGCGCCGAGCGCGGCCACGCTCGACGCGTACGCGATGTACCGTGACGACCCTGCGACAAAGAAGTTCAAGTATTCGGGCACGTGCGCGATTCAGGTCACGTCGGCAACCGCGCCGTTCAAAGGCACCGTGAACTGCGGGAAAATGATCCAGACCGTGCTGGAAGGCGCGCCGCGCAATCCTATTGACGAAAAAGCGACGGGCGACGTCGTCGCTGATTTTAGCTGCACGTTCTAAACGGGACGCACGCTGTCCGACACCAGGATCTGCGGGACAACCGGTTTTCCGCTCGGGCCCGACCGCGGGTGCGCACCTCCGCTGGCATGTCGAGGACGGTCGATTCGTTCTGGACGTAGACGGTGCGGTGGGTGCCGACAACGACTCCGCACGGCCGTTTGAGCTGCGCCGTGAGACTTGAGGCCAGCGAGCACGCACCTGCGAAGAAGCAACCATTCGGCGAGGGTGACGACTCGCACGGTCGAGCCGCGGTTGTCGGTCGGCAGGAACAACTGCAGGAACCGGCAAACACGACGTTGGGCTGGCGAGCGTTCGTATCCGACACTCCCTGTCGCATCGTCAATTGCCAATCGGCCCGCGCCATGCGTAGGCTACGCTCCGCGCGCTCCACCCGTTGCGCCCGCACAAGGCCCGCATGCGCCTCCTTCACTCCGCTGATTGGCACCTCGGTCGCGTCTACCACGGCGTGTCGCTGCTGACCGAACAGGCGCACGTCCTCGACCAATTCGTGCACCTCGCCGCGACGCACAAGCCCGATGCGATTCTGTTGGCAGGTGATATCTACGACCGTTCAACGCCGCCCGCGGAGGCCGTGCGCCTTCTGGACCGTACGCTGACGCAGCTCGTCGTCGATTTGCAAATCCCGGTGATCGCCATTGCGGGCAACCACGACGGCGCCGATCGCCTGGCTTTTGGCTCGCACGTTCTGCAGCGCGCGGGTTTGACCGTACGTGGACCGACGCAGGCCCACGTGGAGCCGGTCCGGCTGCAAGACGCGCACGGCACGGTGGCGATTTTTCCCCTGCCGTACGCGGACCCGCCGACAGTGCGTCACGCGTTGCAGGTCGATGCGCTGGCCGACCATCACGCCGCGCTGGACGCGCAACTGTCCGACATTCGCGGTCAAATCCAGCCGGGTGAGCGTGCCGTGTTGGTGGCGCACGCATTTGTGCGCGGTGGCGCTGTGACTGAATCCGAGCGTGACCTGAGCGTCGGCGGGACGAGCGCGGTCGGCGTGGAGCTGTTTGGCGACTTCGACTTCGTCGCGCTGGGGCATTTGCACCGGCCGCAGCAGGTTGGTCCCGCGCCGGTGCAGTACGCAGGCTCGCTCCTGAAGTACTCGTTTTCTGAGCTGGATCAGCAGAAGTCCGCGACGCTGATTGAACTTGGTCCCAAAGGTCAGGTCACCACTCAGCGTCTGCCGCTGCAGCCACTGCGGGACTTGCGCGCAGTGGACGGTCTTTTGGCGGACATCGTCGCGCGCGGCGCACAGGATCCGCACAATCAGGACTACATTCTGGCGCGGCTCACCGACGAGGGCGCGATTCTGGACGCGATGGGCAAGCTCCGCGTCGCGTATCCCAACGCGCTGGCGATTGAGCGCGCGGCGCTGATGGGCGCTGGCAACGTACTGGCAGCGGGACGGGATCACCGCAAGATGCGGACGGAAGACCTGTTTGCCGATTTCTACCTCGAAGTGACCGGCAAAACGCTGGAAGCGGATGCACAGGACGTGGTCGCGGAAGTCGTGGCGGCGGTTATCGTGCACATGGCGGAACGATGAGGCCACTTGTTCTGTCGATGCAGGCGTTTGGGCCGTTTGCGGGGCGTGAAGTTGTCGATTTCACGCGGCTTCCTGTCGGCTCCCTGTACTTGATTTCGGGGCCAACTGGCGCGGGCAAGACGTCGATCCTCGACGGCATCTGCTTTGCGCTCTACGGGCAAAGCTCCGGTTTCGAGCGCAAAGCGTCCGATCTCCGCAGCGACCACGCGGTAGGAACGACGCTCACCGAAGTCGCGCTCACCTTTTCTCTGGGCCAGAAGCACTACCGTGTGCGCCGCAGTCCCGCGCAGGAGCGTCCCGTCTTGCGCGGTTCCGGTTTCACCACCGAGTCGGCCAAGGCTGAGCTCTTTGTCACGGAAGACGCGGTTGAGCGCCTGCTGGTCAGCGGTTCAGACTCCGTCACGGCGCTTGTGCAAGAGCTGATGGGTTTTGACGCGCTGCAGTTCCGTCAGGTCGTCGTCCTGCCGCAAGGGCAATTTCGCCAGCTGCTGAGTGCGGGAACGGCGGCGCGCGAGGCGATTCTCAAGACGCTTTTTGGCACAGGTCTGTATCAGGGCGTCGAGGAGGAGCTCGCCAAGCGGGCCCGCGCGCTGGAGGCCAAAGGCAAAGAAGCGAAGAATGGCTCTGAGGTACTGCTGAAGTCGGCGGAAGCGGCGTCGGTGGCAGAGTTGCAAGCGCGCGCTGACACGTGTCAGTCGCAACTCGAGGCACTGGCGGAGCAGCAGCAGGCCGTGCAAGCGCGCGAACAGGCAGCGAACGCGGCGCTCACGGCGGGGCGCGCGGATCAGGTGAAGTTCGACGAGCGCGACACTGCGCGTGGGCTGGTGCAGGCGCTCGAGCTCCAAGAGGCGGCGCATCAGGCCGATCAGGAGCGCCTGAAGGCGGCAGTGCGCGCGGATCGGGCGTTGCCGACGCACGTGACGCACACTTCGGCGCTGGGGGCAGTTGCGACAGCCGTGGAGAACGCCCGGCACGCCGACGAGCACCACGGGCAGGCCCTGACCCAAGCGCAGGCGGCAGAAAGCGCACTGGTGGCGCAGAACGGCAAGCAAGGGCTGCGGACCCAAGCGCAGACGGAGCTTCTGGAACTGCAGGCGCAGCGGGAGCGCGTGGCGCAGCTTCTGGCGCAAACGGCTGTGGCAGAGGCCGCGCGGAAGTCGTCCGAGGCGCAGGGGGCGCGGCTGCAAGCTGCCGATGAAGCCCTGAAGCAGGCGCGCGTGACGCTCACACAGGACACAGCGCAAGGCGAGGCGCTCGCCCCGGTTGCCACCGCCTTGGAGGCGCGGCTGCTCCGGCTCCAGCAGGCGGAAAAGCTTGCAGCGCAAAAAAAGGAATTGGTCGAGTTGGCGACAACTCAGACCCGCGCGGAGGCGGACGCGGAGCGCGCGCGGACCCAGCAAGCGCACGTGCTGTCGACGTGGGAGGCTGCGCGTGCGGGTCTCGACGCGATGGACCGTCAGTGGCGTGCGGCCCAAGCGGCGGTCTTGGCGCGACACCTGCACGAAGGCGAGGCCTGTCCGGTGTGCGGCAGCGCGACACATCCGAATCCCGCACAGGCGGACCAGTCGGTGCCGTCGGATGCACAGCTCACGGCGGCGCAGCAGAACGTTGAACGCGCCGAGACGCAGCGCCAAGCCGGGCAGGACGCGCTAGCCAAAGCGACGCAATTCGCGGCGGTCGCCTTGGCGGCGTGGCAGTCGGCGCAGGAACGGTTGGCGTCCAACGCGGTGGACGCAGCGCTGGACGTTGCAACCGCGCGGAGCCAAGTGAGCGAGTCCGAAGGGGCTCAGCGAACCTGGCAGCAAGCGCGCGCGCGCGCAGACGCGGGCGCTTTGCGGGTAGACAACCTGACGGCGGACCTGGAACTGCTGCGTCCTCTGGCGCAGGAAGCGGCGCAACGTGCGGCGAGTGAAGGCGGAAAGCTACAAGAGCTCGAAGCGCAGGTGCCCGAAGCGTTGCGGGCGCAAGGTGCGGTGGAGACGGCGATCACCGCGGCGCAGGTGCGCGTGCAGCGGTTGGACGCGGAGTTGACGGCCGCGCAGACTGCTCAGGCAGCGGCGCGGGAAAAACTGGCCGTCGCCGTGGAACGCGTGGCGAGCCGCGGTGTGGCGGTGACCGAGGCGCGTGAGGCGCTGACGCGGGCAGAGACCGCGTGGCAAGTTGCGTTGCGAACGACCGGTTTCGCCGACGAAGCGGCATTTCTCGCGGCGCGTTTGACCGCGGACGTGTTGACGGCGTTGGAAGCGCGTATTCAGACGCACGCAGAACTGCGAACAGCAGCTCACGATCGGCTAACCCGCGCAAACGCGGCCGTGCAAGGCGTGCCGGTGCCGGACTTGCCAACGCTGGCCGCGGCGCTCACTGCGGCGCGCGACGAAGCAGACGGGCTGCTTCGCGAGATCCAGGCTCTGACCGCGCGACGTCATTCGACTCTAGAAATTCTCAAGCAATTGGCGGAATTCACTGCGCGGCTCGGTGGCATTGAAGCGGCGTTTCGTGTCGCGGGGGACCTGGCCAAGGCTGCGAACGGCAACACGCCGAGTCGGCTGACGTTCCAGCGCTTTGTGCTCGCGGCACTCTTGGACGAGGTGCTGGAGGCCGCCACCGCGCGTCTGCGGGTCATGACGCGCAATCGCTACGAGCTTGTGCGGCGCCGCGAACCGGGCGATCAGCGCTCGGCGGGTGGCCTCGATCTCGACGTTTTGGACCAAAACACCGGGCGGCAACGTCCGGCGCACTCGCTGTCGGGTGGCGAAGGCTTTCTGGCGTCCTTGGCGCTTGCGTTGGGGCTCTCGGACGTCGTGCAGCGCCACGCCGGCGGCATCCAACTCGACGCGCTTTTCATTGACGAGGGCTTTGGCAGCCTCGACAGCGAGGCCCTTGAGCTCGCCATCGACACGCTCAAAGCGCTTCAGGCCGGCGGTCGCAGCGTCGGCATCATTTCCCACGTGGACGAGTTGAAACAGCAGATTCCCGCGGGAATTCGCGTGGAAGCCGGACTCAGCGGTAGCCACGTCCACATCGCAGGAGCGCCATGAGTAACGGGCAGCACCATCACTGTCACTGTCAAACGGTGCATCCGCGGCGTCGCATTGTGCTCACCGGCGGTCCAGGCGCGGGCAAGACCGCCGTGTTGGAGCTGGCTCGCAAGTATTTTTGTCGACACGTGCACATCTTGCCGGAGGCCGCGAGCCTACTTTTTGGCGGCGGTTTTCCGCGATCGTCCACCGACGCAGGGCGGATGGCCGCGCAACGGGCGATTTTCTACGTGCAGCGTGAACTGGAGCGCGCGGTCGACGATGAAGCCGAGCCGGCCATCACGCTCTGTGATCGCGGCACGCTGGACGGCGTCGCGTATTGGCCGCACGAGATGACCACGTTTTTACAAGCAGTGGGCACCACGCACGAGGAGCAGCTTGCGCGCTACGACGCGGTGATTCACCTGCGGACGCCAACGATCGGTTTTGACCACTCAAATCCACTGCGCATCGAGAGCGCGACGGAGGCGCTGGCGCTGGATCGGCGCATCGAGGACGCGTGGGCAGGGCACCCGCGGCGGTTCTTCGTCGACTCGTCAGCGGATTTTCTGGAGAAAGCGATGCACACGCTGGATGTGCTGCGTTCGGAGCTCCCGCCGTGTTGTGCAGGACCGACGCCGCGTCTGCGGCCGGTGAATCTAGGCGGCGAGTGACTGCGCCAAGCGGACGCGCTGCAAGCCGGGTGAGCCGAACAGCCCTTCCAGCGTCCACGCGTCGCGATACAGCCGCTCCACGGTGAACTCGCGCGTGTAGCCGTAGCCGCCGTGCAATTGAATCGCCCGGTCGGACACGCGCGTCGCGGTCTCCGCCGCCGTTAGGCGCGCCATCGCAACGAGTGGCTCCGCGTTCCGCGTGTGATCCAGCGCCCAGGCCGCACGGTGCAGGAGCAATCGCGCGACGTCGATCTCCACCGCCGAGTTTGCGACCTGCCATTGAATCGGCTGGAACGTCGCAATCGGCTTGCCAAACTGTTGGCGCTCGTTCGCGTACCGACCACCCAGCCGCAGCGCCTCGCGCGCCACGCCGACCGCGATCGCCGACACGCCCAAGCGCGCACGCACCAGCACGTGGCGAAGCGGCGTTGCCGCGTCACCCAGCGTGCCCAGCAGGTAGGCGTCAGGAATCTCGACATTTTCGAGCGTCACCGTCGCCAACGCAGCGGAACGCAGACCCAGCGGATCGGTTGGCTTGGAGACAGTCACGCCGGGCGTGCTGAATTGCACTGCAAACGCGGTCAAGCCCGCGTCTGTCTGCGCCGTCACGATGGAGACCTGCGCGAGCGCAGCGCCAAACACGTCCGGCTTCACGCCGTTCAGACGCCAGCCCGTCGCGGTCTTTTCAGCGCGGGTCGCGACCGTTTCCACATCGCGGTGTACGGCGTCTTCGCCGTGGAGCAGCACACACAGCGGATCGCCGGCAGCCAATGACTTCAGCCACTCGGCGTGCATCGGCTGACTCGCGACCTGCGCCAGAAAGCCCATCGCGACCAGATGCTGTTGCACCACGAGCAGCGCCACGCCCGCGTCCGCGGCCGCAAGTTCCTCAATCGCCAGCACCGCCGCACCCAGATCCAGGCCCAAGCCGCCGTGCTTCTCATCGCTCGTCAGGGCAAACACGCCGAGTTCTGCGAGCTGTTTCAGCACGTCCGCCGGCGTCGTTCCCGCCGCATCGCGTGCCGTCGCGCCGCCTTTGAGCGTACCTTCGGCGAACTTCCGTACACCGTCCCGAATCATCGCCTGCTGTTCATTGGGCAAAAACTGCATGGTGGCCTACGCTTCTTGGGCAAGGAGGTTCACGCCGCGCTCGGCCAGGATGGCCCGCACGCGCGTGGTGATGGATACCAGAGACGCGCCCGGCGTAAACACGTCCGCCACGCCGAGTTCCTTGAGCGTCACGATGTCGGCATCGGGAATAATGCCGCCGACAAAAACCGCGATATCGCCTGCGTCCTTGGCTTTGAGCAAAGTCAGCACTTTTGGCACCAGCGTGTTGTGCGCGCCGGACAGGATGGAAATGCCGATCAGATCGACGTCTTCCTGAATCGCTGCATTCACGAGCATGTCCGGCGTTTGGTGCAGCCCGGTGTAGATCACCTCGAACCCGGCGTCACGCAGCGCGCGAGCGACCACCTTGGCACCGCGATCGTGGCCGTCGAGGCCAATCTTGCCGACCAGCACGCGGCCTCGCCGCGCTTGATTCGTGTCTGCCATGTCCCGCTCCTTCCTAGCTGACGCTCGCTGCCAAGTGGCGCGCGATCACCAAACGCTGAATTTCACTCGTTCCTTCGTAGATTCGGCTCACGCGCACGTCACGCAGCAGCCGCGCCGCCGGCGAGTGCCGGTCCAGCGCCGCGCCTTGGCTGAGCGCCACCGCCTGCTGTGCAGCAAAGTTGCCGGCTTCCGTCGCGAAGACCTTGGCCATCGCGGCTTCCTTCGCCATCTTCTTGCCTGCGTCCCGCAGCGACGCCGCGCGCAGCACCAGCAGCCAGCCGGCATCCAGACGCGTCGCCACGTCCGCCACGCGGAACTGTGCGCCTTGGTCGGTGCCCAGCGTGCGGTCGCCTTTCTTGCGCGCTTCCACCGCGGTCGCGATCACGCGCAGCGCTGCTTCACCCATGCCGATCGCCTGCGCGCCGATGCCGCAACGACCGCCGTCCAACGCGACCATGGCGATTTCAAAGCCGATGCCTTCGGGACCCAAGCGATTCGCGTCGGGCACGAACACGTCCGAGAACGCGAGCGAGACCGTGGAACTGCCGAGTAGCCCCAGCTTCTCCTCGTGACGACCGACGCTGAAACCTTCCATGCCGGGCTGGAGCAGAAACGCTGAAATGCCACGCGCGCCCGCCGCCGGGTCGGTCTTGGCCAGCACGAGAACCACGCCAGCGACGTCGCCGCTCGTGATCCACAGCTTCTCGCCGTTCAGCCGATAGCCGCCGTCCACCTTCTCCGCGCGCGTACGCAGGCTCGCCGCGTCCGATCCAGCCGACGGCTCCGACAGCGCAAACGATCCCGCCAACCAGGTGCCGTTGCACAGATTCGGCAGAAACTTCGCGTGCTGCGCGGCATCGCCGAACTTCAGGATCATGTCCGCGACCATGTTGGTCACCGCAACCGTCACGGCGGTCGAAGGACAGGCGCGCGCCAATGCGCGAATCGCGTGCACGGCGGCGATGTTGTTGCCGCCCAGACCGCCAAACTCGGTCGGAATCTTCACGCCGAGCAAGCCGGTCGCGCCGAGTTCCGCGATGTTGCCTGCCGGGAACTTGCCGTGATCCGCCGCGTCCGCGTGTTTGGCCAGCACGTCCTTGGCGACCTGTTCCGCAAGCTGGGCAATCTGACTTTCTTCAGGAGAAAGGCGAAGTTCCATGACCTAGCCTCCCGCCTGCGCCAGTTCCGTCAGCGTCTCACGCGCAATCACGAGGCGCTGAATTTCTGACGTGCCCTCGTAAATCTCGGTGATTCGCGCGTCGCGCAGATGGCGTTCCGCGTTGTACTCCTTCACGTAGCCGTAGCCGCCGTGGATCTGCAACGCCTTGGTGCACACGCGCGCCGCCATTTCCGAGGCGTACAGCTTGGCCATCGCGGAGAGCTTGCCGAATTTCTCCTTGTTGTCTTTGGCGATGGCCGACCGCCAAATCAACAGCCGCGCCGCGTCGATCTCCGTCGCCATGTCCGCCAGCATTTCCTGAATCGCGCCAAAGTCGCCGATGTACTTGCCAAACGCCTGACGTTCGCGCGAGTAGATGAGCGCCTCGTCAAACGCGGACCGGGCGATGCCCAGCGCTTGCGCCGCGATGCCAATGCGACCGCCGTCCAGCGTGCTCATCGCGACCTTGAAGCCGTCGCCTTCCTGGCCCAAGCGGTTGGCTACCGGGATGCGGCAGTTTTCAAAAACGAGGCTGGTCGTGGAGCTGCCCTTGATGCCCAGCTTGTCCTCGACTTTGCCGATGCCGTACGGCGTGTCGCGGCGATCGACGATGAAGGCGCTGATGCCCTTGTGGCGCTCGGTCGGATCGCTGTGCGCGATCAGCACGCAGATGTCGGCTTCCTTGCCGTTGGTGATCCAGTTCTTCGTGCCATTCAGCACATACTCGTCGCCGTCCCGGATCGCCGTGCAGCGCATCCCCGCCGCGTCCGAGCCGGAGCCGGGTTCCGATAGCGCGAAGCAGCCGAGAACCTTGCCTTCCGCCAGCGGCTTCAGGAATTTCTTCTTCTGGTCGTCGTTGCCAAACTTGCTGATCGGGTCGCACACCAGCGAGTTGTTCACCGACATGATGACGCCAGTTGACGCGCAGCCCGCGGAGATTTCCTCCATCGCGATCGCGTAGCTCAGGTTGTCCAGACCCGCACCGCCCCACTTTTCATCGACGGCGATGCCGAGGAAGCCGAGTTCAGCCAACAGCTTGACCTGCTTGGCGGGGAACTGACCGGCTTTGTCGGTGTGGTGGGCGATCGGCGTTAGTTCGTCTTTGGCAAACCGACGCGCGGTATCGAGAATCATCTGCTGGGTTTCATTGAGCGCAAAGTCCATGGCGATTTCCGGGCGGCCTTGGGTGCCGCAGCGCGCGCGATTGTACACGCAGCCGCCGCAGTGCGCTACGCACGCACGGTTCACCGTGACGCACCGGTGATGGACGCTCGGCTGCAAAAAAACTTTTTTACCTTCCCCGCTGGGCCGGGTCCATATCCACAAGTCCGCGCCACCGGTTGAGGGTTTCAACCACGGAGTTCGGACACGGTTCCATCGCAGTACACCATCTGGAGTCACCCCATGAAGAAGTTCACCTCGCTCGCCATCGCCCTCGGTCTCGCCATCGCTGCCCCGTCCTTCGCGCAGGAGAAGAAGGAAGCCCCGAAGAAGGAAGCCCCCGCCAAGGAAGTGGCTGAGAAGAAAGAAGCCCCGAAGAAGGAAGCCACCAAAAAGGAACCCAAGAAAGAAGGCCACGCGAAGAAGGAAGGCGCCAAAGAGAAGCCGGCCGCCGAGAAGAAAGAAGGCAAGTAAGTCGCAAACGCGACTGAACGGACGCGCGGCACGGGGAGCAATCCCGGTGCCGTTTGCGTTTTTTGGCGTCTGTTGAGAAGCGGTCGGACTCAGCGCGGCTATTCTTCCGCGCCGCCATTGCCCGCGGGCTTGACCGCTGCAGGTGCGCCGTCGTCTGCGGGCGCGGTCGGCATCACGTTGCTCGACGGCCAGCCGACAAAATGCGGGATGTACGGCGCTTCGGCCACGAACTGCTCGTCACTGATGATGCCTTCATCGCGCATCTTGGTCATCACGCCGATCATGCGCTCCTGCCACCACGGGTCCCACTTCTTGCCGATGAACCGCGCGTAGCCGCAGCGCGGGCAGGGCTTGTTCGCGGCGAGGAACGCGGATTCGAGCGGCGTCAGCAACCGCGCGTCCTTGCCAAAGTACGTTTGCGCCGCGCGCTGGATGCCGTAGAGCTTCGGGCCGAACTCGATGAAGTTGATGTACAACTCCAGAATGCGGTCCTTGGCGTTGGGCAGCTTGCGCTCCATTTGCCAGACGATGAGCAGTTCCTCGAACTTGCGCGACAGGTTCTTGGCGCGCGTCAGGAAAATATTCTTCACCAGCTGCTGCGTAATCGTCGAACCGCCGTACACGAACCGGCCGTAGTCGAGGTCCATGCGGATCGCGCGCAGGACCAGGCCTGGAGCGATGCCGCGGTGTTTGTAGAAGCGCCCATCTTCGGTCGCGATCATCGACCACGGCGTCCACGGCTTCAGCTCGGCCAGCGGCACCCACTGACCCGACGACGGCCCCACTTGCACGTCATCCAGCAGCGTCCCGTTCTCATTGACCGGCCGCGAGAAATCCTGCGCCAGATCCTCGACCTTCACGTTGCCGAAATTCGTCACTTCGCACGTCGTGTCATCCAGCGCCAGTTGCAGATCCGCCTTGTACGCGTTCAACAGCGGCACCGTCAGGTCCACGAGCCACGACACTTCGCCTTTCGCTTCGACGCTGCCGATCGTCGCCAGCATCGCCGAGGGGATCGACTTCGCGACCCCGCCACAGTCCTGCTTGGGCATCTCCGCCCGCACGTGCACGACCGGCTTGTCGTTCACACTCGTCGCTTCGAGCAACAGGTGCGCCTTGGCTTGACCCACGGTCAGCTCGGTGAAGTCCGCCTTCAGCGTCCCGTCATTTTGCGCCGTGATGGCGACCTTGCCCGACGCCGACAGGTCGTCGATCGGCCGCGGCGCCAGACGCCACCAGTCAAAGCCGACCTTCTTCACCATGAAATCGCCCGTGATCGCCAGTTTCTGTCCCGGCGCATCGCCCAGCGCGACGTCCATCTTCACTTCGATGTCCGAATCCGGCTTGATCGTCACGCCCGACGAGACCACACGCAGGGCTTGTGCAAATTCACTGCCCGCCAACGCAAAGTGCGCCTTCGACAGCTTCGGTCCAGGACCGATCACCACGTCCGCGCTCACTTGGCCCCACGGCCGCTCGTCGTCAAACGGCCGTGCCGTGACCTTCACCGCGCGGCTGCCGTCCGCCATCAGCGCCGTCGTGTCCACCGTGATGTCCTGCACGCCGCCAAACGGCTTGGGCGCACCCACGCGCACGAGGCCGAGGCGGCCTTGCTCCACGATCACTTTCAGCCGCGGCGCTTGCGACAGCTTCTCGATCAGTTTCTGCACGACCACGTCCGCGCCCAGCAGCTTGGTATGCAGATCTTTCAGCGGCTTCACGTACTGCGTGAGCGCCGACTTGCTCGCCGCCCCCGGCGTCTTCTCGGCCTTTTTGCCGGCGTCGCCCTTCGCCGCATCGCCCTTGGGTGCGTCCGCCTTCTTCGCTTTGCCGTCTTCGGGCTCGACGCCCGCCGCCTTCAACTTCGCCGCGACGCGCTCGGCCAGCTTCTTCTTGCGCACTTCCGGCGGCAGCGTCGGATCCTCAATTTCTTCGGCCGCGTCGTCCTCAATCTGCTCGCGCAACTTGGCCTTTTCCGCTGCCAGCACTGCGCTCCACAGCGATTTACCGCCCGGAATCTGCGCGAGCGCGTCCTCCCGCCATGGCAGGTCCATCGACGGCTGCGTCACGCGAAGTTCGACCAGCGCTTCGAGCGGGTGCTCGCCCGGCATGCGATCGGTCTTCAGCTCGACTTTCTCAACACCCAGGGTCGCCACGCCGCCCGGCATCGTCGCCTTCAGCTTTTCAAGGCGCGCGATGAGCGAAATCTCCCCCCCTTCCACGTTGCCCAGATCCAGCGCGACGCTCTCGATTTCACCCGCCCACACGCGCGGACCCACGGGCGCGGCAGGTTTGTCTTCCGCCGGCGCAACGACGGGCTTGTCCGATGGCGGCGAAGGCAAGGACGGCGCGCCGGGCTTCACTTTCTGCTTCACCGGCTTGGCTGGCTCCGCATCCACTTTGGGCGGCTCAGGCAGCGCAAACGTGATCTTGTCCGCGCGTACACCCACGCCGCCGCGATCCGGACGGACGCGCGCGACCCGCAGGATCTCCGTTTGGCCCTTGCGCAGCACGATGTCTTCCACCGCGCCGCCTTCGATGGCGTCAAATCCGAGTCCTGAAATGGAGACGCTGTCGATGCCCGCGGGCAGCGCCTTGCCTTCGGGCATCTGGAGACGGAATTCCGGGGCAAACTTGGCTTCCAGCCGCGGGGGGCCAGACGGCTGTGCGACCAACTTCGCCGCGAGCTTGGACTGAACGGTCCCTTCAAAAACCGCGGACATATCGCCCACGCCGTTGGCCAAGTCGACGTTCGCCGAGATGTCCTTGGCCTTCAGGCCGCTCGGCAGGTATTCAGCACCCTTGCCGCGGACGCCAACGGTCACGCTGCCTTTGTCCAACGTAAACGCAAAGTTGCTGACGCTCTTTGGCTCGTTGTCGTCCGTTTTTTCCTTGCGCGGGAACACCTTCCTTGCCGCCTTGTACAGGTCCAGCAGTTCTTTGGGCTTGCCGTCTTCGACCCGCGCGTCCAGGAGAAAACCGTGCACTTCCGCCCGTTCTGGACGGCGGCGTCCCAGCAGCGCCTTCCACGGAGAAATCCACAGGGTCGTGTCATCGGTCGAGACGATCGTGCTGCCATCTTGCCGCTTGAAGGCCAGCCCGGAAATGTGGACCTTGCCGAGGGGCGAAACGCCCAGATCGGCCAGCGCCAGCTGCAAGTTCGCTTCTTTGGCGATCAGCTGCAGCTTTCCCCGCGCGATGCTGGCCGCGATCAGCGCGCCGCCGACCAATGTCGCGGTAACGACGGCGATCAAGACGCCGCCAATGATGAGCCAGCGCTTGGCCTGAGACGGCGGTGCCGCGCGTCCAACAGGTGGCTTGTATGCAGTCTTGGGGGGAACACGTGAGTTCATGCCGCAGAATTCCTTGCGCCAAAGAGCACAGATCGGCGCGCGGCGAGTGTAGCCCGTGTAGAGGAGTTGTCAGATATTTGCCGTTTACCGGTTCACGCCACGCGCGTGATCGGCACCAACACGCCGCCATCGGGCGTTGCACGCGGCGCATCCGGAATCACGTAGCGTTCGCCGGCCTCAATGCGGTCCTGCAGCGTCTGCATGCCCGGCACGTCGTGACCTTCCAGCCAAAACGTCGGCTGTGGCCGCGTGATCCGAATTCCCGGATCGCCCATCGACGCGCGCAAGGAATCGTCGGTCACGCGAAAACCGTAGGTCAGCGTCTCGTGCTCTGAGTGGGCCGGCGTGAATGCCGTCTGCAGATCCAGCGGGCCGAATTTTACGTGAATGTACAGAGCCTTGGAGAGCCACTGCGTCGCGCCCCAGAATTCCTGCACGCCAAAACACTTGAGCGCAAGGCCCTTGGTCAGGCTGCCCAGACCGCGCAAATCCGTGTCGGTCACGCCCGCGCGCTCAAAAACCGGCGCAAGGCTGGACAAATTGTGGCCAAACCAAATGCCGGGGCGGTACATCGGAATCGCGACGTACATGCTGACCGGCACGAGCCCGTCGTAGTCGTGCGGCACCTTGAACAGCTCACGCGCCTTTGGCCAAAGCGTCCGCGCCGGACGCGCGAGACCGTAGATCGCGCCGGGCATTTCCGAGCAGTCAAAAAACACCCAGCGCGGCATCGGCATGCCTTCCGGGCCAAATGTGAGACCGTCCAAACGGTGCAGCAGCTTGAGAAACGTCTCGGACTGCAGCCGCAGCGGGTCGATGATGTTTTCTGGCGGAACCGGCACGCCAAAGGGCGAAAGATTCAGCGCGGGCAGGTTGAACGGCGTCGCGACGAGGTACGGCGTGAACTCGTCCAAAAGCTGCGGATTGCGCACGGGAAACGGCAGCATGCGACCTCACAGACCTTGGCGGGGTTGCGGCACACCTTGACGCGGAACACAGTGAAGCGGCACGCGGACGTGCGCGCCGTGCTCGATCGTGTGGCCGACGACCAGCACTTTTTGCCCTTCCTCGATGTCCCGTTGCAGGCGTTGCAGCGCCTCCACGTCGTCCACGTCCAGCAGCGTGTTGGGCGGCGGCGCCGCGGGGTGCACGCGCGGCGAGGCCAGCACGGTGTTGTGGTGCACCTCCTCCAAAGGCAGGCGAAAACTCAGCGTGCGCGGCAGGCTGTGCGCGGGCGTGTACGCCGTCACCAGCTCCAGCGGACCGAGATCCGCGTACACCTTCAGCTTGGGCGAACGCCACTGCGTCGTGCCGTAGAGGGTCTTGATCGGAAAGACCTTCAGCCCGAGTGCCAGCGTGACCTTCAGGATGCCCGCAGGCGCGATGCCCGGTGACACCTGATTCAACGATTCCAGCGTGTAGAGCAGCCACGTGTGCGGCACCTGCGCGCCCTCGGAGAAGCCCGCGAGCATCGGAATCGCGATGAAGAGCGAGACGGGCACCAGCCCGTTGTAATCGGCTGGCACGTTCATCGCCTCGCGCGCCCAGTCCTCAAGCCTTTCCGCGCGGATCGCGAGGCCAAAAACCGCGCCCGGCATCACGGCGCAGTCGTAGAACACCCACGACGGCATCTCCATGCCAAACGGACCAAACGTCAGCTTGTCGACCAGCTGCAGCATCGCCAGAAACGGCCCGTGACGGCGTTCCTGCGGGTGCAGCACGTTTTCAGGTGGGATCGAGAGGCCCAGAGGCTGCAGGTTGAGATCCTGCACAATCCACGGGTTAGCGATTAGATAGGGCTCGCACTGCTCGAGAATAGGACCGTAAAGGGACAGCACCGTGGCCTCGGACGTGCTCAGGCAACGCAGCTGTACGGTCGCGCTTTGGAACGGCAGCCGTCAAGTGGCCGACTGCACGCGGCGCAACATTTCCGCGTACGCGTCTTCAATGCCGCCCAAGTCCTGGCGGAAGCGATCCTTGTCGAGCTTCTTGCCCGTGCCGACTTCCCAAAACCGGCAGGAATCGGGGGAAATCTCGTCGGCGAGCAGGATCGTGCCGTCCGGAAGGCGGCCGAATTCCAGCTTGAAGTCGATGAGTTCGATGTTGAGCGAGAGGAAGAACGCTTTCAGAATTTCGTTGACCTCGCGCGCCAGGCGATCCAGTTCGTCCGTCTCTTTCTGCGTCGCCAGACCAATGGAAATCGCCGCTTCCGTGGTAATCAGCGGGTCGCCCAACTCGTCTTTCTTCAGGAAGAATTCGACGATCGGCGCCGACAGCACGGTGCCTTCCGCCACGGCGTACCGCTTGGCGAACGTGCCCGCCACGCGATTGCGCACGACGACTTCAAGCGGCACGATCTCAACCTTGCGGCTCACCATGCGGCGTTCGTCCAGCGCGTCGACAAAATGGGTCTTCACGCCCTTGGATTCGAGCAGCTTGTACAGCGCGCGCGTGATCGCCAAGTTGACTACGCCCTTGCCGGCGATCTGCCCGAATTTCTGGCGATTGAACGCCGTCGCGTCGTCCTTGAAGTACTGCACGATGAGGCTCGGATCGCTCGTGCGAAACAGCGTCTTGGCCTTGCCTTCATAAAAGGAATCGAGAACTTGCAGGGACACGGGGCACCTCTCAGGGGGTTAGTTCAACACGAGACGATCAACTGTGATTCTGAGTCGCCGTGCGTATCGCCGCAGGCGGGCGCACCTGGCGACCCAGTCAAAAAGCCACGTCAGTTCATGACGCTCTGTCACGCACTGACTCGTTGGTGACTTGGGAGGCTTCCGCCAGCGCGCGATCCAGAATCAAATCGGCGTGACGCAAGTGGTGACGAAGATCAAAACAGCGATCCAGCGCTGCTTCATCCAGATGACTGCGAATTTCCTTGTCTTCCAGGAGCAGTGCCTTCATCTCCGAAGCGCCACCTGACGTCACCGCCGCCAGCGCCGAACGCTGCACGATGCCGTACGCGGTCTGCCGCAGCACGCCCGCGTCGACAAGCGCAAGCAGCACGTTGCCCGAAAAGAAGGCGCCTGCCGCCTGATCGAGCGTGTGCGCCATTTTGTCAGCGTGCACGACCAAGCCAGAGACGAGGCCCGCGGTGCGGTGCAGCATGAAGTCCAGCGTGACCGTCGCGTCCGGTGCGATGTAGCGCTCCACCGAGGAGTGCGAAATATCGCGTTCGTGCCACAGCGGCACATTGTCGCGCGCCATATCCGCGTAGCCACGCACCACCCGCGCGAGTCCGCAGAGGTTCTCCGACAGGATCGGGTTCTTCTTGTGGGGCATCGCGGAACTGCCGCGCTGACCTGCCGTGAACGCCTCGTGCACCTCACCGACTTCGGAACGCTGCAGGTGCCGCACGTTGACCGCGAGGCGCTCAATCGCACTCGCGACGCTCGCCAGCGCGGTGAAATACGCGGCGTGACGATCGCGCGGCACGACCTGGGTCGGCACGGTTTCCGCGCGCAGTCCCAGAGACGCCAGCGCGATCGACTCAGCTTCCGGCGGCGTCTGTGCGTAGGTGCCAACCGCGCCCGACAACGTGCCCACCGAAATTTCCTCGATCGCCGTGGCCAGACGATGCCAGCACCGCACAAATTCGGCCAAGTGACCCGCAAAGACGAGGCCAAAAGTCGTCGGTTCGGCGTGCATACCGTGGCTGCGACCGATCGTGAACGTGTGGCGGTGCTCACGGGCGCGATCCGCCAGCGCGACGATCACCTTCTTCAAGCCGATTTGCAGGATGTGACCCGCGTCGCGCAGCAGCAGCGCCAGAGACGTGTCCAGCACGTCCGACGACGTCAAGCCGCGGTGCAACAAGCGGGCGTTGTCGCCGACGGACTCTTCGACCATCGTGAGGAACGCGATCACGTCGTGTTTGACGACCGCTTCAATTTCGGCCGCGCGTTCAGGTCGCAGGACCGCGGTACGTTGGACCAAGTCCGCGATGCCCGGCTGCGCTTGGCCCAACTGCTCCAGGGCGCGTAGGTGGGCGCACTCGACTTGCAGCCAACGCACGAGGCGGGCGTCGTCGGTCCAGAGGGCAGTCATTTCAGGGCGGCTATAGCGGGGAATCACGGGGGCTCCGGGGCAAAGGGCAGGGGTTCATGCCCCGCGGGAGTGTCCGCCGATGTGCCGCGGCAAATCAACCGGCAGCCCGATGATGTTACGGCAACGTTGCGGGCGACAGTCCAGCGGCGACAGGACACCCCAGACAGTTCGAGCGACTTAGGGCCCCAGCACGTCCGCGACGGCCTGCTGGAGGGGCAGTGGCTGGTAGCCTTCGTAGGCGTAGGTGATTTTGCCCGACGCATCCAGCACGTACAGGTGCGGCAGCTGCGGCGCAAAACCGAACGACGGCAGCGCCAGCTTTTCGTCAGACACGCTCGAATGCTGCGTATTGTCGTTGGTCGTCATGGCCGAGAACACCTCGACCAACGGGATCGGGAACGTACCAACTTCCCAGGTTTGCGGCAGGTCCCACGGGTTCAGAACCAGCGCTCCGAGCTTCCCCGACGCGATCGTCGCCGCATATTCGTTCAGCACGCCGGCCTCGCGTTCCATCGCCACGGGACAGGATTCCGCCGAGACAATCAGAAGCGCCGGCTTGCCCTTCAAGTACGCAACGACGTCGACAAGCTTGCCGCTGGCGTCTTTGTACTTCAGTTCGGGTAGCGCCTGCCCGGTGTTCAAGGACGGAGACTCGTTCAGGTCCACGCTCACGAACGGGCGAAACGGATCGTTCGTGTGGATTCTGGCGACGATGTTCTGAATCGTTGGCGCCGTCTTTGGCACGCTGAGTACGAACTTGGCGGATTGGCGCGGCGCGACGGTCAACTCCGTCGGTCCCGTGAATGGCACCATCGGGCCGCCAGAAGCGCCCTTGGGCAGCGCCTGCCTCACTTCAAATTGCGTCAGGTGCAAAGGCGCGCTGCCTGGGTTCCATACCCAGATCGTGTACTGGGCGCTCTGGCCCTTCTCCACGACGGCCGCCCATTGGTGCGCCTCTGGCAACGCGATCGGCAAGCCCTGCGGCAGGTTCCCGGTGCGCGAAAGCGAGCGGATCAACGCGTATTCCGCGGTGACGAGCACCCCATCCATTGCGCGCACGTCGAGGGTCATGAACTGGTCCGTCGGCGCAGCCGCTGAAGCGCTCAGGAACCCAATCGGTTTCGCCGGTACCGGCACCGCGAGAACGGTCCGCGAAGCCGCCGCATACGCGACGCCGTTCAAGAGCTCCACGCCGAAGACCGGCCACGGCCCCGCAGGCAAAGTGCCAAGCAGCACGGGCGCCGTCGGCTGGCTCACGTCCACCAGGTGCAGTCCGCCCGCCACCGCGCCAACGGCGACGGTGTTGCCCTCGACCGCCAGATGGGCGCTTGTGCCGGGCAAGGGCAAGCTGGCGAGAATCGAGAGCGCGCCGTTCTTGACCTGCACGATCGCGATGCCTGCCGCGCCGTTCGCCACCACGAGGTTGTCGTTCGCCAGCCCAGCGACGTGCCACGTGTCCACGAGCTTGGGGTGCGTGAGCACAACAGGCGGGCCAGGCGGGGTAACGGGCAGCACACCAAGTCCGTTTTCGTGGAGTGAAGCGTAGACAACGCCGTCGCGCGCCAGCATCCCCTCGGCATGGACGTTGCCCGGCAGCACGAACTCGCCTTCTGCGGTGGGCTTCTTCGATACCGGGTCGAAATCCGTCCAAGTGACTGCGGCGTTGCGCTGGCTGCAGAACATCCGGTTGCCCAAGCGCACGACGTGGCGGCAGGTACCCTGACCGACGAGCGGCTTCCACTTTTCGACTGCGGCGCTGCCTGCCGGCACATCCACGCGCCCGATTCCGTCCGCGTTGGCCGCCATCCACCACGACCCGTTCCAGGGCACGCCCTCCAGAAGATGTGTGACGCCGACGTCCGAAAACGGCACGATGTAATTGCTGAGTTCACCCAGAAAGCCCGGATCGGCGGCCTCATTGCACTGCTGCGGCGCCGCGGTGTTGAGGATCAGCGTGATTTTTCCCGGCGCGGAGTGCGTCGCGTTCACCGTGAACACCTGCGACTTGTCACAGCTCAGGTTGGAAGCGAGCGGCTTGGTGTTCGCGTCCATCCACGCAGCGACCGGCCACCACGTGCCGTCGGGAACGACAGTCGTCACGGTGGCAGGCAAGTCGAGTAGACCGTCAAACAGGACGTCGTCGTAAGGCGTCGGCTGGTTGACCGGTTGCAGGTGGTGGATGAGGCGCACGTGCAGGTGGCCGGGCGGCAGCGAGAGACCCGGCGCAGCGTCGATAACGAGCGTGGTCACGACGGGTGGCGCTGCGACCTCCTCGGTCACGTCGCTCGTCACGCCGTCGACAACGTCAGCAGCGGTGTCCTTGATGTCGACGTCTTGACTGGACTGGGGAGCGTCAGCCTCGGTTTTCACCAGTGTGTCGGGCGATTCGGTCGCAGGAACTGCTCGGCCGCCACACGCCGCGCACGCGAACGCCAGCAAGAGGACCCTGCACGACAGAAACGCGTTCAACCGCCGAGCGACCTTGCCCATCGCTGCCCCACACAAGTTGAAAGAAGTGCCGCGCAATGCAGGGACTTCCACGAGACCAGAGTGCAGCGTCCGCGCCGGTGCGTCAAGCGCCTTCTGTCGGCGGCGCGATGCAGCAGTGGGCGGAATTCACAGGCGGTTGTCGTTGCCACCCAGGCGGGCGAGGCTTGTCACGGGCAGTTCGGCGAACCCGGAGGCGGATTGCCGTTCGCTCCGTTGAGGCCGTTGGCGCCGTCGGGACCGCGTAGGACTTGCCGGGTGGACGTTCCGCAGGTCACAAGGCGCGTATACGCATCCAGGTCCGTCACGACGCAGTCGGTGCACGCCAGCGCTTTCAAGTCGGGAAACTTGCCCGGAGTTCCTTGACCGCCGGGCTCGCCTGGCTGGCAGGGGCCGCCGTTCTTGCCGGTGTTACCTGTCTGTCCGGCGGGGCCGTTCACCTGAATGGTGATCGGGTTGCCACTTGCACACGCGACCGTGAACGTCTCGTCGTAGATGCTGCCCGCCGGCTGGATCTTGCAGCTCGCCAACATCTGATTGCAGCTTCCGCCGGTGTCGCCGCCGCCCGTGAGCGTTCCGCCGTCGGTGCAGCCGTCGACGCCCTTGCAGACGCCTGCCAAACACTGATCGTTGTACGTGCAAGCGCTGCCGTCGTCGCACGGGCCGTCGCCGGACAAGTGCGTGCATCCCGCGACGAGGTCGCATTTGTCCTGTGTGCAAGGCGCGTTGTCCGCGCACGCCGTGGCGTCGGCTGTGTGGCTGCACGCGCCGGTCGTCTCGCACTTGTCGACCGTGCACGCGACGCCGTCGTCGCACGAGACGCCTCCGTCGCTGCATGAAGTCGATTTGCAGTCCGCTTCGCAGGTCTTCGCGGTCTCACCGAGGCCACTGCACGCGCTGCACACGCCGTCGCCGCAGTAGCCGCAGTCCTGCGGGCAGTTGCCCCACGTCTCGCCAGCCTCGCACGCGCAGTTGCCGCAGTGGCCGCCGCAGTCGTCGGGGCAGCCGTCTGGACCGCTCTCGCCGGCTTCGCAGACGTGGTTGCCGCAGGTGTGCGCTTCGCAATCGGCGGGACAGTTCAACGGTGACTCATCCGCGCCGCACGCGCCATCGCCGCAGGCTTTTGCGTTGCAGTCCGCGGCGCAGGTCTCGATGTTCTCCATGCACGGGCCGCCGACGCACTTGCCGTCGCCACACGAGCTGCAACAGTCGACCTTGCACGCCTCTGGGCTTTCACCCGGGCTGCATGTGCCGTCGCCGCACCCCGCGCAGTCCTTCGCGCACGTTGCCAGCGTTTCCTGACACGGCGCGTCGCACTTGCCGTCGCCGCAGACGCAGCCGGGCGAGATCGTCTCGTTGCTGATTTGGTCAAAGCTGGACGTGTCGCCGGCGCCCACAGCGTCAGTGTCGTCGAGCCCGGCCGCGTCGGTGCCTTCGACCGTGTCCGTCGCGTCGGCGTTCGAGCCGCTGCTGTTGCCGCACCCGACCAGCGCGGCGCACATCAGTCCCCAGATGGCGAAAGTGGTTTTCATACGTTCTCCCTCATTGCGTCACCTTGGACCGTTCACTGAGTCGAGCGACACTCACGTCCGGCGATATTGCTCGTGCGAAGTGCGTGCGCCGCGTGCGTCGGGCGTGTCAATCGGTGCCGGACCAGCGCGCGAATCAAACGCCCAGCGTGCAGGTCGACGCGATCGCCCTAAGCACTTTGCCGCCTCACTTGACGATTAACTGCCACGCGACTTCGCCCGCCACGCCGCTGTCGGTCCACACCCAGTCGACCTGCAGCGCGCCGCGAAACCAGCCCTGTGTGCTGGTCAAGAGTCGGCGCCGATCGCGATCGTCCGTCTCGGCAAGGGATGTCGACGGACGGCCGAGGACCTCGCGAACGGCAGCAACCGCTGAGGCGTTCGTCCCAACGATCGTCCATTCGCCGACCTGAGCGCGCTGGACCGCTGACGGGCCTTGGGACGTCCCATGCCAAAGCGCAGCCTCCCCGCCATCGGCAAATTGCTGCCAGACCAACGTGCCGTCGGGCAATTCTGTTGGAGTCGCCCGCAAGAGCGCGCGAAAAAGCGGCGCTTGCGGCCCGTACCAATTCGCCAGTTCCCCGCGCGTCTTCGCGGGGATTCGCACAACGGCGGCCGCCTTCGCGTTTTGGGCGACCGCCTCACCGACTTCGTCGAGCGTCGCGACGTCAAACACGGGCTTCAGCCACGCCCCCATCTGTTCGTCGCCGCCGAGATGGGCGTGCACGCGCAGGTGTCCCTCGCCGACGCGCGCCATGACGCCCAGCCACTGCACAACGTCGATGCCGCCGGTCCACCAGGGCGATGGCGCCAACGTCTTCAGCCACGCCTGCGCCGTTGCTGCTGGCAAGTAGAGGTGAACCGGCGCGTTTCCCACGCGCTCGGTCGACGCGCGAAACTGCGTGTCTGCGGCCAAATTCGCTGCAACTGACTGCGGACGTGCGCGCGCAAGGATCGCTTCCGGATTGCCGCCGGGCAGGGCGAAGACCACCCGCACGACCGGACCGTCGACGTGGACGGTCGCGTGCTGCCAGGCAATTAGTGGCGTCGGCGACTCCGGCAATTCGGCCCAATGCCGCGCCAGCGTTTGCGCGACCTCTTGCTGCCCAGCGGCATTGGGCACCGTCAGCACCGCGCCATCGGGCAGACCACACAGCGTCCACGCCTGCGTCGTTTCAAAGCGCTGCGATTCCGCGGCATCGCACAACGGCCGAAGCTCTGCCAGATACCGCGTTACGCCTGTCGGCAGGTCCGCCGCTTGTCCCTCCAGCTCAGCCAAGGTCGACTTCAACATCGCCGGCTCATCCAGCAGCATGACCCACTGGCACTGCGTTTCGGTCGCCGTCAGCACAACCGGCAGACTCTCGCCGTGGTACAGCTGCCAACCGCTCCAGATCATCAGCGACGCGGAAAAGATGAACGCGACTGCAAAAATCCCAGCCGCCAAGCTGGGTTTTCCGCGTCCTGTCGCAGCGGGCTGTTTCAATTCCGTCATCATTCTTCTCGGCTGTGCGGGTTGGACGAGTATGACGCACTGCGCTATGCTCCGCGCCGCGATGGCGTTGCGCAAGTTCCACGTCAGTGACAGTTCCCCCTCGCTGGTTGAAGGCGAGGCCGAGCTATCGCGTCGCAAAGCCAAGGCGCTCATCGGCGGTTCCATTGAAATGCGCCGGTTGCACGGCACGCCCTCAGACATCGGCGGGACGTACATCCTCGACCCGATCTTTCGCGCCGCCGACCAAGAGAAGCTGCGCGCGATCGTCGCACCGTCGGATCCGCGGCCGTTGGTCGTCGAGATCGGCTTCCAAATGGGCGAATTCGCCGCCGCGTTCTGTGCCGCCAACCCGCAGGTCCGCTACGTCGGTTTTGAGGTCCGCAAGAAGTACTGTCAGGAAGCCGACGCGCTTGCCGTGCAAAACGGCCTGACAAACGCGACCTTCTGCCTCGTCGACGCGCGCGAGATGCTGCGTGAGGTGCTCGTGCCCGGCACTTTGGACCAACTGCTCGTGTTTTTTCCCGATCCGTGGTGGAAGCCGCGGCATATCAAAAAGCGCCTCCTGACTGCGGATTTTGTCGCAGCTGCGGCGCACTTCCTGCGTCCGGGTGGTCGGCTTCTGTTGAAGACGGACGTTCCGGGCTACGCTGACTGGGCGCAAGGCGTCATGGCGGAAGATCCTCATTTTGAGATCGAACGTCTGGCGGACCCGGGTGCCGCGCTGCCCCCGACGCTGCGTGAGCGTCGCTGTCATTTTCACGGGTACCCGACCTTCGCCGTGCAGGCGACCCGGAAGCCCGACTTGCCGACGATCTGAAGTCGCAAGCCTGTTGGAACGGAGGAGAGGAGTCCTATGAGCTACGAATATCGCCTGCCAGTCGTGATCTTGCTGCTCGTCGTCGGTTTGGGGCTCTTTGCCCGAACCGTGTTTGGCCGCTTCCGTGTGCTCGCTGCCGGTAAGCCCGAGACGCGCTGGGACCTCGTCGAGAACCGCGTGCGCTCGCTCCTCTCTGTCGGCGTCGGGCAGACCAAAATGTTCAAGGAGCCCGCCTCCGGCTTGCTCCACGCGTTCACGTTCTGGGGCTTCATGATCCTCGGCGCGCGCACGACGCAGCTCTTTGTCCAAGGCTTCAGCCCGGACTGGCAGTTGCCGTTCATCGAGCCGATCTATGCGCCGCTCAAGGACTTTACCGCCCTAATTGTGCTGATCGCGATCATCGGCTTTGTCTACCGTCGCGTCATCGTCAAGCCCAAGCGCATCGCGTATTCGGGCGAGGCGCTCCTGATTCTCGGCTTCATTGGCGGCCTGATGGTGACGGAATTCCTCTTTGAAGGTCTGCACTTTGGCGGTCTCATCAAAACGGGCGGTGAGAGCGCGACGCACGCACACGAACACCTGGAGCACGCGCCGATCGGTGCGATTCTGGCGAATTGGTTCGCGACGACGGGCATCGACCCGAAGACGCAGCAGATTCTGGGTGAGGTGAACTTCTGGATTCACCTGGCAATCGTGCTCACGTTCATGAACTTGCTGCCGCTTTCCAAGCACTTCCACGTGATCACGTCGCTGCCCAACGTGTTCCTGTCCAAGCTGGAGCCCAAGGGCGCGCTGTCGTTTGTGCCGGACATCGAGAAGGCGCTGGAAGAAGAGAAGCCGCTCGGTCTGTCCAAGACGGAGGACCTCAGCTGGAAGCAGATTCTGGACTTGTACACCTGCACGGAATGCGGTCGCTGCGAAGTGAACTGCCCAGCGTGGACGACGGGTAAGCCGCTGAACCCGAAGATGATCATCCTGGACATTCGCGACCACGTGTATGCGGATCAGGCGCGCATCTTGGCTGGCGGCAAGGTGCCAACCGCGGCGCTGGCGATTTCGGGCGAAGTCTCGGCGGAAGAAGCGGAAGCGGCGCTCCCGACGCTGATTGCGACGGTGAACACGGACGCGATTTGGTCGTGCACGACGTGCCGTTCCTGCAGCGAGCAGTGCCCGGTGATGATCGAGCACGTCGACAAGATCATCGACATTCGCCGCCACTTGGTCATGACGCGCAACGAGTTCCCGAAGGAAGTCGGCACGACGCTGAAGAACATCGAGTCCAAGAGCAACCCGTGGGGCATGGCTTCCGGCAAGCGCTTTGACTGGGCAAAAGACCAGAACATCCCGACGCTGGCGGACACGGAGAACCCGGAGTACCTCTTCTACGTCGGCTGCGCCGGTTCGTTTGACGATCGCGCCAAGGAAATCACGCTGGCGACGGCGAAGATCCTAAAGGCGGCGGGCGTGCGGTTTGCCGTCATGGGCAAGAAAGAGAAGTGCTGCGGCGACCCGGCGCGGCGGATGGGTAACGAGTACCTGTTCCAGTCGATTGCCCAGGAAAACATCGACACGTGGAAAGAAGCAGGCGTGACGAAGATCGTCAGCAATTGCCCCCACTGCTATAATACGATCAAGAATGAGTACAGCCAGTTGGGCGCCAACTTTGAAATGGTGCACCACAGTGAGCTGATTCCGCAGCTCATCGCCGACGGCCGGTTGAACCTGTCCGCGGGCGAGAAGCAGCGCGTCGTGTTCCACGATTCCTGCTACATGGGCCGCCACAACGACGTGTACGAGGAGCCGCGGGCGGCGTTGCAGGCGATCAAGGGAATTGAGCTGGTCGAAGTGGAGCGCAGCGAGAAGCTCGGCATGTGCTGCGGCGCTGGTGGTGCGCGCATGTTCATGGAAGAGAAGATCGGCAGCCGCATCAACAACGTGCGCGTCGAGCAGCTGTTGGAAGCCAAGCCGGAGATTATCGCGTCGAGTTGCCCCTTCTGCATGACGATGTTGAGTGACGGTGTGGGCGCGGCGGATAAGAAGGATTCGGTTAAGACTAAGGATATTGCGGAGCTGATCGCGGATCGGTTGATTTTGCCGCCGGCGGAGGATGTTGCGGCGGAATAGTGGGGATTTTGCGGGGCCGGCGCCGCAGG
>CAITYF010000074.1 GCA_903896545.1 uncultured Myxococcales bacterium | reverse complement strand
GTGCAAAGGCGGACAACAAGGCTTGCTATCCGGTCTTGCACTCGTGCAAAGGCGGACAACAAGGCTTCCTATCCGGTTTTCGACAGTGCAAAGGCGGACAACAAGGCTTCCTATCCGGTTTTCGCCACGCGATCCCAGCGCGGGCAAGCGCCGTGCCCGACGAGATCGGGGCGACAGCTATCGCTTACTGGCACGCGCCGCTGTAGCAGTGTTTGGTTCCGGTGTAGTCACAGCTCGTGCCGTCGGCGACCGTGTACTGCGAGCAACCGGCTCCCGTCTGCCAGTCGCACCATTCGACAGTGCACGGATTGCCGTCGCTGGTGCAGGTGACCCCGGTTCCAGCCTGGCAGCTGCCGCCGCTGCACGAGTCGTTTTGCGTACACACGTTGCCGTCGTTGCAGGCGCCGGTCCGCACTGTGTGCGCGCAATACGTGGTGGGTGAGCAGCTGTCATCGGTGCAAGAATTGCTGTCGTCACAGTTCTGGTAGCCCTGATTCACACAGGAACCTGAACCGTTACAGCTCTCCAACGTGCACCAGTTGCCGTCCGTGCAGTAGCCACCTTGGCTGGAAGGCGCCGTGTAGCACGAGCCTTGCGAGCAGTAGGAATCGGTGCAGTCGCCGCCCCAAGGGCAGGAGACAGGCGTTGCCACGCAGCCGCCGTTGCTGCAGTGGTCGCCCGTGGTACAGGCGTCGCCGTCGTCGCACGTGACGGCCGACCCCGCGTTCACGTGTGTGCATGCGCCAGAAACGGTGTCGCAGGCATCGACTGTGCACGGGAGGTTGTCGGAGCAGCTCTTCACCGTGCCGCTCAAGCAACTGCCGCTCTGGCACGTGTCGCTCATGGAGCACGCGTTGCCGTCTGAACAGCCCGTGCCGTTGGTGATGGGCGCGAAGACGCACCCGCTCGCCGGGGCACATGCGTCGGTCGTGCACGCGTTGGCATCGTCGCAGATTTTCACCGTGCCAGCGCACCCGCCGTCGGCCGCACACGAGTCGACGGTCGTACACGCGTTGCCGTCATTGCAGGCGTGCCCCGTCAAGCCGGCATGTGTGCAGCCGCCGTTCTGACAGATGTCGTTTGTGCAGTCATTGCTGTCGTCGCAGTTCTTGGGCGTACCAGCGCACGTGCCGTCGCCGCAAACATCGGCGGAAGTGCAGGCGTCACCGTCGTCGCACGCAGCCATGTTGGCGGGATGCGCGCACTCGCCCGTCAGCGCATCGCACGCGTCGTCGGTGCACGGGTTGCTGTCGTCACATACTTTGGGGGTTCCGGCGCACAAACCCTGCACGCAGGTATCGCTGGTCGTGCAAGCGCCGCCGTCGTCGCACGGGATGCCGTCGGTTGCCTTGGGGTTTGAGCACACGCCGTTGCTCGGGTCGCAGGCGCCAGCGGCATGGCACGCGTCCAGCGCCGCGCAGACTTTCGCGTTGCCTCCCGTGCAGGTTCCGGCCAAGCAGCCATCGGTCTGCGTACACGCGTCGCCGTCGTTGCACTGCGTGCCGTCCGTGGCTGGCGGATTGCTGCACGCGCCGTTCGTCGGATCGCAGGTGCCCGCCGTGTGGCAAGCGTCTGCGGCGTTGCATATGACGGGGTCGCTGCCGCTGCATGTGCCCGCGACGCAGGTGTCGAGTTGGGTGCACGCGCTGCCATCGTTGCAGGCCGTGCCGTCGAGCGGCGTGTGTGTGCATGACCATAGGCCGTTTGCCGTCACGCACGCGTCGGCGGTGCACGCGAGGCCGTCTTCGCACGCGGTCGCGTCGGTCATCGGTCCGCATGGGCAGGTCCACGTTCCCGCGGTGCAGGCGCTGTCTGCGCAGACGTCGCCAGTGGTGCAGCCGTCACCGTCGTCACAGGAAGTCGTCGTGGCGGTGTGGACGCAGGTTCCACCGAGGCTGTCGCAGGTGTCCGATGTGCACGCATTCCCGTCGTCGCACGTGGAAACCGCGCCAGGCAAGCATACGCCGGCGCCGCAGCTGTCTCCCCAGGTGCAGGGATCGCCGTCTTCGCAAGGCGTCGCGTCCAGGTCGAGGTGGACGCACGCGGGGCCGTCCACACCGAGCACGCACGAGTCGCTGGTACAAGCGAGGTTGTCATTGCAGTCCAGGGCTTCACATCCCGGTCCGGCGTCCGTCGTGACATCCTGCTCCACGTCCACCGCTTCCGTGACGTCACCCGCGTCATCGACCGCGTCTGCGACCAGCACGTCGGCAACGGCCACGTCGTCCTCGATGTCTGCAACATCGTCCGCGGCATCGGTTAGCGGCACATCGATGAGGACAACGTCGGTCGTCGCTTCCGCGTCCACGGCGTCGTCGGGGGCGCCAAGGTCTGTGACGGCCACGTCTGCGACGTCTTCTTGCGCGATGTCCGCGACCGCATCGGGTTCGGCCGTGTCCACGGTGTCATCGCCCGTTGCATCTGGCCCGCTATCGGGCAGCGGGACATCCAGACCGACCGTTTCCGTGTCTGCGTCCGCGTCATCGACGGCGTCCGGTGGCAGGTCCGCGTCGGACGCGTCGTTCCCAACGGTGTCGCCCAGCACGGCATCGGTGGCGCCTGCGACGTCGTTTTCCGCGACGTCTTCCGTTCCACCCGTGTCGACAAGCGCGTCAGCGGCGTCGGAGGTGCCGAATTGCGCTGCGGTGACCGCTGCTTCACAGCCAGCAAACCAGACCAAAGCGGCCGTCAGAGCCGTCCAACGCGATGCGAACATACCTGCCTCCAAAGCGTCGAATCAGAAGGTGCCAACCAGGGCGATGCCGTTGCCCGAACCCAACGGCGCGAGCGTGATCTTGGCTGCCGGATCCGTAACTGCGAGCCACACGCCGACGCCAAGCGCGCCGAGTCCCACGACGCCCGCAACGCCCGCGACGGCCCATTTCGAGTTGATGCTGCTGATGGCGCTGTTGGCTTCGTCGACGGTGATCTTGGTATCGTCGTAGCGGCCATCCGGCAACTTCTTGGCGTTCAGGTTCGACTTGGCGCTGACGGCCAACCCGACAAAGATGGCGCTGGCAATCACTCCCGCGCTACCGAGGCCTATCGATCCCCACTGCACGGGCTTGCGCCACGCTTGCGCAGGCGAGACATCAGGAACAGCAACGGGTTCCACCGTCGGTGCGGCCACGTTCGCGGCTGTCTCTGCGCGTGTTGCAGCGGCAGCTTTTTCAGCAGCAGCCTTGTCAGCGGCAGCTTTGTCGGCATCAGCCTTCGCCGTCGCCGCTCGTTCCGCGGCTGCCTTGGCTTCAGCCGCAGCCCGCTCCGCCGTGGCCTTGTCGGCCGCCGACTTCGTTGCCGCCGCCTTGTCCGCACTGGCTTTGGCTTCCGCAGCGGCCCGTTCCGCGGCAACTTTGTCCGCTGCGGCCTTGTCGGCCAACGCCTTGTCAGCCAAAGCCTTGTCCGCTGCGGCCTTGGCCTCCGCGGCTTTCGCGTTCGGGTCTGCCTTCTTGGCCTCGGCCGCTGCCAACGGTGCAGCAGAGTTTGGCGTGACGGCGGCGGACGGCGCGCGCAATTCCGCCAGCGCATACGTCGACTTCACGTGCAGCGCGTGATTCGCTGGCGTCCGTGCGATAACTTCCTCATAGGCAGCGATGGCTTCCGCCACACGGCCGTCTTCTTTCTCGGCGCGTGCGACCCCGTACATATAATCGACCGTCGCCGGATCGACTTGTGCCGCGCGACGGTACATTTCCGCAGCCGTGCGAAATTGCTTTTTCATGAAATAGTCGAGCGCCAAGCGACCAAGCGCCATCGCGTCTTGTGCACGCGCATCGACACGCGGCGGTGCCGCCTGAACGGCCATCGGCACCAGCGCGATGCACAGCACCGACAGGCCCGCAGTGATGCGTCGTCGCCGCTGAGCGGACTCGTACAGCGGACTCGCTGGTCCAATGAACGATTTCAAATCGCCTCCGTTGGTGCAAACTGGGCGCAGTCTGACACCTGCGGCCTTTCGATTCAATCGTGGTTCAGGTTCACGTCGGCCTATCGTGTCACAGGTTCATATGGCGCGGCAGCCAGCTCAGGACGGAAATCGCGACGCTGCGGGACCCACGACGGCCGCCCCTTGACGCCCACCTCCCCAAGTTTCACGCTCACCCGCGGCCGATCCGGCCGTCTCTGAGCCTCGCCATGCCGCCGCAACTGCCCATTTCGTCCCAGATCCAGCCGACGCCCGATGCGCTCGTCGAGAACGGCGTGATTCACACTGGCTTCTTCCGCCAGCCGTTTCGCCGCGTGAACCTGCTCGACGCGCCGCTTCTGGGCGGCACGCTGGGTCGCCCGCTGCGCTGGCTGCGCCTGAAGGAGTGGGTCGGCTTCGCGTTTGACCATCCGCGGCTCTACGGCGCCATGATTATTCAGGACGCGAAATATGCGGCGAGCGGCACGGTATACCTGTACGACCGGCAGACGCAGCGCAAGTACGAGTGGCTGGTGATCGGCGTTCCGGGGCTGGTCAAGTTGCCAGAGAGCCTGTGGCAAGGCGAAAGTCACTGCGCGATGGGCCGCAACGTGATGCATTTTGCCCACCGCCTGACCGAAGGTCACCACGACGTGCACGTTCGAATCGCTGCGAGCGGTGCCATGCCAGCGCTGACGGTCGATCTGCGGCTGCATCAGGACCTGACGACGGTCGAGCCGCTGGTGGTCAGCCTGCCGATCGCGCCGGATCACCACACCTACACGCACAAATCGCCGTTGCGTTTGGGCGGGGAAATCCGCGTGGGGGACGACACCTTTGCCTTTGACGCGTCGCGCGATGTGGGCAACCTGGACGAGCAGAAGACGTTCTACCCGTATCGCTCGCACTGGCACTGGGGGACGTTTGCGGCGCGGACGCGGGCGGGGCGCGAGGTCGTGCTCAACGTGGTCGACCAGATGACGCCAAAGGGGCAGCCCGGTGAGGACGCGCTGTGGGTGGACGGCAAGCTGGAGCTGATGCCGCCGCCGACGTTTGTGGCGGAAGACGGGCAGGGCACCTACGTGCTGGCCAGTCCAGATGGCCGCATTCGCCTCAGGTTTGTCGCGGACGGTGCCAAGGAAGAAGTGCGGAATTGGGGTGTGGCAGCCATCGATTATGCGCAGTATTTTGGTCGGTACACGGGCACCGTGACGGACGCGGGCGGGACGACGCACGAACTGGACGGCGCGTATGGCGTGATTGAACGGATGAAGGCGAGGTTTTAGACAGGACGACCTTTGTCCAGTACCAAGCCCTGTGGGTCAAGACTGTTGCCCTCTCGTGCCCTCTCGGACCGGACCGTGAGCGCGCACCTCCGGTGGCACGCGGCGGATCGAGAACGGCGGGCCTCGCAATTCGGTCAGCGTGTATCGCCCGCTTGCCAATCCCACACCAGCTTGCCCACCTTCTGCAGCACGTGCGTCACGACCGCCTCGTTCAGGCCCTCGGTCATCACGCACGCCAGCATCGGGTGGCCGGGGCGGTACAAGATCCCGCAGTCGGAGAGCTGAATGGCCGGTTGTCCCGGCTGCGCGGGCACTTCAATCAGCTTGCCCGTCGCGTCGCGCTGCGCAATGTCGCTGGACACGCCCGTTGCCGACAAGCCGCGCCGTCCGTACTTGTGCGCTACCACGGCGTCCGCCGGGAGCAGCGCCATCAGTCCGTCGCGCCACGTCGCTGCCGCCAGCCACGTCAGCGCTTGATCCGACGCCTTCTGGCCCATCGCCGTGCCGTCGTACAGCGCTTCAAGCAGTGCGCCCACATCTCGCGCGCGCAACAGAACGTCGCGCTTCATGTCTGGCGCCGGCAGCCCCAGATCGCGCCACACCGCGTCAAACTGCTCCGGCGGCAGGTGTTTGCCCAAGAGCCACTTCGAATCGTTGCGCGAGTCGATCAGCATGTGCTTCAACAGCACCTCGACTGTGTACGACGCGCCCGGATGCAGCGCTTCAGGTGCGTTCGCGTCCTCGTGCGCGTCGATCGGCGCAACCACGTCGTACTGGAAGAGCTGCTGCAGTCCGTTCGGATCCGTGCCCAAGCGCCGCAGCCATGCCATTGCGATCGGCACTTTCAGCATGCTCGCCGGGTGAAAGCGCTCGTCGGGACCGATGCTGAACGACTGACACGACTCCAGATCGACGACGTAGGCGCCCGCGCGCGTCAGGCCTTGGGGCCGCGCTGCATCGAGAACGGCCTGAACGTCGCTTTGGAGCTTGGCCAAGTGCGTCGACAGCGTCGTGTTGTTCGCGCACGCCACGATGGGGTGCGACAGCCCGACGGCCGTCGCCCGCACGAGCCGCAGCCCGTCTTGTGGCAGCACGGGAGGCGGGGGCGGTGGCACCGGAGCCAACGCACGCGACGCGACTGCGCCCAGCAGGATGCCCGCGACGAGGATCGCTGGCATCTGCCACTGGAATTTTTCGCTTACGTCGTTGGTCTGTCTGCCCGGCTTTCGCATTCGCCCTCCCCGCATCACGATGCAGCATGTGCCGGTGGAGTCTGCTTCTGTGTGTAACTCGTCACACAGATTCACAAGTGATTACACTGATCCATCGCGTTCACTTCAGCCTACGCGTTGCGTTGTGCTGTGCAACAACTCTGAATTGCAGGATTAGTTGGTTGCGTTTCATCGCGGGCGGGGCCTCTGCTCGTCCAATTCGCGAGCAGCCCGAGGCGAATGCGGGTCTTCGGAGCCTGCGCAGGTCCGCGCCCGTGTTGAGGCGACGATCGCCTACCTCTCTGGGATGCGCGCCAACAGACGACGCACGATGGCCTTGCGCGCGGGTTCCTCAAATGCAGTCCACGAGAGCTGCGCCAGCACGACGGTCGCCAGGCTGAGCGTCGCAAACGCCACCCACACGTTCTGACCCGTCAGCGGCTCCCACAGCACGAACAGCGCCAGCGGATGCAGCAGGTAGCAGGCAAAACTCAGCTTGCCCGGCAGAACGAGCACCGCGCGCGCCTCACCTTCGCGGTAGGTGCCCAGCAGATCCGCACAGAAAGCCACCGTAAGCGCCACACCCGCGCTCAGGAGCAACGGCCCGACGATGCAGTTGAGCGGTTCGCCCAGATTCAGCTTCCGATACGCAAGCGTCGCCAGCCCGGTCCCAAGGACGAGCGCGGGCCAGCGCGCCCAGTTGGGCAGCCCCCGCACGCGCGTGTGCGCCAGAAATGCCAGACAGCCCAGCGCCAGACTGGCAAAGCCCATCGCGGAATTCGTCGTGAGCCAGAGGAACGACCGCAGACCGCGCTGGTACAGGAACACGTCGAACGCGCCACCTGTCAGCAGCAGCGCCACCAGCACGAGCACCAGTTTCCACCGCGGGCGAAAGAGCAGCACAAGCAGCGGGTAGAAGAGATAGAACTGCTCCTCGATCGCCAGCGACCACAGGATGTCCCAGTGCAGGCCCCAGCCACCGACGATGTGCGAGCGCAGAATGCGCAGCCAGTTCAGGGTGAAAGTCGGGATGGAGAGCCAAAATGCGACGTCAAAGCGGCTGTCGACGCGGCGAAAGCAGAACTCCAACGCCGGACCACTTGCCGCCGTTAGGAGCGCCAGCGCGCCGATGCCACACGTCAGCGCGACCAAAGGCCAAATGCGCGCGATGCGGCGGACCCAAAAGCGCAAGGCGTCGGTGCGGCGGCTGAAATCGTGCGCGAAGATCTGCCGCGAGATCAGGAAGCCGGAGAGCACAAAGAAGACGTAGACGCCGTACGAGCCGTTTTCTGCGAGCGCGTTCCAGCGGCCGCTGGCGTGCGTGTCGATGCGTCCGGAGCCGTGCAAGTGAACCGCCAGCACGAGGCCAATGCTCACCGTGCGCAGCAGATCAACCAGGAGCAGACGTTCCATCGTGAGACCCGGACGGCAGAGGCGCGCGTCGCGGGCGAGTCTCAGGTGGCGACCGTGCGTCGTCAAGCGAACGGGCGGTGGCTTGACGCTGTGGGGACGCGGGGGCAGACTCAAAACACTGGCAAATGCCTTGCGGTCTGCCGGTTCACCCGCACGAGGCGACGCCGCTGAAGCTCATCATCCAAATCCCGTGCTACAACGAAGCGGCGACGCTGGGCGTGGCGCTGGCGGCGCTGCCGCGGCAAGTGCCGGGTTTTGACGTGGTCGAGTGGCTGGTCATCGATGACGGAAGCCGCGACAACACAGCAGAAGTGGCGCGGCAGAACGGCGTGGATCACGTGATCCCGCATACGCGCAATCAGGGGCTCGCGCGCGCGTTCATGACGGGGCTGCATGCGTGCCTGCGTCTTGGCGCGGACGTCATCGTCAACACGGATGCCGACAATCAGTACAACGCCGCGGACATCCCGTTGCTCGTCGCGCCGGTGCTGGCGGGCAAGGCAGAGATCGTCGTCGGCGCGCGGCCGATCGAAAACATGCAGAATTTCTCGCTGGTCAAGCGCGGTCTGCAGCTTCTGGGCAGTTGGGTCGTGCGCGTCGCGAGCCACACGGACATCCCCGACGCGCCCAGCGGCTTTCGCGCCATCTCGCGCACCGCGGCGCAGCGCCTCATGGTCTTCAACGACTACACGTACACGCTGGAGACGATCATTCAGGCGGGCCAAAAAAACATGGCCATCACGTCCGTGCCGATTCGCGTGAATCCCGATCTGCGGCCGTCGCGGCTTGTGCGCAGCATCGGTTCCTACGTGAAGATCGGGATGTTCACGATTGTGCGAATTTTCGTGATTTATCGACCGTTTCGCTTCTTCGGCACCATCGGCGTGACGCTCTTTGGCGCGGGCTTTCTCATTGGGCTGCGCTTTCTGGCGGCGTACCTGACGGGGCGCGGCAATGGTCACGTGCAATCGCTCATCCTGGCGAGCGTGCTCCTGAGCATGGGCTTCCAGACGCTGCTCGTGGCGTTTCTGGCGGACTTGCTGGCTGCCAACCGCACGCTTTTGGAGGACATTCGCTTTCGCCAGCAGCAGACTGACGAACAAGTCGCGCGTCTGACAGCGGAGCGGCGCGCCCATGACTAAGGTGAAGGTCGCAGGCGGTCTGCAAGAAGGCGGGGTTGAAGTCGGCAACGCCTTTGACAAGTACGGCTCGCGCAACCCGATTGTCCGCCTGATGATGCGCGGCTTTCACGACGCGCTCAGTGCGTTCGTCGCCCGCGCGAAGCCGACGAGCATTCACGAAGTTGGCTGCGGCGAAGGCTTTTGGGTGCTGACGTGGCACAAAGAAGGCATCGCAGCACGCGGCAGTGACTTTTCCACGCAGGTTATCGCGATTGCCCAGGAAAATGCGCGCGAACAAGGTGTGGAGCCTGGACTGTTTCGCGCGCAGAGCATCTACGACCTGACCGTCGAGCGCGACCGTGCAGATTTGCTGGTCTGCTGCGAAGTGCTGGAACATGTGGAAAAGCCTCACGAAGCGTTGAAAGCGCTGCAGCGCGTGGCGAGCGATTACGTGGTCCTGAGCGTCCCCCGTGAACCGGTTTGGCGGGCGCTGAATCTCGTGCGCGGCAGCTACGTGCGCGACCTCGGCAATACGCCGGGGCACATCCAGCACTGGTCGCGCCGCGCGTTCATCGCCCTGGTCAGCCAGTATTTTGAAGTGGTTGACGTCCGCACGCCGCTGCCTTGGACGATGCTCCTTTGCCGGGTGCGCCGCTGAAGCCGCCTGCGTCGCCGCGTTCGCTGAAGTCAGCGCTGAACGCGCTGGGCTTTGTGCTCGGACTCCTCGCCGTCGGTTTTGTCGTGCAACGCCTCCGCACGTACGCCGCTGAAATCGACCTGTCGCGCCTGACGACTGGCACGCTCTTGGCGCTCGCCGGCTTGGCCTGCGTGTCGAGCCTAACCAACGTCTTTTTGGCGCTGTCCTGGTGGCGCCTGCTGCAGTTCGTGCAGCTCGACGTTCCGCTGCGCTGGGCGATGCGCGCGCACGGCGTCTCCCAGTTGGCGCGCTACGTGCCGGGCGGTATTTTCCAATTTGCGGGTCGGCAAGCCATCGGCGTTGCGGCAGGCCTCGCAGGCGGCGGTCTGGCGAAGACCGTGCTGTGGGAAATCCTGCTGTTGGTGACCGCGGGCGCAACGTTGGGACTGCTGGCCGTGCCGTTGGTCGTGTCGCAGGTTCCGTCGCTCCTCATCGTGCCGCTGTTGGCGCTGGTCTTTGGGCTGGCGCGACGCTTTCTGGGACCGTTGCGCGCCCAGGCGTTGGTTGGCTACTGGATTTTGCTGGGTATCAGCGGTTGTGTCTTCGTTGCCGTCTTGGCGCTCGTGCAACACACGGCTTTGCCGCTGCCGATGGTGCCGTCGATCGCAGGCGCCTTCGTGCTCGGCTGGCTGGCCGGCTTTGTCGTCCCCGGCGCGCCAGCGGGCGGCGGCATTCGCGAGGCCGCGCTGCTGTTTTTGCTGGGGCAGTTCGTCGTTCACGGTGACTTGCTCCTGGCCATTGTCGTCGGTCGCATGGTCGGCGTGCTGGGCGACGCGCTCTTCTTTGCCATCGCGTCGTTCCTGCCGAAGTCGGAGCCGCTTCATGTCGCCTGAGTCCGGCCACCGCTGGCGCAACCTCAGCGTCGCGTTCGGGCTTTTTGCTTGGGTGCTCCTCGGCCACGGCGCGTTGCCGTTCGCCGCGATGCCAACTTTGGGCCAGGCGCTCTGGACCACCGGCTTCTCGACCTCATTTGCCCGCGGCGGCCTCTTCAACCTCTACGCCCACAACTTTGGCTTGCCCGCGCCCGCGCCGATCGCGTTTGGCCTGCCGGGCGCATATCCCGCAGGTCTCTTCATCGCGGCCGGCCTGCATCCCGGTGACGCCTACGCTGCCGTGCTCTGGCTCTGGCTCGCCATCGCGTTCTGGGGCGCGCGGAGAGTCGGCTACCACCTGGGCTTGTCCTCGCCGATGGCGTCACTCGCCGCGGCCGTGTGGCTCACGCTTCCGCTCGTCTGGAACCACGCGCACTACTCGATGCTGTCCATGGGCTTCGCGCTCTTGCCGACCTACTTCCTCGCCCCGCTCGTGCTCGTGCGCCGGCCGCCGTTGACGCTGCGCGACCGTCTGCGCCACGCCGTGGCTTATGCCGTGACGGCGACACTCGCGATGTTCATGGACGGCTACACGTTCGTCTTCTTCGCCGTTGCCGCGTCGCTGTTGCTGATCTGGACACTGGCGACCGAGATCACGCTGCGCCGCGCGATCCTGCTTTTTGGTCTGCCGCTGCACGCGCTCAGCCTCGCGGTCGCGGGCAAGCTCTACACGTCCTACGTCGGCCGCACGGGGTTTGCCGTCGAGCCACTTGAGGCGTTTCGCGGTTGGGGCCTCGACCTCCGCTTTTTGGCCATTCCGACCACAGGCACGCACTGGCTTTTTGACGTCATCGGTCTCTCCGAGTCGCGTTCCACCGTCGAACAGTTCGGCGACGCTTCCGTCTGGCAAACCACATTCCTGCTACCGCTTGTGCTGCTCGGGCTCTTCGCCTTTTGGCGCACCCGCAACCGTCTCGCGCTCGTCTTTTTGGTCACTGCACTCTTTGGCGGCTACATGGCGCTCGGTCCGTCCGTGAAACTGCACCACACGCGGCCGCTGGCGATGCAGTCGCAGCCCAATCCGCTCATGCCCGCCGAGCTCGCTGGGCCGCGGACCGGCAACGGGTTCCTTTCCAAGCATTTGCCAGGATTCAAGAACATGCGCGCCAGCTACCGCTGGATGGGCCTGTCCGCGCTGGGCTTCTGGCTACTGGTCTTGCTGTGGTTGGCGCAACCAGGTGAGCGACGAAGATACGTTGTTTTGCTTCTGATTCTGCTAGCCAACACGCCGCAGCTTCAGGTGAAATGGCAGACGGATATCGACTATCGGAACAACCTGCGGACCCTGGATACAGCGCTGCTGGACGATCTGCGCTCGCAGCTGAAACAACAGGAACGCGTCTTATTCCTGCCGTTTGGCAATGATTTTATCGTCAATTACCTCGCGTCGCGGTTGGACGTTCGCGCGTACAATATTGGCGGCGACAAGAACCTCGCGATGGCGCGCGCACAGTGGCCGACGACGTTGCAGCAGTTTGAGATGCGCCGAATTGATCCCGGATTTGTGCCGCGGATTCAAAAGGTTCTTGAGCAGGAACGCGACGTAGACGTCGTCATCCTGCCGTATTTCGACATGCTCTGGGCCGCGCATCACTGGCCGTGCGGTGAACAGCACTTGGCCAAGTGCCCGGACGAAATTGCCGCGGACCTCGCGCCGACCCTGCGTGCGCTGCAGGCAACGCCTGGCCTGCAAATTCTGCCGCGGGAACGCTACATCTTGGTCCGTCGCGGCAATTGACGGCTTGCGTGGAAGGGCTGGGAGACACTAGGCTACGTCCGGGCGTTCTGCCCACGCGCGGCACTTGATGACCCCTGCGACCCGCCGATGTCCGCTCTGCGGCCAAACAACTGACGACAGCCGCTGTCCGGTGGACGGCATGGCAACGCTTGTCTCCCGGCCGACCCAGGCGAACCTCGACGCGTTGACTGCGGGCACGCTGATCGGTGGCAAGTACAAGATTTTGCAGCAAATCGGCCGAGGCGGCTTTGGCGCGGTGTTTCGCTGTCAGCACATCGGCACGGGGCAAGACGTCGCGGTGAAAGTGCTGGCGCTGCCCGGCGGCGAAAATGACGGCGTTTTTCAGCGATTTTTCCTGGAAGCGCGCTCGACCGCAGGCCTTGGCCATCCCAATACGCTGCGGGTTTTTGATTTTGGTCAGGACGAGACCGGTGCGTGTTTTCTCGTCATGGAACTTTTGGCCGGACGTACGTTGGCCGACGAATTGCGGGAACGCGCGGCGCGCGATGAAGTCTTCACGGAGATGGAAGCGCTGGCGATTTCTGACGCTGTTCTGCGGAGTTTGGCGGAGGCCCACGACAAGGGGCTCATCCACCGCGACATCAAGCCGCACAACATCTTCCTGCACGAAGTGCAAGGCGACGATCCGACGGTGAAAGTGCTTGATTTTGGCATCGCGCATTCGGCCGAATTGGCGGCGCAAAGCGCGTTGACGCAGGCGGGGCAGGTGCTGCGAACGCCGTCCTACATGAGTCCAGAGCAAGTGCAGGGGCTGCCGGTGGACCGCCGTAGCGACTTGTACAGCGTCGCGGTGGTTTTGTACGAAATGGTCACGGGCGCGACGCCTTTTGCCGCAAATTCGCAGGATTCTACCTTCCACAAGCAGGTCCACGAAGCGCCGGCGCCCTTGCGGGAGAAGGCGCGGGTGCTGCTTTCGGACCCGTTCATCGCGGCGATTGAGCGCGCGCTCTCCAAGAAGCCGGAGAATCGCTTCAACGACGCGGCGTCCATGCGACAGGCGCTGATGGGCAAGCGTGGGCACGTGTCGGGCTCGCAGATGGTGGTGCGCGTCAGTTCGACGTCGATTCCGCAGGTGCGGGTGGACGCGCGTACGATGGAAGCCGCACTGCAGCAGATCACGGTCAACGGGGAAACGGTGGATGCGGCGTCGTTGCAGCCCAGAACGACGCGGAAAAACACAGTAGTCAACCGCCCACCGCCGCAACCGCCGACGCCGCAGCAAGTCGCCAATCGCCAGCTGCTGAATCGCCTGCTCTTGTGGGGTGCGATCGCGGTGATTCTGCTGTCGTTTGTCGCGCTCGCCCTCTCCTACCAACGGCAAGAGCGTGCCGCGGAGGAGGCAGCGGAAGCCGCGTTGGCGCGCCATGCCAAGGATGCTCCGCCCGAACCCGTGACGCCCTACAAAGCGCCGTCACCCGCGCCCGCGTCCGACCCGGAGCCCACCGCGATTCCGCAGCCGACGATTCCGCCGCCGCCCTCGTTTGAAGGACGGCCGCCCAGAGCCAAAGGCAAAAGGTAGCGCAGGATGGCCTTTTGAGACGCGTCGCCGACCTTTGCCCGCTGCGAACCGAGCGCCACGCGATCCTCTGGCTGCTGATGGTGCTGACGCTCACGTGGCCGACGCTGGCGAACGCTCGTCAGAAGCAGCGGCCGGTCTTGCAGGGTCCAAAAAACGTGTCGGTCATCGCGCCGGACGATTTCCAGTCGACCCTCGATGCGGTCCGCGTGCAGGCGAATCGAGCGGACGCGCTCGCCGCGCAGAACAATCAGAAGCTTGCGTTGCTGACGCGAACCGAGGCGATGGCGAGGCTAAATCGGCACGTGCAGCGTTGGCTGGGGCAGGGTACGCAGGCGGAACTGGCGACTTTGCTGCAGTATCAGGCGGAACAACTCTCCGTGACGGTGAGCCTGCATCTCCAGCGAAATCCGAGCGACAAAGGTGCTGCGCGGCTGGCCTGGGAGGCCGTGCTGTGGCGCAAAGGACTAGCGCTGGACGTGGCGGCGGGCGCGCGCACGTGGCAGGTGCCAACGCTCGGTGCGGTCCAGGCGGCGCTGCCCACTGGTGCCGCCTTGCTGGAGTTCGTGCGCTACGTGCCGACGTCGGCGGACGGTGTGGTGGCGGCGCCGCGCTACGCGGGCTACGTCTTGCGACCGACGGGGCTGGCAGTTGGCGTGGATCTCGGTGACGCTGCGACCCTGGAGTCCGCCATCGCGGAGTTCCGCGCTGCGCTTCTCTCGCCCACGCGTGAGGATGCGCGCGCCTACTCTGCCGCGCTCTCCGCCTTGCTGCTTGCGCCGCTGCGTCCCTACCTGCACGACGCCGCGCACTGGCTGATCGCGCCGGACGCGGCGTTGACTCTGGTGCCGTTTGCCGCGCTATCGGAGCCTGACGGTCGCTGGGTGCTGGAGAAACGCACGGTGACGCTGGTGAACAGTGGACGCGAGCTGGTGCGACCCCGTGGGCCGCCCCCGCCCTGGGCAGACGCGTGGGTGATCGCTGACCCGGACTTGGAGCAGAGCGCCGACAAGCCGGCGCAAGTCGAGTTGCCCCGCGCGAGCACGGCCGCCGATTTTGTCGCCCTGCATTTTGCCCCGATGCAAGGTGCCGCCGAGGAGGCGGACGCCATCGCGCCGCTGCTCCGGGCGCGATCGCTGCTGGGGACCCGCGCGACGGAATCGGCGATGCGGTTGTTGCACGCACCGCGCATCCTGCACGTCGCCGTGCCGGCGTTTTTCCTGCCCACCGTGCCAACGACGCCGGAATCCGCCGAGTCCGTGCTCCTGCGCTCAGGCCTGGCGCTTGCCGGCTTTCACACCGGGCGCTCTGGCACGGACGACGGCGTTCTCACCGCGTTGGACGTGCTGCCGCTGCACCTCCAAGGAACGCAGCTCATCGTGCTCTCCGGGTGCAATTCCGCTGACATCGCGGCCGGTCCGAGCGTGCGCGGTCTGCGCCGTGCGTTCGCTATTGCGGGCGCTGAATCGGTCGTGATGAACCTATGGTGCGCGGACAATCAGGCGACGCGGGCGCTGTTGACATCCTTTTACGGGAAGCTGTCAGGCGGCGAGGGCAGGAGTGAGGCGCTGCGTCGCGCGCAGTTGGAACTTTTGGCGCAGGGGCGGACGAAGAAGCCGTTTTATTGGGCGGCGTTTCAGGTGGCGGGGGATTGGCGGCCGTTGCGCTAGGAGTGTGTCGGAGAACGTCCGACACGCTCCGTCCAAGCCGCGGCTGCGGCTTGGCAAACGCGTGAAACTGC
>CAITYF010000073.1 GCA_903896545.1 uncultured Myxococcales bacterium | reverse complement strand
GCAGTTTCACGCGTTTGCCAAGCCGCAGCCGCGGCTTGGACGGAGCGTGTCGGACGTTCTCCGACACACTCCTAGCGCACTCGTTTTACCCTTCCGCATCGCGCGGATTTGCGCGACACTGCGCGGCCCATGACGACGCCGCAGAAGACCAAGAAGTTCGACAAAGAAGGGTTTCGCCTCATCGCGAGCTTCAAGAAGGCTGAGCTCGACTACGAGATCGATGAAAGGCTGGAAGCCGGCATTCAACTGCACGGTTCTGAAGTGAAAGTGCTGCGAGCCGGCAAGTGCGTGATCTCAGGCGCACACGTTCGCGTGGTGGACGGCGAAGCGCTCATCTTTGGCATGCAGATCCCAGAGTACCCGTGGTCGCACCAGTTCAATCACGTGCCGGATCGATCGCGCAAGTTGCTGTTGCACAAGCGGGAAATTGAGAAACTACGCGACGCGCTGGAAGCCAAGGGCTCGGCGTGCGTGCCGCTGCGCGTCTACTTTCAGGGCTCCAAAGTCAAGCTGGAACTGGCCGTAGGCACCGGTCGGAAGATGCACGACCGCCGCGACGCGATCAAAGACCGCGAGATGAAGCGTGAGATTTCACGGGTCCACCGTTAGCGTTCACGGAACCGCGAGCACGCGTCACATCCCCGGCATGCCGCCCGGCGTCGGCTCCGGCACCGCGCTACTGGGGAGTGCCATCGCGCCCGCGCTTGGCATCGCCTGACCTTCGGGGTCGCCATCGCGCAGCCAGAGCCAGCGGGCGCGGGCCGTGAGCCAAGCGTCGTCCAACGTCAGCAGTTGGAGTTCCAGATCCACCAGACGGTGCTCCGCTTCCGCAAGTTCAACCGCCGCGCCCGTGCCCGACGCGACGGCCGGCATCGCCGCGTGCACCGCGCGTTCCGCCAGCGGCAGAACGCGGTTGCGCAGCCCTTCACGACGCACCTGCAGCTCCTGCAGACTCGCCCACTGCTGGGCCATGGCCGCGGCAATGCGTCGCGCGCGCGCCTGTTTTTCCGCCGTGAGCGCGGCGCCATCGGCTAGAGCCGCAGCAACCACACCGTCGATCCGATCCTGACCACTGCCAAAGCCCGGCCACCGCAGGCCGACCGTCACCAGAATGCCAATCGGCATGTCGGGCCCAGTCATCAGCCCCGCGCCCGGCATCAGCGTCATCGCAGACGTCGCGCGGGCCGCGGAAGCCCGTGCTTGTGCCGCCACCTGTTGCGCGGTGAGCCGAGCCAGGACCGGGTGCTCGTTCGCGCGATCTGTGCGCGTCGGCGCGTCGGGCAGCGTCAGCACGGGGTCCGCCAACGGCAGATCGCCCAACCACAACCGCACTTGCTCCGCGAGGTTCGCGGTCAGATGCGCCACGCTCTCCTGCTCCACGCGCAGCCTTTCCACTTCCGCCTGCAGACGCGCCAGACGCGCGGCCGACACGCCGCCCGTCGCCATTTGCCGCGTCATCGAGGTGATGAGGTCGTCGCCCATTTTGACGTGATGCTTCAGGATCGCCGCGCGCGCGTGGACAGAACGCCACGCCGCAAAAACCGTGCGCGCTTGCCATGCCAACTCGGCTTCTGCCAAGGGCTGCTCGGCACCGATTGCGCGCGCTTGAGCCTCTGCCACCTGACTACCGGCTGAACGTGCGCCCCCGAGCGGCAGCGCCTGTTCGGCCATGACCATCGCCGTCGGCGGCTGGCGAAACATCGGGTCGATGCCTGTCAAAGTCAGCCGCACGCTCGGATCCGGGAGGCCGACGTACTGGCGCGCCAACGCAGTTTGCGCCGTCGCGCGTTGGGCAATCGCTTGAAGCTCTGGCGCGCGCTGCACGGCCGCCGCGACGATGGCATCCTCGGTCAGCAATGGCTGAGCGACACCGATCGCCGGCAGCAACAACAGCAGAACCAAACCCAGTCTCAGCACCACGCCCCTCCGCATCTCCGCCGCATTATGCGCCCGTGGGCGCGGTTCGTCATGCTTTCTCGCGCAGAGAACCCGCGGCAACGGCGCGGCGTTTCGCGTGCGGCAAGGACCTTCGCGCGGGCCTCACCTTGACACGGCCGCATGCGGCGCGTATCTTTTTACCGCTGGTTTCAGTCGCGAGTGAAACTTCAAGCAAGACTGAAACCTGGTTCTCCCCCGCGCGACTCCCACCGAACTCCTCCGGCGCCCGAGCAAACCGATGGAATCCAACGCTTTGTCATCGCCCCTGCCCACGTCCTTGGCCACCGCTTTGACCGGACAGGTGGGCGTGCTGCCCGCGCTGGGCAAGCAGGCTCAAGCTGCACAGTTGGACTCGCTGGATCGGCACCTGCTTGATCTGCAAGCGCTGCTCCACGAACAGCTTGCCGACGTTGAAGGCTTGATTCAAGGCACCCGCGGGCCGACGCTGGCCCAACGCGCGGGACACCACCTGCTGACGGCCGGTGGCAAGCGGCTCCGGCCGCTGTGCACGCTTCTGGCGTCGCGGCTGGGGCCGGCGGCGAAGGACAGCAACGGCACGACGCATGCCCGCGATCTGGCGGTTGCCGTCGAGCTCGTCCACGCGGCGACGCTGCTGCACGACGACGTCGTCGATCTGGCGGACACGCGGCGCAATCAGCCGACTGCGCGGGTCCTGCACGGCAACGAAATCTCGATTTTTGCCGGCGACTGGCTGCTTGTGGAAGCGCTCCGGCGGATCTGTGTGACCGGGATCGACGGCCTCGTGCCGCAGGCGCTCGCGACGATTGAGCAGATGATCTTTGCCGAAGTCGAGCAAGCACAGCGCGCCCGGACGCTGGCTCACGATCGTGCCGGCTACTTCCGCGTGATCGACGGCAAGACCGCCGCGCTGTTCCGTTGGGCGATGCGGGCTGGTGCGCGTGCCGGACATGCCGATACAGCAACCGAGGACGCGCTGGTGGCATACGGCGGCGCGCTTGGACTGGCCTTCCAGTTGACGGACGACGCGCTGGATTTTGACGGCGACAGCAAGAAGACGGGCAAGCCGCCGCTGGCGGATCTGGCTGAAGGCAAGGTGACGCTGCCGCTGATTTTGTTGATCGACGCAAAGCCGGAATATGTGAAGGACATCGAATTGTTGCACGCGGCGGGTCTTGATGCGCAGGTGCGCTCGGAAGTGCCCTGGCGCGAGGCGCAGGAGCGTGTGTTGGCCGGACTGCAATCGACTGGCGCGATCGGCGAAGCAAGACGGGTCGCTGCCGGGTACGCGCGAGAAGCAGCGGCCGCGGTGCGCGACTTGCCGGGACACGCGCCCGAATGTGCGGCATTGATCGCCGTGGCGGAAACGCTGGCGCAGCGAACGAGTTAGCGGGGCGTGACAAGATCTGTTGATCGATTGCGGACTTGTAGCAGCACACGCGGAGACGCTGGGCGAGCGAGCCGGAAAGCCAAGGTAGGCAGGTTGTTCTGCCACAGGCACTAAGGGGACGAAATGGTCATCCTGTTGCGAGAAGATGCAGACGAGAAGGCGGTTGCCGCGGCGCTCCAAGGTCTGGGCCTCTGGACGCGCGCGCTCACGCCGGACGCCGGCGGGCCGCGGATGGTGGAAGTGGAAACGCATTCGGCGCATGTGACGGCCGAGCAGATACTCGCGGTGCCAGGGGTGGCGCACGTTGCCGAACGCAAGTCACCGCATCCACTCGTCGACGCGCTCGCCGAGCGGTATCTCGTGCGTTGCCGGTCGGGCGCGGACATCTGGCTGGGCGGCGACCGCACTGTGCTGATTGCCGGTCCGTGCGCGGTGGAATCGGAGACGCAGATTCAGACGATCGCCGGGCTTTGCGCCGCGGCCGGTGCGCAAATGCTGCGCGGCGGCGCGTTCAAGCCGCGGACGTCGCCGTACAGCTTTTCCGGTCAGGGCGAGCAGGCGCTGGCGTGGCTCGCAGCCGCAGCGGCCGAACACGGTCTCGGTGTCGTCACAGAAGCGATGAGCGAACTGCACGTTGAAGCTGTCGCGCAGGTGGCTGACATCATTCAGGTCGGCTCGCGCAACATGCAGAATTTTTCGCTGCTCGCAGCCGTAGGCCGGACCGGTCGGCCGACACTGCTCAAGCGCGCGCGCGGCGTCGGAATCGACGAGTGGCTGTTGGCGGGCGAACACCTGCTGCGCCATGGCTGCCCGTACGTCGTGTTCTGCGAGCGCGGCATCGCCGGACCGAACTTGGAAATGCGCAACACGCTGGACCTCGCCGCCGTTGCGTACCTGCGCCACGTGCTGAAGTTGCCGGTCGCGGTCGATCCGTCGCACGGCGTGGGTCGGCGTGACTTGGTGCTGCCCCTGGCCAAGGCGAGCGTCGCCGCGGGCGCGCAGATTATCCTTGTGGAAACCCACGACCAGCCGGCGCATGCACGGAGCGATGGCCCGCAGGCGCTGTTGCCCAATCAGCTGGCGGAGCTGGCCGCGTCGTTGGAGCTCGATCCGGTGGAACCGCCCAGTGCGAGCCACACGGGCTATACCAGCCGCTTTGCCGAGTTCTACAAGAAGTCGGTGCCCGAACGCCGCCGCGCGCTTGCCCGCCAGTTGGGGCTCTCGCATGCGACGCAGCGGTACCTGCGCGAAGGGACACTGGACTTGGGCGTCGCGGACCACATGACGGAAAACGTCATCTCGACGTTCGCGCTGCCGATGTCGCTTGGCCTGAACTTCCGTGTGAACGGCCGTGATCACCTGATTCCGATGGTCGTCGAAGAACCCTCCGTCGTGGCGGCATGCTCCAACGCGGCGCGGATGGTCCGGGCGTCCGGCGGCTTCCGCGGCGATGCGACGCGCTCGGTGATGACCGCGCAGGTGCAGTTTGACCGGGTGCCGAATCTGCCCGAAGCAACCAAGCTACTGCGAGAACGCCGCGAGCAGATCATCGCATTGGCCAATGAAGCGATTCCGCGCATGGTCGCGCGCGGTGGCGGCTGTGTGGACGCGGACACGCGGGAGTTGGACGTCGAAAGCGGCCTGCTCGTGCTGCACCTCTACGTCGATGTCGGCGACGCGATGGGCGCCAACGTGGTCGACACGGTCGCCGAGAAGCTGGCGCCCTTGGTGCAGTCGTGGATCGGCGGTCACATCGGTCTGCGTATCTTGTCGAATTTGCCGTTGCGTCGTCTGGTCCACATCGAATGCGACGTCACGTCGGAGATGCTGGGCGGCGAGGAACTTGCCGATGGCGTCGCGCGCGCAAGCCGCTTTGCTGAAATGGATCCGTTCCGCGCCAGCACGCACAACAAAGGCATCATGAACGGCATCGACGCCGTCGCCCTGGCCCTGGGGCAAGATTGGCGGGCGATTGAAGCGGGCGCCCACGCTTTCGCCGGACTCGGTCGTGAATACCGCCCGCTGGCCACCTGGTCGCGGACGCCGACGGGTTTGCATGGCGTCATGGAAATGCCGCTCGCGATCGGGACGGTGGGCGGTTCGGTGCAAGCGCATCCCGGCGTTCGCGCCGCGATGGAGCTGGTGCGCGTTGATGGCGCGCGGCAGCTGGCGGTTGTGATGGCAGCCGCAGGTCTGGCGTCCAACCTCGCGGCGCTCCGAGCGCTGGCGGGTGAAGGCATTCAGCAAGGCCACATGCGGCTGCACGCGCGCAAGTCGGAGATTCTGGCGGCCGCGACGGGCCTCGTCACGGCGCGCACTCCTCACTCCTGAGGTCAGCAGAACACCATGCAGCAGAGTCCTTTGCCCACTGAAAGTCCCGTTGGCGCTCCGCTCGCGCAGGCCGCGGCGGGCGACGTGCTGGGCGGCAGCGGCGCGATGTTTGACGGCATCGCCAAGCGTTACGACCTGTTGAACCGCGTCATGACGTTCGGCATCGATCAGCGTTGGCGGCGGCGGGCAATCGCGCTTCTGGCGTTGCCGACGAACGGTCAGGTGCTCGATCTGGCCACGGGCACTGCGGATTTGGCGATCATGACGGCGCAGATCCACCGCGATGCCAAGGTCACGGGGCTCGATCCGTCCCAAGGCATGCTTGCGGTTGGTGAACAGAAAGTGACGCGCGCCGGTCTGGATGGCCGCGTAACGCTTGTCGTGGGCGATGCCCAGCACCTGCCGTTTACCGACGCGTCCTTTGACGGCCTGACGATGAGCTACGGGATTCGCAACGTTCCCGACCGCCTCGCGGCGCTGCGGGAGATGACCCGCGTGGTCAAGCCGGGCGGGCGCATCGTGATCCTGGAAGCGACCGAGCCGCCAGCGAATCTGCTGACGTGGGGCGCGCTGTTGCACATTCGGGTTGTCGTGCCGCGCCTGGGCGCTTGGCTGTCTGGCGCGCCGGCTGAATACCGCTATCTGCAAAAGTCGATCGCCGGCTTTCCGTCACCCGCCGCTTTTGCCGATCTGATGCGTGAAGCCGGTCAGGACGTGGTCGCCGTGGAACCGCTGCTGCTTGGCGTGTCGCACCTGTGGGTCTCGCGCGTGCCGCAGAAGTTGGGTCAGGGCTGATGACCGCGCCGCCGCCGCGTGGCTGGCAACCCAGCGCGTTTGTCGACCACGTGCGGGAAGTGCTGAGCGAGTTGATTCGCCGGCAGGATCGGCGCCTGTCGCTTCGTGCATTTGTTGACCTGCCCAAGGGCTGGACCAGCGCCGACAGCGACGTGCGTCCCCGCGCCGCGTGGCGACCACCGCAAGGGTTGCGCGCCGAGGCGCTGGGCGTGGCGGCAACCTGCCCGTTGCAGGAAGTGCGCTGGCAGGACGACGCGCCACACCCTGACGACCTGACAACGCTCCGTGGCTGGCTCGCGCAGTTTCCACTGCTCGCCGACGCCGTTCTGGCGTGCGCCTTTCCAGAGAACCGCCCAGACGGCGTCGTCGTTCCACTTCACCTGTGGCTGCCACGGCTCTGGCTCGCCGAACAGTCCGACGGTCGCACAGAAGCAACGCTCTTGCTCCTGGGCGAGGACGCCGCTGACACACTGCTGACGGAACTCGATCGCCTGTTCGCCAGCGTCATGCCGCGCGCGGTGGATGCGGTGGAGTTCGTCGCGGTCGATCCGCCCCACGATCAGCACGCGAAGCGGATTGGCCAGCTTGTTGACGCGATGCGGTCGGGCGCCGCGCACAAAGTCGTGTGGTCGCGCGTGTTGGCGCTGGAGACGTCCGGTGCGCGTGCAGCTGTGGCGCGGCAAATGGCGCAGAACCGGCCGGAGGCCTGGTTGGTCGACGTGGAATTGCCGACGGGCGCGAACATCCTGTGTGCAACGCCAGAGTTGCTCGTCCGCTGCACAGGAGGGACAGTGACGACGATGGCGCTCGCTGGCACAGGCTCGGTGGCGCAACTGAGCGCGGAGGACCCGCGTCTGGGCGACGAGCACGGCCGTGTGCGGGACTTCGTCCAAGCGCGGCTGACGGCCTTGGGCGTGCAGGAACTGACGCTTCAGGCCGACTTGACTCAGGCGGGACCGCTCACGCACCGACGTACGCACATCACCGGGCAAAGGACGCAAGACGTAGACGCACTGACTGCTGCGCTGACGCTGCACCCGACTCCGGCGCTATTGGGACTGCCGCGGGCGAATGCACTCGCACTGGTGGAAACCGTTGAGCCGCCGCGCGGGCTGTACGCCGGCTGTCTGGGGCGTCTGGCGTGCGACGGATCGGGCGACGGCGAAGTGGTCGCGCTGCTGCGGGGCGTTGCGCAGGAGCACGGCGGCTGGCACGCTCGCGCTGGAGCGGGTCTGGTTCCCGATAGCATCCCCAAAGACGAATCGGCGGAAATCGCCCAGAAACTCGCAGCGATCGTGCAATCGGTGAACGGAGGTGCGGCATGAGCCGTCAGGCTGAAGTCGTGCGGTCGCTTCTCGCGACGTTGGTCGCCGGCGGGCTGCGTCACCTCGTGATTTCGCCCGGTTCGCGGTCGACTCCGCTCGTACAGGCGGCGAACGAGCGCGCGGAATTGACCCTCCACGTGGTGCTCGACGAACGCGCCGCCGGTTTTTTTGCGCTGGGTTTGGCGCGCGCCACCCAGACCCTCTGCGGTACCGTCTGCACGTCGGGCAGCGCCGTTGCCCACGTCCTTCCGGCGGCGATTGAAGCCACTGAATCCGGCGATGCGCTGGTTGCCTTGACCGCCGACCGACCGGCCGCCGTGCGCGGATTGGGCGCTTCACAGGCGATTCTTCAGCCCGGACTCCTCGCGCCTTACGCCCAGCACTTTGCCGAAATTGACGCGCAGCACCCGGACGTCGACGCGCTTCTCGCGACGCTGCAACACGCGCTGGGCGAGGCCTCAAGCCGCGGCGGCGTCGTGCACGTGAATGTGCCCTTGTCGTTGCCGCTTGCGCTGACGCCGGGCGATCTGCCCCTTCTGCCAAGTCCACTGACGGCACCGCAGCGGCCGTTGCAACCAGCAGTGCCGCCGCCAGCGCCAAACGAACGTGTACTCCTGCTTGCCGGTCCGCTCGCTTTTTCCGACGACGTCGCGCCGTTCCTTCGGGCGCGGTTGCCGCGGCACCAAGTGGTCGTTTTTGCCGAACCGGCTTCGCGCTTGCGGGACGCGCTTGGAAGCGTCCGCCACGCCGACGCGTTTCTGCGCGATGCTGAGGTGCGCGCCGCCCTACTCCCCGATCGAATTCTCCGCTTGGGCGCGTGGCCGATTTCCAAAGGCGCGCAACTGGTTCTGGAGGACGCCAAGCGTCTGGGTATTCCGGCCGACACGGTGCAGCCACGGCGCTTCTCGGACCCGCTGCGGCAAAACCGCCTGACGAGTCTGGACGGGATTCCCGATGCCCTGCGCTTGTGGCCAGTCGCGGACGGCCAGCGTGAGCCGCTCCCCTGGATCGCGGATTGGCAGGTGATCGACGCGGCGGTCGCGCCTCCGGCGAGCGATTGGCACGAGGCTTCAGCAATCGACGCGGTGGCGCGGACGTTGCACAAAGAGCAGACGCTGGTCCTGGGCAACAGCATGCCGGTGCGTGACTGGGAGAGTTTCGCGCCGGAACTCGACGCGCACATTCACGTCGAAGTCAGTCGCGGCGCAGCGGGTATCGACGGCACTTTGGCGACGATAGCGGGTCTGGCAGTCGGCCGTGCGCAGCAGGTGACCGCGTACTTGGGCGACTGCACGTTCCTGCACGACGTCGGCAGCCTGCAGATTCTGGCGCAGTTGAACGGCCGCCACGCCGGGATCCGTTTGTGCGTCGTCGACAACGACGGCGGCGCGATCTTTGACTACCTGCCGGCACGCAGCGCCATGCCCGAAAGCGTGCATGTTGCATGCTTTACGACACCACACGGTCTGAATCTCGCTGAAATTGCCCGCGGGTTTGGCCTGGACGTCATCGCGTGCGCTGATCTGGCGGCGTGGCGCGACGCTGTTGCTGAACCCGTGCGGCCGGGAAGGACACAGGTGCTCTTGGCGCGATTTGAACGGACTTCCAGCGAAGCCATGCACCGCGCCTACTGGCTCGCGGCAGGGCAAGCTGGCCGACTGGCGCTCTCGGTGCGCGCATGACCCTGCACGTGCGCGACCGACTCCTGCCCATCCGTTCGCGTGGACCGCAGGATGGGCGGCCCGTCATCTTGCTGCACGGTTTTCTGGCGGACAGCCGCCAATGGGATGCGCTGACAGACGCGGTCGACTCGCGCATCGATGTCCCCATCCGGTGGCTTCTTCCAGACCTGCCGGGACACGGCGTCGCAACGACGACGTTTCCGAACACGCCGGGTTGGCCGCACCTCAATGACCTGCTGAAGCGTTCGCTGCAGCCCCATCTGCGCGGACCAGCGTTGCTGGCGGGGTACTCGATGGGGGGCCGCATTGCAGCCTCGCTGGCGGCATCTGGGCTGCTCAATCTGCGCGGATTGTGGTTGGAATCTGCGCATCCGCCGCTGCCAGAGCCGGCACAGGCCCAGCGGCGCGCCGAGGATGAAGCACGCGCGGTGCAATTGGAAACTGCAGGTCTGTCGGCGTTTGTCCGCGCGTGGGAAGCTCTTCCGCTGTTTGCCAACCAACACACGTTGGATCCGGCGATTCTGGCGAGCCAACGGGCACTCCGCCTGAGTCAGGATCCGCACGGACTGGCACAGAACCTGCGTTGGTACGGAACTGGGACAATGCCCACGACGCTTGCGCTGCACCTGCCCACCCACGGCGTGGCGGGGGCGCTGGATGCGAAGCTGCTGGGACGGTTGCCGGAATGGCGCGCATTTGCGCTGAATTGCGCCTGGACGATCCTTGCAAACGCCGGGCATGCAACGCACCTGGAACAGCTGGACGCGACTGCCACAGATCTGGCCGCAACGATCGAGCGCGCATTTTCATAATGTGATCAATCCCATACATGAAGCCGACCGCAGCCGTCGCGGCGCTGGACAGGCAATTGGCGGCCGCGGCGTTTTTTGCCCATACTGCACAGTGGAATGGTGTGTCTGACGCACCGCAAAGGTTCTGTGCGCTTGAGCTTGACCAGCGCAATGACAGCCCTAAACGTCGTGCCTCTGGCGCGTCTCGCTGCGCTTTTGCTCGTCACCGTCGCGTGCACGCCGCCGACGCCACAGACGGGATGTCGGTTCGACTCGGAGTGCGCGAGTGGTCGATGCTTGGCGGGGGTTTGCACCGAACCCGACACGAACGTGACGTCGGACGTCCCTGACGAAACAGCGGGGCAAACCGATGGCGGCGGAGATACCAGCGACGTCGACGCGGATGCCGTTGAAACGCGCGAGGACACTCTCGACGTCAGTAACGACGGAGCTGTCGGCACGTGCGCGACGGATTTGGACTGCGAAGCGTGGATGCCCACACACGGCCCCTGCCTCGTGGCTCACTGCAACAGCGGCAAGTGCGTTGCCTTGCCAATCGCCGACGCGACGACGTGCGCGACGGTGACGCTCTGCCCCGAACCCGGCTTCTGCCAAAGCGGCACGTGCAAGGCAGTCGGCAAGCCTTGTGACGACGGCGAAGCGTGTACGGTCGACGTTTGCGACCTGGCAAGCGGCTGCACCCACACGGCCAAGCCCGACGGCGTAGGCGGCTGCGATAGCGACTCGGAGTGTACGGTGGGCGCGTGTTCGGCGGGCGTCTGCAACCCGAGCGTCGTAGCCAGTGGAACCTGCCGCATCAACGGCGTGTGCTACGACGGCGGCGCGAGCAAGTTCAACCAACCTTGCGCGCGCTGCTTGCCGGAAAGCGCCAAGACCGAGTTTACGTTGCTGGAAACCGGACCTTGCGACGACGGCGACGCCTGCACGCAGGGCGAAGTGTGCAACGGCCAAGGCGTGTGTGGCGGCGTCAACGTTGTCTGCACCGACGACAATCCGTGTACGGACAACACGTGCGACGCCAAGACAGGGTGCGTCACAACGCCCAACGCGGTCGCGTGCGACGACGGCAACCCGTGTTCATTGACGGAGTCGTGCGTCAGCGGAGCGTGCCTGCCCGCGACCTGGAATACCTGCGACGACGGCAACGCGTGCACGACGGACCTCTGCGACGGCGATCTGGGCTGCGTGCACACGCCGGCGAGCGGTCCCTGCCAGTTTGACGCGGATCCGTGCACGACCGATGCGTGCGTCGGCGGCGCGTGCAGCGGCGTGCCGCTGGAGTCCGTGTGTACAATCGGCGGCGCGTGCGTCCCTGCGGGCACCAGCGCAGACGGCCAGCCGTGCCTCATTTGCGATCCGGATCAGGCCGCCGACGACTGGACTCCGGTGAACAACAAGGAGTGCGACGATGGCAACGCCTGCACCGCGGGAGACATGTGCTACAGCGGCGCGTGCATCGGCGCGGTCGGCTTATGCGACGACAAGAACCCGTGCACGAAGAACAACTGCACGCCGCAGAGCGGCTGCGTCTTCCTGCCCGCGAACGTCGCATGCGACGACGGCAACGAGTGCACAAGCGGCGATGACTGCAGCACCGGCAAGTGCGTCGGCATCGCGATGGCCGCAAGTGCCTGCAATGACGACAACCCGTGCACGGACGACAGCTGCCTACCCGTCGCCGGCTGCGCGCATGCCCCCAACCTTCTGGGCTGCAATGACGGCGACCCGTGCACGGCCGGCGATTTCTGCACCGCGGGTGTTTGTCACGCGGCCCACGTCATCTGTGCGTGCAGCAAGAACAGCGACTGCGACGACGCGAATCCGTGCACCGTCGACGGCTGCGATGCGATGGGCGAGTGCATCAACACCCCGATCGCCGCGGGGCTGTGCGACGACGGCAACGCGTGCACCAACGACGACCACTGCGCAAAGGGCTACTGCTTGGGCGTCACCATCTCGTGCAACGATGGCGAGGCGTGCTCAGCGGACGGCTGCGTACCGACGACGGGCTGCGTCTTTCTGGCCTTGCAAGGCGCAACCTGCAATGACGGCAACGCGTGCACGACCGGCGATTTGTGCGTGAACGGGGCGTGCACCGGCACCCCCAAGAACTGCGACGACGGCAAGGCGTGTACGGCGGATGCGTGCAAGGCGACCACGGGCAAGTGCGACCACATTTCGCTGGCCGAGGGCACAACGTGCACAGCGGATGGCTCCTCCTGCACAATCGACGCGTGCGTCGCAGGCGAATGCAACCACACAGCGATCGTGCCTGGTCTATGCCAGATTGCCGGGGTGTGCATGGACGCGGGAACCGGACAGCTCGGCGGACAATGCTTGGGCTGCGTACCCAGCGTCAGCCAGACGAAGTGGTCGGTGATGAAAGACGCGACGTGCAGCGACGGCAACGCGTGTACTGGTGAAGACACGTGCTTGGCTGACGGCACGTGTCTTGGCGCGCCCATCGCCTGCGACGATGGCAACCCCTGCACGCTGGACGTCTGCAACCCGTTGGCCAGCTTCAGCAGCAAAGGGCCGTGCCTCTTTGCCCCCTCCGCGGCGGTCTGTGACGACGGCGATCCGTGCACGACCGCGGACATCTGCCAAGCCGCAAAGTGCACCGGTAGCGCGCTCGTGTGCGACGACGGCAATGCGTGCACCCTCGACGCGTGCGTGCCGTTGGTCGGTTGCAAGAGCACGGCCGGCACAACCAACTCGGCCTGTGGCAACGACGGCTTCGCTTGCACCATCGACGTGTGCGCCGGCGCAACGTGCACGCACCCCATCGCACCGGGCGGCTGCCTCATCGACGGCGCGTGCCGTGCGGCCGGTCAATCGAGCGTCAGCGACCCGTGCGCGCGCTGCTTGCCCGCAATTCAGGCCGACGGGTGGTCCCCCGCAAGCGGCGGTGCGTGCGACGACGGCGATCCGTGCACGTCCGGGGATTTCTGCGACGTCGGCACGTGCGCGGGGCTCGTCATCGCGCCTTGCGACGACGGCGACGCGTGCACGGCCGACAGTTGCACCGCCAAGGTTGGCTGCACGCACGCGCCGCTCAGCGGCACACCGTGTCAGGACGGCAATCTGTGCACAAGCAACGACACGTGCGCCGTCGGCGTCTGCAAGCCCGGTATTCCCACGGTTTGTGTGCCGCCCGCCGCGACAAGCTGTGGCCTCAGCGTCTGCGAACCAAACCTCGGCTGCCACTTCATCAGCAAGTGCAACAGCTTGGAAGGCTGCTTCGAGGGCGCGTGCGCGACGCTCGACGCCGCAAATTTGCCTGCGCCCGTCACGGTGCCGTTGGACAACGCCGTCGCGCCTCAGCCTTTGGCTCCGACGTTGGCGTGGCAACTGAGTAGCGGATCGGATGGGTTTGGCCTGCCGCATTTGCAGCTCGCGGTGCAGACACGTGGCTGCGCGCCTCAGGTCGGGCTGTACTCCTCGGTCGTGGCGGCAACCTTGCCGGTGAATCAGCTGCCCCTGGTGTGGCAGGTCGCCCCCTCCAGCGCGCCGACGGGTGCCGCGGGCTGGTGTGGGCTCAATCCGCAGTTCGTTCGGCCGAGCGCGCCGTCCACAAATCTTCTGCTCGCGTGGAACGCGGGCGGCAACACAGCGTCGACCTGTGATGTGCTGGCGACGGGCGGCGCGACGCAGCTGGCGGAGGTGATCGGGAGCGCTGGCGCACTGGCGACGCTGGTGCAAAGCGCGTGTCCGGCCGCGATCGGGACTTTGGCAAGACCGGCTATGGCGTTTGGTCAGACACCGACGACCGATCTCGTCGGACTCCTGGCGCGCGCCACGCAGAGCGGCGTGCGTGTGTGGCAAGGCGCGGCGGGGGTTACGTGGGGCGCGGCGGGCGAGCCTGTCTTGCCCGGCGACGTTCCCGGAACGACCGCGCAGCTGCTGAGCCAACGGCCTGTGCTGGTCCAGCCAGCGGACGCGGAAGCACTGCTGATCACGTTGAGCAAACACGTGGGCGGGTTGGAGCCGTTGTACACAGTCGACGTGAGCGCGGTCAGTGAGAACGCGAACACGCCGTTTCAGACTTCAAGCAAGCTCGCCGGCATCGACAACACGTCCAGCAATGTGGTCTATCGGGGGCTGGACGCGGCGTGGGATCCCGACACGCAGACAGTCGCCGTTCTCATTTCCGGCACGCTGCAGTTCGCAGGCACACAGATGGGCTTTCTGGCGCTCGCTCGGACCTCGCTCGGTACGCCGCTGACGACACCGACACTCCTGCGTCTTTTCGCGCAGCCGGTTGGCACCTCCGCGGAACCTGTGTTGCACGCGTTCCGCCTCGCTGAAATTCCCGGCAGTCCCGACTTCTTGCTCGCCTTTGGTGCAACGGACGCCACGACGCTGGAACTCTTGCGGGTGCAGCCGCAGACCGACACGCAGTTCACCGTGAAATTTGGCAAGATCCTGACGACGGATTTTGTCGGACACGAGACCGGTGACGCGATCCTCAGCTTCGGCGGCTTGTCCGAACTGGCCATCGCGCCGGACGGAAGCGCCGTGTCGATCGTCTACGAAACCGTTGGTGCCGTGCGCTTGGTCAGCGTGCCGATGCCGTGACGGCGGTTGACTCCGCGCGGGCGGCGGCAGATCCTCGCGGCGCACACGGAGGAACGAACCATGTACGACAACGTCCGCCAGCGCCTGCAAACGACCTTGGATGAAATCGATGCTGCGGGGCTGACGAAGCCCGAACGCGTCATCGTGACACCACAGGGTTCTGCCATCGCGGTGAAGAACGGCAAGGAAGTCTTGAACTTCTGTGCCAACAACTATCTTGGTCTTGCGAACGACGCCCGCATTGTCGCCGCTGCCCACAAAGCGCTGGATGAGCGCGGCTACGGCCTGTCGTCGGTCCGCTTCATTTGCGGCACGCAGGACATCCACAAGCAGCTGGAATCCGCGATTTCCAAGTTCTTTTCCACCGAGGACACCATCCTCTACGGCTCGTGCTTCGACGCGAACGGCGGCCTCTTCGAGACGCTCCTGGATGAGAACGACGCGATTATCTCCGACTCGCTGAACCACGCCTCGATCATCGACGGGATTCGCCTCTGCAAGGCCGAGCGTTATCGCTACACGCACGGCGATCTGGACGAACTCGAACGGCACCTGGAGGCATCGCAACACCTGCGCACGCGGCTCATCGCCACGGACGGCGTGTTTTCGATGGATGGCGATCTCGCAGACCTGCCGCGTATCTGCGATCTGGCGGAGAAATACGACGCCATGGTGATGGTCGACGAGTCGCACGCGACCGGCTTCATGGGGCCGACGGGACGCGGTGTTCCGGAACATCACGGCGTTCTGGCGCGCGTGGACGTCATCACGTCGACGCTGGGCAAGGCGCTGGGCGGCGCGTCGGGCGGCTTCACGACCGGCAAGAAGGAAATCATCGCGCTCTTGCGGCAACGGTCGCGGCCGTATTTGTTCTCCAATACGCTCGCGCCTGTCATCGCACAGGCGAGCATTCGCGCGCTGGAATTGATTGATACTGCTCATGATCTGCGCGCCCAGTTGACGGATAATACGCAACACTTTCGTCAGGCCATGACAGCGGCGGGCTTCGCGATTCGGCCGGGCATTCACCCGATTGTGCCGGTGATGCTGGGCGACGCGCGCTTGGCGCAGGACTTTGCCCGCGATTTGCTGGATGAAGGCGTGTACGTCATCGGCTTCTCGTTTCCAGTGGTGCCCAAGGGCGCGGCGCGGATCCGCGTGCAGCTCTCGGCAGCGCACAGTCGCGCGCAGGTCGACACAGCGATCGCCGCGTTCATCCGTGTCGGCAAGCGCCTCGGCGTGATTGCGGGCTGAGCGATGGCGCCTCACGTCGACCTTGTCCTGGGCGAAGTTCGCCTGATCGACCTGCAGGAAAACGCCTCGCTTCGCGCGTCGTTTCTGGACGTCCAAGCGCCGTGGATTGCAGCCGGCGTTCGGCGCTGGCTGGGTCTGGTGCGAACCGATGGCGCGTGGCCGGTGTTCGTCCTCGCAGCGTGGCAATCGGACGCGCCGACGCGCCTGCTTGGCACCGTCGTTGGCGTGTGGGCACCGCAGCCGATTGGGCGTTTTGACGATCTGCTGGAAACCGAATGTCCTGACGGGCTCCGCGGCGCGGCACGACCACAAGACGGCGTCTGGCACTTTGTCGCCGCGACCGTTTCCCCACAAGCGGAAGGGCTGAACCTGGGACGACGGCTCGTGGGCGCGGCGCTCGATTGGATGACGCTCCACGCGCCGAATGCGCGTGCACGTACGCTCTCTCCCGCTGTCGGGCTACCGGGCGTGGCGGCGCTCCTGCACGGGACCGATCCGATTCGCGACGCCGTGCTGCACGTCGCCAATGCGCAAGGTCAGCCAGCGCTGGACATCCTGCGGTTGCACTTGGGCGCCGGGGCGACGCTGGAAGCGATCCTGCGCGAAAGTCGGCGCGATGAAGCCCGCAGCGGCCACGTGACGCTGCGGTTTGCCTACGACGTGGACACGGCGTCGCGCGAAGCACAAAAGCTGCGCTACAAGGCTTGGCTGGAGCGACGCGCGCGACAGATCGCCGCGGGAAGCGTGACGGCGTTGCAGGACGGCGCGTTGTGGCAGGTCGAGAACGCGCAGGATGCGGAAGTCACTGCGGCGTAGGTGCCGGGCCTACTGGCTGATGAGCTCCGCCATTGCGACAGTCGCCGCGCGCAGGTCACGCCCCAGTTCTTCATGCAGCGTTGCTTGCAGCTGCAGCGCAACCGGACCATGTCCGCGCAGGAGCCGTTGGAGGTCGGCCACGGACCAACGCACGAACGAGCAGACCATGGCCGACATGACTTGCGTCGCTGATGGCAGCCCGGTCAGCACGCTATCCAAGCCAACGCTCTGCCCCGCGACGATCTCGCGCACGAGGGGCAACGTGCCGTCGGGCGCACGCAGGCTGATGTGCACGCGCCCGTTCAGGACCAGGTACCACCAGTGGACTTCTTCACCGACGCCGACAAGTTGGACGCCGCCATTGCAGCGCACGACTTGACCAAGCTCTGCCAGCACCGCGCGCTCGCTCGTCGCCAAATCGCCCAAAAGCGGCACGCTCTCCAGAAGACGCAGGATCTCCCGCGTGTCCAATGGCACGCTGTCCACTGGGTCGTGAATCGGTGAAATCGCCACGGGTAATTGCGCTCGGTGGACTAGCTGTGGATGTTCTCGACACGACCGGGGAACGTGACAAACAGGACGCAACCCTCGCGGGTCGACGGAGCGGTGTGCGCGCCAGGGGCCACGTGCGCGTAACTGCCGCGGGGCAAGTGCGCCGTCGCAATCGAAATCTCCCCGTCCAGCACGAAGATGTCCATGCCCTTGTGGACGAGATTTTCCGGATACACGGTCTCCGGACACATGTGAATGAGCACCGCGCCGCTGTGGGTGTCGCCCTCGTAACGGAGCGACTTGTACGAGACGCCTTTGGCCTGCGCGCAGGTCCAGGGCAGCGCATCGGTGTCGAACAGGACGTCGGGCAGTGCGGCAGGCGTGGTCATGGGGCTCTCCGAGGCGAAGCTGGATTCGCTGTCGCAGTTTCTGTGGCGGGCAGCGGCGTGTCAACCGGATCACCAGCCAGAAAAACCAATTCAACGCCTTGCGGCCGCGCGTGCGCCAACAGCAGCGGCGGTGTGCGCGTGGGCAGCGTCGGCGTTGCGTCCGCGGGCGGCGGCACTTGCCCGGCGATGCGCAAGAGCGAGCCATTTTGCGTGGCGTGCGGATAGCGTGTCTGGAAAAACTCAGTGAGTCGCGGCCAGTCGAGCCCTTGCATCCAGCACGTCGCGACGCGCTGGCCGAGATGGTCAGGCCGACACGGCTGCGGGACGCGCCAGCCATCCACGGTCTCCGTCGCTTCACACAGCAATCCACCTGGACATTCGACCTGCGCGACGGCCAGCAGCGGAACCTTCGCCACGGGCGACGGCGGAACCGGCGGTGCCTCGCACGCCAGCGAAGTGAGCAGCAGCAAGGCAATGGGGAGGCGCCGCACCATCTGACCTCAGTCCAGCAGCAAGTCCCAGCCGGTGATCATCGCTGCAGTGCGCGGCTGCGGCGGCAGCGTGGAGATCGTGCCGACGGATGCGCTGCCGTTGCTCGACGACTTGGGCGTTTGGTACGCCGACTGGACATTGCCGGAAACGGCGACGCTCAGTTCATACTTGGGCGCGCCACCGCCCAACGCCGCGCCTTTGGCCAGCAGACACTGCGGATTGTTGGGCGGACAACCGGCGATGCACGCGGGCTCGGGCTGCAGATCGACGGGCGAAGGCCGGTAGCTACCCACCTCCTGGTAATCCAGATTCGACGAACTATTGCTCGGCGAGACCGGGTTAGGGAATGCGCCGATCGTGTCCTGTGAATCCGAAGGTGACTGCCGCCGGTCGTATCGAACGCCCCACAGCCGCGCGCCGCCGATGTCGCAGAGCCCCTGCTTGGCCACCGTGTAAGTCGCCCAGTACGCGTAGTAGGCAAAAACCAGCGGAGGGCCGATGAATCGCTCGCCCGCTTCGAGAATCTTCAGCCAGTTCAGGCTCCCCAAGGGTGGTGTAGCCGTCCCGTCTGCAGCCACCGTGTACGCTTCCGTCAAGGACACGACGACGTCGCGCGCTGTCAACGTCGTTTCTACATCGCCATTGCCGCTGCCGACGACGACGGCGAGTTCGCCATTTTGCATGGTGCTGAGGCTAGGCGGCGTCGTGATGGGCAGACGGTCGACACTGGCAAGCGGATATTGCAGGCTCGTCGGCAAGCTCGTCCCGTTGTAGAGGTCAAAGAAGAAGCGCAGTTTCCAGTTGTTGGGATCTGGAACGGCCAAGTCCAAGCGCCAAACCATGCCCTTGGAGTCGCCGAGGAAGCACCGCGTGGTCACCTGCCCAGCCGCGTTGTTGAAGCACGCCGGTTCAGCCCAAAAGCGCCCGAGTTTGGTCTTATCGGCGATTGCAAACGGCGCGCCGGTCGTGATCAATTCGTCCGTGACGAATTTGCGGATCATGTCACCGCTCTCCAAGTCCAACACGTAGACGCCGCGCTCGCCGTTGCCTTCGACGCCGTAATTGGTCGCGTTGGATTCGCTGGGCGCTTTGCCAAACGGCAGGATCACGACTGCGCGTTCTGCCGTCACGCCCGCCGTGTTGGTGTAGTAGAGGTTCGTGATAACCGGACGCGCCGTTGAACGGCCCATCTCGACGAACTTGCCAGTGGGTACACACATGGGGCCAAACAGCGTGCCGACCGCAACCGCGCCAAAACACTGTGATTCTGGCGTGATTTCCCACAGCACTTGCGGATCGTCCGGCGAAGTCACATCGAGCGCCGCGTAGCCAGAACCCGATTCGCCTGCACCGACGACGACTACAGCGCGCCAATTCAGTTTGGTTGCATCCGACGTTGCGCCAACGGAAATGTCGCGGTGCAGGAGCACGTGCTGCGCGGTGATGGGCGTGTTGAGGTATGACGCGTCGGGCGAAGTCACCAGCTTCATTTGCGCGATCCGCGTCAGGCTAAACCTCGGCAGGTACGCCCACATCTCATCGCCAGCGGTTTGCGAGTCCTTCGTCGTGATCAGCGGGTCCATGTCGGTGCGAAACGCGTGCAGCAAGCCGTCGTGCGTCGAAGCGAAGAGCATCGTCGGTCGCGCGGCGGAACCTGGCGGGTTGTTCACCGTGTAGTTCGCGTTCGGCGGAATCGTCGTCTTGGCGTAGTTGCGGAACGACGGATCGCGGATCGGCAGCCGCGCTGCAGGCTCCAGCACCGCCGGCTGTGCGCGCGACGGGGCACCCAGCGGGTGATTCTGGCGGCAGGTTCCTTGATCGCCGCGCAAGGTCGCCAGCACGTCGTCGCGATACGCCGCACGTTGCACCGGATCGCTCAGGTCAAACGCCCCCGCGGTCGCGCAGGAGGTATCGGGCTGCAGCTGTAGGTGCGCGATTTGCCCCGTCAGACCAATTCCCAGATCCAACGGCGACACGTGCGTCTTGTCGAGAACGGTCCGCACACCGACCCGCTGCGTGTACAAGCGCCGCGGCAGCATTCGATTCTTCATCCGCTCCTGGTAGTTGATGATCTCGCAGACCTGCGCGCGGTTGGGCTGCACGTCCGACTTGCACGCCGCGTCACAGCGGAAGATGCGCTGTTCGATGATGCCGCGCGTACGCAATGGCTGGCTCAAGTCAAAGATCGAAATGGTCTGAAAGCTGTGCTGCACGTCGTTCGGCGTTCCCGTCGCGGTGGTAAACACGGGGCGCGTGAGGACCATGCCGTTCAAGGCCGCGGCGTCGATGGTCGGCGCGAGGGTGGCGACCGCCTCTTGCGGGGTGTTGATAATCCGCGGGAAGCTCGTTCCGCCCGCCGCTGCGAGGTCCGTGAGGAACTGCCAATCGCTGCCTGACGGGCTGCTGCCGGCTGCAAAGCCGATCGCGAACACGAAGACCGGGATATTGCGGCTGTAGAGCGTTGCCGCTGCCTGCACCGCGGTGGCGCGCCCATCGCTGGTGCCGTTGTAGAGGTTGCCGCCGCCATCCGTGAGCACGACGACGACCTTCTTGCGGCAGGTCAGGTACGGGTCGCCTTTCACTGGGTCGACCGTAGTGCTGTTGAAGTGCGGGTCCATGTACGAACCGGGACCGAGGTACGCGAGCAGGTCCTCCATCGCCGAGCCGATGGGCGTCGGACCGTTGGGGCGAATCTGGTTCAACGCCGCCTGAATCGCCGTGTACGTGTTGGCGCGCGCCGGCAGGTCGTCGCCGGGCGTGATGGGAACGCTCGTCGTGCCGTTGAGGAACGGATCCGCAACGCCCAGGTTGATGGTGCCCCAGATCGACGTCAGATCCTCGGCGAAGCTGAACCCCGCGACGGGCGTGGTGCCCTTGTTCATCACGTTGTCGCCGGACAGCAGCGCAAACTTCGCCGTGAGGCCAAAGACGTCCATCACGCCGTCCATGCCCGTGGAAACCGAGTCCAGCGAACCGTCTGCTTGCGTGGCCAGCGCCATGGCGTGTCTATCCGGTCCCTCTGCAGGGCAAGGCACGCCGGTCGCGATCGTCAGCGTCGGAGAACCAGCCGACAGCGGGCTCGTCGAGGACGGCACAAACTGCGCATTCGTTGTCGGACCGCCGGAGACCGTCGTGCAGCCCGCGTCAAACGTCACACCCACGGGTACCAACGCGACCGACGCGGTGTTCGCGCCACTCTTACGCAAGGCTTCCAGAATCGCCGCGCCTTGCGCCGTAAGCGGCAAAGTCAGCGGCACGTCCGAGCCCGCCCCCGCCGTCGACGCCAAGGCCACGGGCGCGGTCAGCACGGTTTGCGTCGACTGCATCACGCCGCAGAGATCCACGCCCGCTTGCGGCGGGTTGAAGGGCGACAACACCAGTTGAACCTGCGTCGTCTGCGGATCCAGATTGGTCGTGTGGCCGGGAATCTCCACGCTCGCGCCCGCCCACTGGCTCATCTGCGGCACGCTGTTCAGATCGAACTGCATCCACATCGCGCGCACCGCGTACGTGCCGGTCGCCCACGTCGTCTGGAACGACGCTGCCGGGTCGTCTGGCCCCGTCGCCCCCGTGGGCAACGTCCGCGTGGCCATGCCAGCCGACAGCATCGGCTTGACCGTATACGGCGTCGTGAGCGTCATGCCCAAGCCGGGGATGCAGCTCGGCAGCCCAATGAGCTGCGCCGGCGGGTTGACGGCTTCGGGAACGGGTGGCAGCGACTGGTTCTGGCACGTGTAGTCGCCAAAAGAGCCGCCGATCACTTCACGCACGATGTTCCAGCGCGATTTCTCGTCGGGCAACGTCGGATCGGTCGAGCCACAGCGCGGCACGTTGTTGTCGCCCACGCGGTACTGCATGGACTGCGACGTGTCGACGACGAAGAAGACCTCAGGGAGCGACGTGGTCTGCGCAAACGCCGGAGGCGCGACGACCAGCAGCAACAGCAAGACAAGCAGCGACCTCATGAGACACCTCGCTCAGGGACCGCAAAGGACGGGGCCAACCGTCAGGTAGGACTGGATGGCCTGCTGGCCGGACTGTTCGATTTGCAACAGGTTGGTCGGCGTCGCTTGGCCGATCTGCGACGTCGTCACCATCTTCCAGGTCTTGAAGCAGTAGCGCGCCGCATCGTAGCCCGGCACGGCGGCGGACATGTCCGACTCGGAGACGACCGTCGAGAAGTTGATGGGCGTAATCGTCGCGAATTCGCGGCCAAACGAGCCGTTGGGCGACGACACGTCAATCGTCGCCGCGCCCACGTCTTCCAACGTCAACACGTTGTTGCGCGCCGCCACGTAGTCACCGAAACCAAGCTGCATCTGCGACGCCAGCGCCATCGTGCCCATCGCGCCGGCTTCGCTCAGCCGCAATGCAGCTTGGCCGATCCGCTGGGCGCCACCTTCGCGAATGTCGTTGGACGTCCGCACGATCGCCGCGCTGCAGAGCACCGTGATAAGCGACAAAAACACCATCGTCGTCACGAGGATCATGCCGCGCTCGCGCAAACGCGCGTTCTCGGTGACTACCACTTGGACCGGTTCAGGCGTCGTCATGGTCAGACCTCACAGGTTGCGGGACATCATCGTCGGCATGGCGATGCGCCCCGCGAGCGTACTTGTGGCATAGATGCCGCGCTGATCGTCGGCCACTTTCCACGTCTCCAGCGGACCAAAAAGCTGCGCCCGCGGACGGTGCACAAGCGACTTGTCCGGCCAACTCGACCGCACGGTGATCTTGACCGTCATCGACCGCAGCGCTTCGGGAACGGAGCTGCTTTGGTAGCCCAGAAGACCACCACCGCCCGTCTGCACGACGTCCGATGGCGTCGGCATGTACTTGATCTTCAGCGTTTGCGGCGCGGGATCGAGGTCCAGCAGCATGTCAAACACACCCAAATCGATCGCGTTCTCCGCCAGCACCGTTTGCGCGACGATCGTCACGCCGTTCAAGCCCAGACGTTCGCGCACCAGCAGCGAGTTCTCCGGCTGATTGTCCGCACGCCGCGGCGCGCCAGGGCGGTTGTCCGAGACGATGCGGTAGCGCACGAAGTTCTGCACGTCCACCGTGTAGTTCGCGCCCATGCCGAGGAAGCCGCAGACGTGGCCATCGCCTTGACGCGGAATCGTACCGGTGACGTTGACCGTCTTGGCGGCGAAATTCGTCGCGGCGATCGGAAAATACATCATCGTGCCGTCGGCCCCGCCCAGCCGAATGTAGCGGTCCGCCGAGAAGATCGCCTCCCAAGCCGCCTGAGTCGTCGGCAGCGTGCCGTCGTCCAGCAGACGCACCGTGCTGCCCTCCAGCGCCGTTGTGTACCAGCGGGTCTTGACGTCGAGGCTGCCGAAAAGCTTGATGGAAACCGGCGTGACAAACGGGTTCAGCGTCGTGTCCATCGCGTAGCTGTCATCCAGGCTCAGCTGCAGCACGCGCAGGTCCACCGCCGGCTTCGGGCAGACCAAGGGATCGATGGTGGAATTCGGCGTTGCATTGGAGCCCAGCGAGGTCAGATCCTGGCGCAAATGCTCCAGCGCAAAACGCGTTTCGCGGTTCATGTCGATGAGATCGTTCTGCTGTGACATCACTTCAGACTGCTTCACGAACATCTGGACGGACGCCATGAAGACAATCGTCGCCAACGCGAGCGCCATGAGCAGCTCAATGAGGTTGAAGCCCCTTGAGAAGCCAAAGAGACGCCGGGAGGTCGTTCGGCTATTGCACATAGACGTTCTTCATCACCATGGCCGGCAGGGTCATCGTGCCGACGTTGCCTACATCATCAGTCATCGTCACCGGGCAATCCTTGTACTTGTCGACGTTCAACGCGGACCGCTGCCACGCGACCTTGGCTTCCGCGCGCACGAGCGAATCGGTCACCCACGTCAAGCGCCAAAACGCGCAGTAGGTCGTGCCCGTGGGCACAACAAGTTCACCCGACGCACCGTAGAACGCGAAGCGGATGCCGCCATCGTAGATCCAGTCGGCGCCCATGCGCCCCACGCGCTTATCTTCGGATTGCTCCATGCCCGGCGCGATCTGCCAACCGGTCGTCGCCCCTTGCGCAAACCCGGGCAAACGGTACAGGTACCAGCCGACCTGCGGCGGGTTCACGTCTGTCCAGAAGACCGCCTCGGCTTGGATTGTCGACAGCAGGTGCTCGGCGTATTGCTCGGCCGAGATCGCATCGCGGCGTTCCTGGTTGGCGTGCAACGCGTACATCGCCATGTTCAGGCTCGCATACAGGCCAATCAGCGCGACGGACGCGCCCACAAGAAGTTCGACCATCGTAAAGCCGCGCTGTGACCGGGAAGGCGTCATGGCGTGCCTCCGGAGCCGCTGCCGTACAGTTCTTCAATCGGCCGACCGACGACGATGCGCGCGGTGCCGTTGTAGCCGATTTGCACTTGTATCGGCGTGCCCAACTGCAGCCCGCCTTCAATGCGCGCCAACTCAATCACCACGTCGCCCGCGCCCAACGTCGATCCCGTGGGCGGAGAATACGGCAGCGACAAGTCCGCACGCAGGACACGACCATCGGGTTTAACGCACAGATGCGCGACGGCGTTCGCCAAATCCAGTGGCGCAAAACGCGCGACCTGCACGGGCGGCAAGTTCTTGGGGTTATCCGACTTGTAGTTGATCGACCGCACTTTCTGGCCGCCCACCCACGTGGAGCACGCCGTGCCGGTGCCCTGCCACACGTCGAATGAAAGCTCGGAGCCGTTGCTCATGCCGCCGAACGTCACCACGTACGCCCGCCGGTTGGCCTGCGCCTGAGTGCGGGCAAAGTCGACTGCTTGGACCACATCGTCCGCCGCCGCGCGCAGGTTGTACGCCCGCCACAGCGACATCACGCCCGGAATCGCCAGCCCCGCCAGAATGGACAAGACCGCCAAGCCGACCATCAGTTCGATGAGCGTCGTGCCGCGTTCAGGATGTCCGTACCCAGGTTTCATCTGCTCAACCAGCCACGAGCGGTTCGCCGCCTGCTTGTTCTACTTGAGCAAGCATCGTGCCAGCCTGCCGTCTTTACGGTTCCTTGGCAAATTCAACGCGTTGTTGCGGTTTCACGCTGCGCACAACCGCGCAAACTTTGCGGACTTTACCGCAATCTGCGGACTTCTGATGACGCGTTCAGTCACCCAGGTCAGCGACAACTTCGCCTTCCCACAGCGATTCCACCGTCTCGCGCGGGCGCACAACCGCCCACTGCGCCCCGCTCACGAGCACTTCCGCGGGCCGCGGGCGCGAGTTGTAGTTCGACGCCATCGCCATGCCATACGCACCAGCGCCGAAAACGCCGAGCAGTTCGGCCTCCTGGACTTCCGGCAGCGGGCGATCCACGGCAAGAAAATCGCCCGACTCGCACACCGGACCGACGACGTCCACCGTCCGCAGCGGCCGATCCCCGTGCGCCGCGACCGGCTCGATCGTGTGGTAGGCGTCGTAGAGCGCCGGCCGCACAAGGTCGTTCATGGCGGCATCGACGATCACAAACTCCTTGTCGTCGTGCTGCTTTTTACCGATGACGCGCGTAAGCAACAGCCCGGCATTGCCGACGATCACGCGACCAGGCTCCACAATCACGTGCAGTCCCGTACCCGCGACGAGCGACTTGACCGTTTCTCCCCAGACAAACGGGCTCACGGCTTCTTCATTGTGATACGGGATGCCCAGGCCGCCGCCCACGTCGATGTGCTCCAGCGCAATACCGTCGGACTTCAGATCCGCAACAAGCTCAAGGACCTTGGCGATAGCCTCAGCAAACGGCGCGACCTCCAGAATCTGCGAGCCGATGTGGCAATCGACGCCGACCACGCGCATGTGGTCGCTCGCTGCCGCTTGAAAGTACAGCTTGCGGGCGTCCTGCATCGCGATGCCGAACTTGGATTCGCGCAGCCCCGTCGCGATGTACTTGTGCGTCTTGGGGTCCACATCCGGGTTCACGCGCAGACTCACCGGCGCGCGCACGCCCAGGGACCTCGCCACACGCTCGATGCGCGCCAATTCTCCCGCAGACTCGACGTTCAGGCAGTGCACACCGGCCGCCAGCGCCGCAGCAATCTCGTCGTCGCGCTTGCCGACGCCGGAGAAAACGACCTTGCGCGCATCACCACCCGACGCTTGCACGCGCCGCAGTTCACCCAGCGAGACGATGTCGAACCCCGAACCCAGGCGCCCAAGCAACGACAGAATCGCGAGGTTGGAGCAGGCTTTAACCGCGTAACAAATCGTGTGCGGCACGCCCGACAGCGCGGCATCGACAGCGTGAAAGTGCCGGGTAATCGTCGCCTGCGAATACACGTACGCTGGCGTACCAACCGCAGTCGCGAGTTGCGACAAGGACACGTCTTCGGCGAAGAGTTCGCCGTCTTTGCGCTGGAAATGATTCACTGGTTTTTACCTGAGACGGCCAAGCCGTCTTAGAACATGAGCGACAAGTGACCGAGGATGCGCCACGCGTTTTCGGGCGCGAGGACCTTGACGCCGTTCACGCTCGTGGCGCTGTCGACCTGCGCGCCGTACCAGCCGTTCTTCAGGTTGAACGCGTCGCCGGTGATGGCGTAAGCGAACGAAACCTGCGCGAGGAAGTGGCCCTTTTGACCAAAGAAGCCGCGCGCGTCGAACTCCCAGCCGATGTCCGAACCGCTGCCGGGAGTGCCCGCGGCGTTCATCGCGATCGCCTTCATGACAGAGACGTCCAAGCCCAGCTGCTGGGGCGAGTAGAACGGGTACGCGTTGATGGAGAACGTGGGCTTGAAGTAGACCGCGTTGGTGACGGCGCCCACGATGTCGCGAAACAGCAAGTTGTCGACGCGGTAGTTCTTGTGGAACTTGAAGCCGGTGATCGTGCTGTTGGCCTTGCCATCGGCGGTGGAGAGCGTGCACGAGGCGTCGCCCGCGACCGGGTAGACGCCAAAGCAGCCGGTGTCATCGCCGCTGGCGAGGCCGCTTTCAAAATACACGCCGATGCCTTCGTTCTGGTAGGCGGACTTCAGCGCGCCGCCGTACATGCTGATGTCACGGACCTTGGGCGTGCTACCGACGAGCGCGTTGGCGTCGTCGACCTTGCCGGTCAAAAGCGCGGCTTCCAGTTCGATCACGAGGCGCTTGGAAAACGCGATGCGCTTCTCAAAACGCGCCCAGATGTCGCCCGCCATCGCCGTGGCGCCGCGCGGCATCAGCTGGTTGCCGGCTTTGCCTTTGAGCGCGTCGCCGAGCGTCAGGTCCGATGTCGACGAATTGTTGGCCAAGTCGTTGGTCTGCGAGCGATACATGAAGTACGCGCCGTAGTCGAAGACCGCCTTGTGATCGTCCAACAGCGCCTTTTTGCGGCCTTCCACTTCCGTCGGCGTCATCGGTTTGGAGAAAATCGAGATCGTGGCTTGCCGGACGTCGTCGGACTCTTCCATGTCGCGCGCCTGACCGTCCGGGCGCGTCGTATCGATGGCCGTCATGCCCTGTGACGCGAAGTCATAGGCCAGCGCGATGTAAGTCGGGCCGACCTTGGTCACGAACGCGATCCGATCGGCGTAGCTGGCAAAATCCGCGTCGTATCCGCTGCCTTCCCACGTCTGGCGCGGGCCGCCGTAGTATTCCGTCGGGCGACCGCCGTCCCATCCGTCACCGCCGCCGCCATTGGCGAAGATGCCCAAGCCCCAGTTCGATGCCTGACGGCCGACGCGCAACACGCCGAGCATCGTCTTCCATTCTGCGTACGCTTCCTTGACGGCGACGACGCCGGGGCGCATCGACGTGCTGAACGCGACCAACGGCACGTCAGGACGCTGCAAGGCGCCGGCGTAGTCCGGGCTGCTGCCCATCACGTAGTTGTCCATGATGTCAAAGGTCGTGAAGATGCGGATGGTGTCGCTGACGTGAATGGTCGGCGCGAAGCGGATGCGCATATTCGCGCCCGCGAGCATCGATTCCGCGGCGGCCTTGCCGACCTGATTGGCGTACTGCGAGCCGGCGTTGTTGGCGGGCCACAGGGAGAGCGGCGGCAGCACGGCCGAAGTCGTGACGACCTTGTTGCCCTGCGTGGCGTTGGTCGCGGCTTGGCCCAAGTGGCCGTTGCTCAAGAGGTCGGGACGAAAGCGGAAGTAGCCGTGATAGTCGATGTACGGATAGGTCGGCGCGGGCGGCGCAGCAGGCACGTCCCAGTTCGTGCCGGCGGAAGTCGTCGACGCAGCGGGCGTTCCGGAGTCCATCTGGTCAAGCAGCGAGCCCGTACCCGTGGGCGTGACGGCAACCGGATTGTCCACCGCTTCAGCCGGCGCGGCCGCAGCTGCTGCAGGCGCGTCTGCCGCCAAAGCAGCGTGACCACACAGGAATCCCGACAGCACGAGCGTGCCGCGCAAGGCGCGCGCCCACCGCTTGGCGACGCCACAAGTTTCCGTTCGTTCGTTTGCGTGCAATGCTACCACGGTTGTCCTCCCCGTTTGGACGGGGCTGCATTTCACGACGACTGGCCGTTTCCGTCAACCAACCGAGGCAATGTTCCCGATGATTTACCTCGATGCCAACGCAACGACGCCGCTGAGTCAGGAAGCTGGCAACGCGATGTCCGCGGCGATGGCGCAGTTTTTGGCCAATCCATCGTCGCTTCACGGCCGAGGCCAGGCGGCGCGCGCGGCGCTGGAAGGTGCCCGCAGAGTCGTCCTCACAGCGGTTGGCGGAACAGGCGGGAAGATCGTCTTTACGAGCGGCGCGACCGAAGCCAACGCTCTGGCGTGGCACGGGGTCCTGGCAGCACGGCGTGAGAAACACCTGATTCGCGTCGTGACAAGCACGGTCGAGCACCCGTCCATCGGCGCGCAGGTCAAGGCGCTGCGCGAAAGTGGCGTTGAAGTGGTCGAAGTCCCCGTCGATCGGCATGGGCAATTGGATCTGGCGGCGTTTGCACACGCGCTACAGCAGCCAACGACCTTGGTGAGCGTCATGGCCGTGCAAAACGAGCTGGGACTGGTGTACCCAACGGCAGAACTAGCCGCGATGGCGCACGTGGCAGGCGCAGTCTTCCACTGCGACGCGACTCAGGCGCCCGGACGGATTCCCCTGGACCTGAACGCGCTGGGCGTGGACGTCGCCAGCCTGTCTGCCCATAAAGTCGGTGGTCCGACGGGCGTGGGCGCACTCTGGCTGCGGCGCGGTCAAGGATTACAGCCGCTGATCGCCGGCCATCAAGAAGATGGGTTGCGCGGCGGTACGGAAAACATCCTGGGCATTCTGGGCATGGCAGCCGCATTCTCCACATTGCCAGCCCGATTGGCGCACATGCCCGTGCTGCGCGGCCTGCGCGACGCGCTGTGGGCAGGCATTCAGGCGATCGGTCCGGTGCAGCGCAATGGCGACGTTGCGCCCGACCTGGAAACTGGCCACGTCCTGAACGTGACCTGGCCCAACGTCGACGGCGCCCGTCTGGTGCGCGCGTTGGATTTGGAAGACGTCTGCGTTTCCGCCGGCGCTGCCTGCGCTTCAGGCACACAAGAGCCGTCGCACGTCCTCCTGGCGTGCGGGCAAACACCTCGCGAGGCACGCAGCGGGTCGCGTTTTTCCCTGCCGCACGAGGCGACGGCCGCTGACGTGACCGCCGTCCTGGAGCTCCTCCCGCACGTGCTGGCTCGCGTTCAGCGGCCTTGACGCAAAGTGTGGCCAAAACGTGACGTTCCCGGTCCATTCGGTGCTTCTTGCGCGTTGCGCAGCCATTTGCGTGTGCTACCCTCCACGCATCGGCCGTTTTAGTTCGCGGTCCCTTTTGCGCCTCTCACGGTGCCGCTCGTACGCATGACTTCACTTGCCTTGACGGAACCTTGTGCCTTGCCTGCGCCGCCCCGACCGTGGGCGGACGTGCTTGCGGAAGTCGGAGACACGCGGACTCCGGCCGAGGTCGTCGCGGAAATGCGGGCTGTGATGCGACTTCCCGCTGGAGCGCGCATCGCCGTCGCGATGTCGGGTGGCGTGGATTCAAGCGCAGTCGCGGCACTTCTGGTTGAAGCGGGCTACGAAGTCTTTGGCTTGACCGCGCGCTTGTATGACGTCGATCCCGCGCAAATCGGCCGGACCGGAACGTGTTGCGCCCCCGAAGATGCGCGCGATGCCCGTTCCGTCGCTTGGTCGCTCGGCATTCGCCATTACACACTCGACGAGCGCGAAGTCTTTGCCCGCGCGGTAATTGAGCGATTCGTCGCGGACTACGATCGCGGCGATACGCCCAACCCTTGCGTCGAATGCAACCGCACGCTGAAATTTGAAGTACTTGTGCAAGAAGCCCGCGCGCTGGGTGCAGCGGCGCTCGCGACGGGCCACTACGCGTGCCTCGATCTGGATGAATCCGGCGAGCCATCGTTGCGGCGCGGCGTCGACCCACAGAAAGATCAGTCGTATTTTCTGCACCCCCTGAGCGCGGAAGTTGGCAAGTTTGTGCGTTTTCCGCTGGGGCGTTGGCAAAAGGCGCAAGTTCGCGGCCACGCGGGGCGTCTGGGCGTACCCGTGGCCGACAAGCGCGAATCGATGGACGTCTGTTTCGTCGCTGCCAGCACCCCGCGGGAATTCGTCGCCGGTCAGCGCGGCGCACGTCCCGGCACGATCGTCGATCTGGCGGGCACGTTGCTTGGCAAACACGCTGGTATTGCTGGCTTCGCCGTCGGACAACGCCACGGTCTCGGTTTACCGCCACAAAAGCCTGAAGCACCGCCGCTGTACGTCATCGACAAGAAGCCAGATGGCACGATCGTCGTAGGTCCGCATGAAGCATTGCGCGCGTCGACCGTGCAATTGCGCGATTTGTCTTGGATCGGCGCGGTGCCGACCGTAGGCGCCGAGCTTGGGCTGCAAGTGCGGCATCGCGGCAAGCCCGTCGCGGCGCGCATCGCGGAATCGCAAAACGGTCTCGTGACCTTGCAGGTATTGGGCGAGCTTTTCGCCGCCGGACGCGGCCAGAGCGGCGTGCTTTACGACGGCGATCGCGTCCTCGGCGGCGGCATCATCCACAGTGCGACCCACGTCGTGCGAGAAACAGGGGCGCAGGTATGAGCGACGATCGGCCGATGACACACCGGGAGCGCCGGCTGTCGCGCCCTGCGATTGCGGTGCACGATTACCTCGCGGGCATCGGCGCACTGGCTCCACGCCTTGGCCACGGGTTCTCCGATCCGGACCTGCTCGTCACAGCGCTCACGCACCCGTCCTGGCGCAACGAAAACGCGCCGGGGGGCGAGGACAACCAGAGACTGGAGTTCCTGGGCGACGCGGTGCTGGGGCTGACGGTCACGCAGGAGTTGGTGCAGCGCCTGCCCGATCGCAAAGAGGGCGAATTGACCGTGATGAAGTCGCAACTCGTGCGCGAGTCGAGCCTGGCAGTGATCGCGGAGCGGCTGGGTGTGGGCTTGGCGCTGAAGCTCGGACGCGGTGAAGACCAAACAGGTGGACGGCATCGCCCGTCGGTACTCGCCGATGCGATGGAAGCCCTCATCGGCGCAGTGTTTTTGGACGGTGGCTACGACGCGGCGCGCGAAGTGGTGATGCGCCTGTTCAGCGAAGCGATCGAGCTGATGATCGAGCAGTTGCAGCTCTCCGACGGTCACGATTCGAGCGCTCTCTCCGCGAACACGGCGAACTGGAAAACGGCCGTACAGGAATTGCTGCAGCGCGCCGGTCTACAACCGCCGAACTACACGCTGGAAGGCGAAGAAGGTCCGGTCCACGCACGACGCTTTCGCGTGGCCGCAGTGGCCCGGCTTGGCGACACGCTCTTGACCGCGCACGGCGAGGGTGGCAGCAAGAAGATCGCTGAACACGACGCGGCGGCGGAGCTCTACCGGCAATTGCACGAGCGGATTACATAGCGTCCGCAGCCAGACGTGCTATGATAGTTCGTTAGTTGTCCGAGAGCCGTCGCCCTTCGGACCCCAACTTCGCGAGAGGATTACATGCCTGGCATGCCCGAAATGCTGCTTATCTTTGGTATCGTTGTGATCATGTTCGGTGCTGCCAAGCTGCCGCAGCTCGGCAAGGGCTTGGGCGAGGCGATTGGCAACTTCAAGAAAGCACAGCGCGATGCTGAACGGGAAATCTCGCAGGCCGGTGAGATCGACGCCACGCCGAAGTTGGACCGCGATCAGGATCACAAATCCTGAGTCTTTGACGCGCGCCGCTTGACCGAATGGCGCAACGTCTTTACACTCCGCCGGCCGTTCGCCGAGCGCGAGCGGTGCGAGACCAGCCCGGCGGACCCAAGTCTGCTTGGTGAAGTCGCAGCGAGCCGGTAGCTCAGCCGGTAGAGCAGCAGACTTTTAATCTGTTGGTCGAGGGTTCGAATCCCTCCCGGCTCACCGTTTGGCTCTCGATCACCGACGACCCCATCGTCTAACCAGGTTAGGACACCGGCCTTTCACGCCGTTAACGCGGGTTCAAATCCCGCTGGGGTCACCAGCAAAGTCGCGTTTTGCTAATGAACTACGGCACTTCCGTGATCAGCAGGCTTCGCGAGAACTTCATCGGCCGGTTGCGACTCAACGTCGCTTGCCTTTGGCGTGGGCTGCAAATCCAACGACTTATCGCGCAAGAGGCCGGGCACGTAGTGCTTGCGCGCCGTCACGCCTTTGTCGTTGTGCCCCAGCATCGCGCCGACGTCGGCCATGTCGACCAGGCCTTCGTGGTAGAGCAGCTTGGCCCAGGTGCCGCGCAGGCCATGCGGGCAGACTTCGGGCACTTCTGCGATTTCACAGGTCTTCTTGACCAGACGCCACACCCAATCGCCTTTCCAGGGCTGGCCGTCGTAGCCGGGCAGCGTCGACGCAAAGACGTAGGCGTCGCGATCGCGGCCCGCGCACAGGCGGCGCAGCGGCTCGCGGGCCAAGCTGGGCAGCGGCACCGTGCGACCGCTGGTGCGCGACTTGGGGATCCAGCCGTCGGCGTGCTTGGCCTCGGCCGAGACAGTCACGCGGGCCGCGGTGAAGTCGACATCGCAGACGCGCAGGTGCAGCAGCTCGCCTTCGCGCAGGCCGCAGAGCAGCGGCAGTGCGGCGCACATTTGCTGCTGCAGCGTCGGCCAGGTCATGGCGGCGTCCAGGTAGGCCTGCGCCTCGTCGACGCCGGAGAAGCCCAGCTTGCCGCGGCCGATGATGCGGCGACCGCGCTTGGTGCGCCACGGCAGATCCTCGCCGTCCAGGCGGGCCGTCGGATCGGCCGGCATCATGTCGTGCTTGAACGCCCAGCGGCAGAAGTCTTGCACCGCGAGGTAGCGCGAGCGGCGCGTGGCCAGCGCGAGGCCTTCCAGCTGCGTCGGCCGGGGCTCGGTCATGCTGCGCAGCCAGGCGCGCACCCAGTCCGGCGTGATGCGATCCGCCGGCGTCTCGCGCGGGTGGGCGAATTCGCGCAGCGGGCGGCCCGCGTCGGTGAAGGTCTGCTCGCTCCAGGCCTCGGTGCGCCGCTTGGCGGCGAAGTAGGCGTCCAGCGTCTCGCCCACGGTGGGCCACGCGCGCACCGGCTCGGGCGGGGCGGCAACGGGCGGCGCGGCTGGTGTGACCGGCGGCGGAGTCAGGAGGCGCTGCAGCCAGTCTGTGGCGCGGTTGTGAACGCGGCGTGAGACGCGGTGGACGACGCCAGCCAAGTCGGCCGGCGTCGGGATGGTCAAGGTAGCGGTCAGTGGCATGGGGCCTCCGTGTGCATAGGCGCACAGTAAGGCCGGGCTCTTGTGTTGTCAATGTTTGCAAACGCGGCAGTCGCTTGAACGGCAAACCGCACATTTCGCAAGGTGTCGAATGTCCAAACGATTCTACAGTGCCGATGACGCTGCCCTGCTCCTCGGCTGCAGCGCCGAGAACCTGCGGCGGCTGGTGCGGAAGGGCGATATCCCTGCGGAACGTGTTGGCCGGACTTACGTTTTCGACGACGAAGCCGTGGAGATCGCCCGCGGGCTCGTCACGACGACTCGCCAGCGACGCCACCACTACCCGGAGTTGCAGGGCGCAAACACCGACGATTACCTGTCCGTGCGCGAGGTTGCGACGCTTCTGGCGCTCACGGAGCGGCAGGTGTGGCGGCTGATCAAGGAAACTGCGCTGCAGGGCTGGCGCTGGAAGAACGTTGTTTTGGTTGAGAAAAGACAAGCGGAGGCCCTCTGCGCCGAGCGCGCTGGGACAGGCCGCCTTGCGCGGTCGACTGGGGGCGGAGGTACAGACCAAAGGATTCAATAGGTTGGATGCACTGAGTGCGCCGCGATCCGATCGGGGCTGTGGACAAGAGCCGCGCGCGTTTCGAGCGGCGCGGCGAAAAGTGCCGTAGAGGTGCGCTGTTGTGGCGTAGGGTGGTGAGCGATTAGCACCACCGTGGTGATCGAAACTCACCACCGTGGTGATCCAACGGCACCACCGTGGTGATC
>CAITYF010000072.1 GCA_903896545.1 uncultured Myxococcales bacterium | reverse complement strand
TGCGGGAGGCCAAGGAGAGGCGCGCGGGAAACGTCGGGCGGCGCAACGCGAAGACGCGGCCTGCAGTGGAGGCGTGAGACCGGGGATGGCGGCGGATGCGGAATTCACCGGATTCAGGCGGATTTGGGGAGCCGGTGACAACCCATGACGCCGCTTGGCTCACCGGCGCAAAGCAAGCGACCTTTGCCCTCGACACGGACTACTACGCGTTTTCCAGCGGGCTCGCACGGCGCGGCGCTGACCACGACAAGGCGGCGATCGCCGCGTACATCGCCTCCGGAAACAAGCTGCTCTCGTGGCACGCGGGCGCGGACAACCTGCTGTCCGCCAATGACCATGTCCGCAATCACACGACGATGGTCGGGATCGCCGCGCGCTTGGGTCTGGCCGATCCGTCGCCCAACGCGCGGTTCTTCATCGTGCCTGGCGCTTCTCACGGTCAAGGACAGACGCTGGCGGAGGTGGACTGGGCGACGGCCATCATCGACTGGGTCGAACAAGACACGCCGCCGGAACAGCTGACGTACGCCTTCACCCTCAACGGAACGAAGCGCACGATGCCAGTGTGTCAGTACCCGAAATACCCAAAGTACACCGGCACGGGCGACGTCAACGCGGCGTCCAGCTACGCCTGTCAGTGAGCCTGGCCGACGCGTAAACGGGGAGAAAGGCGTGCCGCGATGACGGGTAACAGAACGAAGCCCTACGGCTGGTCGGCGGTGTTCGCGTGTCAGGAATCGGCTGAGTCAGTGGCCAGGCCCATCCTCGGTCACCCACGGCGCCAAAAACAGCAGCAAAGCCATGGCGGTATACCCTGCGGCATGCGGCCACGCCGGTTCGAGCACAAACGTGGTGTCGCCGGGTGTAAAGGCCCAGCTGTGGCAGAGACCTAGCGCAGAAGCGCCGGCGGCCCCCAGGCACCAGAGCCCGGCGTGGCGAAAGCGTTTCTTGATGATTTCAACTGTGCATGCCGACAGGCACATTGCTGAGAAGATGAAGCCTTGCTCCAGAGCGAAAGCGCCGGTGATCCAGGTGTCGGAACGCTCGAAGGTGGCGATCACCGCGCTGGTAAACGGCTTGCCCGGTGCGCCCAAGCCTACCGCGCGCATGCCATTTTTTGCAAGCAACGCGCCCCACGCAGCTACCGCGGGCAAGATGCCAACCACGACCGCCGGCGCTTCTTCTCGGGGCACGGCTTGGAACGCTTGGGCGGTGATAACGAGGCCGATCCACAGCACAATCGCCATGCCGGCGTCGATCGGAATGGCCCAGGCGATGATACCGAGCGTGCCGGTCAAGCAGACGATGGTGACGAAAAGGCCATTGAGGACCGAGTAGCCAGCGCGCGCCCCCAGCGCTTTCCAGCCTGGATGACCGATGTAGATGGTGGTGGGAAACGCGGAGCCAAACAAGCCGGCGACCAAAGAGCCGATGCCGTTGACTGCGAGTGACGGGCCGGTCGGGTACAAGTCGCCGGCAGCTTCGGCTGACTCAATGTTCTGCAAACTACCGAGCACGTTGAACAAACCCATCGGCACGATGACGGACAGGTAGGTGAGCATGTGGCCGCCCTGGAGGCTGTCGATCACGTCGCCGATAACTGGGATCGGCAAGTGCAGGCCGGCCGTGCTGGGCGCGGCGCCTTGCGGGGCGAGGCCGGTGGCCCAAGCGAGCAGCGTGCCGAGGGCGATGGCGACGGCGCCGCCGGGCAGCGAACCCTTGAATTTCACTTTGCCAAAGTAGGTGAGCAACACCACGCCCAAGCTGGCCAAGCCCACGATCGGGTGAGCAAAGGTGCGGAACAGGAATCCGAGCGAGATAAAACTCAAGGCAATGCCTGACAGCGTGGACAACAGTGCAGCACGGGGCGTCGCTCGCCGAATCTTTTCGGCAACCGTGGCCCCGACCAGCTCGATCGCGCCCGACGCCAGCGTCGCCACCAGTCCTGCCTGCCAGCCGACGCGCACCGGGTCGGGATGGCCCGCAGCCTCGGCAGCAAGCTTGGCAGGGAGCATGATCAAGAACACATGGGCAAATAGCGACACAGTGTTGATGCCATAGGGCAGCGCGCACACGTCCGTTCGCCCCGTCTTCTTGGCGAGTTGCATGGCCTGCCAGGCGTAGAAAGCGTTGCCTACCAGCAGCGACATCGCGGCGCCCGGCAGCACCCGGCCGTAGAGGAGTTCAGTGCCCATGCCCAGCACGTAGCGACACAGGGCGTCGATAAGCAGCAGTTGCACCAGATTATCGAGAGCCAGACCAAAGAAACCGTCGAGGTCGCCGCGGGTGAACCAACGCATGGGGATTACCGTTTGGGGCACGCGCCCTGAGAAGCTGAGACTAGCGCGAAGTACCTGCGACCGTCACGTTTTGGACTGACAGCACGTGACCTGGACGCCGCGTCGCAGGCGAGCGCAGGCACTGCCGCTCTCAAGATTTTCATGTCGCTGAGGAGGGGGGAAGAACCGTCCTTCTGTGGCATTCGACTCCAGCTTGTGCACCGATCCCAGCAAGCAGCGCCGAGAGCTGTCTCCGGCGATTCGCCTGCCTGCCGAGCTATGTACGCTGACCGAAATCCAACGTCAGGGCCGCCGACACCGCGGCGAGCCACCGGAGATGCTCGCTGCGCGGTCCCAGTCCGAAATGCGACAGGTCTCACCGTTGTTCAGTTTGGCAGTCGAATTGCGTCAGGATCTGTAGGCGGCGAGATTCCCCGCCGACCCGAAACAAGAAACGCGCCCGCGTTTTGTGGATCTGCGGCACAGACCTCTCCAACGCTCAGGACGGCACGGAAGTCGCCCACACCCTCCGGTCTTGAAGCCGCGACACGAGAATCTCATGCGCTAGCAGTTCGCCATGTTCACCGTCTTGGCCACGTTCGCAACGGCCTTACCGGCCGCGATGCCTGCCCACGCGACGACTTCAACGGCAACGAGCGCAGCGTCACCGCGCAGGCCACCACGACTATCGGGGCCTCTGGCGTCTTTCTCGATCTGGGCTCGCCGTCTTGCTGTGCGCCCGCGAGGACAAACCACGGCGCGATCCGGCCAGTTTCCGGCGCACGCCGCGCACGTCCACTCGCCAGAACCGACGCGCTCAAATCCGTCAACCGCTGGAAATGATCGAGCCGTCCGACGAACAACGTGATTTTGACCCGGATCCAGGCGAGGGCATAGGCCTGCCGTTCGCCCATGTGTTCGAGCGGCCTAGGCCAGACGAACGCGGGGCGCGGTCGCTGCGGTGCATTCAAAGTGCTGAAATGCAAGAAAATTCAGCCATAGACGAGCGCTTGACGTGTCGATCTGGTGGCGTCAGACTGGCTGGAGCGGTCCCCTTGCGTCCGGAAGGGCCGGGTGCAGGTGGCGACTCAGCGGCCAAGCAGGGCGGACATGGGGCTCGCTTCTCCTACTCGCCATGCCGTCGCCGTCGCTGATCTTGTGGACAGCCTCAGAGGCTTCGACGTCCGGCCGACGACAACGCCACGGAGACCCGTTTCATGAGGCTACTACCGCTCCTGATGTTGGCCTTCTTCGGATGCCACAAGGACGCGTCGGTAGCTGCGGCGCGCGCCGATGCGGCAGCAGCGCCGAACGCGGCGCAGACGGCAGAAGGCGTGAGAAGCGTTGTTTGGCAACTGGACTGGGACAAGGCGGGCATTACGCTCGACCCCGCGGGTTGGCGCACGTTGTCGGACACGGGCTATGACGTGCGCGTCACGACCGGGACGCTGACGACTTGGCGTCTCGGGCTGCAACCATGCCCGAAGACGACGTGGAGCTTGATTCCATCCGCTTACGCCCATCATATCGAGCCGCCGGATCCGACGAGCGTACTGCCGCATCTCGTCGAGAATCTTGCGGCCCCGGTTGCGACGCGGCTGCCTGTGCGGCAAGTGCCGCCCGACCGCTACTGCCGCGGTTTCTGGCTGGTTTCACCGCCACCGCCTGCGTTAGCGGGTGAAGGGCCGCGGGTGAGTCTCGCGCTACATGCCACTTGGACGCGTGGCGACGACCACGGGGAGTTGGCGCTCGACACATGGATACCCGATTCCAAGCTCCAAACGGTGCCGGGACTGCAGGAGGCGACCGGCGATGTCGAGTTGAAGGTAGAGCGCCACCTCAAGACGCTGTTCGACGGCATCGACCTCGCAAATGCGCCGACGCCGGCGCTGGCGTGGACGGTGCTCCACCGGCTCATGGAGACGACCGATTGGGACGCCCACGCGCTGCAGCCGTGACCTCGAATTCGCGTCAGGAATGCGCGCCGAACTGGCATTTCTCCGGGGCAACTTGCGCAATCTTCGCTTGACGACGGACGCGACGTGGGCACACTCGTTCCACGCGCGCTCAAGCGTGTCTTCCCGGTTGCCGAATCTAAACAACCTGAGCGGAGTCCAACACCAACGTTCGTCGGCTAGACCCGTTGCATCCCGGACCAGGACTGCGAGCGTGCACCGTTGGGGGTACGCCGCGGCTGGAAACGGTTTCATCTCGAACTTCGGTCGGAGTGTGTATGCAAGCAGACTTGACGGACCGCGTCCGCACTTCCGGGCCGTCCGGTCCGCAGCCACCTCGCTCGGTTTGGCGGATGCACGTCATCGCGTGTCCCGACCCGAAGTGGCGCGGCGCGATCCTTACGTTGACCAAGAACGGACCGTTCTGCGACGGCGCGCAGATCGGTCGTACGGCGGACGGACCGTCGGCGTTGCGTATCGATGACTCGACGTTGTCGCGGCGCCATGTTCGTTTTGATCTGGCAGCGGACGACGTGTTGTGGTTGACAGATCTGGGAAGTTCGAACGGCACGTACGTGAACGGCGAGCGCTGTGATCGGGCGGAACTCGGACACAACACAATCCTGCGGCTCGGCGCGAACGTCTTCCTGCTTGAACGGGACACCGGTTCGCGCCCCGAATGCGCCGACCCGACCGTCGACATTCCGGGGCGTTCCGAGCGGGCACGGCAACTGCGCGGCGCGCTGGAAGACGCGGCCCAGGACACCGCGCCAGTCCTGCTGCAAGGCGACACAGGCACCGGCAAGGAGCACGCCGCCCATGAACTGCATGAACGTTCGGGCCGCAAGGGCAAGTTGGTGCGCCTGAACGTGACCGCGGTGTCCGAGTCGCTCTTTGAGGCAGAACTCTTCGGACACCTTGCGGGCGCCTACACGGGCGCGCTGACGGGCCGCCCCGGGCGCCTTCGCGAGGCGAATCTCGGCACGTTGGTGCTCGACGAAATCGGCGAGTTGTCGCCATTCGTGCAGACGAAGCTGCTGCGGATGTTGGAGGAGCGCACCGTGCGCGCAGTAGGCAGCGCCAAAGACGAGCCGATTGACGTGCGCTTTTGCGCCTCTACCAATGCCGACCTCGCTGCGCGAATTGCGGACGGCCGATTTCGCCGGGATCTTTTCGCGCGGTTCCACACCCACGTCATCCAGTTGCCTTCGCTGCGGGAACGACCGGCAGACCTGTTCGCGTTGGCCGACGCGCTGCTGCCCTTGCGCGCCACGGCGGACGGGACTGCTCCTTGGGCCACTGTTCTGCACGAGGAGACCGTTGAGGCGATGCTCTTGTACCCTTGGCCCGACAACCTCCGGGAACTCGCTGCAACGCTCGTTCGTTTGAAGCGACACGTCGGAACCGAGCCAGTGTCGCGGAATTTGCTTCCCGACACCGTGCTCAAGACGGCGCGCGGGAAGGTCGCTTTGGTACGGACCGCCGAATTGGTCGCAGTGCAGCACGACGACGCGGTCGACTTGCCGGCCCCGCCCGATGCCGCTGCGCTGCGCCTGGCTCTCGCGGAGGAGCACGGTGTACTGGAAAACGTGGCCAGACGATTCGGGCGACATCGCAAGCAGGTTTACCGCTGGCTCGAACAGGCTGGGATCGACGAGGCCGAACTATCTTGGTACCGCTCGGCGCGTTGAGCTCAGCGCGCCTGTGCCCGTCGCTTCCTCGCCTCTGGTCACGGACGGCAGATGCCTGCCTTACACGTGGTCGTCTTGCCGTCGGGCGTCGTGCCACAGTCGGCGTCGGCGGTACACGTTGGGATGCAGCCCTTGGTGCCATCTTGCAACGCCTCGCAACTGCAGCCCTTCGCGGTTGGTCCACATTTGCCGGTGCATTCCGTATTCGCGGTGCACGCGGTAGGTCCCGAGCCGCCGCCCGGTCCCGTGCCGCCACCGGGTCCTGTTCCACCGCCTGGCCCCGTGCCGGCCGTGACGGCGGTGGGCGTCCCCTTGTAGCAGCCGATGATATAGGGGAAGCCCGTCGTCGCGTGATAGCGGTAGGTTCCGTCGGGCCCCATCCGGCCATTGCACGCATCGAGGACGGTGTCATCGGCGGGGACCGCGGTGTAGGTGTAGGCCTTCCACGAGTACGTCGTCGGGTCGCCGGTCTTCACCCAGCCTGATTTCATCGTGACCACTTGCTTGCAGTCCGCATCCAGGCAAGCGTTGGGGCCATACACCGCAAACCCGTCGAGCGCCCAACCGATGATCGGCGACGGTTCCGTTGCGGACGGCTCCGGGAGCGTCCAGGGCTGTGCAACCGCCAAAGCGGCTGAAGTCAGGCACTTCACCGTCAAGGCGTGGTTGTGGTACTCCTGCGGCGACGTGTGCCCCAAGCTGTCAACTGCCACCCTCAAGGGACCACCGTACCGCCACAAACTAGGGACCACCCGCGAGCGTAGCGAGCAGGGTTTTGGCGCGCCCAGCGATGGACAAGCGCAGCGAGTCCGAGCGCGGCGCGCGCGATGCAGGCGCGAAG
>CAITYF010000071.1 GCA_903896545.1 uncultured Myxococcales bacterium | reverse complement strand
GTCGCCAAGCTCAATCTGCTGGAACTCGTCGGACAAGGGCGGAAGTGTGTTCGAAGTGCTCATGAACACTGTAGATCACATGTTCCGCGGGCTGGCAAGAAAAGTGTCGGCGGGAGATGTGATAGATCTTCAGACTTCAGTGCCGGGCGTCAGAGAGGTTATGTCGATCCCTTAGATCCTTCCCAAACCCCGCGCGTCAAACCTCCGCAGCACCGCCACCCACCTTGGTGCTCAGGAGTCAGAACCATGAACCGTCGTTCACTTTTCGCTTCCATCGCGCTCACCGCGCTCCTCACCAACGCCTGCACGCAGCACGCCACCTTCGTCAAAGCCGACACAGCCGCGCTCGGACGCGTCGTCGTCTACCGCAACGGCATCGCCTACTACGAGCGCAAAGCCAGCGTGGACGGCGACAAGCTCTCGCTCAAGGTGCCGGCGGACAAGGTCGACGACTTCCTGAAGTCGCTCACTGTGACGGACGCCAAGACGGGGCTGCCGCTGCCGGTCTCGTTCCCGGCGCCGGGTCACCAGAGCGCGGACGGGCAAATCGAGATGACGATTCAGCTGCCGGACAAGTCGCACCGCGACGTCGTCCTGACGTACGTGACCGAGGCGCCTGCTTGGAAGCCGAGTTACCGCGTGATGGTCTCGGATGCCGGTAAGGTCGACCTGCAAGGCTGGGCGGTCGTGGACAACACGTCGGGCGAGGACTGGAATGCCGTGAAGGTCGGCGTCGGTTCGAGTTCCGCGCTGTCTTTCCGCTTTGACCTGCACAGCATTCGCCTCGTCCACCGCGAGACGCTGCAGAGCCAGGATTCGTTCGCCAAAGCGCCGCCGTTGGGCGGGAGCCTGATGCGGACGGTCGAGGACGAGTCGGTGCTCGCGCAATTGGACGACGCCGACATTCCACGCGAGGAAGGTCACCCCGACGTCATGATGGAGACGATTGCGACGGCCAAGACGCCGCGCGATGCCGCCATGCGCCGCGAGCTGGCCAAGGCGGAGAGTCGCGCCGGACGTACGCCCAATTCCGTTGGCGACGCGATGGCGGCTTCCGGGTACGCACCCCACGGCGGCATGGCAGCGGCACCGGCGGCGCAGGCGCAGTACAAGATGATTGGCAAGGACCAGGCGGCGGGCGAGGAGCAACGTCTGCGCGTGCTAGCGGACTCGCTGAAGGCGAAGAAAGCCAACGTGATGATCGAGGGTTATGCGAACAACAACGAAGCAGATGCCAACGACAAGGCGCTGGACCGTGCGAATCTGCTGCGTAATCAGCTGATCGAGCGCGGCGTGGCACCGGCGCAGCTGCAAGCCGTGGCGCGCGGCGTCGTGGCAGGCAAGAAGGCGGGCGTGCGCTTGGTCGAGCAGAAGAACACGGACAATCCCAAGACGCCCGATGACAACGGCGCGCCGGTGGGCGAGAGCCACTTTGAATCGGGTTCGGCGATGACGGTGCTGAAGGGCACGTCGGCGATGGTGAGCGTGGTGCAGGGCGCGGCGAACGGCGAGGTGGTCTACCTCTACGACGCGGAAGGTACGCACGGCGATGCGAAGTACGCGTTCCGCTCGGTGCGCTTCATCAACCCGACCAATTCGACGCTCGAAACCGGGCCAGTGACGGTTTACGGTTCGGGTCGCTTCATCGGTGAAGGTCTGACGGATCCGATTCCTCCGGGCGCGACCGCCGTTGTGCCGTTCGCTCTGGACCGCCAAGTGGTTGTGGACCGCGATGGCTCGACCGGCGACCGGATCAGCCGCCTCCTCAAGCTCAGCCGCGGCGTGCTGACGGCCGAAGTGCAGCACCAGAAGACGACCAAGCTGAAGGTGACCAACCGCCTGGGCACGCCGACGACCGTGCTCGTGCGCCACAACGTCGCGCGCGGCTGGAACGTGACGAAGTCGCCCAAGGTCGTGGAAAAGTTTGGCGATTCGCACCTGTTCGCCCTGGAAATCGGCCCGCACGAGAGCAAGACGATTGAGATCGAGGAAGCCACGCCGCTCACGCGCACGGTGGACCTGCGCACGCCGGTCGGTTTGGACCTGGTCAAAGTGTGGATCGATTCGGCGAAGGACGCGCCCGACGCGGTGAAAGGGCTGAAGCAAGCGCTACAGTTTCACCAGGACATGGCCAAGGCGACCGAGACGATTGAGAGCCTGCGCGAGCGTGCCGACGAATACCGCAATCGCTTGGATGAGCTGCACGCGCAGTTGTTCAGCCTGAAGGCGGTGAAGACTGCGGGGCCGCTGATGACGCACTTGCAAACGAAGATGAAGGAGATGAGCGACAAGGTCAGCGCCGGAACGCTGGCGATCGTGAGCGAGCAGGAGAAGCTGCTGCTGGCGAAGGTCAAATTCCACGACGCTTTGGCGGAATTGACGATGGAGAGGACGGCGGTGGCTTCGGCGAAGTAGCCGCGGGCAGGGCGTTCTGTCCCAACGACACCTACGAACGTGACCTTGAGCCATTTGTGCATTGCGCTGATTCAGCGTTTTCGCAGGTGGCTCAAGGCCTTTTTGCACAACTCGCAATTCCTTGGATTTGCTTCACATTGCCCGCTTGACGCCTTGGGTTGACCGGCTCACACTCTCCCTGCTGCCCGGGGGAAAAGCCCATGATGCCAAGCGTTGCGCCAGACCACACTGTGATCCTCGATCACGAGCCGTGGACTGCCGATTTGCCGCCGCAGCCAGCACCCCAGCAAAATCCGCGGACGGCCGCGTGGATGCAAATCCCGGCGTTTCGTCACCTCCCAGACGACGCGATGACGCGTCTGGAAGCGGTCATGCAGCCGCGAAGTTACGCGCCCGGCAGTCCGCTGATGCGTCAGGACGAGCCCGGCGACGGCGTGCTGGTGTTGAACGTCGGTTCTGTGCGCGTCACGGTGAACGACGACAAAGGGACGACGGCGTTTGAACGGTTCATCGACGCGCCCGGCGTGCTCGGTGAAGCGGCTGTTCTGACTGGAGAAAATCGCACGGCGACGGTGACGGCACAGACGCCGGTCGAGGCGTACTTCATCGACGCGGACACGCTGCGCCGCCTCTGCGCGGATCATCCGTCGACTGCGGCGTTTCTGACGGCGCTGGTTGGCGACCGCCTGATGGCGTCCGATAGCATCCGCAAAGTCGGTAAGTATGAGGTCTCCGGGCGTCTCGGATCGGGCGGCGTTGCGACGGTTTTTGCCGCAGTTCACCCGCAGTTGCAGCGCCCAGTCGCGTTGAAAATGCTTTCCCACGCGCTGGTTTTCAGCAAATCATTCGCCACGCACTTCGCCCGGGAAGCGCGTCTCGTCGCCCAGCTCGATCACCCGAATATCGTTCGCGTCCATGACACCGAGCACGCCTACGGGACGCACTTTATCGTCATGGAAAAGCTCTGCGGCGACGTCCTGCAGATGCCCGGCGAGGGCGCGCGCCTGCGTTCCTGGGCGAACATTCGGCGGATTTTGGTGCAAGTGTTGGATGCGCTGGCGTATTCACACAGTCGCGGGCTCGTGCACCGCGATATCAAGCCGAACAACATCTTCATCACGAACGACGGCGTCGTGAAGTTGCTGGATTTTGGCATCGCGATGGACGCGGACGGGCCGTCGATGCGCGAGGGCAAGGTCCTTGGTACGCCAGCGTACATGTCACCCGAACAGTCGTCGGGGCAGCCGCTGGACGGTCGCTCAGACCTGTATTCGGTTGGCATCCTCGCCTTTGAGTTGTGCACAGGCGAACGTCCGTTCACGGAACCGACGCCGACGGCGATGCTCCGCGCGCAGATCCGCACGCCGCTGCCCAATCCACGCGAAAAAGCCACCAAGATTCCGGAAGAGTTGGCGCAGTTCATTGAAAAGGCGACCGCGAAGAATCCTGCGGATCGCTACTCGTCCTGCGCGCATGCGGCAGAGGCGCTGCGGGCGCAAGATCCGCGGTCCGATGAAGAAGTCGGCATGACGACGATGGCTGTGAGTTTTCCGCAGTCGCAACGCACGGAAATCGAGCGCATCATTCTGGAGACCCTCACGAAGTTGCGTCACGTGCGCGGCGCGCGGGTGGTGCTCGCGAGTGACGGCGACCATACGAGAACGGCGACGCAGCCGCAGCCACACGAGGGCAAGCCAGCACCGGCGCTGGGCAAGACACGCGCGACGGGGCGAATGAGCGCGAGTGGTGTTGGAGGGAATCGCCCTCTGTAGCCTCCGCGCCGCGCCGCGCTAACCGCAAATCCGCTTGAACAGTCGCTCGATCGCGGGCGGCAAGCCGGTAAACCGAACCTCACAGCCGTCGTCCGCGATCCGCACGACTTTGCTGTAGACTTCCTCCAGCCGCAGGGTCTCGTCGTCCAGAATCCGCATGCGCAGGTTGGTCGAGGCCGGCGGCACAATCGGCAACTGCAGCCAGGCGCGACGCTTGGACAGTTGCGTCAACCGCGCCTGAAACGCTTGGTCGGAGTCGAATTTCCCGTCCAACGAAACGCATTCGAGGTGAAACGGCACGCCGAGGACGTACATCGTGTCCGGATCGTTCTCCAGCGCCAGATTCCAGCGACCGCCGATCCCGGCGACGTCAAGAAGCGTCATCGGTTCAGTCAAGCCTTTGGCGCGCATCTCAATTTCGCCGCGGACGTGCAGCAGGTCGCGCATGCCCGCCGCCGTCGCTTCCGAAACCAGCACCTGACCGCCGACCGTATACGATTCGATTCGGCCCGTGATGTTCACCGTTCGCCCGACGACGCCGTATTTCGCGCGTTGTTCCGAGCCGATATTGCCCACGATCACTTCGCCCGTATGCACGCCGATGCCCATTTCCAGATCCGGCAGACCAAATTCGCGGTTCCGCGCGTTCACGTTCGCCATCGCCCGTTGCATGGCAAGGGCGCAGGTCACCGCACGCTCCGCGTCATCCTCGCGCTGCACGGGCGCGCCAAAAATCGCCAGCACCGCGTCACCGATGAACTCGTCGATCGTGCCTTGGAAGTGCGTGACCACCTCCGCCATTGCGCCGAGGTACGTGTTCAGAAAGCCAATCACCTGTTCTGGCGTGCAACGTTCCGCGAGCGCCGAAAAGCCGCGGATATCGCTCATCAAGATCGTCACTTTGCGTTTTTGCCCGCCCAGCTCCAACCCGCCTGGCGTTTCCAGCAAGCTCGCGACGATTTCATCGGTCAAATAGCGGCCAAAAACCTTGCGGATAAAACCGTTGCGCACTTCCAAATCGGCCGCCAACTTCGCCGTTTCCGCCATCTGGGCAACGAGTTGGGTGTTAGCCTGCTTGAGCGCCAATTGTGTGCGTGTCCGCGCCAGTGCGACCTGAAAATCGATCGGCTTTGTCACGTAATCGTTGGCGCCCGCCTTGAACGCCTCGACCATGTCCTCGCTCGCGTCTTTCGCAGTCACCATGATCACGGGCAAATCGGCTGGCGAGTGCGTTTCGCGAATCCGCCGCAGCACTTCCACGCCATCGATGCCGGGCATCATCACGTCGAGCAAAATCAAGTCAAAGGTGTGCTTCGGAAGGATTTCAAGCGCTTCCTCGCCCGTTTCGGCGGTCAGCACCGTCATGCCTTGCTTGGTCAGGCGGCGCGCCAGCATGTCACGGTTGAACTCCGTGTCGTCGACCACGAGAATCGTGCCGGTGATTGCAGACATGGCGTGCCTCACAGCGCGGTGCATCGGGCCGAAAGCCCAGCTTGCGATGGCCAATCAGAGCACGGTGACGGGGCGGACGCAAGCCGCGAACGTCTGCAGTCGGAAAGGTGCCAGTAGCATGGCTGCCGTTCGTGAACGGTGCTACAGTGCATCGAACGTGGACGGGTTGACCGGCGAAATGCCGACATTTCGAGTTGGCCAAACGCGCACCCAGCGAAGGCGGACGGCATGGCGCTCCCCTTGGAAATGACCGCACATTCGCGAATTTCGGCGCGCGTTGTGGAAATTTCGCCTGTAGTCACTCGCGGGCAGCGATTTCTCCTGACCGGGGTCGTGCAAGGAGTCGGATTCCGCCCTTGCGTCCAACGGGTTGCAACGGCCTTGGGCCTAACCGGCACGGTCTGCAATCTAGGTTCCAGCGTGCAAATCGACCTGTGGGGCGTACCCGCCGCGCAGGACGCATTTCTGGTTCATTTGCAGCACGAAAAACCTCATTCGGCGCAGATTACCGGCGTTGTGCAGTCCGTACTTCTGGATTTGCCGCCGGACGATTTCCGCATTGTCGCCACCCAGTCCGGCGATGTGGGCATGGGACTTGCGACGGACTTGGCGCCGTGTGAAGCGTGCCTTGCGGAATTGGACGACCCTCACGATCGGCGATTTCGTTACGCGCTGACGTCCTGTGCCACGTGCGGACCGCGACCTACGATGACCCTTCGCCAGCCATTTGACCGCGAAAACACGACTCTCGCGCCGTTTCCGCTGTGTCCGGCGTGCGCTCACGAGTACGCTGACCCGCGCGATCGGCGTTTTCACGCGCAGGGCATCGCGTGTCCGATTTGTGGGCCGCAAGTACGTCTGCAAGGCGAAGGTGCCGAAGCTCTGCCTGGCGTCGATGCGGTCGCCCGTGCTGCTGCAGCTCTCAGAGCCGGGGCCATCGTCGCCGTCAAAGGCGCAGGGGGCTACCAACTTGCGTGCGATGCCACGTCAGAAGCCGCCGTTGCCCGTTTGCGCCTCCTGAAGCGTCGACCACGCAAACCGCTGGGCGTTCTCGCGGCTTCACTGGACGCTGCACGCGCGTTCACCGAGATGAACCCGGCAGAGGAGATCGCGCTGCTGTCGCCGACCCGGCCACTGGTGATTGTGCGTCAGCGTTCGTCCCGGTTGTCGAGCAACATCGCCCCGGATCGCCAAACGGTCGGGGTGCTCCTGCCGCCGACGCCGTTGCATCACCTTCTGGCGCGAGATGCCGGTGTCCCGCTCGTGCTGACGTCGGCAAATTGTAGCGGCGCGCCGATGTGGATCGACGACGCGGAGGCCGAGCGGCATTTTCAGCAGCTTGCGGATTTTCTGCTGACCCACGACCGCGCCATCGCGCTGCGCTGTGACGACTCGGTGGTCCGCGTGCAGGCCGGCCAGCCGACGTTGCTCCGGCGCGCGCGCGGCTTCGTGCCACTGCCGATTCGCCTTTCCGAGCCGTTGCGTGCGCCGATTCTCGCGGTGGGTGGTCAGCAGCACAACGCGGTCTGCGTGGGTCTTGGCGACAACGTCTGGTTCAGCCCGCACGTGGGCGACCTCGACGAACCGGAGACCTTTCAAGCTTTCGAGCGTGCCATTCTGGACCTTCAGCGCGGTCTGGGGGTTGCGCCGCGGACCGTGGCACACGACCTGCATCCGGATTACGCCTCGACGCGCTGGGCCCAGCAACGGGGCGGCGTGCAGCGGGTGGCCGTGCAGCACCATCACGCGCACGTGGCAGCCGTGATGGCGGAACACGGGCTGCAGGGGCCGGTTCTGGGCGTCGCGTACGATGGCACCGGGCTGGGCGAGGACGGCACGTCGTGGGGTGGCGAAATCCTGCTGGCCACGCTTCAAGACGCACGGCGGTTGGTGACCTTGCGGCCACTGGACCTTCCGGGCGGGGAGGCGGCGATTCGGCAGCCTTGGCGCGCCGCGCTTGCGCTTGTAGACGCAGCGCTGGGGGCGAATACCGCTGTAGATGACTTGCGCGTGTTTGGCGATCGCGATCCGGCGGCAGTGCGCGCAGTGCAGAAACTCATCGTCAAGCGCGTGGGTACAACGCAAGCACACGGGCTAGGGCGCTGGTTTGACGCGTTTGCCGCGCTGGGTTTGGCACGCGGAGAGGCGGACCACGAAGGCGAATTGGCCTCTCTCTGGGAGGAGGCCGCGCAAGGAGAGGAGGCGGCGCTTCCGTTTACGCTCCAGGCTGGAGAGATCGACCTGCGACCCGCGGCCATCGCGTTTCTTGCAGACCTGCGCGCCGGTCGCTCGATTGCTGCGCTGTCCGCCGCGTTTCACGCAACGGTCATCGCAGCGACTGCCGCGGCGATTGCGGAACAACGCGCGCTTCACGGCCATCTTCCAGTTGTCCTCGCAGGCGGCTGCATGCAGAACACACGCCTGGTTGAAGGTCTGCTGCGCGCGGTTCCCGCCCCTGTGTATCGCGCCCAACACGTGCCGCCCGGTGACGGTGGGCTCGCTCTGGGGCAGCTCGTCGTCGCAGCGGCGCGCACGTACACGACAGCCGCCGCGGAAGGACAACATGTCTACACGCTCCGACGGAAGCTCGAGCGCAAACCTGCCCGCACCGCGGCATGCCACCGGAGGTGCACGCTCGCTGTCCAGTCCGAGAGTGCAACAGGTTTGACCCACAGAGTTTGGTGTTGGACAGAGGTTGTCCTCGTTAGGAGTCAGCCATGTGCCTGAGCGTTCCCGGTCGCGTGGTATCCATCGACGGCATGACTGCTGTCGTCGACTTCTGGGGCGTGCGCCGTCAGGTGCAGCTGCACATCGTCGATGAGCCCGTTGCGCCCGGCGATTACGTGCTGAATCACGTCGGTTTCGCGGTGCGTCGCATCGATCCCTCGGAGGTAGCCAAGACACTCGCGCTGTTTGAAGAGCTGATGGCAGGCGGATCGGACGACCTGCTTGCGGCCGAGATTCACGCGCAGCTGGGAGGCGACGATGCCTGATGCCACCGAGCGACTGGAGTTTCGCAACCGCGATCAGGCCTTGCGCCTGTCGGAGCGCCTCGCCCAAGTTGTCGCGCGGATCGGTCGTCCGCTTGCCGTGATGCATGTGTGCGGCACGCACGAGCAGGCCATCGCGCGGTTCGGTTTGCGCGGCTTATTGCCGGCCGATCTGGACGTCGTCATGGGACCCGGTTGCCCGGTCTGTGTCACGGATCAGCCCGAAGTCGACGAAGGCGTCGCGTTGGTCCGGCAGGGTGTACGGCTCGCGACGTACGCCGACATGCTGCGGGTGCCGGGGACGGCTGGATCGCTTGCCGACGCCCGCGCCGCTGGTGGCAAGATCGATGTCGTGTACAGCATCGTGCAAGCCGTCGAGTTGGCACGCCGCTCGACCGAAGAAATTGTGTTCTTCGCCACCGGTTTTGAGACGACTGCCGTCACCACCGCCGCAGTGCTGAGCGGACCCGTGCCGCCCAACTTCTCGGTGTTGTCCGCACACAAGTACATTCCGCCCGCCATGGAGATCATCGCGGAGACGCCGGGGTGCCGCATGGAAGGCTTTCTCGCCGCTGGACACGCCGCGACAATCACCGGATGGGGCGTTTTTGAGCCGTTCGTCGCGCGCCACAAGCTGCCGGTCGTCGTCGCCGGATTTGAGCCGCTCGACATTTTGGCGGGACTTATCGCGCTGTGTGAGGCCATCCTGGCCGGCAGGCAGGAGGTCATCAACTGCTTCCCGCGCTGCGTGAGCCGCGACGGCAATCGCGTGGCGCTCGACGCCCTCTGGCGCGTTTTCCGACCCATCGGCGGGCGCTGGCGCGGCATCGCCCACGTTCCTGACGGCAACCTGCGCCTGCGCGACACGTTCAGCCACGTCGATGCCCGCAGCCGCTTCACGATCGACCTTGCCAGCCTCTGGGAATTCGCCCCGCCAAGCCTGACTGCCGCTTGCATCTGCGGCGACATCCTCGCAGGCCGTCTCACGCCGGTGGACTGCGCGCTTTTTGGCAACCGGTGCACGCCGTCCGATCCCGTGGGTGCGTGCATGGTCAGCACGGAAGGCTCCTGCCGCATTTGGCACGACTACGGCGGTCGCAACCGCTCAGGAGAAACGCTGTGAAGCCCTTTGTGCCAGAACGCATTTCTCTGGCTTCCGGTGCGGGCGGTCGCGCGATGCGCAACCTCGTTGAGTCCATCTTCTTGAACGGTGTGACGAGTCCGCCGGGCGCGGTCGGTGCCGACGCGATGGACGACGGCGCGGCGATTCCGCTGGGTAACCAGTGGCTCGTCATGACGACGGACAGCTACGTGGTCAAGCCGTTGTTCTTTCCCGGCGGCGACATCGGGCGGTTGGCAATCTGTGGCACCGTCAACGATCTCGCGATGATGGGCGCCACGAACGTCCTTGGCCTGACCTGCGGCATCATCATCGAGGAAGGTTTTGCCCGCAGCGATCTGGAGCGCATTCAAGCCTCGCTGCAAGCCGCGTGCGCGGAAGCCGGCGTGCACGTTGTGACGGGCGACACCAAGGTCATGGCGCGCGGTGAACTGGATGGCGTCGTGCTGAACACTGCAGGCGTGGCGCTGTGCGAGCGGGTCGTGCGCGATTGCACGTTGCAGCCGGGGGATCGCCTCGTCGTGACGGGTACAGTCGGTGATCACGGGATGGCGATTGCCGCGCTGCGGGCAGACGTCGGCATTGAAGGTGACCTGCGGTCGGACGTGGCGCCACTGCGGAGCCTGATTGCCGCGGTGCTGAATGCGGTCGGCGAGGGCGTCACGGCGATGAAGGACCCGACGCGCGGCGGCGTGGCCAGTGCGCTGTTTGAGATGGCGCAAAAAAGCGGCGTGAGTCTCCTCCTCGATGGTCCCGCCGTGCCGATTCGTCACCCGGTGCGGGCGACCGCTGAGCTTCTGGGGATCGAACCGCTCCACGTCGCGAACGAAGGCAAAGCGCTCATCGGCGTGCGTCCCGAAGCGCTGGAGACTGTGCTCGCGGTCCTACGCGCCCACCCGCTCGGCCGGGACGCGGCGGTCATCGGCGTTGTGACGTCGGGGCGACCAGGCGAAATCGTGCTGGACACCGGCATGGGCAAACGCCTGTTGCACGAGCCAGAAGGGGAGCCGCTGCCGCGGATTTGCTGACGACAGGTCGGTGCGACCTGTGAAGGAAGATGGACCGTGCACGAACTGTCTGTTGCCCAAGCCTTGCTTGAACGCGCCGAAGCGATTTGTCGCGCGGAGAAGGCGCGCGCCGTGCGGCGGATTCAGTTACGCGTGGGCGAGTTGGCGGGGATCGAGAAGCGACAATTGGCGGCGGCGTTCGCGGCAATCCGCGAAGGGACGCTCTGCGCCCATGCGACGCTCGCCTTCCACGACGTGGCGGCCGTTTGGTCGTGCCCAACGTGTCGTGTAGACGTGCCGCGGGGTGCGCCACTGCGCTGTCCGACCTGCGGACGCCCGGCGGTGTTGATGGCTGGCGACGCCTTGTTGCTGGAACGTGTCGAGCTGGAGGTGCAAGATGTGTAACGACTGTGGCTGCGGAGACCCGGCGCTTGTGCCCGTGGATGTGCACGAACGGCTCCTCGCCGGCAACGATCGCGTGGCGGCACACAACCGCGCGCATTTTCAGGATGCCGGCGTGCTGGCCATCAACCTCATGGGATCGCCGGGAGCGGGCAAGACGACGCTGTTGGAAGCCACGGCGCGGGCGTTCCAAGGCAAAACGCGTCTCGGCGCGATGAGCGGTGATCTCGCAACAGATCGCGATGGCGAGCGCCTGCGTCTCGCTGGAATTCCCGCGAAGACAGTGACAACGGGCACCTCGTGCCACTTGGACGCAACGCTCGTCCACGACACGCTGCACGACATGGCCTGGCAAAAGTCCGACATCTTCTTTCTGGAGAACGTCGGCAATTTGGTCTGCCCGGCGATTTACGACCTTGGACAGGCGGCCAACGTCGTCGTCCTGTCGGTCGTGGAAGGCGAGGACAAGCCGTTGAAGTACCCGGTGATGTTCAAGGATTGTGACCTGGTGTTGATCAACAAAGTCGACCTGTTGCCGCATTTGCCGCAGGTCTCGCTGCAAGGCTTCACTGATGCGTTGAGTCGCGTGATGCCGGAGCCACGTTGGCTCGCGGTTTCCGGCTGGACGGGCGACGGCATGGACGCTTGGGTTGCGTGGCTGAACGCGCGGCGTCCGGTGCGGAAGGTCCCGCGGGTCAGCGTGAAGCTGGCGTAAGTCACACCGCGGCTGAACCTGTCCACCTCGCGATCTTTTCCAGCAAGCGCTGAAACTCCACCGGCTTCGTGTCGTAGTCGTCGCAGCCCGCCGCCAGCGCTTGGTCGCGTGCGCCTTCCATCGCGTGTGCGGTCAGCGCAATCACCGGCATGCGCGCACTCCCCGCCATCGTCTTGATCCGCCGCGTCGCTTCAAAACCGTCGATGCCGGGCAGGCTGATGTCCATCAGGATCACGTCCGGTTGCTCGCTCGTCGCCTTCTCGACACTTTCCAGCCCGTCGACCGCAACGACGACCGTGAAGCCGCGCCGCTCCAGCCGCCGTGACAGCATGTCGCGGTTCATGTCGTTGTCTTCCACCAGCAGAACTTTGACCATCGTCGTTCCTCAGGGCTTCTGCTTGAGCGCCGTTTCAACCTGACTGACGACCGCCGCGTACAGCCCCGCGCGATCCCCCGCGTTCTTTTCCAGGACGGCATCGACGCGCCCCGTCAGGCACGCCCGCTCCTGCGCGTTCAGGTCCAGCGCCGTCGCGACCACGACGGGGATCTCGCGCCACGCCGGATTCGCGCGCGCGTGGGCGAGGAACTCAAAACCGCCCATCACGGGCATCATCAGATCCAGCACGATGAAGTCCGGCCGCACACTGCGCATCTGCGCCAGCGCAACTTCGCCGTTCTCCGCCTCCATCGTCTGCCATCCTGCCTTCGTGAGCGTCCGCGTCATCATTTCGCGGATCTGCGGATCGTCGTCCACGACGAGCACGACCGGCTCGCGCTCGCACTTCGGCCGGTGTTTGTCGATGAGCGCAAGGAAGGGCTCGCGCTCCAAGGGCTTGATCAGGTACTCCGCTGCGCCCAGCGCCAGCCCCTTTTCCTTCTCATCGACCATTGTCGCCAGCAGAACGGGGATGTCCGCCGTCTCCGCGTGCGACTTGAGCTCGTTCAGCACCGACCATCCGTCCCGGTCCGGCATCATGATGTCCAGCATGATGACGTCTGGGTGGTGCGCGCGCGCTTGCCGTAGCCCCTCATCGCCGCCCCAGGCTTCCAGCACGCGATAACCCTGACGGGAAAGCACGCGTCCCATCAGGTCGCGCACCGTCGGATCGTCGTCGATGACCAGCACCGTGCCTTGCGCGGGCGCGATTCCCGACACATGCGCTGCCAGCGCGTGCGTTGCGCTACTTTCGGGCACGTCGCGCGCCACGCGCTTGCCTTCGGGATCCGCAGGCAGTCGCACGTGAAACACCGAGCCTCTGCCAGCGTCTGACTCAAACCAAATCGCACCGGACATCAGCTCGCAAAGCTTCTTGCTGATCGACAGCCCAAGGCCGGTACCGCCGAATTTCTTGGTTGTCGACGCGTCCGCTTGCACAAACGGCGTGAACAACCGCGTGGCTTGCTCAGGCGTCATGCCGATTCCGGTGTCCGCAATGTGGAATTCGATGAAGTCGTGTCCCGCGGCCACCACGCGCGTCACAGCGAGCGTGACCGTGCCGTTCTCCGTGAACTTGCAGGCATTACTCAGCAGGTTGAACAGGATCTGCCGCAGACGCAGCATGTCGCTGACCATCTCGCCGACGTTCTCGTCGCAGTGCACCACCAGCCGATTGTGATTCTTGTCGACCAACGGCTTGGACAGCGTCGTCAATTCCGTCAGCAGTTCACGCACCGGGAACGGCTCCAGCGACAGCTCAACCTTGCCTGCCTCGATCTTGGAGAGATCCAGCACGGAATTGATGAGCCCAAGCAGGTGTTTGCCCGCAGTGCGAATGTTCTTGAGATCGGGCAAGAATCCGTCGTGACCGTCGTCCTCGCATTCCTCGATGAGCATTTCACTGTAGCCGATGATGGCGTTCAGCGGCGTGCGCAGTTCGTGGCTCATGTTGGCGAGGAACGCGCTTTTGGTGCGGTTGGCTTCTTCCGTCGCTTCCATCGCGGTGCGAATTTCAGACTGTACGCGCTCCCGTTCCGTCAGGTCCGTGCCCGCGCAGAGAAAGCCGGACACGGCGCCGTCACCGCCTTGTAGAAGCGTGACGGACATTTCGACGGGAAATGCGGTGCCGTCTTTCTTCACGTACGTCCAGCGCATGGGCTCGGTGCGACGCGACTGGGCAAGGGTTGCCAGCACGTCGTCCGGTTGCACGGGCGCGCCAGTGGACTTCGACAAGACTTCTGCGCGGGCGGCCAGCTCTTCTTGGAGGTGAAACACCTGCGGATGCAACCTTCCGACGACCTCCGTCGCCGAATAGCCAAGCAAGTGCTCTGCGCCGCGGTTGAACACGTGAATGCGACCGTCCAAGCCGGCGGCGATGATGGAGACCGTCGTTGCAGCGTCCAGCACCGCCACGCGCTCGGCATTGGCACGCTCAAAACGCTGGAGCATCTGCTCTGTCTTTTCGAATTGGTCGATGACCGCTCGTGCGGTGATGTCTGCGGCCTCGCGCGAAACGCGCACTTCGGCCCGAAGCAAATCATTTTCCCGCCGGAGGTGTTCCAGTTCGCGGTCGTCCATGTTCAGGCCCTCGCCGCGGCAGCAGCGCGAACTGGACGCGCCGCTTCCAGGAGCGCCAAGTTAGCAACCGCGCCGATCACATCAGGCGACGCCGCACCTGCTGCGCCGACCAGCGACCACGCGCGCGGCGGTTCATCGCAGCCGACCTGCATCGCGCGCACCAGGTAGCCGAGCCCAGCACCGTGGTCAAAATGCGCGCCGCCGTTGGCCAAGACGCGCCTTCTCGCCACCCGCTGTGCGCGCCCCGGTCGGACGCCGGCCAGCGCGTCGACGAAGACGACCCGTTGCGCGCCATCGAGAATCCCCAGCAGATTCAGGCCTTGAAGTCCGCCGTCGATGACCGCCAGACCGTCGGGCAGGGCGTTCGCAGCCAAGTGATCGTGCACGCGCGGGCCCAAGTCGTCACCGGCCACCATGCGGTTGCCGACGCAGACGATGCGAACCGGAGCGTTACACAGGAACATCACGCCTCAGATGCGGAACCGCGCCGCTGGCTTGCTGTTGCCGACGTCAATCGCGTGGACTGTGCAGACCAAACACGGGTCAAACGAACGGACAACGTGGCCGATCGCGATAGGGTTTTCCAGGTCGGGGACGGCGATGCCTCGCAGCGCATCCTCCCAAGGACCACGGACGTCGGCGGCATCGCGCGGTGAGCCGTTCCAGCCGGTCGGTGTTATCACTTGATAACGGCTGATGCGTCCCGCTTCGACGCGAATCCAGTGTCCCAGACCGCCGCGCGCCGCTTCGCCCAGTCCAACGCCTTCGCCGTCGCGCATCTCCACGTCGCGCAAGACCAGACCGCCGGGATCGGCGCCGACCTCTTCGAGCCAAGTCGCCATGGCGGGCAGCACCGTCGACCCACGCAACAGCCGCGCAAGCTGCCGCACGAGCACGTTGGACCCGCCGTGAACCGCGACCAGGTCCGTCAGAAGCGGATGCCCCGCAATCAGCAGTTCCGCCAACGGCCCGACTTCGGTCGCGCCCCCTGCGTACCGCGGCGCTTTGGCCCACGAGTACCGCGTTCCTTCTGCACCGGTCGCATAGGGCTCCGTGACACCCGTCGACGGGTGCATCCCGCCTTCGTAGCCGACGAGCCACGAGTGGGCGATGTGCTCGGTGATCTGGCGTTCGTCGAAGGTTGTGTGTCCCTGATCGCTCAAGAAGCCCGATGGGATCAAATTCGGTCCGCCATCGGATGCTTGAACGGCGCTTCCTTTCGGAATGTCAAAGGAGCCGTAGCTGACGTAATTGCCAGGGCCCTTGCCGATCTCGGCAAAACGCGCGACGCGGGCAAAACGCAGAAAGAAACCGAGCTCGCTGTCGCGGTGCTTGGGGCTCTCGTCCAACCACGCGTCCAAATCGGCCGCTGTCTTGACCTGAGCGATGCGGGCAATGGGACAGCCCAACACGTCCGTTTCATAGTACGTGCGAAAACGCGAAAGCACGTGGCGACACTGCAGGAAGTCGATCGCGCTGATGACCGACGCCACGCCACCGGGCACCATGAACGACGAATGCGGCCACTGTCCGCCGAGAATCGCGATGATCTCCAAAAGCTTGCGGCTCTCGCGCAAGGCAGACGCCGCGGCAGTTCCCGCGAGCGGCGCGTACCGACGAACAGCCTCGGCGTGAATCGGCAAGTCTGCGTAGGCTTCATTCACGAAATCGGCGCCAAAAAGCAGGAAAGAATGGCGAATGTCGTTTTGCAGATTTTCAGCCAGCAGCGCGACGTTGCGTACGCGGATCGCGTCCGGTGGCGGCACGATCCCGGCGAGGTTTTCCAGGGCCCGCGCGGCCACGTAGAGGTGCGCTGTGGAGCACATCCCGCAAATGCGCGGTGTCAGCACCAGGCCGTCCAGCGGCGCGCGCCCCACCAGCAGGCGCTCGAATCCGCGAAACGTCGTGCCGGCGCTCCACGCATCGACGACGCGATTGTCCTCCACGGTGACGCGCACCTCCAGGTCGCCTTCGACCCGGTTGAGCGGCACTTCAATCGTCCGGACGGCCATTGGCATACTCCGCGGTCAGATGTTGCTCTCGCGGCTCTTCAACCGCTGCGGTGCCGCTGCCGCCGCCATGCCTTTGTAGGCCAAGTAATGCGCGCGGTTGATGCCGTCGGGCAGGTCGATCGGCAGACCTTCGATATTGCGTGTCTGGAAAAACGCAAACGGCTTGGGAAAGTCAGGATCCGTGCAGCCAAAACACGGCACGCCTACGCGCGTTTTTGACGATCGGCCGTTCCACAGCAGCTTATTGCACGGTCCGCGCACCAAAGGTCCTTGGCAGCCCATGTGGAAAAAGAGGCAGCCTTTTTCGCCGAAAACGCGCTCTTCCACGCGGTATTCGTGGTATTCGTTGCGGGTGCAGCCTTGGTGGACGGTCGTACCAAACCACGCAGTCGGTGCCTGATGCGCGTCCAGGGCGAGATGCGCGCCGTGGACAATCGCCGAAAGCGCCTGTGTGACGACGGTCGGGTGCGCCGGACAGCCGGGAATATTGATGACCGGCAAGCCGGTGGACGAACGGAAATCCTCGCCGAGAAAGCCGCCGCGGTGGCGTCCGTGAAATTGCAGACCTGTGCCCTCGACCTCACCGCGACCGCAGACGCCGCCGTGCGAGGCACACGTGCCAATCGCGATGACGTATGCGGCCTTGTGCGCCAAGTTCCAGATCACGTTCTTTTTGGCTTTGCCGTGCATCGTGTCGAACATGCCGGTGCCACCGGGTCCGCGGATGACGGCGCCTTCAATGCAGAGCACGTCAAGCCGTTGCTCGCCCGATTGCATGCGCGCGACAAGGTCTTTGTGCCCCGTGCGGTTGCCGACGGAGAGCGAAGGATGCCACAGAAGGTCGACTTCCAATTCCCGCAGCGTTTCAATCAGGTCGGGCGAATTGGCATTGAGCAGCGACATGGAATCGCCGCTACACGCACCGGCTTGTAACCAATAAAGGGTGACCGCCATGCTGTCTCCGTCGCGGAACTTCGTCCAACTACCGGAACTGCCACAATGTAAAGCACTTGATCGGAGCCGAAGGCCCATCGCGCTCGTTCTACAAGGCTGCTCCTGCGCGGAATGTTCGTCAAGCGCGCGCCGCAAGTGCTTGAGATCGGGGGGATGAAGCTGGAGAAATGACGTTGCCGGTTGAAATGCACGCGAACAACTTAGAATTTCAACATCAAACCGACGCCCGTCGTGCCAGGACCGCCGGTGAGGCTCACCGACGACGTGCCAAAATCGCTATTGCGGCTGTGGCCTTGGGTGTCAAAACGCCGCCAATACGAGAGGTTGGCGATGGCCGTGCCGAGGGCGGCGCCTGTCAGGACGTCGGACACGTTGTGGCGCCCGTCGTCCACCCGCGACCAGGCGACGAACGTGGCGAGGCCGATCACGGCTGCTTGCAGGGGAATTCCCCACGCGCGCGTCGTGTTCGTGGCGTCATGCCCCCAGACAAAATGCCCACCGGTGACGAGCGCCGCGTAAGTGGCCAGGGCAAAACTGGTCGAAGAGTGCCCGCTGGGGAAGCTGCGGCGGCCGTCTGCCCAAATTTTCTCGACCTTGCTCGGATCGTCGCTCAACGGACCCTCGGTGAAGTTCGTGCAATCGACGTCCACGTGATCGGGGCGGTTGCAGTAGTACCGTTTCAAGCGGTCCTGAAAGTCTGGGCGCAAGCGGCCGAACGAGAACTTCAGCACTTCAGTCGCCATCAGCGTGACCGACATCGCTTCCCCAAAACCGACGAGCGTATCGTGCAGGTGCCGCGCATCGCGGTTCGCGGGCAGCCCCTCCTGGAGCGCCAGCCATCCAGCCACCGCAGGAATGGCCAGACCGACCCACAGCGCAGGGACCGTTTCCTGTTTGTCTTCGACAAGGTACTTCTTGCCAATCCGATCGCTCAGTGACGCGTCGAGCGTGGCGGACGGATGTTGCGGGTCAAATCGTGGCCCGATGCCGGCGGACTCAAGGGGCGTCGCCAAGTGCACGCCGCCAAAGATCCCCAGCGATCCTGCGATGATACCGTAGTCGATGAGATCGCTTGCGTGCCACCAGCCCTGAGGCTGCACCGGATCCGCCGCGACGGGCAGGGCTACTGCACCGATCGACAGACACAAGAGCCAGCGATGCAGACAGGTTAGCCGGTAAAAATGCATCGTTTACTTCACGAGCACGCCGTTCGGCACGTCGCGCGCGGGGTGCAGCGGTACGCGCTTGCCGTCAGCATCTTCCGCCACCAGCAGCATCCCGCGACTCTCCATCCCCATCATCAGGCGTGGCGGCAAGTTGGCGATGACCAACACCTGTTTGCCGATCAAATCCTCCGGCGCCACCGTCTCAGCGATTCCCGACAGGATCTGCCGTGGCGTCTCTTCACCCAGGTTGATCGTGAGGCGCAGCAGCTTCTTCGACTTCGGAACCGGTTCCGCCGTCAGCACCAACCCGACGCGCAGTTGATTCCGCGAAAACGTGTCGATGTCCACCAAATTGCTCGGCTCCTGCTCGGAGCGGAACTCGCCGGTGCGAAAATCCTGCAGTCCGCGGCCTGACGTCGCTTCGGCTGCGCCGGGCTGCACCTTCAGTTCTGTGGGCGTCGTCACCCTCAGTTCTGTGGGCGTCGAAACTGGCAGTTCTACGGGCGTCGTCACAGGAGCCTTCCATTCGTGTTTGGGGAAGAGCGGCGGCCCTTCCAGGAGCTGCACCCCAGCGCGTACGACGCCGTCCTCTGCGCGCACCCGCCGCAGGATCTCGGCGCTCGCCGCCGGGATGACCGGTGCCAGGAGCTGTGCCGCGATGACGATGCCTTGCAACACGTGGTGCAACGTCGTCGCCGCAGCATCGCGGTCCGTCAGCACAGTTTTGAACGGCGCGTCGGCAGTCAGAACGCCATTGAGCTTCTGCGTCAGCGCCATCGTATCCGCGATGGTGCGATTCAGCCGCGCTTGCGATGCGGTCATCGCGACCGTCTCGAAGTCGCTCGCGGCGTCAACCGACTGCAGCCTCTGCGCGTACAGGAGGGCATCTGCAAGCACAAACGATGGCGTACCCGCCGCTTCCGGAATCTTGCCGTCAAACGACCGCGTACACATACCGATCACGCGCTGCAGTAGGTTGCCAAGATCATTTGCCAAATCAGCGTTATTGCGGCGCACGACCGCTTCTTCTGAGAAGTTCGCGTCCTGACCGACGGCCATCTCGCGCAAGAAGAAGTAACGCATCACATCTGGACCGTAAGTATCACGCAGAACAAGCGGATCGACGACATTGCCGATGGACTTCGACATCTTCGCGTCGTCCATCAGCCACCAACCGGTCGTCACCAGACGGCGCGGCACCGGCAGTCCCAGCGCCAACAGCATCGTCGGCCAGTACACGGCGTGCGTCGTCAGAATGTCCTTGCCCAAGCAGTGCGTGACGTGCGGCCACCACTTTTGGTACATCGGGCTGGCAAGCAGGTGCTTCGTGAGTTGATGGTCGTCCTGAGTCGGCGGCGGCAGGTCGGGCGCCAGCGCGGTGATGTAGTTCAGGAGCGCGTCAAACCAGACGTACGCGACAAAATCGCGGTCAAAGGGCAGCTCGATACCCCAAGACAGCCGCGATTTGGGCCGAGAAATGCACAGATCCTGCAGCGGCTCGCGCAGGAAGCCGAGCACTTCATTGGCGCGGTTCGCCGGAACGATCGCCATTTCACCCGTCTGCACGGCGTCAATCAGGCGCTGCTGAAACCGGCTCATCAGGAAGAACCAGTTGCGTTCCTGAAGGCGCGTGACCGGGCGGCCGCAATCCGGGCACTTGCCTTCCACGATCTCTTTCTCGGTCCAAAAACGCTCATCTGGCACGCAGTACCAGCCTTCAAAGGTGCGATCCTCAATGAGGCCTTGATCGTGCAGCTGCCACAGCGCGCGCTGAACGACGCCAACGTGGGCGTGCTCGGTCGTGCGGATGAAGCGATCGGGCGCGCACTCCAAAGTCGGCCAGAGATCCTTGAACGCGGAAAACAGCTCGTCGACGTGCTGCTTGGGCGAAACGCCGCGCTTTTCGGCGGCCTGTTGGACCTTTTGCCCGTGCTCGTCCGTGCCGGTCAGAAAGTAGGTCTCGCCGCCATTCAGTCGCGTGTAGCGACCTAGCGCGTCCGCCAAAATGGTGCAGTACGCGTGGCCGATGTGCGGCTTGTCGTTGACGTAGTAGATGGGCGTTGTGACGTAGAGGCGGTTGCTCATGGGGGCGGAGGATAGCTTGGCGCGTGGCGGAAGCCAATCGGAAGCGACGGCGCGACCCAAGGCGCGTTTGGGACCGACGCCGATTGCCCCTACACACGCGGGGCCACACCTGCCACACTCCGCGTCCCATGCTCTCCAAAAACACCCGCGACATTCTCGACAGGTTTCTCAACGGCCAAGGCCATGACGCGTGGCGCGTGCTCGGCGCGCACGAAGGAACCGAGCGCGGCACGTCGGGGTGGCGCTTCATCGTCTGGGCGCCCAACGCCCGCCGCGCGTCCGTCATCGGCGAGTTTTCCGACTGGCAGCCTCTCGCGATGCACCGTTGGGCTTCGTTTTGGCACGTCTTTTTGCCGCAGGCGCTGGCGGGGCAACGCTACAAGTTTCAGATCGAAGGCTCCGATGGCTTGACGACGGACCGCGCTGATCCCTTCGCGGCTTTCGCCGAAGAGCGTCCGCAGACGGCCTCGATGCTGTGCCGAACAGGCGAGCACGTTTGGAAGGATCAAGCGTGGAGCACGAACCGCGCCGCCAACCAGTCGCGCACCGCGCCGATTTCGATCTACGAGCTGCACGTCGGCTCGTGGCGGCGACATCCCGACGGCCGTCAGTACACCTGGTCAGAACTGGCCGCGCCGCTGCTGGCGCACGTGCAGTCGTTGGGCTTCACGCACATTCAGCTGATGCCGATCTACGAACACCCTTACGATCCGTCGTGGGGGTATCAGGTCACAGGCTACTTTGCGCCGACTTCGCGCTGGGGCACGCCTGACGAGTTGCGCCTGTTCATTGACACGATGCACGCGGCGAACATCGGCGTGATTCTGGACTGGGTGCCGGCGCACTTTCCCAAGGACCCGCACGCGCTGGTGCGTTTTGACGGAACCGCGCTGTTTGAGCACCCCGATCCGCGGCGCGGCGAACATCCGGACTGGGGCACGCTGGTTTTTGACTACGGCCGACCCGAAGTGCTGTCGTTTCTGCTCGCAGCGGCGGATTACTGGCTGTCGTCGTTTCACGTCGACGGCTTTCGCGTCGATGCTGTGGCGTCCATGCTGTATCTGGACTACTCGCGGGCCGACGGCCAGTGGGAGCCCAACCGTCACGGCGGCAACTGGAATCTGGAAGCGCTTGAATTTCTTAAGCGGTTCAACCACCTCGTGCACACCGAACATCCGGGCGCCATCACGGTGGCGGAGGAGTCCACGGCATTTCCTCAGGTCACGGGCGCGCTGGAACACGGCGGTATCGGCTTTGATTTCAAGTGGAACATGGGCTGGATGCACGACACGTTGCGCTATCTGGCCACCGATCCGCTGTTTCGCGCCCACCACCACGACACGATCTGTTTTGCCGCGAGCTACGCGTTTTCGGAAGCCTTCATGCTGCCGCTTTCGCACGATGAGGTTGTGCACCTGAAGGGCAGCCTTTGGCGCAAAATGGCCGGCCAAGCAACGCAAAAAATGGCGCAGCTGCGGCAGTTGTACGGCTATCAGTGGCTGCATCCGGGGAAGAAGCTGCTGTTCATGGGCGGCGAACTGGCGCAGGAAAACGAGTGGAACGCCGACGCGGAGTTGCAGTGGGGGCTAGCGGTCGACCCGCAACGCGCCGCGCTTCACGCCTGGTTGCGGACGCTGAATGGGCTGTACCGATCGCAACCCGCGCTCCATGCTGGGGATTGTCACCACGAGGGATTTCAGTGGGTGGAAGGTGCGGACGCCGGCGGATCCGTTCTCGTGACGCAGCGCAATGGCGGCGGGCAATCGTTGGTGGTGGTCCAGCACTTCACGCCGGTGCTTCGCAAGGACTATTGGCTCCCACTGCCATCGGAAGGCGAGTGGCGGTGGGTGCTTCGCAGCGACATGCGTGAATTTGGCGGCTCTTTGGCCAAACTGCCGCCGCCCGTCATGGCGAAGATCAATGAACTTCCACGGCCGATTGCGCACGTAGACCTGCCGCCTTATGCCGTGCTCGTTCTGGAGCGGGTGCCATGACCCCAGCACGACGAGCCGCAGCGCAGCGCACCCCTGCGCCGACTTTGGGTTGGCTGAGTGCTGAGGGCCTATTCCGCCTGCTCGCACCTGTCGCTGATCGCGTTTGGCTCATTGAACGACCGCATCCGGACGCTGCTGACCGCGAACGGGTCACGGAAATGACGGCCTTTGCTCACCCGCACGGTCGCGCGTTCGCAGTTCAGCAGTCTGAGCCTCTCACGTACTACCGTTATCGCGTCCAGCAGCACGACGCGACCTTTGACATCGCCGATCCACGCAGCGTTGCGGTCGCGCGGCAGTTTGCCCCTGGCCACCCGACATGGTCGGTCGCCCGCGATACCGCGTTTGCCTGGCAAGGCGATCTGCGTCCGGCGATCGCCGTGCACGAAGCGATCATTTTGGAAGTCCACGTTCGCGACTTCACCGTGCACGCGTCCAGCGGCGTGCGCCATCCGGGTACCTATCTGGGACTCGCGGACGCGAAACCGGGCGCACAAGGCGGCTTGAACGCGTTGCGCGACTTGGGCGTGGACTGCGTGGAACTGCTTCCCGTGACGGCGTTTCCGCTGCTGGAACCGCCACCGGAGGGCGAGGGCTACGTCAATCCGACCGGGCGCAACCACTGGGGCTACATGCCCAGCTTTTTCCTCGCGCCGTCGGAGCGTTACAGCCTGCGGGGCTCGCAACCGCAGCCCGGCGTCTGGGTAGGCGTGGACGAAGACGGCACGTTTCACGATCCTGGCGACGAACTGCGCGAGATGATTCGCGTCTTGCATCGTGAAGGGATCGCGGTTGTCCTGGACCTGGTGCTGAACCACGTGTCGATGCACGACGACAATCCGCTTTTGAAGTTGGATCCTGGCTCGTGGTTCGCCCGTGAAAACGGCCAGTTGCGCTCGCATTCGGGCTGTGGAAATGACGTCGACACGCGCGAGCCGGCGATGGCGTCGCTCGTCGTCGACGCTGCCGTGCACTGGATGCGCGCGTATCACGTCGACGGGCTGCGTCTCGATCTCGCGGCGATTCTGGACGACGCGACGCTGCAGGCGCTCAGGGACGCGACGCGCGCGGAGTACGAACGCGCGATCCTCATCAGCGAACCGTGGAGCATGGCCGGGTACCGTCCCGCGGATCTGGCGCGCATGGGGCACACGGTCTGGAACGATCGCTTCCGCAACGGCATCAAGGGGCAAAATCCGCAGTCAAATCGAGGTTTCATCTTTGGTGAAGGCGGCGGCGGGGCCAATCGCCACGACGTGGGCACGCTGTTGGCTGGTTGGCCCCGTTCTCTGGGCGGTCTCTTCGATGACGCGAGCTTGACGCTGAACTACTTGGAATCGCATGACGATTTGACGCTCGGCGACTTTGTCCGACTCGGTCTGGGTGAAGTCCACGACGGCGATCGGGTGCGGCGCGATGCCGTATCGATCGTGCAGGGACGTGCGCTGCGCGTGCACAAGCTGGCGGCGACGGCGCTGCTGATGTCACGCGGTGCGGTGATGCTGGCGCAAGGGCAGGAGTGGGCACGCGCCAAAGTGCAACACCACCGCGGGCAGCCCGGCGTGCTGGACGGGAACAGCTACAACCGCGACGACGCGACGAACCATCTGGATTGGCACGAGCGGCAGGCGAACGCCGATCTGGTCGCCCACTACCGCCGCCTGATCGCACTGCGCAAGTCCTGGCTGATTCCAGCGCTTCTGGCGGGGCAGCCGATGCGGTTGCTCTGGGGAACCGCGCCGTGGTCGGCTGGCTATCAGATCAACACGCCGCGCGGTGCGATGGCCGTGCTGTTGAACGGAATGGCGACTGAAAACAGTTGGTTTGACGTGCCAAGCGGGCCATGGTGGCTCCTCGTCGGGGCTGATGACGGACACATCGTGCCGACCAAAACGGGTGTGGTCGTGGAAGTGAAGCCGACCTCCGCCGTGGTGTTGTACGCGACCGGCGGGTGACACGCGCGTTGCAATTGACCGCGCAAGACGTGTACAAGACTACCCCATCTGGTCCACGTAGGCGTGGGGGAGGCTGGAATGTCCCGATTCTCGACCCGATTGAGCGCGCTTTTCACTGCTAACAGCGCAAAAAGCTTGCTGCTTTCGAGCTTGGCCTTGACGACCGCGTGTGGCGGTGCCGCGACCTTGCGCGAGTTCCTCGACAACGATGCGCAGGATTTCACCGCGACTTGTCGCAAGAGTGCCGGCGAGCACGAGTTGGCCGTGAACGACTTGACCTACCTGCGGCCGCAGTTGCACGCACGCGTTTGGCCGCTCACGCTGCGTCCCGATAGCGAACGGATGGTCAGCGAGCAGGTCTTCTTCGACACGCTGCGTGAAGGAAAGCTGAAGTTCGTGCTGCTGCAAGCCCGCGGTGGCATTGGTAAATCGGAGCTCGCCAAGGCGCTGACCGCCGAGTCGTGTTCGCAGCCGGCGTTCCTTGTTGATCTGGCCCACATCTACGGCGCGGACGCCCCGGTTTCGGGTGCGAACCTGATCGTGGAGGCTGTCGCGCATCAGTTGAAAGTCGCCGACGGCGGTCAACGCGAAACGATGGAGCGCCTGCTCGCGGAAGGTCGCTGGTTGCTGGTGGCCGATTCGCTGGATGAAGTGCCGAATTCGCGGCGTCCGGCAGTGCTGGAAGCGATTGCGGAGCTGCGTAAGCGGTTTGTCACCGCGCAGGTTGTCGTGCTCGGACGCCCCTCGGTATTTGACGACTACTACGGAATCAAGGGCTTGGACGCCGTGCTGGAGTTGCCGCCGCTCGATTGCGGTCGCGCACGGTCGAGCTTGACGCGCCTGACCGAGACCAAGGACGAGGCGACCCGGATCAGCAACTTCGCGCACGATTGGCATTTGGACCGTCAGGGAATGCTC
>CAITYF010000070.1 GCA_903896545.1 uncultured Myxococcales bacterium | reverse complement strand
GAGGCGCGCGGGGAACGTCGGGCGGCGCAACGCGAAGACGCGGCGTGGGGTGGAGACGTGAGACGGGGATGGCGGCGGATGCGGAATTCACCGGATTCAGGCGGATTTGGGGAGCCGGTGACACGTGGCGAAATCTACGCTGGTGCCCGTGCCGTCCGCCATTTCCCGCGCCGACGTGGCGGATTTTCTCGTCAAGGCGGCGGAAAACGACCTGTGGCTGCGCCAGGCCGTTCAGTTGGGCGGCTAAAACGCGCCGACCGAATTCCAACGTCACAACCTCCGACACTGCCGCTGCCACCGGAAGTGCGCGGTCCGAGTCCGAGATGCAATCGGTCAACATGTGTAACTGCGGCTGGGACGTCTATCCCATCACCCGCCGGTAGACTTGCACGTACGCCTGCGCCGAACCGCGCCACGCCGACTCACGACGCAGCCCGTTCAGCTGCACCTGCCGCCACACATCGGGCGCACCGTAGAACGCATCCAGCGCCTGATCGATGGCCCACTTCAGCCCGGTCACGCTGTCATGCTCAAAGGCGAATCCGTTCGCAGTGCCGTTGGCCAACGTCTGCGCGTAGGTCGGCACGACGGTGTCACGCAGCCCGCCGACCGCACGGACGATCGGCACCGTGCCATAGCGCATCGCGTAGAGCTGCGTGAGCCCACAAGGCTCCCAACGACTCGGCACCAGCACCGCGTCGCCCGCAGCATACAGCAAGTGCGCCAGCGCCATGTCGTGGTGCGGGTGAAATCGGAAGTGCGGCCAGTGGAACCGCTCCAGCTCGTGAAACTGGTGCTCCATCGCCTCCGATCCGCGCCCCAGCAGGATGAGCCGCACGCTACGGCTGGCCAAATACGGCACCAGCTCCGCCACCAAGTCAAAGCCCTTCTGCCCGGTCAGCCGAGACACGCCGACAAACACCGGATGCGGGTCATCCGGGTCCATCCGCGCCACTTGCAGCAGGTGCCGGCGGTTCGCCGCCTTTCCCGCCAGGTCGTTCGCGCTGAAGTGAAACGGCACAAGCGGGTCCGTCGCCGGGTTCCACAGGTCGGTATCAATGCCGTTCAGAATTCCCGTCAGCTTGCCCGAATGCCGTCGCAGCACGCCTTCGAGCCGTTCGCCAAATTCCGCCGTCTGGATTTCCATCGCGTAACGCGGGCTCACCGTCGTCACGGCATCCGCAGTCGCGATTCCGCCTTTCATCAGGTTCACGGCGCCGTGAAACTCCAGCACGTCCAGATTGAACCACTCGGTGCCCACGCCAATCGTGCCCAGCGCCGAGGGCGGATACAGGCCTTGATACGCCAAGTTGTGAATGCTCAGCACCGACTTGGTTTGCGGCAGGAATTGGCGATACCCGCCCGCTAGGTAAAGCGGCAGGAGCGCCGTGTGCCAATCGTGGGCGTGGACGATGTCGGGCTTCCCGCCCAGCAGTTGTGCGCTGCAGCTGAGCGCCGCGCGACAAAAAGTTGAAAACCGCGCTTCGTCATCGCCGTGGCCGTAGAGCCCTTCGCGGTCAAAGAGCGGCGGGCAATCGCAGGCGAATGTCGGGGCGCGCGACGCCACTTTGTCGCCGTCCGCAGGCACGACGCGAAACCAGCGACTGTCCAAGCGGTGTCCGCCCATCCAGACGCTTGCTGAGGCGCCGGTATCTTCCAACCGCGCGCCGCGTTGGGCGATCTTCTCGCGGGCATCGCGGTACAGGGGAATGCAGACGGCGACCTGCAGCCCCGCGTCCTGAAGCGCCTGAGGCAACGCTTGGGTCACTTCCCCCAAGCCGCCCGTGGAGCACCATGGCGTGCATTCGGCCGCGACGTAAAGCACACGCAACGGCGGTGTGGTCGAATTAGGAGCGTTGTGAGCCATTGCGGACCGGATCGTTGCTATGGCGTCGCACAGAGACCCAAGTGCTGGCACGCGCTTTGAAGTCGTCCGCTACCGCCGGATCCTGCAAAAGCATGGTTGCCATGTCGTGCGGGATCTCGATGGGCCCGGACGGCGGCACATACGTGCCTTTGGGCAGAACGATCGTGCCCTTTGGCGAGCGAAAGGGGAAGCGTTTGGCGTCCGACGCTTCATCAAATCCAATCGTGCAGCCGTCACCGACCACCACATTGTGATCCAACAGCACGTTGCGCACCCGCGATTGTCGTCCGATGCGGCACCGCCCGGCGATCACGCTGTTCTCAATCGTCGCGAATCGATGGAAATAGCAGTCCACGCCGGCGATCACGTTCACAAGCTGCGCGCCGGACACGATCGTCCCTTCACAGACCAACGAATCCACGACTTGACCGAATTCCCGCTGTTTTCCCGCCAGCACGAACTTCGCCGGCGGCAGGTCGTACTGCATCGTGCGAATCGGCCACTGCCGGTTGTACAGGTTGAACGCCGGCAGGACCGCGCGCAGGTCCATGTTTGCGTCAAAATACGCGTCCAAGGTTCCCACATCGCGCCAATACGGCAGCGCATCGGGCGCTTCTCCCGGAACCTTGTTCGTCGAAAAATCGTAGATGAAGACGCGATAGCCGTCCCGCACCATGTTCGGAATCACGTCTTTGCCAAAATCGTGGCTGGAATTGGGATCTTCCGCGTCGTCGTGGAGCAAATCCTCCAGGATCCGCCGCTTGAAGAAGTAGTTGCCCATCGACACCAGGCACATGTCCGGCTTGCCGGGAATCGGAATCGCGTCTTTCTCGCTGGGCTTCTCTTGAAAGCCGACGATGCGCCCCGTTTCATCGATCTGAATCACGCCGAACTGCGAGGCCTCGGCGCGCGGCACCGGATACGCTGCCACGGTCAGGTCCGCGTTCATCTCGGTATGGTGCTCTTCCATTTGATCGACGGCGATCTTGTAGATGTGATCACCGCCAAAGATGGCGACGTTTTCCGACGCCTGATCGGAAATGAGGTTCAAATTCTGAAAAACGCTGTCCGCCGTTCCCACGTACCAGTGCTCGCCGCGCCGCATTTGCGCGGGAACCGGATCGACGAAGTGACCGGGCGCATTGGACAAATTCCACGCGCGGGACAGGTGCTCAATCAAGGACGATGACATGTACTGCGTCAGGATCTTGATGCGCGTGTAGCCGGAATTGAGAAAGTTGGAGAGCGCAAAGTCGATGATGCGGTAGCGCCCGCCAAAAGGTGCCGCGGGCTTGGCGCGGTGCGACGTCAACGGCGCGAGACGACTGCCTTTGCCGCCTGCGAGAATCATCACCAATGTGCGTGCCATATCGAGCCTCCGTGCGCCTCCCCGCTCCCGAACTCAGGGTAGCACGGATTGGCGAAACCGCGGAGTTATTGGCACGTAGACGTCACCGTGATGTCATCGACAAAGACGCCGGTGCCGGTGCTGGTGAATGTCGAGCCCCAGCCGCTATTTGCCGAGGTGTAGACAAACGTGACGACGGGCGTTTGTCCGCCGATCAGCGAACTGTTGAGCGTGACCTGCGTCCAGCCACTTGTCGCCGCGGTTTGCGTGTAGATCCCGAAGCCGTTGATCAGGACCTGAAATGACGACGTTCCGCACGGGTAGGTGAGTCCCGTGCCGCAGGTCGACGGAACCGCGTCAAAGTAGAGCCAGAAGCTCAGCGTCGTCGTGCCGGCGGGCAGCGTGATGGCAGGTAAAGTCGCCGTGGCCTTGCTCGTGCCGTACAGGTACGTGGCTGAGAGCGCACTGGTTCCGCCGTGCGTGGTCGACGACGCGCCAATGCCCCAAGTCGTGTAGCTGTTGGCATCCGCGGTCGTCTTGACGCCCGCGCCCTTGTCGCCTTCAAAGCCTGTCTGCCACAGCGTGGGCAAACAGCAACCCGGCAGCGTGAATTGCCACGTGTGGCTGCAGCCCAGAATCGGGTCGCAGCTGTCGGTCGTGCAGCTCTGCGCGTCGTCGCACGTGTTGGGCGTGCTGTTGCCGCACGTGTTGCTCTGGCACGTCTCGCCGACCGTGCAGAACTTCCCGTCGTCGCACGCGCCGCCATTGGGCGTGGGCGAGCTGCTGCACGCGCCGGTGACGCCGTTGCAGACGTCGGTGGTGCAGGGCAAGCCATCGCTGCAGTCGACGTTGGCGGGGATGAACTTGCGGATCGAGTTGTTGTCGGCGATCCAAATGACGCCGCCCGGTGCCCAGGCCGGGACCGCCGGGTAGCCGAGGACCGACGTGAGCGCGGGGCCGTCCGTGCTCGTGTACATCGAGCCGTTGCCGATCGTTGTGCCAGCCAACGTGGTGACCACACCGTTGGGCGTGACCTTGCGCAAGCGGTTGTCGTAGGTGTCGGTGACGTAGATGTTGCCGGCTGGATCGACGGTGCAGTCGCGCGGCTGGTTGAAGCCAGCGGCAAGCCCAATGCCATCGTCCGCACCGGGGCCGCCACCCGCAAGCGTGTCGACCTTGCCGTTCACGATGCGGCGAATGTTGTTGTTGTACGTGTCGACGACGTAGAGCGTGCCATCGCTGGCCTGACACAAGCCGCGCGGTGAACTGAACGTCGCGTTCCCCAACGTGCCATCGGTGTTGCCGACTGTGCTGCTGCCAGCGAGCGTGCCAACCGTGCCGTCCGGCGCGATGGTGCGGATGCGGTGGTTGCCAGAATCGGCCACGTACAACACGCCGCTGTTGTAGACCAAGCCAAACGGGTTGTTGAACTGAGCGCTCGTGGGCGCGCCGTCCAAAAAGCCGGTCGTGCCGCTGCCCGCGACGGTGCTCACCGTGGTGCCGCTCAACTTGCGAATGCGGTTGTTCACGGAGTCCGCAATGTACAGCACGCCCTGAGCGCCGATCGCCAGGCGAGTCGGATTGTTGAACTGCGCCGTGGAGGCCGCGCCGTCCAAGTAGCCCGCCGTGCCGCTGCCCGCGACCGTGGACGTGGTGCCGTCGGCGGCGACGAACCGAATGCGGTCGTTGTTGGCGTCAGAAACGTAAGAGCCGCCGTCCTTGGTCACCGCGAGACCGAAGGGCGCGTTGAACCGCGCGTCTTTTGCGGCGCCGTCGACGTACCCCGCGGTCGAAGTGCCCGCGACCGTGGAAAGCGTGTTCACATTGGCCAAGCACGCGCCGCCCGAACAATGCTCACCGTTCGTGCAAATGTCGTTGTCCACGCAAGGACCGTCTGTCGACGTGAACACGCACGCGCCGGTCAAAGGATTGCAGAAGTCGCTCGTGCACGGATTGCCGTCGTTGCACGTCGTCGCTGTGCCGGTGCACTTGCCTTGAGCGCTGCAGGCATCGTTGCTGGTGCACGCGGTGCCGTCGTTGCAAGCTGCTCCGGCACCGATGGGCGTGAACACGCAGGCTTTGCCCGCGCAGCTGTCAGTCGTGCAGGGATTGCCGTCGTTGCACGTCAAGTTGCTGAACGAGAGTTTGCGGATGCGCTCGTTCGTGCCGTCGGCAATCCACAGCGCGCCGGTCCAGTCACCGCCGACGTTCCACGGCGCGCTGAACGAAGCCGAAGTCGGCGCACCGTCCACGTACGAAGCGGAGCCGCTGCCCGCAAGCGTCGAGACCGTGCCATCCGCCGCGACCGCGCGAATGCGGTTGTTGCCGTTGTCGCTGACAATCAGTGTGTTGCCCAGCCACGCGAGGCCGCCAATCCACGCGAACTTCGCGCTCGTGGCGTTGCCGTCGACGTAGCCGTTGCCTGCGCCTGCGATTGTGCTGATCGTCTGACCATCGGCGCTGAGCTTGCGAACGCGGTAGTTGCCGCAGTCCGCGAAGTAGACGCTGCCGTCGCTGGCGGGCGCGATGCGGCACGGCTCGTTCAGCTGAGCCGTCGCGATGGGGCCATCGACGTAGCCCGCGACGCCCGTGCCCGCGGCCGTGCTGACCGCACCGTCGGCGGTGATGCGGCGAATCCGATGATTCAACCGGTCGGCTGCCCACAAGACGCCGTTCGCATCGAACTTGATGTCCTGGACCGAGTGGAACTGCGCCGCGGTGCCGACGCCGTCCTTCCAGCCGACGGAGCTGCCCGCGAACGTGCCAACCACGCCACCGCTCACGGTGCGGATGCGATCGTTGCCGAAGTCGGCGACGAACAGCGTGCCCGCGGCGTCCATCGCCATGCTCGTGGGGCTGGAGAACGTGGCACTGGCGGCGACGCCGTCGGTCGAGCCGGCGGTGCCAGTCCCCGCGATCGTGCTGACCGTGCCGTCCGTTTGGACTTGGCGGATGCGGTTCGCGTCGTAGTCGGAAACGGCGAAGCTCCCGTCGTTCAACCGCGCGAGGCCGTAGGGGCGATTGAAGCTCGCGCTGGAGCCCGCGCCATTGGTGCCGCCGATGCTGCCGCTGCCCGCGACCGTGGTCACGTTTGCGCTCGCGACCGGGGCGACACACTTGCCGGCGTTGCAAGTCTCGCCGGTGCTGCAGCTGTTGCCGTCGTCGCACGTGGGGCCCGTGACGCCCGCGTGCTGACAGCCGCCCGAACACGAATCGAGGGTGCACGAGTTGCCGTCGTCACAGTTCAAGCTGGCAAACGCGCACTTGGCCAGCCCTGCGTCGCACGTGTCGCTGGTGCAGGCGTTGCCGTCGTCGCACGGGGTCGGCGTCCAACTCATCGCGTCCGCGTTGCACGTCGTCAGTTGGTTGCCGTCGCACTTGACCGATCCCGGTGTGCACAGCGGATCCACGCACTTGTCCGTGACGCAGTACTGACCCGTGTCGCTGCACGTTGCCGTGATGCTCCACGCGAGGCCCAACGCGATGCAAGCGAGCAATTTCTGGCCGCTGCAGGTCTTGCTGCCGGGCGCGCAAATCTGTTGCGTGCAAGTGCCCAAGGAACACGCGTAGCCGGTGCCGCACGACGAGTAGACCCACTGCGTGCCGTCGTCGCTGCAAGTCAGCAGGCCGCCGTTCTCATCGCACGCGGTGGTCTTGGCCGTGCAGATGACCGCCGTGCACGCGTTCCCAACGCACGTCTGTTTCGCGGGGCAAGCGGCGACGGTCAACTGCGTGCCGGTGTTGTTGCAGGTCGCCAGGCCGCCGTCTTGGCATCCAACGCTGTCCGGCGCGCAAACGACGGGCGCGCACGCGGCGCTCAAGCAAATCGCCGTCAAGCCGCAGTCCGTGTAGTCCCAGCCGCCGCCGTTGGCTTTGCACGTGGCGACGGCGTTCAACTCGCAGTGCGCGCCTGGCTTGCAGACGTCCTTGGTGCAGATCTTCTGGCTGCAAAACTGGCTGTCGTCGCAATCCGTGTCGGCGGCGCACTCGACGCACGCGCCGGCCGAGCAAACCAGCGCGCCGGGGCAGTCCTTGGAACTCTTGCAGGGTGTGACGGTCACGCACTGGAACGCTTGGCACTTTTGCCCACCCTTGCAATCGAGTTCGGTCAAGCACTCGCGGCAGACGCCCTTGCCGGGGTCACAGACCGCACCAATCGGCGTGCAGTCTTTGTCGGAAATACACGTGACCGGCGTTGTGCACGCGCCGTTCGCGCAGAACGCGCCGTCGCCGGGGCATTGCGCGTTGTAGAGGCAGCCGACGCAGGTGCCCGCGGCGTTGCAATAGGGCGTGTCACCACCGCAGTCGCTGACGGACTTGCAGGTCGGAACGACGGGCACATCCGTCGTATCGGGAACGTCTGGAGCAACATCAGGCGGCGGCGTCGCGTCATCCACATCTGCAACCGAAACGTCGGTGGCGGCGTCTTCCGCGGCGACATCGGCGTCGAAGCCGGTGTCTGCGGGAGTCGTATCCTCCACGACCGCATCGGTCGCTGCGTCGGGAGCAGTATCGGTATCTGCGCCCGTGATTGCGTCTGTTTGCGTGTCCAGGGCTGCGTCCGTCGCCGTGTCGGATGACGCGTCGGCGGCGATGTCGGCGGGCGATACGGTGTCGGTCGCGACGTCGCCGGTATCGGCGTCGGGCAGGGTGACCACGTCACTCTCCGCGTCAGCAACGACGATCCCGTTGCCCGACGCAGAAGTGTCGCCACAAGCGGCCAGGTAGCCACCGGCCGCCAGCACGCCGAGCGCGTGGCAAGCAAAACGAAAACGAGACGAGTACATCGGCGCTCCGCGAGTTCTTGATTCGCAAGGGAATCGAGTTGCAGCATGCCGAATGCACGCCGCTCAGGTCAAGGTGTAGGAACGCAAAGCGGCGAACCCTTGCGCGGCGTGGCGCGACCCGACGCTGTGGCTGCCGACACCTCTACCAAGCCAGGTGGACGCTGCCCCCGGTGACGCCGTTGCCGACCAGTGGCTGAAATTGCCAGGCCAACGCGGGACGCTCCGTGGCGGAGGGTTCTGCCTGAGCGCTGGAGGACGATCCCGTCAAGACCAACGCCAAGCCGGTGCCGATGATCGCAGCGCCAGCGCCTGCGACCCCGACGCCGACCCAGCGGTTGCGTTCAGCGAGGTCGAAGCGACGCGTGTACTCAGGGCTCTTCGGTGAAAGTGTTTGATCCGTGGTGCTCGCCAGACTGGCGGCATCCAACATCAGCCAGCCACCCGCCGCGGCGGTCAAGGCGCCCAACGTCGTCACGACCCAGCCCTTGCCCTTGCGGCTGAGCCCGCCATTGCCAAACAGGTAGTACGCGCCAACGCCGACGCCCACGGCGCCGAGGCCAGCCGCGCCGTAGCCGAGGTAAGCTTTGCCCGACGCCGCAGCGTAATCGTCGGCGTACGTCTTGGAGCCGCGTGGCAATTGGTTGGCCGTCTCTGCGTCCTGCGCGCCCAAATACGCCATCGCAAGACCGGCACCCAGCACAGCGAAACCCGCGCCACCGTAGAGCCAGCCCTTCGTCGTTCGCGACCAACCGGGACTGGGTGGCGCTGCTGGCTCCGTGACGCTGTTGTCGGTGTCACGCGGATCGGGATCGGCCCGCACGTTTCTGGCGACCGCGCGTTGCTCGGGTTCTGCCGTCCGGTTCTCGTCGCCGCGCGGCGCCACGACCTTGGGCTGCCCGACTTCTTTCGGTTCATCCGGCTTGAGCGCGCCTTTCTTTTCCGCCGCCGTGGCTTCCCGCGCTTTGCGCTGCGACTCCGGTGAGGCAGCGTCGCCCGACACCCGTTGGCCCAGGCCTTTGTCCAGACTCCCGCTCGCAACTTCGATCTTCGCGAAGCCGTGCTCCTTCTGTTCCGCCACTTCCGACGGCAACAGCGGCCGGTCAATCTGGTGCGCACGCCGCGCCAGCGCAGGGTCCTGCGCGGCCACAGTCGGCTTCAAGCGAATATCCAGCGCCTTGACATCGCCGGACTTCAGCGCGACCTCTTGCTGCCAGGTCTCCGAGTTTGGCGCGCGCATTTCCACCAGGTGCCGGCCCGAACTGACGACGAAGCGCCCCTTCGTCGACGAACCCAGCAGCGTGCCGTCCACCCACACCTCGCCGTCCGGTTGCAGATGGACCTGCAGGACAGGTGGCCGCGACATTTCCAGCGAGACCTCGTACACCTCGCGTTCGCCCAAGCGAGCCCCAATCGACAGGGTTTGCGTCGCGTGGTCCACAGCGATCACTTCCAAGCTGTGCGCGCCCTCCGGCAGCCACAGCGTGTGCATCGCGGTGTGAAACGGCACGTGCAGCCCGTCGATGACCACGTCCGCCGACGACGGATTCACCCGGATCTGCACGGGCGCAACGTGCGCGTCATTCAGCCGCCACTTCAAATCGGCGCGCTGCTTCGTTACCCAATTCAACTGCGCCAACGTTGCACCCGGCGCGGCGCCGATCCGCTCCAGCCAGTTCATCGCCTTGGCTGACTGGTCACGACTCAACGCAGCGCGCGCGATCTTTTCGGCCAACGCCGCAGTCGGCCGCGCGCGAAACTCGCTTTCATCATCGGCAAACGCGGGAGAGATGGCGAAAAACGTGAGGCACAACAACGCCATGCCGCGCAGGGAGCGTCGCCGCCGTTGCGTGTTTTGCGTTCGTCGATGCGCGATGCCCATGCCACACTTCGTTTTGGGCGCACCTGCCCGTATGCACAAGGATGCTCAGGTCTGCGCGCGCTGGCAAGCGTTACCGGTGAACGGCCGCGGACAGGGTTGCATCACACGTTTCGCAACGCGCGGTTTGCGGGACCAAGCTGGGCGCGCTACGCTGGAGTTCTCAGGTCCGGAGTCCCATGTCGACAGATCCAAAATCCGCCGCGGACACCGCGCAAGACGACGCCGCGCAGACGACTACTTTCGCGTTCATCCCGCCACTGCCGCCCTCGACGCCGCCGACGACCTACCGCGAGTCGCCCGTGCCGCAGCTGGTCGTTCCGTTGTCGCACATCAGCGGGAGCGCGAACACGCCGTCGATCTCGGCGGTTGACCCCGTGCGCAAGCTGACGCACTCGCAAATGCAGATGCGGGAGACCCGGCTGGACGATCGCGGGCGGCCGAAGTGGGCTGATCTCGAAGTGTTTCGCACCATGAATGCGATCGCCATTGAAGAGCTACGCGAGGTGATGCTGCCGTGTAAGTTCAGCAAAGGCGACGCGATCGTACGCCAGGGTGACGTCGCTGACGCCATGTATCTGCTGGATCAGGGGCAAGTGCGGGTGGTCATGGAGGCGAAGACCGACACCCACTTCGAGCGAATCCTGAGTGCTCCCGCGCTTTTTGGTGAGATGGCGCTGATTACCGCGACGCCGCGCAACGCGACGGTTCTTGCCGAAGGCGACGTCCGCTGCCTGCGCGTGTCGCGCGAAGCTTTTGACGAGTTGGTGCACAAGAACCCGCACATCGCCGCGTTCTTGACGCGCGCGGTCGGCGATCGGCTGTTGGAATCACAGTCGATTCAGCACGTGGGCAAGTATCAGGTGGTCGGTCGGCTCGGCGCCGGTGCGGTTGCGACCGTGTTCGAAGCGGTGCATCCGGGTCTGGGGCGCAACGTCGCGCTGAAAATGCTGTCGCACTCGCTGGTCTATCACCCTAAATTTGCGCGGCAATTTCAGGAAGAGGCCAAGCTCGTCGCGAAGCTGGATCACGAGAATATCGTGCGCGTGTACGACACCGAGAAGGCGTACGGCACGCACTTCATCGTGATGGAGAAGCTTTCCGGGCTCACGTTGGACGACGTGATTCGCAACAAGACGCAGCTGAACTGGGGCACGGTTCGCCGTATCCTCCGTGAAATTGCCTCGGCGCTCGCGTATTCGCATGACCGTGGGCTGTTGCACCGGGACATCAAGCCTTCCAACGTCTTCCTGACCGCTGACGATCGTCGGGTGAAGCTGCTGGACTTCGGAATCGCGGTTTCAGCGGAAGCGTCGGCGCACGGCGGCAACACGCTGATGGGGACGCCGTACTACATGTCGCCGGAGCAAATCCTTGGCAGCAAGTTGGACGGTCGATCCGATCTGTATTCTCTGGGCGTCCTTGCCTACGAGTTGGTAACGCACGACGTTCCGTTTGATGCCGAAACGATCGAAGAACTCTTGGACTTGCATCTGGTCGCGCCCACGCCGGACCCGTGCGTCAAGGTTTCGGATCTGCCCGATGATCTGCGCGAGTTCATCCTGCGCGCCATGGCGAAGAAGCCCGAAGATCGCTTTGCCGATTGTGCCGAAGCCGTGGCGTTCCTGCAGTTGGCGGCCGACTTGCCGGTCGTGCACCGCATCGAACTCTCGACCGTGGCGATCTCGTACCATCCGAGTCGTCGCCAGATGGTCGCCGATGCGCTCGCGGATCTGGAGAAGCGCTTGTCGTTTCAAGCGGGTGTGACGCTGCTGCACGCACACCAGACTTCCAAGGAAGCGAAAGAAGCGTAGGACTTTCGGTTAGCGACCGACCTCGCCCAACTCCGTCCGCACGTCCCAAATCTCTGGAAACAACTGGGCGTCGAGCATGTGCCGCAGGTAGCCAACGCCGCTGGTCCCGCCGGTGCCGCGCTTCATGCCGATGACGCGCTCGACCACCTTCATGTGCCGAAAGCGCCAGATTTGGAAGTGTTCGTCGATGTCCACCAGCTTCTCGCACATCTCGTAGGCGCTCCAATACTCGCGTGGATTCGCATAGATCGTCTTAAAAACGTCAACTAACGCTGGATGCCGCACGTGCGGCTGCGTGAAGTCGCGTTCGATCAACTCGGACGGCACCGGCAGTCCGCGACGGGCGAGGTGGCGCAGGAATTCGTCGTACAAGCTCGGCGTGCGCAAAGCCTCAGAAAGGCGCTGAAAGTCGTCAGGACGATGCCGATGCACCGCGATCATTCGCTCGTCCTTGTTGCCCAGCATGAATTCCGCCAGCCGGTATTGCGGCGACTGAAAGCCGCTCGCTGGACCCAGCACGTAGCGAAACTGGCAGTACTCCGTAGGTGTCAGCGTCGCCAGGACCGACCACTGCGCGACGAGCTGCGCCTGAATATGCTTGACCCGCGAGAGGATTTTGAAGGTCGGCTCCAGATCGTCCTGGCGGATGTAGTCTATAGCGGCGGCGAGTTCGTGTAGCACCAGCTTGAACCACAGTTCGGTGGTTTGATGCTGGATGATGAACAGCAGTTCGTCGTGATGCTCAGGGTTTGACAGCGGTTTTTGCGCCGCGAGCAGTGTGTCCAACTGCAAGTAGCCCGGATACGACAGGCGTTCGCTCAGATCGGTGACGAGGTTCTGGTCCAGAACAGGGGTCGACATCGGCATTTTCCTCAGGTAGCGCGTCGGATGTTGTCAGGGCGCGGTCGCTCGTGCAAGCGATTGGATGGCTGCGCCCTTGACGTCGCCGGACTGCAGACGTCAGCATCGACGCGCGCTGCGCTTTCTTGCCGCGCCGCCGAGCGCCATGACCCAGCCTGAGCACCCCATCGCGCCGCCGCGCATTCCGCCCAGCAAGATCGAAGACCCCGTGCCGGTTCTTGTCGGTCGGTGGATGATGCTGGGGTGTGCAGCGACGCTGGCTGTCCTTGCCGTCGCGTTTCTCTTCGGCATGTACGTCGTGATCCACGGGATGGCGAAGTAGCAGGCTTGCTTCCCGCCGCCGTTTGCGCTCCACTCCCGCCGTGGCTTCTGTCCAGCGCTGGAGACCCCGATGACCAAGCTTGTCCAACCGCAACACGACGCGACCCAGCGCATGGCAGGAATTCCGCCGGGCGTGCCGCCACCGAGTTCGCCGCCGCCCAGTGCGCCCCCGCCCAGTGCGCCCCCGCCGAGCGCACCGCCGCCCGCGCCCAAGGGCAAGTCGGCTGGTTATACGCTGACCCAGCAGTTTGAAGGCCTGCAGGACACGCCGACCAATCGCACCGCGTCGATCAAGGTGTCGCGTTGGCAGTCGCTGCCGCTGTTTGCCGGTATGGAGGAGTCCGCGCTCGCGCGCTTTCAGGCGGCGATGGAGCCCGTGCGCTTTGCCAAGACGGAGCTGATCCTGAAGCAGGGCGAACCTGGCGAGCACATGTTCGTCCTGGAGTCAGGCAAAGTCCGCATTGTCGTGCGCGATGGCGAACAGACCGTTGTCTTTGAAAAGATCGTCGAAGCCCCGGCGATTTTTGGCGAAATGGCGCTCATCACCAAGGAGCCACGTACCGCGACCATCTCGGCGGAAGAGTCGTCGCGCTGCCTGCGGATCGGCAAGCCTGCGATCGTGGAGCTGTTTGCGCGTCACCCGAATACCGGCGTGTTCTTGACGCGTTTGGTGGGCGAGCGCCTGATGGAAACGTCGGGCATTCGCAAAGTTGGCAAGTATGAGGTCGTCGGGCGTCTGGGATCAGGCGGCGTCGCGACGGTTTTCGAAGCGCGGCATCCGACTTTGGGCATGCCTGTTGCGCTCAAGATGCTCTCGCACGCGCTGGTGTTCGATGAGACGTTCAGCGAGCACTTTGACGAAGAAGCGCGTCTGGTGGCGAGCCTCGATCACGACAACATCGTGCGCGTGTTGGACATTGAACACGCCTACGGGACCAAGTTCATCGTGATGGAGAAGCTCTCCGGCGACCTGCTGGAGGCGCTGATCGACAACGGTCCGCCGCTGGAATGGCAGAACACGCGGCGCATTCTGCGTGAAATCTGCGCGGCGCTCGCGTATTCACACGCGCACGGCCTCATTCACCGCGACATCAAGCCGGCAAACGTGTTTCTGCTGGCGGACGGCAAAGTGAAGCTGCTCGACTTCGGCATCGCGACGCAGCCCGGTGGCACGTCCGGCGGCAAGATCATCGGGACGCCGTACTACATGTCGCCCGAACAGATCCGCAATCTGCCTGTCGATGGTCGCAGCGACCTGTATTCGCTGGGTATTTTGGCCTACGAGCTGATTGCGCGCGAGCTGCCGTTTGATGCCGATACTTTGGAGGAATTGCTCGGCAAGCACATTCAGTCTCCGCTGCCGGACATCCGCGAGCTGGTACCGACGATTCCAGAGGATCTGGCGGAATTCATCGAACGTTCGTGCGCCAAGCGGCCGGAAGACCGATTCCAGTCGTGCCTGGAAGCCGCGACGTTCCTGAAGGCCGCCGCGGAAATGCCGGTGCTGAATAAGTTTGCGATGTCGGCGCTGACGGTGACCTATCACACCTCCAAGCGCGACCTGGTCGAGCGCGTGTTGGCGGAAGCTTCGCGGCAGATCGCCGGAACGGCGGGTATTGCGTTCTTTCTGGCACATCGCGACGCAGGCGAGTAGCCCGTTTACTCGGCGATGGCGCCGCCTTCCTGCCGCGGGTCACTCACAGCGTCGTACGTGCAGCGTTCCTGCGGGTCGCATTGACGCCGCGCGGCCTGCAGGTTGCACCACGGCGGTGCGCGGTTGATTTCGTGCCCGCGCGCTTCCAGCGCTTTCACAAGCGCGTCTCCCGCCGGGCCTTCCTCGACAAAGACAGCGTCGGGTTTGGCCTGATGGTGGAGACGAACCGCCGCGGTGGCTTGGTCCAACGGCTGTTGCAGGAGCAAATTTCGTGCCAACACCTGAAACACGGTCGTCGGAATCCGCGTCCCGCCTGGCGATCCGATGACCAAAAGCGGTTGACCGTCTTTGCGCACGATTGTCGGACTCATCGACGACACCGGCCGCACGCCGGCGCGAGCGAGGTTCTGCGCGCTACCTGCAAGACCAAAGTAATTAGAGGATTCCATCGTAAACGTGAAGTCATCCATTTCATTATTCAGGATGATTCCGCCCTCGGTCATCAGCCCGCTGCCCAAGTACAGATTCACCGTGTGGGTGCTGGAAACGGCCATCCCGCTGCCATCGATGATTGCCACGTGGCTCGTGTTCGCGTGGTTTTCACCCACTTTTCCTGCTGGCAGCGGTGGCAAGCTAGCCGTCGGCGTCGCGCGTTTCACGTCCAGCGTCCGGTTGAGCGCCTGACGCGCCGCAAGCGGAAACGCCTGATCAAGAGCCCGTGCCGGATTGGCCACGTCACCGGCAAATGCCAGACGCAGGGCAAACGACCGCCGCATCACTTCAGCCAGCGCGTGCGCGAATCTTTGCGGGTCCTTGGCGACGTTCCAGTCGGCAGGCAGACCGGTAAACGCCTCCGCCATCGCCAGCACCTGCGCGCCGCCCGCCGACGGTTGCGGCATCGTCAGCACCTCCAGCCCCGCAAGTTTGCCCGTCAGCGGCGCAAATTCTCGCGTGTCGTAGGTGAACAGGTCTTCCAGCGCCAGCTTGCCGCCCGCCGCCTGCGCGGTCGCGACGATGTCTGCCGCAATGGGTCCCGCGTAAAACGCAGTGGGACCGAAGTCGGCGATCCGCTGCAGCGTCGCCGCGAGCTTCTCCTGAACGAGCACGTCGCCCGCCTGTAGCGGCTGGTCGTTGCGCAGAAAAACACGCTTGGCCTGCGCGTTCAGTTGCGCCTGCACCAACGCGATCGACCGCGCCAGATCGCGGGTGATGGGAAAGCCGCGTCGCGCGGTCTCGACGGACGGGTGCACAAGGCGCGCCCAGGGCAGGCTGCCGTAGCGCCGGTGCAAGCGCCAGAGACCAGCGACGTAACCGGGCGTCGCGACCGCCAGCCCGTGGTGCTGGCTGCGTTCCGCGACAAATTTGCCATCGGCGTCCAGATACGCAGCACGATCCGTTGCTTGCGGTGCGGTCTCGCGGAAGTCAAAGGCCGTGGGAGGTCGGTGGTCTCCAGGGGAGATCACGGCAAAGCCGCCGCCGCCGATCCCGGTCGATTGTGGTGCCACGACGGTGAGCATGAAACTGGCGGCAACGAGCGCGTCGACCGCCGTTCCACCTTGGCGCAGAACGTCCGCAGCCGCACGTGTGGCCAGCGGGTGCGCGGTTGCGATAGCGAAATGGGGCGTCTGATCGGGCTTCGCGGTGTCCGTTACAGCGTGCGCGGACTGCGGCGTGGCGAACTCTGCCGCTGTCCAGGGCGCGACCGATGCCGTCACTGCCGTGGGCGGCGCGGGTAGGGCGATCGGCCCGGCGTCAATCACCGTCGGCTGCATTGCCGCGCAACTCCAGAGGGGCAAAACCGCGATCCACAAGGGCATCCATCGCATCGTACACTCCCATGACGTCCGGGCTGTCCGGCCATTGCGGCGCGCGCCGTGCAGGTCTACGATTACGCCCCGTCGGACGGCTTTGCCCGACGTTCGGGTCCTACGATACCACCCACCACGCTACAGCAGCGCGACCAAAAAGTGGCGCGCATCACGGAGAGCGACCATGGCAGATTCCAGCATTGCAGACCAGAGGACCGCGCCCGCCGGCGGCAGTTTCCTCACCGAAACCGTCGGTAAGTCGCGTATCTTTACGGTTGAAGATTTGGACGAAGATCAGCGCGCCATGGCGTCAGAAGCGCAGCGTTTCATGGAAAAAGAGGTGTGGCCCAAGGAGCGTCGCCTCGAATCCAAGGAAGGCAAGGCCGCCGCTGAGATGGTCAAAGTGCTGAAGAAGGCGTGCGATCTGGGCTTTGCACAGGTGGAAGTGCCCGAGAAGTATGACGGTATTGGCGCCGACAAAGTGACGTCGCTCCTGCTGGCGGACAAGCTGGGCACGTCGGGCGATTTCTGCGTCACGTGGGGCGCGCACTCCGGTATTGGCCTCGCGCCGATCCTGTACTTCGGCAACGACGCACAGAAGAAGAAGTACGCGATGAAGATCGCCTCGGGCGAGCTGGTCTCCTGCTACGCGCTTTCTGAGCCGGGTTCGGGTTCGGACGCCTTGGCTGCGCGCACGACGGCGGTGCTCTCGCCCGACGGCAAGCACTACATCCTGAACGGCACCAAGCAGTGGATCACCAACGCGTCCTGGATGGACGTGGGCGTGGTCTTTGCCAAGGTCGACGGTGACAAGTTCACCGGCTTCATCGTGGATCGCAATACGCCGGGCTTCACGGTCGGCAACGAGGAGCACAAGCTCGGTCTGCGTGGCTCGTCGACGTGTGCGCTCATCTTCAGCGACGCGAAAGTGCCGGTGGAGAATGTGCTGGGTGAGATCGGCAAGGGCCACAAGATCGCGTTCAACACCCTGAATCTTGGTCGCTACAAACTCGGCGCGGGCGTGCTCTCGCTGGCCAAGCGCGGCTTTGCCGAGGCGTTGCAGTATGCGAACGATCGCAAGCAGTTTGGCACCCGCGTCGTGGACTTTGGCATCATCCGCGAGATGGCGACCGATTCGGCGATTGGCATCTACCTCGGTGAGTCGCTGGTGTATCGCATCGCCGGCGACATCGACACACGGCTGCACTCGCTGCAAGCCGACGCGCCGGATTACGTCGAGAAGCAGATGGCGGCGATCGAGGAGTACGCGATCGAAGCGTCCGTCGCCAAAGTGTTCTGCTCGGAAGTGCTCGACCGCGTTCTGGACCGCGCGCTGCAGTGGCACGGCGGCTACGGCTTCGTGGAAGACTACTACGTCGAGAAGTTTGTGCGTGACGCGCGCGTCAACCGCATCTTTGAAGGCACCAACGAGATCAACCGTCTGCTGATTCCGGGTACGCTGTTCAAGCGGCAGATGCAGTCGCGGTTGGACCTCTTCGGCGCGATCAAAGAGATGCAGAAGAAGCTCGCGACGGGCGACCTCGGCACGCCGCCGCAGACGACCGAAGGCCTCGGCTTGGCGGAATTCGCCCTGCAGCGCATCAAGTGGCTGACGCTGCTTGTGGCGCAGGCGGCTTCGACGAAGTTTGGGATGGCGTTGGACGGCGAGCAGGAGACGCTGACGCAGATCTCCAACCTGGTCATCGACGCGTATGCGATCGACTCGGCGATCACGCGCACCGCACAGCGCAAGGCGGCGGGCGGCGACGAGACGATCACGTCGGCGATCTGCACGGTTGCGGCCGTGGAAGCGCTGGACCGGGCGTCGGCGACTGCACAGCGTGTGCTGGAAAACGCGTTTGCGGGCGACGAACTCGCGCCGTGGGCGAGCAAGGCCAGCCAGTTGGGCGCGCACGTGCCAGCGGCGCTGCTGCCGTTGCGTCGTCTCATCGCCAAGAAGGTTGTGGACGATCTGGGCTACAAGCTGTCGGCGTACTAGTCAGTTCACCAACCACGCGGCCGAGGCGATCCGACGTGATCGCCTCGGCCGCGTGCGCTTGGCCTCGCGGAGGCGGTTTTGGGCGCAGAACACCTCCTCGTCTCCGACGCGGAAGTCCAATTTGAGCGGCGGCGACGTCTTGTCGGCCTCATCGGCGCGCCGTTGACGCTGTTGCTGGTTCTGGCGTTGGCGCCGAATAACTTGAAGCCGGAAGCCGCGCGGATGCTCGCGCTGCTCTTCGCCACGCTCGTGCTCTGGGTGACCGAGGCGCTGCCTGTCGCGATGACGGCTGTTCTGGCGCCGTCCGTGGCCGTGCTGATGGGAATCGCGCCCGTCGAGCGGATGTTCGCGTCGTTTGGCAACCCGCTGCTGTTTCTCTTCATGGGCGCGTTCATTCTGGCGCAGGCGGCAGAACGCACGCGGCTGGACCGGGTGCTTGCGGCACGACTGTTCCCAACCGCTGAAACGTCGCCCGAACGCACGCTGGTGAGCACCACGCTCGTGACCGCGGGCATCTCCAGTCTCTTCTCCAACGCCGCGACGACCGCGATGATGGTGCCGGTCATTCGCGCCGCCGTGGACCGCTTTGGTCCGCGCGCGCAGTCCGTTGGCATCTTGTCGGCGGCATTTGCGTCGTCCATTGGCGGCGTGCTGACGCCCATCGGCACGCCACCCAACCTGTTGGCGATCGCGGCGTTGACTCAGTACGCCCACAAGCACGTGCCGTTCTTCAGCTGGACCCTCATCGCGTTGCCGATGGCCGCAGCCACGCTCGGCGTCTGGATCATCATTTTGTTGCTGACGGTGAAGACCGAGCGCAAGCGCCTGCACACGGCCGGTCGAACAGTGCGGGACGAGCCGATGCCCACGGACCTCTTGCGCCTGCGCAGCGGTGACGCCGTGGCCTTCGGGCTCGACCGCGGGCAGCTGGGAACGCTCGTGGCGATTGGTTTGGCGGGTATCGGCTGGGTGACGCCCGGACTTCTGGAACTGGCGCTCGGCAGCCAGAATCCAGCGTACCTGTGGTGCAAAACGGCGATGCCGGAAGGGGTGGTTGCGATTGTCTGTGCGTCGCTGCTGTTCGTGCTACCCGCGTCGACGCGCGTCGTGGCCGGCGTCCCGCGTCCGCGGCCGATTCTGGTCTGGGCGGAGGCGGCGCAGATCGACTGGGGCACGCTCCTGCTCTTTGGCGGCGGCGTCGCGCTAGGCGAGCAGGTCTTCTCCACGGGGCTCTCCAACTGGATCGGCGAACTCGTCCTCCACGCGACGAAGGTCAAGACCGAATGGGGCCTCGTCGTGCTGTTTTCCAGCGTCTCGCTGGTGATTTCTGAACTGACAAGCAACACCGCGACCGCGGCGATGATGTGTCCGCTCGCTGTGATGACGGCGCAACAACTTGGCGTGTCCCCGGTCGCTCCGTGTATCGCCGCGTCGCTGGCGGCGTCCATGGGCTTCATGCTGCCGATTTCGACAGCGCCCAACGCGATTGTCTACGGGTCGGGCAAGGTTCCGCTCCGGACGATGATGCGCAACGGGTTCTGGCTGGATCTGACCGGTCTGCTGGTGATTCCGCCCGTCGTGATGGTGATGACGCGCGTCGTCGGCGTGCGGTAAGCCCACTTCCGCGATTCCTTCTTGTCGTGCGACTGCGCCCCTGTTACACGGCTCCGCATGAACGATTTCTTTCGCACCCGTGTCCTCGAACCGCTGCTCGCGCAGCTCAAGGCGGGCATTACGCCGCAGAAGTTGGCGACGAGCGTGGCCGTCGGCGCAGTGGTGGGCACTTTTCCGGTGCTCGGTTCGACGACGCTGGTGGGGCTGGCCTGCGGCTTTGGCTTCCGGTTGAACCACTTGGCGATTCAGGTCGCGCTTAACATCACGTATCCGCTGCAACTGCTCTTTCTGATTCCGCTTTTATCGATTGGCGGCCGGATTCTTGGCGCTCCGGTGCCCGCATCCTTGGACGCGCTGCAAGCGCAATTCAAAGCCGGTGTGTGGGCCACGCTGCAGACGTTCGCGCAGGCGACTGGCGGCGCGATCCTGGTCTGGCTGGCGCTGGCGATTCCGCTGGTGTTCTTGCTGCGTCGGCTGCTTTTGCCGGTGATCGCCAAGCTGGTTACGCGCCTAAACACGACGACCTTGGTCTAACACCAGGCTCCGTGGGTCAAGCCTGTTGCCCTCTCGGACTGAGACCACCAGCGTGCACCTCTGGTGGCACGCCGTGGATGGAAGCGGTTCGATCTCGAACTTCGGTCGGAGTGTGTGGAGGCGCGCGCGGAACCGTCGGAGCCCTGACGGCGCGACCTACTTGTTGCAGCCGCCCTCGTGGAGCGCGCCTTGCACAGAAACGACAAACGAAGCGACCACGCTTGCCCCGCGCTGCCCCGCGCTGGCGCCTGGCGGCGTGGCCACGGCGAGCACGCGGTAACGACCTGGGCGCGTCACGTTGAGCACGGCGACAGTGCCGAGGTCGCCGCCCATTTTCACAGCGGTCGATTCCGTGCCCGCGCCGGCCAACGGCGTCGGCTGCGGTTCTGCGCTACTCGTCACGATCTCGCCCAGACTGCCTTCAATCGCCACGTACCACGTCGTCGAAGCGTCTGGCGCCCCAGTCATCCGCACAGGCTTGCCGTTGCGCGTCCACGCGGTCGCGACGAGGAAGGGCTGGCAGGTCGTCGGCACGGCGGGTTCGGCGATCAGGCGCCCGGCGAGTCCCTTGTCATCCTTCCAGCTGACCTCGGATTCCGGCAACTCTTTGCCGACCCAGGGCTTGCCCATAATGGAGAACGACAGCTCTTCGCTGCGGATTTTGCCCTCGTAGCTGTACAGGAACCACATCCGGTGGATGCCGCTGAAGGGAAAGACCATGCGGAAGTCGTGCGTGCCGCGGGCTTTGTCGGACAACTCGTCCGTGCGCAGGACTGTGCTCCAGCCGAGATCCGCGCGCGCGACGACCGCCAGCATCTTGCCGCCGAGGAGCGGATCGAGGTTGCTGAGGAACTGTCCGTCCGGCCCCCGCAGGGTGACGCGGAACGATGCCGCTTCGCCGACCGTCGGCAGGCCGGGCGTCATCTTCGCACCGGTACGCATATCGACCGAGACATGTAGCGCGCTCGCCGCTGGGGCCTCGGTGGGCGATGCAGCTGCTGGCGCTTCCGTCGGTGTTGCAACTGGCGCCACTTCGACCGGCGCTTCCGCCGCTTTGGCCGGGGCCAGTTCGGGAGCCTTCGCCGCCGGAGCCGGCTGCTTGTTACATCCGACCCAAACCAGAGCGCACAGGCTCAGCAACCGTTTTTGTCCGCGCATGGTGATCCTTGTCTGTTGCCAGAGTCTACTGCGTGATGGGAAGCCGCAGCGCGCCGGTGTTACCCGCTTCGTCTGTGACCTGCAAGAGCAGGGTGTGATTGCCCTTGACGACGCTCTCAGGCAGTTCCAGCTCGAACGCCTCTGACGACTGGTCAAACACGCCGTCCACCGCGGCTGCCAGCACCGGCGGCTCGCCATCCACGGAAACGTCCACGCGCGTCACACGCGAGATCGCGTCCGAGGCGACGCCGTGCAGCGTGCGCCCCTTCAGCTCCCCCAGCACTTCCGGACGCCCACGGTCGATCAGAAACGGCTTGGAGATGCGCGCCACGGCCTTCGCGTTCTTGGGCCCATTGCTCGGCAGGTCCGTCGCTTCCACGCGGACTTCGTACCAGCCGTCGGGCATGTCCGTCGGGCTCAGGTCCATCGTCTTTTTGTCGTACAGGCGGTCGTGCAACACCAGCCACTGCTTGCTGCCGCGCGGCCGGTACTGCACGACAAAGCCGAGCGTGTCGCTGTCCACGTCCTCCGCGGTCCACGCGAGTGTCACGGTGCCTTTGGACTTGTTCAACGTGGTGTCGATCTTGGTCAGCAGCGGCGCGCGATTGGCCACCTGACGGAAGATCTTCAACTCCTGCAGGCGCGCACCCGCGCTCGCGAGCTTGACGCGCACCTGCAGCGCGTTCGCCGGCGGGCTCTGGCTCTGCCCGCTTTGCCCTTGCACCGCCCGGAGCGGCTGCCAAGGGCTCCACGTGTCATTGGGCACTTCCGAGAAGCCTGAACGCGTCTCCACGTCCAGAGAACCTTCACCAATCGCGTCGATGCGTCCCCACTGCGTGGTGCCGGTCTCCTGCAGCACGTCGGTCGTAAAGATCGCGTCCGCTGGTTGCTCGCCCACGACGTAGACCGCCGCCGACTTCCCGGTAAACAGCGTCTGCACGCCCTTCGCGCCGACTTCCACGCCGAGAATTTCCTCTTCCTTCACGTCAAACAGGCTCTGCACGTCGCCCAGCTCATCGCCGAGCACCACGCGTCCGCCGCGCGCCGCGCCCGCTACGACCTGTTTGCCGATCAGCCCGACCTCGCTCAACATGCCCTCAGGTGACACCAGAACGCGTGACACGATGCCGTCCGCCGTGCGCTTCCACACGGCGCCTTTGCCCTTGGCCGCGGCTTCTTTGGCCGCTTTGTTGGCGCCAGGCTTCGTGGCGGTGCCAGTTCCCGGACGCTCCGGCGTCGGCTTGAGCGTAGCCAGAGGCACCGCGGTCTGCCCGCCGTTTACCGCGGCATAAATCGTCTTGCCGTTGCGCGTCAGACTGCGCACCTCCACGCCCGGGAACGTCGCCAGCGCGCGGACCGACTTCTCGCCATCGATCCGCAACAGCAACGGCGGATCAGACGTGCCGGCCAGCAGCGCCTCGCCATCCCACAGCAGCGCGAGCACGTGATCCGCGGTCGTTTCCGCAAAAGGTTTCGCAACTTTCGTCGTGACGTCGACGGCAAAGATCTTGCCGCCGGGCCCCGTGCCCGCGTACAGCACTTGGCCTCGCAGCTGCAGCGCCCAGATATGCTGGACATCTGTCAACTTGACAAACGTCTCCTTTTTACCAGCGGCGTCGACGTGGATGATTTCACCCGTTCCGACCAGACCCGCGTAAACGCCGCCCTTGCCATCACTCGCCAGCGACGCGATGAGCGGGCTCTCGACCTTCAGCACTTCCGTCACGACGCCGTTTTCAACCTTGAACAGCTTGCCGTTCAGGCCTGTGCCCAGCCACAGCCGCTGACCGTCGCGCAGCCAGCAGTGGATGAACTCCGCGTCGACATCCAATCGCGACAACTTCGGCGCCGCCGTCAGACCCAAAGTCGGGTGCAGAGCCAGACCGTCGAGGTTGCCACGGCGAAAGTCGGCGTCGTCGGCAAACTGCCAAACGCTCGGCTGACTCGCGTGCGCGACCGGCGCGGCGAACAGGGCCAAGAGGGCGGAAGCACAAAGAATACGAGGCAAGAACATGCGAAACCCCATCAGCGGGAGGAAGATCTACGGCGTCTGACGCACGCGCAACTTGAGAGAAATGCTGCCATTGAGCGTCCACGGCGTGTCGACGTGCGCGCGCAGCGTCTCTTTGCCGGCGCGATACGTCACCGTGTGCCCGGCCAGCTCGTCGCGCACGCCCACGGGCAATTGCGTCAGCCGCACACCGCGCAGGAGAACAGTCGGTTCAGGCAGGTTCACGACGGCAGCCAGTCGACTCCGCGGAATCTGCCGCCGCAGCGCGTTCAGGTAGTCGCGGATGTTCGCCGGCTCCGGCATTTCCGGCGCCATCGACTTCTCCGCGCCGATCTGCACGGTCAGCGTCTGGCCCATCAATTCGCGGGGCAACGGCGGCAAGGTCAGTGTGATCCGCTTCGGACCGACGTTGGCCAGCTGGAGCGTGACCTGAATGGCGACCGGGGTTTCCGCATCCACTTCTTCGGATTGCGTCCGCGCGCTGTCGAGAAACGCGATGTTGCGATCGTCCGCCAGCGAAAGCGTTGCCGACACGCGCGTCACCCGCAGCCGCTCAAAACCGTTGAAGACGATCGATTTCGCGGCGTTCTGCACCAGGCTGCTCACGTCGCTCAGGGAGGCCGAACCTTGCAGCCCCGTCATCGTCTCGGTGATCTCGATCGGCGCGTGGCCGTCGGGCAGGTCAAAGCGGACCGTCATCGTGACCGCGGCGTTTTCGGCGATTGGCTCAGAGACGCGCACCGCCGTTCCCAGCGCCATGCCCACGACGAGCGGGAAGAAGGTGGGCTGGTCCGTCGCCTCGGCGTGCCATTGCGAGGTCTGGCCACGGTCGCGGTTCATGAGCGTGATGTCGATCGGCACCATCGCCGCCTTGGGACCGATGCGACCCGCGATGGCCGGCTGGCGGTCCTGATCGAGCACGCCGATGTCGCCAAAAGCGTTCGCCATCTTAAAGGACGACTGCGACGAGGCGAGAATCCACTGCACGTCCGCTGAGCCGATCGGCAAGTGCAGTTGGCCCAAGCCCTTGAACGGGTGGCCGAACGCGATGAAGCGATCGCCGCGTACCCAAGTGACCGTGCCGATGGCAGCCATCGAGATGTCGCCGCGCGCGAGGAAGACGGAGATGGAGCCGCCTGCTTCAAGCTTCGCAGCCGCTTTGCCGTCGCCGGCGCCGCCCGTACCGGCGGCCATCGTCAAGTGCGGGAAACCAAGCTCCGCCCACTGCGGACGCATCGCGTTGAGCACGTCCGGGTGGACGCCCGAAACCGTCATCGGCAGCGCCACGGGCAGCATGTCCCCGTGGCCCGGAACCGGAATCGCCGTGCTCTGCGCCGTGATTTGCTGGTTCAGCGGGATGGGGCCCAGCTTGCGATCCAGTTCCGGCAACATGTCGACGATCGACGTGACGCCCGCGACGGGATCCTTGTTGAACGGAAAACCGTAGGACAGGGCGCCAATCAACCGCTCACCCAGTTGCGGATGCTGCACAAAAATCGGCGATCCCGACATGCCCGCGACGACGCCGCTATGGTCAAATTCCAGGCCAGTGCAGCGAATGAGGATCAGATCCTGCTGCGGCATGGCCTTTTTCAGCACGCCGATGATCTCGATGCCAAACCGCTCGACCTTGGTGCCGCGGACGACGGTCAGGCCGTAGCCCTTCATCCCGCTGCGCAATTGTGAGGTATCGAGCACCTCGACGCCGTTCACCGGACGCGGCGGCAGCTCTTCCGCGAGCATCGCTTTCGCCAGCGCGGTCTGCGACGCAAACAGCGGCACCGCGCCCAGCAAACTCAAGATATGCCGTCGCTGCCAGTGGTTTTCGCGCTTCTCGCCTGATTCCATGTCTGCCACCACTTCTGCCTGCGTTTGCGTCGACACGATTGCCGACCTGCGCCGGGGCCCCGCAGTGTGCCCAAGCTGTGGCGCGATTGCCACGACCAATAGACGCGTCGGCAGCGTCAGCGGTTCAATCCCGCGCTGCCGTCGCGCATTCCCCTACAGCACGCGCTGCCACTTGGACCGGTCGATTTGCCAAACCGGCGTACCACAATACCGATCGCCTTCGGGGCAATAGGGACGCAGCCCCGCGCGATGGCGAATTCCGCAGGGCGGCAGCAAGAACTGCGCGATCTGCGGCTCCACGGCGGCGATCGCGTCGGCCTCATCCACGCTCGCCGCCCAGATTTCCTCCTGCGCGTTCCAACACAGCCGCATTGCGTGCTTATGGCGCAAGGCTGCGAGATCCATGGTTTCCGTGAACCGAATCGTCACTGCGTTGGGCAGCAAGTAAGCCTGCCATTCGGCCGCCACGCCGAGATCCCGCAGCTGTGCAATCGCCTGCCACGTCTGGTCCATCGACTTCCGATAGCGCGCCTCTGCCTCGCCGCCCGCGTGGAGCACGAGGCGCGGCGTCACGTAATCCGGTTCCGGCGTCAGGTACGCGTGCACGGTCGGGCGCGACGCCGGCGTGAGACGATGCCGCTGATCCTGACTGTCCGCCGCGTGCGAGAGTTTCTTCTTGAATGCGTAGTGCGCCGCGTGCAGGGACCGCCCCAGCTTCTGGTGCACCGTCGTGTTCAGTGGCTCACCCAGAAGCGGATTTTGCGCGGGGTCCAGGGCCCGCGCGATCGCGTCGGCGTCGCTCAGCGCGTCGCGTGGCAGCCCCAGCACCTCACGCACGGCGTCCGCCACACGTCTTTCGTTCTGCGCGAAGCGATCGACCAACGCCGCGGTTTTGCCCGTCAGATCGGCTTCGAACTCGGCGATGAACCGCGCGTGCGCGTTCAGGTCGTCGGGCGCACGCAGCCACGGCGTCGTCTGCGTCACGTCCAAGGGCGGCACTTCCAGCTGCGCCAGCAGTGGATCACGCGCAAAAACCAAGCGGCACATCTCGTCGACGACCAGTCGCGCTTCCGTCGGCGTGTCGGGCTCCTGACACAGGCGCCGATAGCGCAGCAGCGTCAGCACGCTGATCGTGTGCACCAGGTACGTGTGTGTTGCCACGGGCAGCACGTAGCGCGCGACTTCTTGTGCGCGCTTGTGAATGGCGCTTTGCCACTTATCGAGGTTCTTGCCGCGCGCTGGGAAAACCTGCGCATATTCTGCCGCAGCGACGGGCTCCAGGAGCGCGATCAGCTCGCGGTAATCGCGCATCTGTCGTTCCACGCAGGACCGGTAAATCGTCGCCGCGGGTTCGGGCAGGGCGGGCACCGTCACGCGATCGGGCTTCACTTCCACGTAGCGCTGGCTGACTTGTTCGCTGTTGTAAAACGGATGGCTGTGCAGAAAAGACCAGACAAAATGCCGCGAAACCGCGTCGAGTCCAAAGCTCACGTGGCCGTGTTGTAGCGTCGTGTGGTGTCCGGCTTTGAAGGTCGAGTGTGCGATCCGATCGCGCTGTTCCGCACGCGCCGCCTGCTTCTCCGGGCTCTGTCCAACGCCACTGACTTGGTCTGCCGTGACGATGCCGCCACCGGAATAACAGGTCCGCGCTGCGGCAACCGCGTGTTCATACGGCCGATCAAACGCAGCGATGAGCGTCACACGCGGCAAAGATGTCTCAAACGGTGACGTCACGGCGAGCACAAACGGGAGATGGCCCCACACCGCGAGGTTGCCTCAGACCGGTCGCGGCGGCAACCCGCGACGCGCAGGTGGCGTTTCTGGCGGGACAAGCCTACCTTGTTGGCGGAGGTAGAGATGCGACCGATTTCCCTCATCCACGACGCGCTGTGTCTGCGGCACGAGCCCGGTCCCGATCACCCAGAAAGCCCACAGCGCCTGCAAACTTTGCTACAACTCCTCAATTCGCAAGCGATCACTGAGCTTCAGCCCAAGATGCTGACGCCGCGCGACGCGACCGACGCTGAGCTGCTGCGGATCCATACCCCCGACTACGTGGCCTGGCTGCACGCGCTGACGGGGCATACGGCCAATTTGGACGCGGACACTGTGGCCTCACCGGGATCGATTCCCGCGGCGGTGCGCGCGGCAGGGTGTGTGCTGGTCGCGACCGAGTCGGTTGTGCAGTCTCAGGTGCCGCGATCGTTTGCGCTGGTGCGACCGCCCGGACATCACGCTGAACCTGATCGTGCGATGGGTTTTTGCCTCTTCAACAACGTGGCGATCGCCGCGAAGCACGCGCAGGCGGTGCTGGGCTTGCGCCGCGTCGCGATCGTCGATTTTGACGTGCACCATGGCAACGGCACGCAAAGTGCGTTCTGGCGCGACCCAACGGTGCTCTACATTTCCACCCACCAGTCGCCGCTTTACCCCGGATCGGGCGCAGCGAGCGAAGTTGGCGAAGGGCTCGGTGAAGGACGCACGGTCAACATCCCTTTGACTGCCGGGCACGGTGACGCCGAGTACGACGCGATCTACGGCGGGCTGATCGCGCGGATGCTGGAGCGGTTTCGTCCGGAGCTCATTCTCGTTTCCGCGGGCTTTGACATCGCCGCGACCGATCCGCTGGGCGGTATGGAAGTCACGACCACAGGCTTTGCCCGGATCGCCGGCCATCTGTTGAACGCCGCGGATCTGCTGTGCAATGGCCGCATCGTGTTCGTGCTGGAAGGCGGCTATCAGCTCAGCGCGCTGCACGATGGCGTCGGCGCGTGCATCGAGGCGATGGCGGGGCGTCTGGTCGTTGACGAGCCCGTTGGGGCGTTGCGACGGATGAATCTGGGCGACGCAGCGCAGTACCTCGAGATCTGGGATCCGTATTTTACGCTCTAACCACCGGGTCAACGGACGCAGCGCACGCGTCCTTCCGCCATCACGTCGTACTGGTTGGCGTGCTTGGTCTCGAAGTCGATGCCCCACGTGTTGGTCGCCGAGCCTTGAAACGGCGAGTCGGTCCAAAACCAGGCGGCGGGTGTCTGCGGAAACGCGGTCTGATCAAACTCAGTCGCAAGTTCAAGCAGTTCAGGCTTCTTGGGCAAACGCCAGCCACGACCGTTCAAGTTGAGAGAATTGCAGTAGTGGCCTGCCTGGGCGGCCGTCTGCGCGTTCGCGGGCACGTCGCGCTGCCACGTGAGCCGCGTGTGGACGTCGCGGACCGTGTTGCCGTCCTCTGCAACCGCAAAGCGCGCCGTCGCGGCTGCTGCGACCGGTTCCAGCGCCTCTTCAGCCACGTCGGTCGCCGAGTCCACGGCTGGCGGAGCTTCCGGCGTTGGCTTGTGTGAAGCGAACCAGTAGCCACCGGCAAAAATACCGAGCAGCACCAGGACCGCGCCCGCGCCCAAACCAGCGATCTGCATCTCCCGCTGGCCCAGAACCGCACGGATCGGTGAAGACTTGGTGACCGGCTGCGCTTGCGTCCGCGCGGCTGCTTGCACTTGCGTCGCCGGCCCCGCGACGGGCGTGCGGGCGGTCATGCCTGCGCCCGTGACGGGCGTGGACGGCGCGAAACTCTCACTCGCCGGGCGCTTCGCCGCGGCCGTTTGCGCCATTCCGGGCGGCGGCGCCTTTGCTTGCTGCACCGCCGTCGGTCGTTGCGCTTCCAGCGCCGCGCGCATCTCTCTCGCGTCGACGAACCGCTCCAGCGGGTTCTTGGCCAGCACCTTGGCGATGATGTCCGCCAGTCCATCGGAGAGCGCGGTCCGCGCAAAAAGCCGCACGTCCGGAGGCGGAGATTGCACGTGCATCATCATGACACGCAGGGCATTTTCATCGACGAACGGCAAGCGTCCCGTCAGGCACTCAAACAGAATCACACCCAGTGAGTACAAGTCGCTGCGTCCATCCATCGGCTCGCCGCTGCACTGTTCCGGGCTCATGTATTCGGGCGTACCCAGCGCGGTTCCGCTGGCCGTCAACGACGAATCGCGCGCGCGCACGATGCCAAAATCCAGCACCTTCACCACCGGCTCTTCACCCGGCACCGACGCGTACATGATGTTGGCAGGCTTGAGGTCGCGGTGGACGAGTTGCGCCGTGTGCGCCTCCCCCAAGGATCGCAGCACCGCGACGGCCATATCGATCGCCACGACTTCGGGCATCGCTTTGCCGCGGTCCCGGTATTCGCGCAGCATCTGCGCCAGCGTCGGACCGTCGATCAACTCCAGTGCCATGAACAGCACGCCGTTCTCCGCCTGGCCAAAATCGTGGACACGCACCGTATTCGGATGCCGCAGTTGTGCCGTGATGGCCGCTTCGCGAAAGAACCGCCTCTGCGCGTCTTCACCCGCCTGCGCGGGATCGACAGTCAGCAGCTTCAGCGCCATTTTCTGGCCGGTCCCGGTGTGCTCCGCGGCGAATACCGCGCCGTATCCGCCACGTCCGAGTTGCTTGACGATTCGATAGCGCGCCGCAAGGACGTCGCCCGGACGGACTTGCAACGTGGTGACGTCAATCGACGAGCGCTCGATCGTAGCGGTGCCGTCACGCGCGCAGAGCGCGTCGGCGGTAGCAAGCCCACAGCGTGGGCAATAGCGATTCTGAGCGGAAGCGACCATCGGACTCCAGTCGGGACTGTTCACCGCGACTGCGATTCCGTCAAGAGATTGAAGCGTATCAGCGCTTCTTGCTGGGATTCTCACAGCCAAGCTTTTCGCCCGCGTCGCACGCTTTTTTCAGGAGCGCGGCACCGCGTTCGGGCTCAGCGGGAAGTTCGCGATCGCCAGCGCGCAAGGAATTGCCGAGTTTCACGCAAGCGACCCACACCTTTGCCGCGCAGGCTTTATCCAATGAATGCCAGCTATTGGAGAACGGATGGACCTTTCCACTGCCGTACAATTCGGCGGCCTTCAGGCACGCGGGGCCATGTTGCAGGTCGCAGGACTTCTCGTAGAGTTCCACGGCCTTGGACTCGTCGGTGGTGGTGCCGCGACCCTGCTCGTAGGCAATCGCCGCGTAGTGACAACCGACCGCGTGGCCTTTTTCACAGGCGCGGTTGAAGAAGACGAGGCTGCGTTGCTGGTCGGGGCGAGCGCCCACGCCGCGGTCAGCCGCCATACCGAGAAGGAAACAGCCAGAACCGGTGCCGAGCACCTCGCACGCTTTGCTGTAGAAGCCAGCGGCCTTGGTGTACGACTGTTCAACGCCCGCGCCGCGCTCGTAGACGTTGCCCAACGCCGCACACGCTGGTCCATAGTTGTTGTCACACGCCTGCGTCCACAACGCAGCGGCACGCCGGTCGTCGTGCGCGATCGCTTTGCCTTCGGAGAACAGGCCCGCAAGGTTGCTGCACGCGCGCATTTCGCCGTCGTTACACGCGGCCTGATAGAACTGCGCGGCCTTGACCTGATCCACGGCGACGCCTTCACCAGTTTCGTAGAGGATTGCCGCGCGCGTGCAGCTCGGCATGTGGCCGCCCGTGCACGCACCAGTCAGCAGGAGGGCGGCGCGCGCGGTGTCCTTGTGCCCACCTTGGCCGTGACGCAGCATGTTGCCGAATTCACCACATGCGTAGACTTGTCCTGTCGAGCAACCGCGGTCCAGCAACTCCGCGGCGCGGCTCAAGTCTGTGGGAACACCGTCCCCGCGCAGAAGCTTCAAGCCCAGGCGCGCGCACGAAGCACCTTCGCCCATGTCGCACAGGGTTTGCATGCCAGTTGGCGAGTCGGGGTCGACCGCGACTTGCCCGCCGCTACAGCCAAGAAGCCAGATACCGAGGATAAGCGCACGTTTCACAGTGACCTCACGGCAGCATCATCGCGCTTTGCGGCGCGGCTGCCAAGCGTCGGATCACAGTCTGACGAGAGGGGACGGTCAACGCTGCGAAACAATTGAGCTCAGATGTTGACTGCGCGGCCGTCGACCGCCAGAGCGGCTTCCTTGACGACCTCTGCGAGCGTTGGGTGCGCGTGACAAGTCCGGGCGACGTCTTCACTGGACGCGCCGAACGTCATCGCCGCGGCCACTTCCGCGATCAAGTCGCCAGCGCGCGGCCCGATGATGGCGCAGCCCAGAACGCGATCCGTTTGCGCGTCAGCCAACAGCTTCACGAAGCCGTCCGTGTGCCCCAGCGCGATGGCACGACCGTTGGCGGCAAACGGGAAATTGCCCTTGCGATAAGCGATTCCGGCCTTCTTCAAGTCTTCTTCGCTCTGACCGATCGTCGCGATCTCCGGCTCGGTGTAGACGACGCCCGGCACCAGATTGTAGTCCACATGCCCGTAGCCGTTCACGATTTGCTCTACGCAGGCGACCGCATCTTCCTCTGCCTTGTGCGCCAGCATTGGCCCGTGGATGACGTCGCCGACGGCGTAGATACCCGGCGCAGTCGTGTGAAAGTGGGCATCGACGGGAATCTGACCCCGCGCATCAGGCGTAATTCCAACGCTCTCTAGCGCAAGACCTTGTGTATTCGGTTTCCGTCCGACCGCCAACAGCACGTGGCTACAGCGAATTGGCTCGGAATCAGCCACGGTCACGACGACTTCATTGCCATCCAAGGTCGCGCCCGTCACGCGTACGCCGAGCTTGAAGTCGATGCCTTGACGCTTGAACAGCTTTTGCGCCGCGTTCGCCACTTCCAGATCCGTGCCCGCCAAAATGCGATCCGCGTACTCCAGAACCGTCACTTTCGCGCCCAGTCGCAGCCAGACGCTGCCCAGCTCCAGACCGATGACGCCGCCGCCGATCACGACCAAGTGTTCAGGAACTTGGGCCCATGAAAGCGCTTCCGTCGACGTGCCGATGCGGTCACCGTTCAGTTCCACGCCCTTGAGCGGCGTCACAACCGACCCCGTCGCCACGATGATGTGCTGGCCCAGGATCGCCGTCTCGCTGCCGTCCGCGGCCTGCACGACCACGCGCCCCGCGCCGTCCAGTCGCCCGTGCCCAAGAAAACGCGCGATCTTGTTCTTCTTGAAGAGCCCCGCGATGCCGCCCGTCAGCTGCGTCACAATCGTCTCTTTGCGCTGCAGCATTTTAGCGAGGTCAAGGCTTACGTTATCAACAACAACGCCGTGTTTCTTGAGCGTATTCTTGGTCTCCAGAAACTTGTCGCTCGATTCCAACAGCGCCTTGGAGGGAATGCAGCCCACACGGAGGCACGTGCCGCCCAGGCGCGGTTCCACTTCCACGCAGGCCACGTTTTGGCCGAGCTGCGCCGCGCGAATCGCGCCGGTGTAGCCCGCGGGACCGCCGCCGATGAAGATGACGTCAAACGATTGCAGCTCTGCCATTTTGGGTTCCTTTTAGATATCCAGGAGCAAACGCTCCGGCGCTTCCAGGCTTTGCTTGAGGCGCACGAGGAAGCTCACCGCCTCGCGGCCGTCGATCAGCCGGTGGTCGTAGCTGAGCGCGAGGTACATCATCGGCCGCAGCACGACCTGTCCGTTCAAGCCGATCGGCCGTTCGATGATGTTGTGCATGCCCAGAATCGCCGACTGCGGCGGGTTCAGGATCGGCGTGGACATCATGGAGCCGTACACCCCGCCGTTGGAGATCGAAAACGTGCCACCGGTCAGTTCGTCCAGCTTCAGCGTTCCCGCCTTGGCGCGGGCGCCGAAGTCTGCGAGTTTCTTCTCGATCTGCGCCAGACTCAGGCCGTCCACGTCGCGCAAAATGGGCACCACGAGACCTTTGCCGCCGCCGACCGCCACGCCGATGTCGTAGAAGTGCTGATAGATGATGTCAGTGCCGCGCAACTGCGCGTTCACGCCGGGGAATTCTTTGAGCGCCGCGACCGACGCCTTGATGAAGAAACTCATGAAGCCAAGCTTGATGCCGTGCTTCGCAACAAACGACTCCTGATGCTTTTTGCGCAGTTCTTGAATCGCCGTCATGTCGACTTCATTGAACGTCGTCAGGATCGCCGCAGTCTGCTGGGCTTGCACCAAACGTTCAGCAACGCGACGACGCAGCGGCGTCATCGGCACGACTTCCACGGGGCGATCGCCGGTCACAACGGGCGCAGGTGCCGGAGCAACGGGCGCAACCTTGGCTGTCGCGGGCAACGCGGGTGTCGGCGGCGCTGCGTACACGAGCGGGATCGCTGTGCCGGCCGAAAGCGTGCCAGCGGGCTTTTCTGCCACAGCGCGGAGCGCATCTTCCTTCAGAACGCGACCGCCGGGACCGGTCCCACGGGCGAGCAGGGCGTCGACGCCAGCTTCCGCCAGAACACGGCGCGCGGCTGGCATGACAACGGCTTCCGTTTGCGGGGTTGCAGCAACAGGCGCTGCGGCAACAGGCGCGGGTGCGGGAGCCGCCGTTGCGGACGCGGCGGGCTGTGCGGATTCTTCGATCGACGCCAAAATGTCGCCAATCGCCGCTGTTTCGCCCTGCTTCTTGATCGGTTGACCCAAAATTCCTGCGACGGGCGCCGGCACTTCGACGTTGACCTTGTCGGTCTCCAGCGACACGACGTTCTCGTCTTGTGCGACCCACGTGCCCGGCGCTTTGAGCCACTCGCCAATCACGACTTCGGTAATCGACTCGCCGACGGTTGGCACTTTGATGTTCACTGCCATGACTTGACCTTCCTGCACAAAACCTGTTTTTGCCCTTGCTCGCTGCGGACTTGTCTACCAGTCCGCCGTGCTATCGAGCGCAAACGCGTCTTCCATCAGCCGATCCTGCTCCAGCTTGTGCGCGCCGTGCGATCCCGTCGCCGGGCTCGCGCTTTCCGGACGCGTCACGCCGTGGAGCGTCCATTTGCCAAACAGCTGCTTGCCCAAGCGCATGCGAATGAAGACCCACGCACCCATGTTGCGCGGCTCCTCCTGCACCCAGAAGACCGGCACGGTCGCCGCGAACGGGTCGAGCGCGGCCTTCAGTTCGATGTCGCTCAGCGGGTAGAGCTGCTCCACGCGGATGATGGCGACGTCCTTGGCTTGCCGTTCGCGCCGCGCCGCCAGCAGGTCGTAGTAGACCTTGCCCGTGCACAGAATGACGCGGCGCGCCGTCTTCGCATCGACGGTTGGATCGGTGATGACGCGCTGGAAGCTGCCTTTGGCCAGCTCGTCGAGCGACGACACCGCTTCAGGGTGGCGCAGTAGCGACTTCGGTGACATCACGACCAACGGCTTGCGGATCCGCCGGAGGACTTGACGTCGCAGGCAGTGGAAGAGCTGCGCGGGCGTGGTCAGGTTCACAACCTGGTAGTTGTCTTCCGCCGCCGCATTCAGGAACCGTTCGAGGCGCGCGGAGCTGTGCTCTGGACCTTGGCCCTCAAAACCGTGCGGCAAGAACATCGCGACGCCCGATAGGCGGTTCCACTTGTCCTCACACGAGCTGATGAACTGGTCGATGATGACCTGCGCGCAGTTGGAAAAGTCGCCAAATTGCGCTTCCCAAATCGTCAGGCCGTCGGGCATGTCCAGCGAATACCCGTAGTCAAAGCCGAGCACGCCGGTCTCCGAAAGCGACGAATCCCAAATGCCGACGCGCCGCGGATCGGTCGCGAGGTTCTGCAGCGGCGTAAACGTCTTGCCGGTCTCGTAGTCGTGCAGCACCGCGTGGCGGTGGCTGAACGTGCCGCGCCCGGAATCCTGACCGGACAGACGCAGCGGGCGACCTTCCGCGACCAGCGAACCAAACGCCGCCATTTCACCAGCGCCCCAGTCCAGCGGCTTGCGACCGTGGGCCATTTCTTTGCGCGTCAGCAGCAGTTTTTCGATCTTCGGGTGCGGCGTGAAGCCGCCCGGCAGCGTCGTTTGCGCCTCGATGATCTCGGTCAGCCGCTTGCGCGACAGCGCCGTCACCGCTTCCGGCACACCGCGGTCCGCGCCGCCGACGTACTTTTGCCACGGCGAGTCCGAGTTATCGCTCTCCGCTGGGGCTTTTTCATTGCGCGCCGCCGACAGCGCTTCTTCCAGCCGTTGCTGACTGCGAAAGCCGATCTCGCGCGCCTCGTCGCGGTTCATGCCGCCGAGCGCCAGCAGCGAATCCAAATAGCCTTCCACGACCGACTTGCGGGCGCGAATCGCCTTGTACATCAGCGGTTGTGTGAACGTCGGATCGTCGCCTTCATTGTGACCGTGGCGGCGGTAGCAGTACATGTCGATGACGACGTCGCGCTGGAACTTCTCGCGGAAGTCCATCGCCAACTTCACGACCTGCGCCACGCCTTCGGGATGCTCGCCGTTCACATGGAAAATCGGCACTTGCAGCATCTTGGCGACGTCCGTCGCGTAGTGCGACGAGCGCGATGAATCCGGCGGCGTGGTGAAGCCGATCTGGTTGTTGACCACGATGTGCAACGTGCCGCCCACGCGATAGCCGTGGAGCTGCGACATGTTGAGCATTTCTTGCACGACGCCCTGACCGGCAAACGCCGCGTCGCCGTGGATGACGATGGGGATCACGCGCTGATGCTTCGTATCGCCCAGCCGATCCTGACGCGCCCGCACGCGCCCCGTCGCCACGGGACCGACGAATTCCAGGTGTGACGGGTTGAAACACAGCTGCAACTTGAGCGCGCGGCCGTTTCGCCCTTTTCGTACACCTGCAAAACCCTTGTGGTATTTCACATCGCCGCGGCCAATGTTCTTGTCCGCATCCTGATCGTCAAATTCGCGGAAGATCTGCTGCGGGTTCTTGCCCATGATGTTCGCGAGCACGTTCAAGCGCCCGCGGTGCGCCATGCCGATGACCGCTTCGTCGATGTTGTGATCGATCGCCGATTCCAGCGCCAGATCCAACAGCGGGATCAGCGACTCGCCGCCTTCCAGAGAAAACCGCTTGGCACCGACGTATTTCTTCTGCAGGAAGTTCTCAAACGTCTCGGCGTCGACGAGCTTCGTGAAGATGCGAATTTGCTCATCGCGGGTCAAATCACAGTGATTCTGCGAGATCTCCATGCGCGTCTGCAGCCAATCCTTCACGTCTGGATCGTCAATGTGCATATATTGCACGCCAATTGCGCCGCAATAGGTGGTGCGCAGCGAAGCGACGATCTGCCGCAACGTCAGCGTCGGCGCGCCGTGCATGGTTCGGGCGGAGAACGTCGAGTCCAAATCGCCTTCCGACAAACCAAACGCCGACAACTCCAGTTCCGGGTGCGTCAGCTGCTGCGTTTGAAGGGGATCCAGCTGCGAAATGATGTGGCCGCGCACGCGATAGACGCGGATGAGCAGGTCGACCGCTTCCTGCCGCGCCGCAACGCTGAGACCACCGGCGGCGTGTTGCTCGCTGGAGGGCAACGGCAGCGCGCCGATCGGCTCGTGATCGAGGAGCGTAAAGAAGTCGCGCCAATCGTCGGGAACGCTGCGCGGATCTTGACGGAAGCGGGCGTACAGTTCCTCGCCAAAGTCGAGGTTGGCGCCTGTCAGCAAACTTTGAGGATCGTTGAGATTCATGGGCTTCGTTGGGAACCGTCGGGCGGCCGACGGCTGACCGTTCCGGGAGGAAGAGGTCGGGAGGACGGCCTGGTCCGCCCGAGCGCCAACGAGGATGCGCGCCGTCGCACAAAAAGTCGAGGGTCACGACCGCGATTGGTTGCGCCATCGGGACTTCCGCCGCTATTCTCGGTCGTCGGCACGCGCCTCCGGGATTTGCCAACGTTCCCCATCGGGTGTGGTTCGCGCCGTCATCCGCCTATCCATCGGAAGTCCTTGGACATGCTCATTCTTGCTGGCGATATCGGTGGCACCAACGGGCGGCTGCGCCTCGTGGCGCGTCGTAACGGCGTCGTCACGGTCGTACGAGAAGCAGTCGTTCCGAGCCAGGACTGCGCGAGCTTGCAGGAGATGCTCCAGCGGTTTCTGCTGCCTGGTGAAGTGCTGAGCGCGGTGGCACTTGGCATCGCGGCGCCGGTCATCGATGGCGCGGCGCAGACGACAAACCTGCCGTGGCCACGCGTCACTGAGAGCGATCTCTCGGCAGCATTCGGAGTCCCCGCGCGGCTCCTCAACGACTTGGCGGCGACCGCGTTGGGGGCGCTGGCGCTTGCACCAGACGCGTTGACGCCGCTGCAAACGGGAACCGTGCGGACGGGACCGCGTGCGGTCATCGCGCCTGGAACGGGACTCGGTCAAGCGCTTGTCTGGCGCGCGGAGGGACGCGATCACGTGCAAGCAACCGAGGGAGGCCACACCGACTTCGCGCCACAGGACGACAACGACGTCGCGCTTTGGCGCCTCGCGCGGACGCAGTGGCCGCACGTGTCGTGGGAGCGGATCGTGTCGGGTCCGGGACTCAAGCTGATTTGGGATTGTCTGACCACGGTGCTCGACGCGCCTGTCTGCGAAGTGGGGCAAGCGCAAGTCGCGGGATTAGACCCGTCAGCGCTCATCGGACGCCACGCCGTCGACGGTCACTGCGCGACTTGCTCGGCGACCGCGACGTGGTTCCTGCGCCTCCTCGGCGCTCAAGCGGGTAACCTGGCGTTGACTTCGTGGTCGGTGGGTGGCGTGTATCTTGCGGGTGGACTGACCGCGCACTTGTGGCCGCTTCTGGACAACGGCGCGTTCCTTCAAGGTTTCTGCGCCAAGGGGCGGTACGAGGCGGTCATGCGGGAGATTCCCGTGTTCGCACTCCGCGACTCGAACGTCGCTCTGCAAGGGGCCACGCAAGCCGCTTGGGCGATGCTGGACGAGGCGCGCGTACACAAATGATCGGTTGAATCTGCGGCGAATTCCGCTATCGTTCAAGCGTGTAGGCGCATGCGCGCCGGGGAACGTCGTCATGACCAAGTTTCGCTTTGTTTTCACAGTTCTGCTGGCCGTGCTCACCACCGCGCCGCTGGCGCTTCCGGCGCGAGCCATGACGGTTCTGGCGGTCGACCTGCCGCAACTTGTCCAGACCTCGGAGCTGGTCCTGCACGGCAAGATCGTGAGCGTGAAGACGCGCGATCAGCACGCGCAGGGGCGTGGCGTGTGGACTGAGTTCACGCTCGACGTGACGGAAGCGTGGAAGGGCGAGGAAGTGTTGAAAGTGACCCAAGCGCGCGGCACCAAACAGTTCACTTGGGCACATCCGGGTGGTCTTCGCAGCGATGGAATGATGGTATCCGTGCCGGGAATGCCAGCGTTTCAAGTGGGTGAAGAGGTTGTCGTTGCGCTGGAAAAGACCGCGCAGGGCTACACCGTTTGCGGCGGACCGCAAGGCAAGTGGAACGTGCAGACCGACAAGCTCGGCAAGAAGACCATCGTGCGTGACATGCCGGACGTGCACTTTCTGGCGCAGAATCGCCAGACGGGCGCAGTGACGCCCGTTGCCGCGCCGCAACAGGGAGCCAAGTTGCTCGCGGACTTCAAGGCTGACGTGCTCGCCGCGCAAAAAGCTGCGCCGCAGCCCGCCGTCGCGCCGATTCCCGTTCACCGCGTCAAGTAGTCGAGCGTCCACCATCCAGAGTTCAGGGAGACGACGCGCATGCGGACGTTCATCAAACACTTGTTTCTGCCCGTGCTTCTGTTGCTTGCCCTCACGCCTTTGGCGGCTTGGGCGTTTTCGGTCGGCGTACCTCAAGCCGGTTCCCACAACTTTCTGCATTGGACGCAGACGAGTGTGAACTACTACCTGCATCCGTCCGGCGCGCCCGGCGCTGTGGGGGATGTGGCCAACGCGCAACTCCAATTGGGATTCCAGGGCTGGATGGACGTCGCGTGCGGCAACCTGACGTTCAACTACACGCACCATTGCGCTGCCAACGGCGTGTGCACGTACGACAAGGGCAAGACGTGTTCCACGGACGCCGACTGTCCCAGCGCGTTGAATTTGAAGATGACGCCGTTGGGTACGACCAACAGCCGCAACGAACTGGGCTTTGTCACGACGAACGCGTGGACTTTTGGTGCGTATGTGCTCGGCGTCACGTCGCCGTCGTTTGACCCGACCTCAGGCAAAATCTACGAGGCGGACATCGCGTTCAATGCCTACTACTACAACTGGGCCGTGAACTTTGCCGATGCCGGTCCGTGGAATCAGACGCCGACACCGACCAAGAAGACCAAGATGCACATCTTGAGCGTGACGATTCACGAAGAAGGGCATTTCTTTGGCGCGCAACACGTGCTGAAGAACTACTCGCAGAGCGATCCGCCGACGATGGCGCCGATGGTAGATCCGTACGGTGCGACGGCGACGTTGACGGCGGATGACCAGAAGCTGATCTGCTTTCTGAATCCCAAAGGTGCCTATACGTGTGCGTCGGACGCGGATTGCCCGTACATCAACGAGACCGACAGCAGCGGTCAGGAATACTACGCGGCGAAGATGAGCTGCGACGCCGGCACCTCGAAGTGCTCGTGGACCGCGTCAACGACGCCGACGGGCGGCAAGATGGGGGCGGTGTGCAGCATCGACGCCGATTGCGCGTCGCCTCTGTTTTGCCAGCCGGTCAACAACACATCGTACTGCAGCCAACTGTGCCAGACGGCGGCACCGAACTGCGGCACGGGCTTTCAGTGCATCGGTTATCAGAACGGCAACGGGCAGGGCGCCTGCATTCCCTCGACCGGCACCACCACGCCGACGAAGAACGCCGGCGACGCGTGCACGGCGAACACCGACTGCACGACGAACCTGTGCTTCAACAAGATCTGTCGCGTTTCCTGCACCGTGGCGAACCCGACGCAGTGCGATGCCACAGAGGACTGCCAGTCCACGGGCACAACCGGCAAAGGCGTGTGCGTTCCCGGCACCGGCGGCAAGGCGATCGGCGCGACGTGCGGCGCGTCAACCGAGTGTACGTCGGGCGCGTGCGTAGCCGGGTTCTGCCGCGCCAAGTGCGTGAACAAGGCAGACTGTCCGGGTGGCCAAGGCTGCACAGCGCAAGCGGAGGGCTACTCGGCTTGCGTCCCCGGCACCGGAGGCAAGCTGCCGGTTGGCTCGCAGTGCACGGCCAAGACCGACTGCGTCACCGGCTTGAATTGCGTCAAGTTGAACGCCGACGACGTCCAGAGCGTTTGCCGCAACCCGTGTGCACAGACGAGCGACTGCGCGGGCACCGACGTGTGTCTGCCGCAGACGGACGGCACCCAAGCGTGCGTGCCCGCGGCCGCGAACAAGAAGGGCCTGGGCGACACGTGTGACTCCTCTGACGCGTGTCAGAGCGGTTTGTGCGTCGCCGGCTTGGCCCAGCAGAGTTGCACGCAGGTCTGCACCGTCAACGACCCGACGACTTGCCCATGCGGCTTCGCCTGCATGAATACCACCGCGGGCGGCCTGTGTTTTGCGGGTCCCAAAACGGCGTGCGTACCCGCTGGCGGCAGTTGCGCGGCGACGACCGAATGCGCGGGCGGCACGTGCACGGCGGGCAAATGCGTCGGCGGCAAGGAACCCGACCCGGTCGGCGGCACCACCGGCGAGGGCGGCGCGTGCACGGTCTCGGCGATTCCCAGCGAGTGTGTGCTCGGCCTGGCATGCGTGCGCAGCGCCGCGGATTCCGCCACGGGCACGTGTACGTCGGCGGGCGGCAAGGACAACTACCAGCCTTGCACGACCGACGCCGAGTGCGTCAGCGGCTTCTGCGCGTCCGACGTGACGGCAAGCGGCGCGACGCGGTGCCAGACCCCGTGCGATCCGAGCCACAACCTTTGCAGTCCGGGCCAGTCGTGCGCCGCGGTCAACACGTCGGTTGGCGGCTGCTACATCACGGCCGCGGTCACAGGCGGCGGCACGGCGACTGACGGTGGCAGCGGCGCGTCGTCGGGCTGCAGCGCCGGCGTGACGGGATCGGCGAGCGCGCTTGCTGCGCTGTTCGTGGGCATTCTGGCGTTGGGCGCGCGGCGGCGGCGGTCGCAAGACTGAGTTGCGTGGACCGCCGCGAAAGAAGGGATCGCAACCGCTTGCGGCGGAGGCACGCGCAGCGGGTCTCCGCCCGGAGCGACGGCGTCAGCCGGACCGCGGAGGGTAGAGCCCGACCGG
>CAITYF010000069.1 GCA_903896545.1 uncultured Myxococcales bacterium | reverse complement strand
GGCCGGTTATCTGAAGGTCCACACTGCGTTCACGGACACTCGGCGCTTCAATGTAGCCGAGCGCGATCGGCTGCATCGTGAGTTCGTCTTGGACACCACCGAAAGAACGCTGTGGGACTCCATGCAGCCGCTGATGGACGTCATCGCCGAAGAGACGGGCCGTCTCGAACACGATTGGACGGGTTCCTGCGACCGCCTGGAGCGCGAGTACCCGGTCGATGGTGAAGACGACTTCTTTCGGAAGTGCACGCAACCTCGGCTGGAATCCGCTCGAAGCGACCTTGAAGCGGTTCGCACTCTCGCGTTCGCGCGCGCGCAGGCGAGCGCCTACGCGTTCCTGAGGAGCATGTTCAACTGTTCGCAAGACGCCATGGCTGGCGTGGTCGGTGGCACTTCCAAGCAACGAGAAGACTGGCTGGCGGGCGATATGTGTATGGATTGGCAGCGCGACTGCCTTATCGGGCTACTCGAGTCCGACGACGAGCAGCCTCTATCATACGTCGCCGCGAGGCTGCGGGACCCATTTGACCGGGTCGCGCAGCTCCTGCCTGAATGGAAGTTGCTGCTCGATACGGACACTCGCGAGACCTTTGCGGAACTCCAAGCCGCTCTGGACGCCGCCCAAACCCACGATTGAGGTTATCCATGTCGACATTCGAGTCGTTTTCCGAAGTAGAGGCCGTCCTAGCCGCTCTGGTCGACGCGATCGCTGGCTACACGGCTGCGAACCCCGAGTTGCAAAAGGCCCATGCGGGCACCATCGCGGCGATCTTGACCTCGCTGCAGCGCGCGCGCGAAGGCAAATTTTCGGTCGCCGTCGTCGGGCAGATGAACTGCGGCAAGAGCACCCTGCTCAACTCAATTTTGGGTCTAGAATTGCTGCCCTTTTCGCCGACCGCGTGCAGCGCAAAGCTGGCCGTAGTCAGCCGCGGCAAGTTGGACGCGTCGACCGTCCAGTTCCTGACGCGCGAAGATTGGCGGACTCTCGAGGACCGGGCCGAAGCTGCGCGCGCAGCGCGCGCGGCAGGGAGGCGGGACGACGACATCGATCCAAGCGACCGGGCGGCGGAAGAAATTCTGGCGGATGGGAATCAATCGCTTGGCACTGAGCTGCACAGCTGGCTCGGGCACGCGCCGAAGGAAGTCGCCAACGGCGAGCTCGGCAGCTACGTCGCCAAGGGCGGCCGCTTCACCGCGGTGACCGGCCGGGTTGACGTCGCCGGCCGATTTGAGACGCTGGACGAACGGCAGATCTTTGTCGACACGCCGGGGCTGTTTGACCCGGTGCGCTCGCGCGAACTGGAGACACAAAAGAACCTGGCGGAAGCTGCGGCGGTGGTGTTCGTGCTGTATGCAGGCGGTGCGTTCGGCAAGGACGAGGTCAACTTCCTGAAGCAGCGCCTAGTCAGCGTGGGTTTCGAACGCATCATCATTGCAATCAATAAGATTGACGTCTTCAACGCTGCCACAGACGGGGCGAGCGTGCAAGAGTACGTCAAGCGTCGCGTCCAAGAAGTCGTCGCCGACCTCCGGGCGCAAGGGGTTCCGGACCGGCTGCTTAAGGCGCTGGACAACGTCACGCCAATCGCGGTTTCCGGGCAGATGGCGCTGGTGGGACGGACCAAGGGCGCCTGCAAGGATGCTGGTTTCTATGAGAATCTCTGGAGTGAAGGTAGCTGGAAATTCGAGACCTACGACGAGGCGATCGCGCTGAGCGGCGTGCCGCTGCTCGAGGCGGAGATCCAGAAGATGCTGCTTTCGCGCGACGGCAGGGCAAGGTTGGCTGAGCCACTGAACAAGGCGACGGCGTTTCTGCTCTCGCGCAAGGCGGATCTCAGCCAAGATGTGCAGAGAAATGACAGCCAGCGCGCCGACATGAAGAAGAAGGAGCGGGACCTGACGACAGAGAAGGAGCGTTTGGCCGCCGCCGCAGTTCAGATTCGCACGACCGATGGCCCACGTCTGGGAGGAGAGGTGGACGAGCATCTGGCGAGTTTTGAGAAGGCGATCATCCAGAGTGCCAAGACTGTGCTGGATAGGGAGGGCGGCACGATGAGACGCCAAGGTGTCGTCGACTCCGCGCGGGGAGCGCAGTACACAACCACAGAATTGGCGTACGGGGCGCGCGTCGCGTCCGACGGCGTTGTGGAGGGCGTGTCCAGAGAGCTCGCGAGTCTGCGCCGGGATCTTCCAGACACGATGCGCGAGTTCGTCGAAAAGGTGGCGACTCGCCACTCGCTCAGCGTGGATGACTACCACTTCGCTCGGCTGGAGTGGCTGACCAACACTTCCATTCCGGACTTCGCGCCCGGCGAACTCTCACAGCCCGAAGATCGGCGCAAGTGGTGGGAGCGCTGGACGCCCTTTGGCCGCACCGCGGACGACGCCACGCGTGAGCAGATCCCAAGTATCGTCGAGGCTTGGGTCGCGGATCGCAAGGGGGCCGTCAAGGCATATGCTGAGGAGGTTCGCCTCGCGGTGAAAAATCAATACGTCGGGCCGACAGTTGAGACGATCGTCGCCTCGTTACTTCAAGGCGTAGAGAGCAAAATCGAGGCCATCCGCGCGTCGGCCGACGCGACGGGGACAGAAGCGCGGCTGGCCGAGTTGCTCGCGATTTCGCAGCGCCTGACTGCCGAACAGGACGCTGTGGCCGGGTTGCTGACGCGGGCACGCGAGGTCGACGCGAAACTGGCGGCGTGGACCCCACTGGCTGACGGCGCAAAAGCAGGAGAAAGATCATGATACTGGAGCGGGATCGAAAGTTTTGCGGCCGGGTCTCTGGCGCGGGTGATGCCTTGGCGAACGGGCGTATCGTGGGACCCTTCGTCACGGTAGTAGCGGCGACGCCACCAAATGCACGCGAGGACGATGCTGCGATCGCAGCGCTGCGTGAGGTTCAGGGGGAGGTGTCTCCTGGTTCCGCGACGAGATCGACGCGGCCAACGGATGCGGCGCAGTGGCGCACTGCACTCCGGGACTTGCTTGCCCTGCGCGATCGTCAAGTCGCAGCCGGACAGCGCGAGACCGTTGGCGTACAACTCGACGCGCTGGACGCAGCGATGAGCGCGAATGATGCCGAAGAGCTGCGCCACCGCGTTGGCCGACTCCGCGAGGTATTCGAGGTCATGTGGGGCGACGGAAAATGAGCACGCCTGCGCCCCCAACTAGCACGGCCTTCAATGGCGTCAGGCTGATGGACCGTTGAACTGCAGGAGGTGAGTTCATCGCCGACAAGGTCAGCGATCCCCGCCACGCACCGCCTCGAGAGCGTTCGGGGATCGCCGCGCCCAGCTGTCCTCCGTGTGCCTCCCCTCCTCGTCCTCGACCAAAAACAGCTACAGCCCCTTCTGGTGCCGGAACGTTGTCTTCAGAACCTGAACCACGACGCGGCTGCGCTAGGTCGCCTAGCGGCCGACAGCAAAGTTCTGGAATCGCCAAGGGAAGCTCCGGACCATTCTCCGGTCGATACAAAGGTAACCGCCCGCCCAACGCCGCACTCCTGCAGGTTCTGGTTGCCCACGTCCAGGTCGACAATGGCGGCGTGGTTGCGCTAGTAGTCCATTTTTTGGCCGTGCCGTTCCACAAATGCACGGGACTGCCGTCAGGCAACAGCGGCAACTCGCGGCTCAAGCGCGATGCGGTGGAAGCCGGGCGGCGGCGCGATGTTGTGGAGCGTCCTCAGGACCGCACCGTGAGTCCAGGCGTATGGCGCGGCTCGAGCCGGCGTGGCCAGCAGCGCAACCGTGAGAATCGTCAGGGTGATGACCTTCATGCCAACCTCCAGTCTTTCCGCGCCGTTTCAGTGTGCGCCACCGCGTCGTCGAGCACAACCCAGTCGCAACGGTACCGCCACCAGCGTTGGAAGGCCCGCGTCGAGGTCTCGTGCATCGCGCGCAAGTAGTCATAGTCATTGGCCGACGCGAGCAGTACCGCGGTCAGCAGGATTCGTTGCAGCATCTTGCCCTCCCTTACTTGTCGCAACACCACGCTTGGCCGATTCATTCATCGCACTACCGCATCTGCTGCTTGGGTGCGACAACGGCTGTCGCGCGCGGTTCGCCGCACCCCATCTGCGGTTATCACGCTACGGGTAGACGTGGTAGCGTCGACGACTCTGACGAACCCCGGAGGGAAAGATGGCCAAATCGCAGACATTGACGCCAGAGGATCTTGCGACTCTCAAGCACGCCAAGTCCCTGCTCGAAAATCCCGGGCTCGCCGCCAAGGTTACCAACCTACTCGGCGCGCCGATCGAGAAAGGCTTCGAAGCCCTGCCGGACAACTGGCGGGAGAAGGTTACGCTCGCGACAGAATCCGCACTGAAGAAGGCGCTGTCCGTGGCCGTTCGCACGATGACCGACGGCAAGGTGGAGCCGCCCAACGACCGCTGGCATATGCTGGCCGTTGGCGTCTCGGGGGCCATCGGCGGTGCAGCCGGTCTCGCCGCTCTGCCGATTGAACTGCCTGTGAGCACGACAATTATGCTGCGCTCCATCGCCGACATCGCGCGGAGCGAAGGCTCCGACGTGCAGGACGTCGCTACTGGGCTGGCCTGCATGGAGGTCTTTGCGATGGGCGGACGTTCGCCAGACGACGACGCGACCAACTCTGCCTACTTCGCCACGCGGACGCTGTTGGCCCGCTCCGTAACGGAAGCTGCCGAATTCATAGCCGAAAAAGGTGTCGCTGAGGCGGGGGCGCCGGCCATCGCCCGCCTGATCGCGACCATCGCATCGCGCTTTGGCATCACAGTGTCCGAGAAGGCGGCCGCACAGGCTGTTCCCATCATCGGCGCAGCGGGTGGCGCGCTCATCAACACCCTCTTCATGGACCACTTTCAGAACATGGCGCACGGGCACTTCACGGTGCTGCGGCTGGAGCGGCAGTACGGGGCGGAGACCGTGCGATTGGCGTATGAAACAATCTGAACTCAAGAGGTAATCTGATGGGAATTGGCGACACAGCGGGAATGGAAACCCTGAAACTCCTCGAGAAGCGCTTACCGCACATTCTTGGTGCGGCGGACGTCCGGACGCTGGTCACGGAGACGACCGACACTGTGGAAGTGCGCGCGAAGCGACTGCTCGGCGCGCCGGACGTGCAGTCGCTGGTTGATGCGACGGTGACCAAGGTGCAGGCCGATCTGGATGTCCTCCTGACGAAACATCGCCGCGCGCTGCAGTCGGAGATCATCGACCACACGATCACGACCCTGCGCCAGCACGCTGGCACGTTCGTTGACCGCGAGATCGAAGTTGCCGTCCAAAACACGCGCAAGGAAGCAGAGAAGTTGGTGAACAACAGCCTGGACCGCGTGTCCAAGGACGCGAAGGAGTTGGTCGACCAGATTTCCAAGGCGATCAGCACGCAGCGCTCTGGCGCGGTGACGGACGTCGAGCAAGCGGCGAGCGCGATACGCAAAGAAATGCGCCCGATGCTGTTGTGGGTGGCCGTGATTGTGGGCTTGACCAACTTTGCGGGGATCATTGCTGCGGTGGTGCTCTTGAAGAACTGAGCCCGCGAACCTCCGCTACCGCCGAGCGCGCGAGACCGACACCATGCCTGCAGCCTCAGACCTCTACTTCGGCGCCAACGACCTGGACGTCATCGCCCGCTTCCGCCACGCTCTCCTGACGGACACGGACCGCCTGTTGGACGTGGCTGGCGACCTTACGCAGGACCACAAGCCCGCCGAGTACGCGGCGGCACGCGACACCCTCTGTCGGATCCCACCAAATCACCGCTGGCCTTTCGCCGCCATCCCCCTAACCTGCATCCGCATCGCAACCACCAAGGAGCCCACCATGTCCATCCTCGACCCGCTCAAGCGCGAAAAGACCCTCGAAGAAAAGCTCCGCGGCTGGGTACGCGGCGACTTCAGCAGCAAGACGCTCGACCCCATCCACGCCGTCGGCAAAGTATTCACCGGCACCGTCAAGGTCGTCGAAAACGCGCAGGTCGCGGCGGGTGCGGTGAAGGTACTCGGCGAGGTCAACAAGATCCTGTCGAAGAACATCTGACGCGCGCACCGCAATTGCTGTGCTCGTTCTGGGGATAAGGGAACAGACGGGGGCGCCAACGCCCAAAGGAGCCCGCAATGACCGACTTCTCCCACTTCCTCGCCGCCCAGACCAACCCGACCGCCGGCTTTGACACCGCGCTGACCGAACTCCGCGCCGGCCAAAAGACCGGCCACTGGATCTGGTACATCTTCCCGCAGCTCGCCGGCCTCGGTCGCTCCGAGGTCGCCGAGCGCTTCGCCATCGCCGACTTTGACGACGCCCGCGCGTATGCCCGCGACCCGACGCTGGGACCGCGGCTGCTGCAAGCGTTCAAGCTTGTCCGTGAGCAGCTGGACGCGCAGGTCCCGCTGACGACGCTCCTGGGCTCAGACATCGACGCACGCAAGCTGGTGTCCAGCGCGACGCTGTTCCTGAAGACCGGCGAGGCGCTCGCGCACGAGCCCGCAATCCGCGCGTACGGCATCGACCTGGCGCACACCTGCGAGGCGGTGCTGGGTCTCACCCAGAAAGCCAACATCTGGCGCTGCGGCCACACGCTGCAGACGCTGTCCCTGTGCGGTGCCTGCGGGTTGGTGTACGCGCCGGATCCGCCGACGGGATCGTCCATCGCGCCGACGTCGTACGGCCGCTGCCAGACCTGTCAGGAGCAGCTGATCGAGATGGCGTCGCTGTTTCCGCTCGTGTACGCCGACCGCGACCGGATGGGCCTGCCCGAGTACATCGATCAGGTCAGGACGTACATCGACGGCGAGCTGGTGACGTGGCCGGAGTGGGTGGCGCGGCACGAGGCGGGCGGTCACGGGTAACAAGGAGCGGGGCGTGCGGCGATCGTCCGCCCCGCTCCTGTTTAGCCAACACGCAGGGCGCATTCACCAGGCGGTTTCCGGCAACGTGACACCGCTTGGCCGCGCCGGCCGGCCGCAGCACAGTTCGCACGCGTTCTGGCTGCAGCAGCGCTCCAGCCAGACGTCGCAGACCTTGCAGAAGTAGGCGTCCCAGCCCCAGGCGTCTTCGTCTTGCTGGAAGCCCGAGTACCAGGCGGGCACGCCGCAGTGGGGGCAGGTCTTGTGGGTCACGCGGGAAACGACGTGCTTGGGCAGCTTTCTGGTCTTGAACATGGGGAACTCCTTGAGCCGCGCGTGGCGGCAAAGTGCGTGGAGAAGGAGTCGGCGCTGCGCACAAGGCGGCAGTCGCGAAGAACAAACGAACGCGATGTCAAAGAGCCGGGCGCGCCACCGCAAAGGCAGCGCACGTGTGCGCGTCACGAGGACGGCGCACGGGAAACGGGTCAACGATGTGGCGGGACGCCAGACACTTCTCCACGCGGTTGGTCAGATTCCGGGCACAGGAGTGCCGCGCCGCAGGCGGTTGTCGCTTGCGGTGGAATCCGGCTTGCACGTGGTGGTCGTCAGGTCATGGCCGCGGCAAGGTAAGACGGCGGGCGATGCCGTCAAGGTGGTGCTGTGATCGTGGTGCTGTGACCGGCGAGCTGTGGCGCGCCCACAACCCGCCGGTCCAATCACGCTGCACACCGCGCCCGGAATTCACACGCCCGGCATGCCCAGCCACGCTGCCGCCAAAACGCCGCCGCGCGAATCGCCTTGAGCACCTGGCAGACCACCTCGACCGCTTCCACCTGCTGGCGAGGGTCACGCACCAGCTCGTGCACCAGCAGCTTGGGCAGCTTGGTCTTCGTCAGAACCTGCAGCCGCACCGCGTCCGCGCCCGTCGCGGCCTGGTACAGACTGACCTGCAGGTCGTGTTCCAGCTGATCCGCCGACCAAGCCCGCGCCGCCGTCTTGTGCTCCAATACGACCAGCCGCCCGGCGTCCTCCACGACCGCGTCCAAGTAGCCGATGAGCTGCTCTTCCATCACCTCGCCCGTGAGGGGATCGACCACGTCGCACGCGAAAGCGCTTTCCACCGCCAACACCCGCTCCGGCGGCACCACGTTGTCGAGAAACGCCCGCACGAGCGCGACGCCGCTGTCCTTCAGCTGGCCCAGCGTCTCGCCGTCGTCCAGCAGCACGGCCGGCTCTTTCACCACCTCCTGGTCAAACGCGTCGCTGAACGCCGCCATGACGCCGTCCGCTACCGGCTCGATGCCGCGCTGATATTTTGCGTAATACGACGCCAGCGCCTCGTGCACGGTACTTCCGAGCACCAGATTGGCCGAGCGATGCTCCGGTTCAGCGCCCAGCAGGTAACGCATCTCAAAGCGGCGGGGGCAGGACAGGTACGCACGCACCTGGGAAACACTGCAATGCAACTGCGCCCTTGGCGCCGGCTTCAAGAAATCCATGCGCACCTCCTACGCCGCTTCCTGCAGCTGCTGGATGAACAGGCTCGCTTCCTTCACCGTCAGGAAGTTCGCCGATTTGCCGTGCCGCTCACGTGCCAGCGCGTCCACCTCGCCCTTGGCCATGCCGTGCTCCCGCGCCAACCGCGCGATGAAGTCGGCCTGTTTGCGCGTCAGCCGATTGCCTTCCGGCACGTCCGGCTCGTCATGCGGTGGCGTCTCCACCAGCCGCGGCTTGGTCGGCGCCACCGGCGGTTCTTCCGCGCCGTACAGCTGCAGCGCCACGCCCATCAGCGTCGCCGCCTTCTTGAGCGCGTCCGTCGCCGCCGACTTCAGGTCATCGGCCAAGCTGACCAGCTTGCCATCGCGCGTCTTCGTCACGTCGGACCCGCCAAACGCCTGCTTCACCACCTCGCCCGCGCGCAGCTCGCCCAGCACGATGACCTCGCCGTCCAGCACTTCCTTCTCCAGCACGCGGAACGACCAGTCGCCGCCCAGCGCCTCGTTCAGCCGCTGCACGACCGCGTGGCCCTCGATGTAACTGATGGACTGCCCGTTGCGGCCCGGCCGCGTCTTGATGTCGGTGAACGGACGCGCCAGCGCCCGCAGTTGGTTTTGGTCCATGACTTCTCCTTGCTTTGAGCAGCTACGCCGCCCGTTTCGCCGCCGCGACAATCGCGGTCAGCCCACCTTGTTGATCGCGAACGTTGCGCAGCCACATCGCCGCAAACGCCGCGAGCTCGCGGTACTGCCGCGGCCGCCAGCCGGTCGGCTTGTCGTCGCCGTCCAATTCCAGCGCGACCGTGTAGTGGCCCGTCGTCAGCTGCAGCGTCACCGGCAGCCAGCCCGCCGCGGTCTTGAGGAACACGCCGTCGGGATCGCACACCGCATCGCCGTTCTGCTGAAAGTAGTGCGCGACGCTGTAGGTGCGCTCGCTCAGCCGGTCGACGTGCACCGCCATGTAGCTGCCGTTGTCGACCTTGCGGGCGTCGCCGATGTTCAGACCAGCGGTCAACGCGGCCAGCACGTCGCCGTGGGTTTTCGCCAAAGGCTTCATCGTGCCTCTCTATATTTTGGGTAATACGACGACGACGCCGCCGGCCAGCACGCGCTGACCGGGGCGTCGCCTGTCTACGCCGCCTGCCACGGCACGCGGATTCCCAACACGCCCGCGACAATCGCGACCATCGTGTCCAGCACCCGCGCCACGCAGTACGCGGCATCAAGCCACCAATGCATCGGTTTTCTCTCCAAAATGGCGACGCGGACGACGGACCTTCCGTCGACCACGACGCAGTTACGATTCTTCATCGTGCGACCGCAGCATCGCCGCCAGCACCTGCAGCACCGTGACGAGCACGGCCTGCCTGAACGCGCGGTTGCGCCACAGCGCCTTGACGTAGTTGCTCACGTGGCCTCCAGAATGAGGCCGTTGCGGAAATCCACCGTCAGTTCCGGCTTCACTTCACGGCCGCTGACGTAGTTGGCGACTCGCGCCGCGATGAACGCCGACAGACCGCTCGCGCAGTACATCGTCGCCTTTGCCGTGCACGGCGCGCGGAAGGCTTCGCTGCTGGGATAGAGATGCTCGTCGTACCAGCTGCCAAACTGGCCCACGCAGAATACCTTGCCGACTTCAGCGCCCATCCGCGCGTCGATGTACAGCTCCGGCCGAGGCTGCAGCTGCCGCCACAGCGCCATCCGCACGTCCATCGTGTCGACGCAGCAAATCGTCACTTCAGTCGCGCCGTCGCCCTGGAAGCGTTCCTGCACGGTCTTGAGCTCCACGCCCGTCATTTCCCGCACCAGCAGCGCCAGCGCGTTCACCTTCGGGCGGCCCAAGTCGCTCAGCCGGTACCATTGGTTGGGCAGGTTGTGGCTCTCCACGCTGTCGTCATCCCAAACCGTGATGTCGGTCGCCCCGCACTTGGCCAACGCCAGCGTGGTGAAACTGCCCACCGCGCCCGCGCCGATGACCGTGATGGGCGTCCGCGCGAGCCGCGGCGTGTCCAGCACGTCTTGTTGTCGGTGAAAATTCATCGTTACCTCCAGTCTGCAAGGTCGTCGTCAACGTCCGGCCAACCGTTCTGGTCCATCCAGCTCGGCCGCGGCTGCTGTTTCTGTCCCTGCGGACGATTCCCGCGCCAATCCGGCATCAGCACCGGCGCCATCTCGACGACGTGCGCGTTGAACAACTTCTCGCACTCGCCGCGCAGCTGCTGGTCGGGCAGGCGGATCTCCAGCGGCAGGTCGTCAAACGTCAGCCGAAACGGCTGCCAGATGTCGATCCGCGCTTTCCACTCGCGCTTCTTGTTCACCACGATGCTGACGAGGCAGATGTCGTTGGCCAGCCCCTCGATGCACGCCTCGTCCTGCTGCGACCAGAAGACGCCCAGCTTGCCGTGGCTGTGAATCCACGCGCGCACCCGCTCGGGCTGCTGATGCGTCACCAGGAACTTGGCGAGCGCGTCCTGGTCGAGCTCCGTGCTGGCCGATGTGCACACCTGGTCAAACAGCTGCACGCCGCCCACCACGACGTCGTCCGTCACGGTGGCGAGGCACGAGAACTCGCCGGCGGCCAAGTCGGTCCAGTGCCAGATGCGCTCCATCGCGTCCGCGTCGATGCGCACGCGGAGGTTCTGTTTCACTTTCATGCTCGTCTCCAAAAATGCAGAAGCCCCGGCCCCTTTCCACCGTGGAAAGGGACCGAGGCCGCTGATGCTGCTGCGCTGACGTTACTCGTCGTCGCTGTTGTAGTCGGGGTCCCAGGTCTCGATGTGCCGGTACGCGTCCCGCTCGTTGTACGAGTGCAGGAACTCCCAGATGACGGCGACGAGCGCCGCGTACTGGCCTTCGCCCAGCAGCTTGCCGATGCCGGGACCGAGGTTGCCCCAGCACGGCACGCCGTCGCTGCTGACGTGCGGATGCGGGTAGCTGAAGCCGCCGTCGCTCCAGATGTGCACCTTGTCCGCCGTCACGGTCAGCGTGTAGCTGCCCATGTGGTAGTCGGTGCTGTCGTGCTCCAACGTGAGCGGTTCCAGCACGATGCTTAGCTTGCCGTAGTCAACTTCCACCGACACCACCGGCGACGGCATCATCTTGACCAGCGCGGCGAACTCCTCTGTCGCGCGCAGTTCCTGCGCCGGGCGCGTCGTCGCTTCCAACGCGACAATCTGCTCGCGCAGCTCGCCGTTCTTGCGCACCAGGCCGGAGAGCTGGCTGGTGATGCGGCTGGCCTCGTACTCGTTGTCGCGGATGGCGTTTTTCCAGTTGCGGACCATGCCGTCGACCGACGACACCATCCACGTGGAAAACTCCGTACGCTCGCGTTGCCAGTCGTAGTCCTGGACGTACTGAGCCGCCAACGGCACGGCCGCGCCCAGAACCGTTTCCAGCACGCGACCGGGCTGGATGTCTTCGGGCTGCTCAAACAGCCGCTCGAGATCAAAGGCGAGGCGGATCCGCCGACCTTCCACGGACGCGACGACAAACGTCTCGTCGCCTGCCGTGATTTCCACCGGCTCGCCCGTGTGGGGACGGCCGTTCACGAGATCGACGACCGCGACGCCGTCCCGGTAGGGAAAGCGGCACTCGGTCGCGGTGCCCGCGATCGGGCCCAGGAGCTCGATTTCACGCCGAAACGGCGCGGGGTCTGAGTAGCGCGCGGACCAGCGCTGGTAGCGGATCGGCAGCGCGTGGCGCGTCTCCAGGTCGTGCAGGTACGTCGCGAGGGTTGGGTGACAAGAGTGCATGTGGGCCTCCACGCCAGCCGGCACCGCGACCGCGCGCAGCGGAAGCGGGCCGACGGGCAGATTGTGTTGTGGAACGATTACTTGCTGCCGCCTTCGACCTTGGGGACGAGCGTGACGACGTCGCCGTCGGACAGGCCGGTGGTGGTGCTGGCGCCGAGGCCGTTGACCGAGATGGCGTGGCCCGCGGCGGGGAGATCGACGGCGTCGAGGACTTCACCGACGGTGGCGCCGGCAGCGGCTTCGTGGTGGCGGGCGGAATGGCCGAGGCGGAGGATTTTGATGTTCATGGTGGAAAAGCTCCTGAAAATGTGGCGAAAAGG
>CAITYF010000068.1 GCA_903896545.1 uncultured Myxococcales bacterium | reverse complement strand
CATGTCACCCGTGTGCAGCAGCGGTGGCACTCTCATCAAGCGGAAAGCGGCGCGACGCTCGTCTTCCAATCACACGATCAATTGGCGTCCGTGGTGGATCTGCACCCTCCGCTTGTGTCGAGGACGACCACAACGGGGATGCATCTCGACGGCATCGCCGTCGCGTCGGAGATCCGTGCCGTGAGCGAGGATGTCGCACCATACTTCCGCAACACGTCCCGCGGACGCAGGGGCCCCACGACCTCCTCTTGCTCAGGTGGCGGCGGCGCCGCGGTACGGGCCAACGACTCAACCAGCCAGCGTTCCCACGGAAACGCCCCAGTCGCCTCCGTCAGTCCACACTCGGTCAGTGGTCCGGCCGCACCGACGGCTTGGTACGTGCTCCGGCGCTTCGCCGCAGCTTCCGGGGATGACGGGATGTCGTAGTGCACCACCGCATCTACGGATCGCAGCAGCACCCCGTAGGCTGCCGCCGTGAGCGCGACCAGAACGCCATGGTGTTCCTCGAAGCTTCGCACGACACTAGATTTCTCATTCTCACGGACCGAACCGAGCCGCTCGACCCGTGTGCCCGTTTCCGAGAGCGCCGCCGCAAGAAGCGCGACCGTTGCGCGGTGCTCGCAGTATACGGCGACGGCACGGTGCTCCACCACGAGCTCGCAAACGAGAGCGACGCAGGCGGCAATTTTGGAATCCACAGCGACCGCATCGAGACGAGCAAGGGCCTCGAAAACAAGCACGCGTTCATTGTCCCCAGCCGCCGGGGACCCATCCAATAGCGAATAGAGCTCACTCTCTACAGCCGCGGCGCTCGACGTCACCGCTCGAGCGAGCATGTCGGCTTGTGCATCACGCGCAGTAGCCGCAACAGCACGCACGGCGTCGAGTAGCGCGATTTCCGCGCACGACAGGAGGTAGGTCCTGCTTACGACGTTTCGGGACTCGCGCAGGACCGACATTGATGCCATGTGCGAGGTGAATCCAGAGGACCAGTCCACGACCTCTGCCCCCACAGCGACCGTAACGTCTGAGCACAGGCCCCGATGCGTAGCGAGCAACAACGCCACCGTCGGCTGCTCGGCGAGCGCGGCAACCAACGCAAGTCGTTGCCCGACCAGCTGGTGCGCCTCATCGACCACGACCAAATCCCAAGCGGTTTCGACCAGCGAGCGCCGAAGGTCATCGCGTTTGGCTAGGTCGGCGCTCATGACACGGACGCCGGCGGAAAGTCGCCCACCAGTGCTCGCCAGCGCTTCCCGAAGTCCACGCCATGCACGCCCATCGACAGCGGAAACACTGCAATCCATGCGACGGAGTCGCGCCACCCATGCGCCGACCATCGGCGCCGGGGATAGCACGAGTACGCGCAAGTCAGCACGTTCGCGGCAGACCGACGACAACGTCGCTGCCACCGCAAACGACACGCCTGATCCGACGGGCCCGACCAGCACGTGCCGACTGCCGGGCCGCCAGGACGCGAGGAAGCCCTCAACGAACGCCAGCTGGTACGGCATGAGTACGGGTGCTGACACCGAGGTGCCGCCACTCATCGCGCTGCCTCCTTGCGAGCGTCAACCTTGTGCCTGCACCGCAGCAACCAGATCCGCAGTTGGCGCAGGGTGAGACGCTCGGGATCGTCCAAAGGACGGCGGAAGTGGAACACGATGTTCCGGATGTCTCGCGCCTGCTCAAGCTTGTACGCAGCGAGACACCTATTCTCACCAAATGCGTGTGAAAATCGGTCGTATGTGCGCCCGTCGCGAACGATGCAGACGTAGTCGTCAAACGACATGTCCTCCAAATTCCGCGGACGCGCCTTGTCCACGTACTTTTCGCTAAGGCCAGTGTCGATTACGGCCTGCAGGTCGAGATCGTCAGGTACCGACCTCCGAATGAGCCACCGAACCGCGTGCTCAACCTGTTGGAGGTCGAGGAACTCTCCGGTGACCCGCTCTTGGTATCGAATCACGTCCATCGGGGTTAGGATGCCGGCGAAGTCGTCTGGTCCACTGATGACCACCGACCCGCACTTGTCGAGCGCGTCGAGGAGGTTTGCGTATTCCTCCCTGAGCGGAGCGAACGTCGGCGGCTCGTCGATGAACTCCTCGACCGGCAACGCTGCCGGGTCGACGCACTTGCCGAGCCCACGGGCGACCGTGCGAGCGAACCCACGGTGCGAAAATACCCCCAGAACGCGCTTTCCTTCGCAAACCGGAAGCTGTGAATAGCCCCCCGATTCCATCAGCGTGATTGCTTCTCGAGCCGGCATGCTCGCGGGCACACTTCGAGGGACATGGCCGTCTGGAAGGACGTCGTTCACGGTTCGGAACCAGACGAAGGACTCGCTCGCTTCTGACACAAGCGCACTCTGTGCGGCTGCGGGGCTCGACAACGGGCGCGCGGAGCTCTGGAACTCCTCTTCCCGCCGATCCGTTCCGCGAAACGGCACCACCGTCGTTCGCCCGGACATCAGTTCCTCTCCCGGGGCGGAGCCGAACGGCGCGGACGAACCGAGGGCGCGCTCCGGCCGGACTGCCTTTTCAAGCCGTTGAGATCGCTCGGGTCGCACGTCACGTGGCGGTGCCTGCGGCCGGGCCTGCCGCGCGGGCATGGGCTCGCCTCGATGCAATACTGTTTCACCAACTTGGTACCGGCGTGCACGACGAGCCATGCTAGGCGACTGCGGTGGGTGCGAACAGGAGAAGCTGCGCCTCGGTGGCGCTTCGTCATCCTTACTCTCTGGACCACTTTCCCGAAGAACCGCGCGGTCGTGGATCGTTTCTCCGGGTAGCAAGAACGCGGCGCCACGGAATGGATCTTAGACCTGGGAGCTAGCGAAAGACGAGCCCACTGGCCCATCTCCCGCCGGAAGCGCGAACGTCCGTCTCTGCTACGCGTGCGCCCTGCATCCCGGAGAGCTCCGAGATGATCGCGCTCGCCTCCCTCTTGGAGAGCGCCTCGAGCTGCCCCTTCCCGTGGTTCTTCACGAGCAGCATGAGGTTCTCCCGCGTGACGTTCGCCCGCCGCGCCGCCCCGTGGATCGCCGCGAGCTGTTTGGCGGTGAGCCGGTCCGCCCCGCCGACGAGCCCGCCTCCGTTGCCGGCCGCGTGCCCGTTGCCGTTGCCGTTCTTCTCCCCGTGCCCATTGCCCCCACCGTAGAGCTCGAGCCCGACCCCGAGCAGCGACGCCGTCTTCTTCAACGCGTCCGAGCTCGCAGCCTTGAGGTCATCCGCGAGCGACACGGGCTCGCCGTCCTGGCCGCGGGTGATGCCCGCCCCGCCGAAGGCCATCTTCACGACGCCGTCGGCGGTGAGCTTGCCGAGCACGACGACCTCGGCCTCGTGGATCTCGTGGCGGTTGACCTCGAACGACCACGCGTCGCAGCCCTCGTTGAGGCGCGTGATGACGGCGTGCGTCTCGATGTAGCTCAGCGTCTTGCCGTGCTGCCCCGGCCGCTGCTTGACCAGCTCGGGCGGGAACGGCCTCGTGAGGATCTCCTTCTTCATGCGCGTGCTCCCTTCTGCGTCCCGTTCCTCTTCGGGTTGTCGTTCATGACCTCGAGGACGCCGAGGTCGAAGAGCGAGCAGTAGCCGCCGCCTCGGGCACCGACGACCACGTGGTCGACGAGCTCGATGCCGACGAT
>CAITYF010000067.1 GCA_903896545.1 uncultured Myxococcales bacterium | reverse complement strand
CTCTCTGCCAACATGATCTGAGACACAGAAATTCAGATAGTTTAGCGTAGGGCCTCGAGGTGTACCGTGTCTGAGCGAAGCGAAGAGATGGTTCCAGGCGACAAGCGCAGCGAGTCGCCGTCCGGCGAGTCCGCCAATGCGGGCTCAAAACCCTTGGTAGCCTTGGCGGACAAGGGTTTTGAGCCCGGCCGCGTTTCCGGCCACGCGGCGAAAACGAGAGACCACGAGGTCGTGCCCAAGGCCATCCGCCGGACCTACACGAACGAGTACAAGCTGCAAATCGTACGAAAAGCCGAGGCTTTGGCCGGCACGGGCCTCATCAGCGCCATGCTGCGCGAGGAAGGTCTCTACGACCAGCAGCTCAGCGAGTGGCGGCGCGCGGTAGCATCGGGCAAGCCGCCGGTCAAGCGCGGGCCGGTCGCGAAGCCTGTCGACCCGAATGCGGCGGAGATGAAGGCGCTGCGTCGTGAAAACATGATGCTCAAGCGGCAACTGGCGCGCTCTGAACTGGTCATCGACATTCAAAAAAAAGTGGCTTCGCTCCTGGGGATCACCTTGGCGAAGTTCGACGACGAGGACGACTGATGCAGGCCGTGAGCGAATCGATGCCGCCCGGCTCAGCTGCGGACGCGTGTCGCGCGTTTGGCGTGCCGCGGGCCTCCTGGTACCGCCACGAGCGCCCCGTGCCGGTCGCGTACGGCCCGAAGAAACGGCGCGCGTCGCCGCGGCGCTCGCTGTCGGAAACCGAGCGCGAGACCGTGCTGGAAACCGTGAACAGTCAGCGGTTTGCGGATCAGGCGCCGGCGGAAATCGTGACGACGCTGCTCGATGAAGGGCGCTATCTGTGCTCCGAGCGCACGATGTACCGCATCCTCAAGGCCCACGACCAAGTGCGCGAACGCAGGCGGTTTCTGCGCCATCCGACCTATCAGCGCCCTGAGCTGCTGGCGACGCGGCCGAACGAAGTCTGGACGTGGGACATCACCAAGCTCAAAGGTCCGGTCAAGTACCAGTATTTTCAGCTCTATGTGATGCTCGACATCTTTAGCCGCATGGTCGTGGGCTGGATGCTCGCCGACTGCGAGAAGGACGAACTTGCCGGCCAGCTCATCGCTGAAACCTGCGAACGACAAGGGATTAAGCCCGACCAGCTGAGCATTCACGCCGACCGCGGCACGTCGATGACTTCGCTGCACGTCGCGGCGCTGCTCGCAAACCTAGGCGTGACGAAGTCGCACAGCCGGCCGCACGTCTCGAACGACAATCCGTACTCGGAGAGTCATTTCAAGACCATGAAATACAGGCCGAATTTCCCGGCGCGGTTTGGCAGTCTCGTCGACGCGCGCGCCTTCTGCCGCGTGTTCTTTGACTGGTACAACTACGACCACCATCACTCCGGCATCGCGATGCTGACGCCAGCGGACCATCACCGCGGCCTCGGCGACGCGGTGCTCATCGCCAGAAATGGCGTCATGTTAGGCGCTTACGGACAGAACCCTGAACGGTTCGTCCATGGCAGGCCGGTCGTCAGAGCGACGCCGGATGCCGCGTGGATCAACCCGCCGATGGTCGTGCGGGTGGTCGCTGATCCGAGCTAAACTCGGACGGCGATGTGTCTCAAACTTGTTGACAGGTTCCGTTCCGACAAACCCAGAACCCGCGTTTGGGCGGGCCATTCGCCTGGCCCGTGACGCGTCGCGTTTGACGACGAGCCGATGGTGCGGGAGGAAGTTCCCGATTGCTCCTCGTTGCTGTGCACAGTCATCGCGGGCCCTCCTCGCATCGCTGCAGTCTCCCCGCGTTCGACCACCGCGTCAATCGCCAAAATCTTGTGGTCTTGCAGCCTTCCGCCGGGCCTTCCCTCCGCCCAAGAGCGCAGCGGCCCCACACCGCGCCGTCCCGTACACGAGCGGCGAGCTGCGCGGAGCATCGCTGAAAAAGACACGCACCCGCACGTCACGTCCATCCCTCCTCGCCAGCGTCGCGCCAACTATTTTCCGCCTCATTCGCGGCAAAACCGTCGCCGAACGAACACCTCCTGACGGTCGCGGTAGCGCCAACGCGCACCAACCACATCGCGGCACAAACCGCTACCGCTATGTCGCATCTTTGCTACAATTCCCGGAGACAGGATGGGCACCATCTTGGAGATTGGTCAGTTCTGGTTCATCTGTCGAACAAACGAGCGCGCGACGGAGCCGCCGCACATCCACGGGAAGTTCGCGCGGACCCATGAAGCGCGCATCGACCTCCTGACCGACAGGTGGTTGGACCCGCAGCCGCCCGACGCGGCGAAGGCGATGCGGCTGTACCGCGTGCACAAGGCGCAGTGCGTCGCGGCGTGGAATGCAAGTCACCCGGCCCGCCGGATCCCTCTCTGCCAACATGATCTGAGACACAGAAATTCAGATAGTTTAGCGTAGGGCCTCGAGGTGTACCGTGTCTGAGCGAAGCGAAGAGATGGTTCCAGGCGACAAGCGCAGCGAGTCGCCGTCCGGCGAGTCCGCCAATGCG
>CAITYF010000066.1 GCA_903896545.1 uncultured Myxococcales bacterium | reverse complement strand
TCGGCACGGCGGCGACGAACAACCCGCAATTGGTCGCGCAAGCCGCCAACGAGTTCGGCAACCAGTGCATCGTCGTGTCCTTGGACGTCCGCCGCATCGACGGGCGCTACGAATTGACGAGTCACGGCGGACGCACGCCCACGGGCATCGACGCGCTTGAATTCGCCAAGACGGTCGCGTCCTTGGGCGCGGGAGAACTGCTCATCAACGACATGGACGCCGACGGCACCGAACGCGGCTTTGGCAACGAACTGAACCGGCTGATTGCGCGCAGCGTGCGCGTGCCGCTGATTGCGTCGGGCGGCGCGGGCAAAATCGACGACTTCGCCAACGCGGTCCTCGACGGCGAGGTCGACGCGGTCCTGGCCGCCAGCGTCTTTCACTTCGGCAAATTCACGATTGGTCAGGTCAAGTCGGCGATGGCGGCGCGGGGAATTCCGGTTCGCCTCACCTGACGTCAACTGTCACGCAACAGCCGCCGCCGCGCCGGCTGAATCACCGTCGCCACCGCGTGCGCCCGCAGCTTGCCGCGGTTCTGGCCGCCCAGCACGCCCAGCCCTTCGGGCATGTCCTTGCCGCAAGGCCGCAGCGCCACGTCGGCAATCCCCTCTGCCAGCGCCACTTCCACCGCCGCACGCACGGGACCGCCGCCTGTTTGCATCGCCCAGCGCACGATCTCCCACGCCAGATCCGCGTGGTCCGCCTCGTCGTCGGCGATAATCTCCAGCACGTCGCGCACGGCGGGAATCAGGCACGTCGACGCGGCCACGCGCGCCTCCAACGCCGCAACAGTCTCCCAGATGCAACCTTCTCGCGCCGCCGCCGCCGCGATAGCCACCAGATCCGGCTGCCGCAGCGACGCGTCAATCGCTAAGTGTCCCGGCCCGAACTCCGGCGCGCCAAAGAGCGCCGCAAGCCCGAAGCACGCCTGCGCGTGGCGTACTTCATCGAGCCCCGCCTGCTGGGCGCGCGTGAGCAAGTCCGGCGGCGCGCCCACGGCCATCAGCTCCAGCGTCAACCGCGCAAAACTCGCCACCGACGCGTGCTCCATGCGCGCCGCGTCCAGCCAGTACTGCGCCAGCAGGTGACGCGTCTCGTCGCCCAGCCCGCGCGCCGTCTCCGAGAGGGTCGGCTGGATCCAATCGCCGCGCGTGGTCAAGTCCGCCGTGCGCCAGTCACCGTCCACCGCAAAAGGTCGCCCCGCCGCGCAGATGTCCGTTTCGCAAAAGCGATGGCCGTGCTTCTTGTCCCACGTGCATTCTTCTTTCGCTCCACAGTCCGCCGCCGTTGCGCACGTGTCGCCGGGCGTCTGGCAGCCGAAAGCGGGGAAGTCACAGCCAGGAGAATCGACGAAGAAGCCGCAGACCATGCCCGTGGGGCAATCGCTGTCGAGCGCACAATCGGCCTTCGCGCAACGGCCAAATTTCGGTCCGCACTGGCAAATCTCGCCTGGCGCGCAGTCGGCGTCGTTCTTGCACGAGGATTGGCACGCGCACGGTTCGTCCAGCACAGGGTCGCAGTGACCGTTCTTCATGCCGGCGCAGTCCGCGTCCTTCTCGCAGGTGCCTTTGACGGTGCACAGCTTCGCCGGATCCGGCTGGTAAGTCGGGCACTCGTGGACGTCCGTGCGGTGCACAAGTCCGTTGGCGCACGTTGCAAATCCAGTCGCCTGCCCTTGCATCAGCACCGGCGTGGAATCCGCGCAGGCAAACACAAACGGCGCAACGTCAGGCGGCGCTTTCAGCGTGTCAAAGTCCGTGTCCTGTTCAATCTGCGCGTCCAGCGTCGCATCCGCGCCCACGTTCTGTCCGCCCGTCGCAATGGCCGTCGCCGTCTGCGCACAGCCGCCGGTCACCCACGCCAAGGCGCCAGCACGCAGCAGGTCATGAAGTCGGTAACGTTTCATCGCGTCCTCTCGAATTGACGTGAACGTACGCAATTTGCCCACGCATGGAAAGGCAAAACCGCAATTGCGCGAGGTTGTGAGCAGAAATGCACACGAGGCCAGTCTCGCGCGCAGGCGCAAGGCATCACTGCGTCTACTTTCACGCGCAAAATCGGGCACATCGCCAGTGAATTCGTCTTGACGCACAGGGGCTGGAGGTGCAGACTGCGCGCCACGGAATGCGCCACAGCGCGCGTTTTGCCGCACCATTTGGAGAATTCCCATGCTTCGCGTCGCCTTGATTCTTTCCGCCGTCCTTGTCTCTGCTTGTTCTGCCAGCTCCGGCGGCGGCGGCAGCGGTGCACTCACGTACATCTCCGGCACCGCGTGCGGCGCGTCGATCACCGCCCCGCAGTGCGGCCTCAACGCCGGCAAAGCCGCCGTGTTGAAGTGCACGGCCGGCGTGTGGCTCGTCACCAACGACTGCGCCAGCGGCGAAACGTGCACGGTCAAGGCCGGCGTCGCGGCGTGCGGCAGCAGCAGCGCGACCGGCGACACCGTCAGCGGCGACGACGGCTTCGCGTTTGACGCGACTACCCAGCCGACTGACGTGAAGACCGGCAACGACGCGCAGAACGTGGACGACGTGCCCGTGCTGGAAGACACCGTGATGACGCCGGATATCGCCAAGGACATCGGCAAAGACGTCGGCAAGGACATCGCCAAGGACGTGCCCAAGGACATCGGACCGCCGGTCGCGACCTGGGGCGGCTGCACGCTGAGCGATTCCGCGTGCATGCAGGGTTGCGTACAGGCGAACTGCGCGGATCCGGGGACCAACTGCGCGAACGACGCCGCGTGCAACGAGCTGACCAACTGCAACTCCGGCTGCGGCGCGTCGCCGATCCAGATGCCGACGCAGAGTGGCTCGCCAATCCCGCAGAATTCCGGCGAGACGCAGAAGGACTACTGCTACCGCGTGTGCTCTGCGCAAGCCGGTCCGTCCGCCGTCGCCTTGGACTACGCGTACATCGAGTGCGTCATTGGCATGTGCGTGGACTGCAGCCAGTCTGCATCGGCGGGCATCACCAAAGCGCAGTGCCAGAGCTCGTGCGGTTTGGAAAACTACTGCCAGACGGAATACAGCGCGTGCCTGAATGACACCGACTGCCTCGCGTTCTACGGCTGCCTGCTCAATGCCGCCGACCAGGCCGGGCAACAGGATTGCGCCGCCGCGGCGTCGAGCAACGCGCAGTCGATCTTCACGTCGTTCAACGACTGCGTGACGGCGAACGCCACCAAGTGCGTCGCGCCCTAACGACAGCAGATTGAACTGGATATCCGGCTCCGGTCGTCGGGGCTGCGCATCTCCCCTTCGCGACAACCGGAGTCTCCATGTCCACGCTCCCGCCTACGCTGGCGAACCGGCCGTTTCCGGTCATCGGCGCGCCGCTCTTCATCATCAGCAACCCGAAGCTCGTCATTGAACAGTGCAAAGCGGGTGTCATCGGCGCCATGCCCGCACTGAACGCACGTCCTGCGACGCTTCTGGATGACTGGCTGGCGGAAATCACCGAGACGCTCGCGGCGTACAATGCGGCCCATCCGGACGCGCCCGCGGCGCCGTTTGCCATCAACCAAATTGTGCACAAAAGCAACGACCGGTTGGATCACGACATGGCGCTGTGCGTGAAGCACAAAGTGCCAGTTATCATCACGTCTCTGGGTGCGCGCGAGGACATGAACGCGGCGGCGCACAGCTACGGCGGCGTGGTGATGCACGACGTCATCAACAACGCGTTCGCCCACAAGGCGATTTCCAAAGGCGCGGACGGTCTCGTCGCTGTCGCTGCAGGCGCTGGCGGGCACGCGGGCGTGAAGAGTCCGTTTGCGCTGATTCAGGAAATTCGCCAGTGGTTTGACGGGCCGCTCGCGCTCTCAGGCTCGATTGCCAACGGCGGAGCCATTCTGGCCGCACAAGCGATGGGCGCGGATTTTGCCTACATCGGCTCGCCGTTCATCGCCACGGAAGAAGCACGCGCCAGTGACGCCTACAAGCAGGCGATTGTGGACTGCAACTCGGACGACATCGTCTACAGCAACCTGTTTACCGGCGTGCACGGCAATTATCTGGCGCCTTCCATTTGCGCAGCAGGCCTGGATCCGCTGAATTTGCCGGAATCGGATCCGAGCAAGATGAATTTTGGCGCCGACGCCAAGGCTTGGAAGGACATCTGGGGCTGCGGGCAAGGCATCGGCGCGATTCACACGGTGCAGACGACGGCGGAGTTGGTCAGCCAGTGGAAGCGCGAGTATGAGGCGGCACGGGCGCGCCTTGGCCTACTGGCCAGGTAGTTCAATCAGATAAGCCACTTCAAACAGCCGCGTTACGCCGCGCTGGCGCATGCTCGGATTCTCTGCGAGCACGTCCTGCCGCGAGAGCTCGTGCACGGTCCCGTACACCCCGCGCAGTTCAGCTTCCGTGACCGCAAACGGCGGACCGTCCATCTCGCTCTGCGCGTAATCAAAGCTCACCAACAAGATCCGCGCGCCGTGCGGAAACAGCCGACGCAGATGCGCCACGTAATCGCGACGCATCGCTGGAGGCAACGCGACCATTGCGGCGCGGTCGTAAATGAGGCGGCATGGCGCGACGTCACTTGGCCGCAGCGCGAAGAAGTCGCCGGCAAAAAGCGCGATCCCGCCCGCCTCCGACCGTTCCAACGCGCCTACCTGCGTGCGCTCTGGCGTCAACGTCGCTTCCGCGAAGAATTCCGCGACGGCCACCGGGCTCAGCTCCACTCCGACGACCGGGTGCCCCTGCTCACTCAGCCAACCCATGTCGTGGGACTTGCCGCACAGGGGGACAAAGACGCCGGCGAGGTCGCCCTGGGCAACGCGGTGCCACTCGGCGACGAGCAGCCGGTGAATTTCGGCTTGGTGAAAGCCGATCTGCTTTTGCGCCCATTTGTCGTGCCAGAAGTGAGGATCCATGCTCGTTTTCCTGTGCGCGAGGTGTTCGATGCCGACGCGCGTCGGAAGTGTGCGCGAAACGCGACAGACTGGCTACGGCAGCCGCGTTGCTGTGCGGAATCGCAAGGCAGTAGCAGCCGACCGAGAGCGCCCGAACTGGAAATACAGCTTCCCTTCCAGCCAAACCCAGTTCACGGTCGAACACGGGCCTCGGACGTCCACAACCGGTCATTGTGAATCCGTACACAGGCCGATCACGTCTACAACCGGTCATTGTGAATCCGTACACAGGCCGATCACGTCTACAACCGGCCATTGTGAATCCGTACACGGGCCGATCACGTCTACAACCGGCCATTGTGAATCCGTACACAGGCCGATCACGTCCACAACCGGTCATTGTGAATCCGTACACGGGCCGATCACGTCCACAACCGGTCATTGTGAATCCGTACACGGGCCGATCACGTCCACAACCGGCCGGTCACGGACGTGCGTGTAGACGAGCGAACGCTGTCTCCGGGTGGCGAGATCTGTCTGAAGTGTTCAAAAACCGTGTAGTTTTAGGGCTTGACGGGACTCGCGGACACGGCAAGACTGCGGGGAAGCGGCGTCCAGCATGAGCCCCGCCGCCCGTACCCCGCCTCCAAGTGTTCGGCGGCGGCTTGCCGGCCCGAAGCCGCGGAGAAGTTGGATGGCCACTGCGGACGAACAACCACCGCGCGCGCGCGTCGCCCGCCTGCTAGACGGCCTGCACGCGCGACTGCAGCGTCAGACGACCTCACTCGAATACATGCCTGAGATTGACGGGCTGCGATTTCTCGCGATCGGGACCGTCCTGCTTCACCACTTGTCGGGATACCTGACGAGCAGTATGCCTACGCCACCGACCGACTCCGCGCAACTGCGCGCGTTGCTGGCGACCGGCAATATCGGCGTGCAAATCTTCTTTGCCATCAGCGGCTTCGTCCTCGCGTTGCCGTTCTTGAAGGCGCGCCTCGGAGGTGCACGTCCGGTGCGCCTCTCCGACTACTTCTTGCGCCGGTTGACCCGCCTTGAACCGCCGTACTTGTTCAGCCTCATCATCTTGTTTGCCCTCAAGTTTCGAAGCCTTGAGCAACCGTGGCAGCACTTGGGTTTCAGCGCCGTCTACCTGCACAACTTCGTCTACGGCACGGGCAGCACGATCAACTTCGTCGCATGGTCGCTGGAAATTGAAGTTCAATTCTACATTCTTATGCCGCTGATCGCGTGGGTTTTCTTCCGCGGAAGCGCCCCTTGGCCGCGGCGCGTGGCGCTGATGCTGCTCTGTTTGCTGCTCACATGGCGCCAGGCCGTGCTTTACGGCGCGCATTTTCCGCACGGCCTCGATGTCCTCGATCAGGCCCAATACTTCGCCGTCGGCGTCATCTTGGCCGACGTTTACCTACTCGAGTGGAAGGGGCGGCTGGATACGGACTCGCCGACCCGCCGCGCGGCGTTTGATTCTCTGGCGTTGTTCAGTTGGGTTGCGCTGCCCGCAGCGATCCTCATCGACCGGGAACACGCGCGCTTTGTCGTCGCCCCGATCATTTGGCTCGCTTGCGTCGGCACCTTGCGCGGCGGGGTGTTCCGAACACTGGTACGCAACCGCTGGATTTCGGCCATCGGCGGCATGTGCTACACCATGTACCTGTATCACTGGTACGTCTTGGGCCCCACGCTGAAGGTGCTCGGAGGTGCAACCGCGCCCACTTTCCTGGAGAACTTGCTCACGCGCGGCAGCGTCATTGTCGCAGCGGTTACGGTTGTCTCGGCGGTACTTTTCATCCTCGTGGAAAAGCCGTTCATGGGGATCCGTCTGAAGCGACGCTCGCCCCCAACGTAGCGGGTGTGCGCGGCTCGGTCCGCTCGGCCTTCAGTACGCGACACGTACGCGCGTCCCTTCGCTTCAGATTGCTCTCGCCCCCTTCCCCCGGTATCGTACACGCCCCGCGCGACGCGGAACCGAGGCACCACCGTGATCATCCCCAGCATTGACCTTTTGGGTGGCAAAGCCGTGCAACTGCGCCGCGGCAATCCGGACGATTGCGTCGTCACGGTGGATGATCCCGTAGGCCTCGCGCAGGATTTTGCCCGGTATGGTGAGGTGGCGGTTATCGATCTCGACGCGGCGCTGGGGCGCGGCGACAACCTGGCCGTCATCGAGCAGATTACCGCCAAGGTCGAGGCGCGCGTCGGCGGCGGCATTCGCGATCACGCACGCGCGGACAGGCTGCTGCGGGGCGGCGCGAAGAAGCTGATTCTGGGCACTGCCGCGACGCCAGAGTTCCTTTCGCGTTACCTGCCAGAGCAGATCATCGTCGCCTTGGACGCCAAGAAGGGCAAAGTCGTCACGGAAGGGTGGACGCACGCAACGGCGGAGACGCCGATTGACCGGGCGCGCGCGCTGGAAGCGTATTGCAGCGAGTTCCTCTACACGATTGTCGACCGCGAAGGCATGTTGGGCGGCACGGATCTCGACGCCGTACGCGCGGTCGTGGAGGCGACGAAGAACCACGTGGTGGCGGCGGGCGGCATCACAACGCAGGCGGAAGTGGCGGCGTTGGACAAGATGGGCGCGTCGTGTCAGCTCGGCATGGCGATTTACACGGGGCGGCTGGATCTGGCGGACACGTACGTGAGCCTGCTGGATTGGCAGAAAGTCGACGGCCTGATTCCCGTTGTTGTTCAGGAAACTACCGGCCAAGTCCTGATGTTTGCCTACGCGAACCAGGAAGCGGTTCTGCAAACGCTGCGGACCGGTCAGGGCACGTTTTGGTCGCGCAGCCGCAAGCAACTGTGGCTGAAGGGCGACACGTCGGGACACACGCAAAAAGTGCTGGAAGTGCGTTGGGATTGCGACCGCGATTGCCTGCTGTACAAGGTCGAACAAACCGGTCGCGCGTGTCACTTGCCGCAGCACGCGTGCTTTGGCGACAAAACGTTTAACTTGGCACATTTGGAGCAAATCCTTCAGGATCGCAAAAGAAATGCCGATCCGGGTTCGTACACGGCCAAGCTCTTTGCCGATCCCGCGCTTTTGAACGCGAAGATTCTCGAAGAGGCAGAAGAACTGACCGAAGCTGAGACGGATCGCGATGTGGTGTGGGAAGCGGCGGACGTGATCTTCTTTGCGATGACCAAGCTCGCCGCGCGCGGTTTGACCTTGGCGCAGGTGGAGAAGGAGCTGCGCGGGCGGCACGGTCGGCGGCGCGCGTGAAAGCTGGTGAGCGCGCTTGCGTGACGGCGGCGCCAGTCCGACAATGTGTGGCGCGCGTTCTTGAAGACGCGCTGGAAAGACGTCATGAAGAAGTCCCTCACGGTGTTGGTCTGCACATTTTCCGTCGGCGCGCTCGCGTGTAGTTCGCCCGCGACAACCGGCGGCGCTACGTTAGCGGACGCCAAGATTGGCCTGCCCGACGGCAGCACCGCGACCGACGATGGCGGCGGCCTGGAAGACGGCGCGACGCTCCCCGACATCAGCGGCCAGGACATCGATCCAGCGTTCAAGTGCACAACCGGCGCGGTCGCGTGCTTCAACAGCACCACGGCCAAAATCTGCGTGAACGAAGCGTGGCAGCTGAAAGAAAAGTGCGCGGACACGTCCGTTTGCGTGGACGGCAACTGCGTCGCTCCAGCGGACTGCACGGCCAACGCGCTCATCGGCTGCGACGGCTTCTCCCTGGAAGTCCACTGCTCCGCCGACGGCAAGTCGACGTTCAAGACCGCCTGCCCCGATGGCCAACTCTGCGCCGACGGCAAGTGCCAAAAAGTGATCTGCACGCCCTACACGCCGGAATGCACGGGCAAACAGACCTACCACGTGTGCGCGCCCGACGGCCAAACGTGGAACGACGCAATCGACTGCAAAACCGGCGCGCAGTGCTTTGGCGGCAAGTGCTTGAGCCTGTGCGAGACGAACTTGAAGATCTCGTCCAACGTCGGCTGCGAGTACTGGAGCGTGGACTTGGACAACTACCCCGATCCGATGTCGGGCAGCGGCGGCTTGAACCCGGAAAACATCGCGCACAGCATCGTGGTCTCGAACCCAGGCATTCTGGACGCGAGCCTGACGTTCACGGTCGACGTGACGTGCGCGGACGGCACGCCGTGCAATCCCGCGGGCCTCTGCGCGAACAAGAAGGCATGCGAGAAGCCCGCGTCGGCGCCATACGACCTGCTGATCGCGGACGCGACAGTCAAGGCCGGTCAGACCAAGGAATTCAAGATGCCGGTGATGAACGCGTCGGGGACGTCGCGTTTGCCCAAGGGCATTCATTTGAAGAGCGACCAGCCGATTATCGCTTGGCAGTTCAACCCGTTCAACGCGATGAACGCAGCGTCCAATGACGGCTCGTTGCTGCTGCCGCAAAACGTGCTTGGGAAGAAGTACTACCCGGTCTCGCGCCCGTCCGGTGTCGCGTTCCTGGGCAATCCGCCGCAATCGGGCTACGTGACCGTTGCCGCCGCCTGGCCGGGAACGACGACTGTGACGATTACGCCGTCGTGCAATGTGAGCCCGACGAAGGCGGGTAGCTCCTCATTGCCCAAGTTCCCCAAGGGCTTGCCGACGCAGGTGCAACTGCAGCAATACGAAGTGCTGAACCTGCAGGCAGCGGAAGCGTCGATTTCCATCGGCGGCGCGGGCGGCAACGACTTGACGGGCACGTTCATTGAAGCGGACAAGCCGATTTCCGTCTTTGGCGGGCACCAGGAAGACGTCGAAGGAATCGACAACAACACCAGCGGCGCGACCGACACCAACAGTTGCTGCGCGGAGCACATCGAGGAGCAGTTCATGCCGCTCGAGCAGTGGGGCACCGCGGTGAACTGCGTGAAGACCAAGCCGCGCGGGAACGATCCGGACAAGTGGATCATCATCGCGGGCGACTACAACGTGCAATTGACGACCAACCCGCCGATCAAGGGGCTGAACGGCGTGACACTGGCCAAGCCGGGGGACCACGTCGAAGTGCAGACGTCAGATAGCTTCAACGTGACTGCGACGGGCAAGATCCAAGCGACGCAAATCATCGTGAGCCGAGGCATGACGAACTCGTTTGTGGGCGATCCGTCGATGCAGATTGTGCCGTCGCCCAAGCATTACCGCACCGATTACGGCATTCTGACAGCGCTCGGTTACACGGACAACTACGCGACGGTCGTCCGCCCGGCGGGTCTGCAGATCAACCTGGACGGCACGCCGATTCCGGACACGCAGTTCAAGGCCTTTGGCGACGGCACTTGGGAATACGCGTACGTCGTGTTCAAGACCGGCGCGCACAACTTTGACGCAACGAGCAACTTTGGCCTTCAGGTCTACGGATACGGCAACGCGACGGCGTACAGCTATCCGGGCGGCATGAACCTCGCCGGCGCGGCGTCGACGACAGCCCCGTAAGGACGACATGAAACTGGTTGACCACCTGCCGCTCGTGCGTGGCGCGCCGACGACGGCCTCGCCCGCGCGCGTGACGACGATTTTGCACGACGTGCGCGACCGCGGCGATTCAGCGCTGCGGGACTGGAGCGAACAGCTCGACCGCGGAATCCCGCCGGCGTGGACCGTACCCCACGAGGTGCTGGAAGCGGCGTGGAACGGTCTGCCACAAGCGGATCGCGACGCCTTGGACCATGCTGCGCGCAACATTCGCGCGTTTGCCGAAGCGCAGCGCAAGACCCTGCAGCCGATGGAAATGGAGATTGAGCCCGGCGTTTTTGCCGGTCAGCGCGTGGTGCCCGTGGATCGCGTGGCGTGCTACGTGCCTGGCGGACGGTATCCGCTGCCGTCGACCGTGCTGATGACGGTGATTCCGGCGCTGGCGGCTGGCGTGCCCCACGTCGTTGTGTTGACGCCGCCCAAGCAGAACGGCTGGCCCGATCCGCACATTCTGGCGGCGGCATTTCGCGCAGGTGCGACGGCTGTACATCCCGTGGGTGGCGCGCAAGGCATTGCGGCTGCAGCTTACGGAACGGAGTCGATCGCGCCAGTCGACCTCATCGTCGGTCCGGGCAATTCCTGGGTGACGGAAGCGAAGCGGCAGGTCTACGGCATCGTCGGCATCGACGCGCTCGCGGGACCGTCCGAAGTGATGGTGCTCTGCGATGCCCACGCCGATGTCGCCACTGTTGCGGCGGACTTGTTGGCCCAAGCGGAACACGACCCGGATGCAGAGGCGTTGGCGGTGACGGACGACGCGGATTTTGCCCAGAAGCTCGCCGCGGAAGTGCACCGACAGTTGGATTTGTTGCCGACGCGCGACGTCGCGGCGCAGTCGATCGTCAAGCACGGGCGCATCGTCGTCGTCGCGGATCGCGCCGCCATGGTTGAGCTGGCCAACGAACGCGCACCTGAACATCTGGAAATCGTCACGGCGGATGCAGAAGCGCTCGCGGCGCAGTGCACCAGCTATGGCGGGCTTTTCATCGGTCACGACGCGGCGGAAGTGCTGGGCGATTACTGCACGGGGCCAAGTCACGTGCTGCCGACCGGTCGCGCGGGACGCTACACGGGCGGCTTGTCGGCGCTGACGTTCCTCAAAGTCCTCTCAACGCAACGGGCGCTGCCCGGCGCGGCGCAAGGTCTGGCGCGCACGGCGGCGCATCTGGCGCGTGTGGAAGGTCTGGAGGCGCACGCACGCGCCGCGGAACAGCGGAAATAGCGTGAAGTAGGCCAGCGGAAGGTGAACGTGAAGCAGCTCGTCGGCGTGTCTCTGAGCCTCCTTGCCCTGTGCGCGCCGGCGTATGCGGACTCGTTTGCAGTCGACGCGCGGGAAATTCGCACGGTGGTCGTTGGCGCCAAACCGCTGCTGGACGGTCGAATCGTCGTGCAAGATGGCAAGATCACTTGTCTGGACGAACAAAATCGCTGCGCCCTGCCCGCCAACATCCGCCGCTACGACTTCGCCAAGAACGGCATCGTCACGCCTGGGTTCATCGAGACGCTCGGCCACATCGGCCAGGTGGAAGTGGACGCGGAGGACGGCTCGCACGACGGCATCGCGGCCAAGGACAGCAATCTGGCCCACGTGCGCGCGATCGACGGCATCGCGATGGCCTCGCGGGCGCTTGACGCGGCGCGTCTGGCCGGCGTGACGACCGTGTTGGCTCGGCCACTGGGCGGCGCGCTGGTGTCGGGACAAAGCGTGGCGTTTCGCACGTCCGGGCTGACGGTGGACGCGGCGCTCGTGCAGGCGCCCGTGGCGATCCACGTGAATTTGGGCGAGGAGGCGCGCCAGGACATGCCGTTGGTCGGCGCGCGTTCGGGGCAAATCGCGTTGCTGCGCGGACTTCTGGTCAACGCGAAGCGGTTGGCGGACGCGGATCACAAGAAGCCCAAGGAAGCGGCGGAAAAGGACGCGATCCAGCACCTGAAAGACGATGCGGGAATCGCGGCGCTGGCGGACCTGGTGTGGCGCAAGAAGCTGCCTGTCGTTGTGCACGCCCACCGTTCAGACGAGATTGCGGCGGCGCTGAGTCTGCACAAGGAACTCGGTTTTCGTCTGGTCATTGCGGGCGGCGCGGAGGCGCACTTGCTGGCCAAAGAGCTGGCAGCGCAGCACGTGCCGGTGATTCTGGGTCCGGTGCGCGTGGCGCCGTTTGGCTGGAACACGCGGAAGGCGGAGCTGACGTCCGCGGCGACGCTGCACGCGGCGGGCGTGCAGTTGGGGCTGGCGACGGCGGAGACGCACAACGCGCGCAATCTGCGCTTTGAGGCAGGGCTGGCAGCGGCGAACGGGCTGCCAGCGGACGTGGCGCTGGCGGCAATTACCCGCGTACCTGCCGCGATTCTTGGGCTGCCCGCCGGCACGGGGACGCTGGCCGTAGGGCAACTCGCTGATTTTGTGGTGATGGACGGCGATCCGCTGAGCTACGAAGGTCACACGCGTTTTGTGGCAGCCGCGGGTGTGGCGATTGACGCGCCGCAACAGCGGTGACTTTCAGGCGAGCAGCAGGTGCAAGATCCCTGAAACCGTCAGCATGAGCCGCGCCATCGGCCATGTCTCGCTGACCGGCGGAATGTGAATGAACAACACTGGGATGTCCGGAAACGCGTGCAGCGAGGCGAAGTAGGTCGCGTTACAGACGTAGCGCCCCGCGTCATCGGACAGCGCGACTTCGAGCCCGGAAAGGCGCGCGTGCGCGGCGAGTCGGGAAAGGTCCACAGTCGACTCCAAGAGGAGAGGCGCAAGCGGAATCACCTCGCCCGCGGTCGGTTGTGCGCCGTCAACATCGGCGACGCGGAAGTGCAGCACATTGACCGCGCGCGTCTCCAGCCGCACAACTGCGCTATCGGTCGCAACGCCAAGATGCACGAGCAGATTCGGCTTCAGCCGCGCCACCAAATCGGCAACTTCGTCGTGTGCGCGCTTCCAAGCGACCGGCAGCACTGCAGCGTGCACGCGCCAACCGTCGCCCACGCTGTCGTGCAGGTCCAATGCAACCCGCGCGCTGGGATTGTCATCGACGCCGGGGAACGCGCCAAAGCCGGTCAGTAGCACGGTGCGGTCAGGCATCGCCCACCACAGCGGCGCTCAACGGCTCGACGTCGTGGAAATAACGCAGGTCGATGCGCCGATCGCCGTGTTCATCGGTCCGGATAATATCCACGAACCGGTGATTCCAACGCACCTCCTCAGGCACGTACGACCACCGCGCGTGGACGGGCTGCGACATCGTCTCGTCCATGCCGACAAGCGACACCACAATCTCCATGTCCGTCGTGAGAAAACTTTCTTCCGTATGCCCCCACAGCGGGCTCGCCTCGTCGATGGTGTGCATCGCCGTCCACGACAGCGCAAAAATCATGTTCTGCTGCCGAACCATCGTGATGTCGAAGAACCGCCGCATCGTCTCGCCTTCAGCCGTTTTTTCCCACAGCGCCACGGCACACTGAATGCGCGCCTCCACGATTTGATTCGCGCGCTGGTTGGACATGCGGAACATCAGCGTCGGCACGCCATTGCGCGGCGCGACAATCGCGACATTGCTGAACTCGACGCGCGCGGTCGGCTTGGAAAACTTGGCGAACATGAGACCGGTGACCATCGCCACGCTCAACATGCCCGTGAACGCTTCGACCGTGACGAGCCAGTGCGACCAGGTCGTCTTGGGTGCCATCACGCCGTAGCCGATGGTCGCCAACGTCTGCACGCTGAAGAAGAAGGCGTCGCCAAAACTGCCCGGCTCGGCGTTTTGAATGCAGTCGCCGCCGGCCATGTAGAGCAGCGCAAAAAGCGCGTTCATCGAGACGTAAAGCGCCACGACCCGCACCATGAGCTGGGACCACGGCACCGTCAGCAGGTAATGGTACGCATCCGACATCGGGCGACGCGGCAGGCCGATCATCGGCGTGCGCCGGCTGCTACCGCGCTGGATGACGCGAATGCGGGGAGGAGTCGGGGATTGGGGCGAAGCGCTCACGCGGACCTCAGCGGGTTGACCGGAGCGTAACCAGTCGGTGCGTGCGTGACAACGGCGCTCAGGACAAGATGCCCAAACTGCGCAGCAAAGCCGTCAAGCCATCCGCCAAAGGCAGAGGATCGGCGAGGTGGAGCTCTTCACGCAGCCGGTTGGGCGTCACTTCTGACTTCAGCACTTCCCCTAGCCGCGACGGCGCGTGGTTCACGTGCAGCTCGCGTCCAACGACCGTGCCCAACGTCCCAATCAGGTCCAGAAGCGTGACGCTGCGGCCAGTCGCCACGTTGACGACGCCGGTGATATCACGCTCCAAAGCGGCCAAATTTGCCCGCGCGACGTCGCGGACCGAGACGAAATCGCGGGTCTGCAGGCCATCGCCAAAGACCGTCAGCGGTTCACGAGCGGCGACAACTGAGCAGAATTTGCTGATGACGCCGGAATACGGTGACCGTGGATCCTGCCGCGGACCGTACACGTTGAAGTAGCGCATGCCGCAGGTAGAAGTGCCGTAAAGTTGGGCAAAAAGCGCGGCGTACTGGTCATTGACCAGCTTCTCCAGCGCGTACGGGGAGAGCGCCATCGGCGGCGTCGCCTCCGTCAGCGGTAGCTGCGTCGTCAAACCGTACACAGCGGCACTGGACGCGTACACAACGCGCGCCTTGCCCAACCGCCGCGCGGCGTCGAGCACAGTGACAAAGCCGCCGATGTTGACCGATCCAGAGAACGCGGGTTGCTCAATCGACGTCGGCACGAACACCTGTGCCGCCAAGTGCAGCACGTGTGTGGGACCTTCCAAGGCACGTTCCACCGTCGCGACGTCCCGGATGTCGCCTTCGCACACTTCCAGCCGCGGATGCGCCTGCAGGTTCTCGCGCTTGCCGGAGTAGAAGTTGTCCAGAACGCGCACTTGGTGCCCGCGTTCCAGGAGCAAATCCACAGTGTTGGAGCCGATGAAGCCAGCGCCGCCCGTGACAAGTACGTACATAATGCGGAGGTCCTTTGCGCTGAGGCGCGCATAGTCAAAAGCGTAACAGGAAAAGCGACGCCTGCAACGCGAAGGCAGAGTTCTGGCTGGCTGAAACGGCAGCTTTCCGCCGGTCTCACCCCACACGCCGCGCGCTGTGGGCAATTGTGAAGATTTGCTTGCGATGTGCCGACAAAACGTCTACGGTTTTGGCGTCAATCCAGCGGTTCTGCCGCTGTTTTTGGCTGAACTCGAACAGCACCGTTGCGTAGGCAGAACGACACCTGACCTACCCAAACAGCGGATTATTTATGGGAACCAAGCGGCGGGACACTCGTTCGCCGCTTGCAGACGTTTGGAAGTAGGGAGAACTCATGGCGCGGACGTGGATGGCTGGTTTGGTTTCCTTCAAGGTGGGCGCGTTGCGTCCGGTTCTGCTCACTGCCGCTGCGGTCGCGGCGCTTGGCCTCCCCGCGTGTGGCGCGTCATCGACAGGTGGCAGCGGCGGCGCAACGGCCGGCAAGGCGGGCGATCCGTGCAATCCCAACACCCAGAACCAAGGATGCTTGCAGGGCTTGCGCATGCAGTGCCAAACCGACGCGACGTCAGGCTTGGGCGGCAAGTGGCAGCTGGCAGGCCCGTGTGCCGTTGGCGAAATCTGCGTGGAGACAGTGGATCCGACCGGCGCAACCAAGCGCATCGCGACGTGCAAGTCCTCGGCGACCGGCGGAGACGCCACCAGCGGCGGTGATGGCACGACCAGCAGCGACGCAACCGGCAGCGGCGGTGACGGCAGCGTCGGCAGCGACGACACGGGCACGTCGCCCAAGGACACCGGTCCGGTCATCGGCTCTTGCGGGGACGGATTCTGCAACACGGGCGAGACCGCGGCGAGCTGCCCGGAAGACTGCGGCGCCGCGCCCGTCTGCAACAACAACGGCGTGTGCGAAGCCGGCGAGACCAAGGCGAATTGCCCCGCGGACTGCACGACGGTCAGCCCGAAGTGCAACAACGACGGCGTGTGCGGCACGGGCGAGACGACCGCCAACTGCCCCAACGACTGCCCCGCGACGACGGACAACTGCGGCAATCTGGTCTGCGATGCCGGCGAAGACGCGACGTCCTGCCCGATCGACTGTGACCCGGCGAACCTGTGCGTGAACCAGAACTGCCCGACGGAATGGTCGGCGTGCTTGAACGATGCCGGCTGCGTGGCGTTCCTGAACTGTTTGAACCCGTGCGCAGCCAACGACAACGCGTGCGTTCAGGCGTGCATCACCAAGGCCGGCAACGCCACGGTGACGATGTTCACCGACGTGCAGACTTGCTACAAGAATGCCGGCTGTGGCGGCTCGACGACCGGCGGCAACCCGTGCGACACGGCGTGCGGAAGTCAGGCCTCGATCGGCTGCTACTGCGACGCGGTCTGCATGCAGAACGGCGACTGCTGCGGCGACGCGCAGGGCACGGCAGCCTCCACGTGCGCCGGTTCGACCTGCGCGGACTGCGGCGGCGGCGGCACCTCGACCGGCCCGGTTTGTGGCAACGGCAAGTGCGAGACCGGCGAAACGACTGCGACCTGCGCGGCCGATTGCCCCAGCAGCGGCGGCACGTGCACCACGTATGCGGACGTTCAGCAAATCCTCGTTTCGAACTGCAACGGCTGTCACGGCCACAAGTTCGGCAACAACTGCGCGGCGACTTCGGGCCACGACATCGCGGGCTGGGTTGCCAACGGCTCGATGCCGACGAACAAGACGCTCTCGGCGGCTGACAAGGCCAAGATCGCGTCGTGGGCGGCGACTGGCAATGCCTGCACGCTGACGCAGTGCCCGTAGACGTCTGAGATCGGCCGTTGGACGGCGGGACTGCGCGCGTTTGTGACACTTTCGACTCGGCTCGCGCTCGCTGGGAACGGTGCACCGCCAGCAGAATTCCGAGAAGAAACGAGAGCATCCGCAAGAGATTGGCGATCGTCAACGGGGTGCGCCCCAAGTAGGACCGATGTGGTCAAACTTGCGGGACTTTGCGCCAAAGCGTAGTGTCGTCGGCGCTGCTCACGGGGCAGCCGTTGCGTAGCTTTGTCTCGCGGGAGCTGTCCCGCCACCATTCGATTCGGAGGAACCATGAACGCAGAAAACACCAGCCGCCGGGCCTTTATGTCGCGCCTTGGCTTGGGCGCCCTCTCCATCGGCGCTATCGCGGCCGTGCAGGCGTGCGGCAAGGGCGGCGGCGACGCCCCGAAGTGCGACGACCTGACCGGCGTTTCCGACGCTGACAAGGCGACCCGCACGGCGCTCAAGTACGTCGACAACTCAGCCGATCCGGCCAAGGTGTGCGGCAAGTGTCAGCTCTACACGGCGCCCGAAGGCGGCGCGGCGTGTGGCGGCTGCAAGGTCATCAAGGGGCCCATCGCGCCGACCGGCAACTGCCAGTCGTTCGCGCCCAAAGCGGCGTAAGTTAAGCCTGAGTCTGGACGCGGCCGGTTTGGAGCAATCCCGACCGGCCGCGGTGTTTTTGCCCAATGTTCGCTTGCAGTCCGAGCCGTGGTCGCTACCATTGGGTCTGCTTTTGGAGTGTTGAATGATGCAGACCGTAATGTCCGTGAATCCTGGTGTCCTGAAGTCCCTCGTGCGCGCGTTCGCGTTGACCGCACTCGTTGCGGCGCTGGGCGCGTGTAGTTCGCCGAAGACGGCGATCTCGACGGATGGCGTCGACGACGTCGCGACAGGAGACACGCAGCTCAGCGTCGACGTGTCTGCGACGGCGGATGGCACAGCAGGGACGGACGTAAGCACGGAGGACATGAGCGATTCCACGGGTGGAACGGATGCGGAGGCGGATGCCATCGCGGATGCTGCAACGGACGCGCTCACGGACAGTGCGGATGACGCGGCCGACGTGATTCCAGACGTTCCGGAGGTCGACGTGAATCCGAATCCAAAGGGCGTACCAGGAGCCACAATCACCGCGCCCGCGACGGGAACGGTCATTGAGTCGGGCAAGCCCGTGGCACTTGCGGGCATCGTGACGGACACGCTGTACAGCGGTGCGGACTTGAAGGTCGAATGGGCATCGGACATCGACGGCGTGCTCGGCACGTCGATCCCTGACGCCAGTGGCAACGTGTCGTTGAACCTGCCCAAGCTGAGCCCAGGCAACCACACGATTTCCTTGAGTGTAACGGAGCCCAGCGATGTGGGCGCGCAAGACACAATCTCGCTTGGCATCTGCTCCTGGGGCACGCCGGACTCGTTTGATACGACGGTCGCGGGCGGCAAGTGGAAGACGTACGGCGACGCCTACTTTGACCCAGGCGGCTGGCTCGAAATGACCGGCAACGCGCAGAGCAAGAAAGGCTCCATCTACAACATCGCGGACTATGTCTCGCCTGGCGACGTGCAACTCAGCTTCAAGATCGCCACGGGCGGGTACCTGACCAACAGCGGTCAGCCCAAAGGCGCGGACGGCTTTGCGCTCAACGTCATCGACGTCAAGACCGTGGCGGAATTGGAGACGTACATCGCGACCGCGGGGGCCGGCGGCTGCCTCGGCTACGGCGTCACGGGCGACTGCAAGCAGAACGGCGTGTCGATGGCGATCGAGGCGTTCCACATTGAGATCGACACGTGGCACAACAATGGAGATCCAAACGTCGATCCAACCCTTGAGAATCACATCGGCATCATGCAAAACGGCGACGCGACCAACCACTACTTGTGGGCAAGCGTGCCGTTCATCGAGGATCTGAACTGGCACCCGGTTACCGTGCAAATCACCGGAAATGTCGTGCGTTTGACGCTGGATGGCGTAGAAATCATCAACAAAGCGATTCCCAACTTCAAGTTCCGCGGCGGCTTCATTGGTTTTTCTGGCACAACGGGCTGGGCAACCAACTACCACCGTTTTGACGAACTGCAGATCCTTCAGCAGTGCATCGTCAAGTAGCTGGCAAGACCAGAAAGGCTGAATCCCCATGAACCTCGCGCGCAAACTGAACGTTTTCTTGGGCGTCGCCCTGCTCGGATCGGCGTGCTCGTCGGTCAGCTCCACCAACGGCAGCGGGTACACCAATGCGGATGGCAAGAACAGCGACGTGAAGTTCTCCGCGGACGGCGCTGTCCTCGTGGACGACGGCACCGCGGGCGACGACGCCACGACGGGCGAAGACGGCAGCGCGACGGACTTGGACGCGACGAGCGGAGCGGACACGACGGGCGGCGCGACCGACGCGACCAGTGGCGACGCGGGCATCGCGGACACGGGCGCGAAAGACACGGGCAGCAGCGTGCCGGACACCGGACCGGACGTCATTGATTTTGACAGCTTTTTTGACCCGGACACCGGACTGGACGTCCAGACAAGCACCGACGTCGTCACCGGCGGCGGCCTCGCGTTTGTCTTCGCCCACAGCAGCGACACGCTCTACCGCATGGACAAATCGGGCTTCGTCAAGATCGGCTACTTCTCGTTTGACAAGAACCCTGGCTCCATGACGGACATCGCAATGGACAAGAACGGCACGCTCTACGGCGTCACGTTTGACGAGCTCTTCAAGTGCGACAGCAAGACCGCCAAGTGCACGTGGCTCGCGTCGCTGCCGGAATCGTTCAACGGCTTGACGTTCGTGCCCAAAGGCACCGTGAAAGCCAACGACGAGGCGCTCATCGGCGTCGCCAACAGCGGCACGTGGAACCTGATTGAAGTCAACGGACCGACCGCAACCGTCACGAAGTTGGGCGCGTACAGCGGCTACAGTTCATCCGGCGACGCGTTCTCCGTGGAATCCATCGGCACGTTCGCGACTGTCAAAGATTACAGCAGCTTTGGCGGCACGGACATCCTCGTGGAAGTCGACCCGACCAACGGCACGGTGCTCAAGAAGATCGGCGACACGGGCGTCAGCGACCTCTGGGGCTTCGCGTGGTTTGGCGGCAAGTTCTACGGATTCTCGGACGACACGAACGTCTACGAAATCGACACGACGAACGCCAAGGCGACGATTTCCACGACGTTCGTCACGCCAAAGGGCGTCCAGTGGTGGGGCGCCGGCGTCTCGACCCGCGCCGCTTTGGACTGAAGACGCGACCGCGCGTTGTCGTTCGCGCCGCTTTTGTGTAGGCTCCATTTCACTCGCGACTGAAAACTCAGCCGCGCAACCGCTCGCTTCAGCATGAGGAAGAAGATGACCATTGTCTGGGAAAAGGCCGGAGACTACAGCGACATTCTTTATGAGAAGGCCGAAGGCATCGCCAAAATCACCATCAATCGCCCGGAAGTGCACAACGCGTTTCGCCCAGAGACGACCCAGCAACTCATCCACGCGTTTGCTCAAGCGCGCGAGGACGGCGAAGTCGGCGTCATCATCCTCACCGGCGCGGGCGACCAAGCGTTCTGCTCAGGCGGCGACCAGCGCGTGCGCGGGGCGAAGGGCTACGTCGGCGGCGATAAAGTCCCGCGCTTGAACGTGTTGGACCTCCAGCGCGACATCCGCACCCTGCCCAAGCCGGTCATCGCGATGGTCGCGGGCTACGCCATCGGCGGCGGTCACGTGTTGCACGTCGTCTGCGACTTGACCATCGCCGCGGACAACGCCAAGTTCGGTCAGACCGGGCCCAAGGTCGGCAGCTTTGACGGCGGCTTTGGCGCGAGCTACCTGGCGAGCATCATCGGCCAGAAAAAAGCCAGGGAAATCTGGTACCTGTGCAAGCAGTACGACGCAGCTGAAGCGCTGGAAATGGGCCTCGTGAACAAGGTCGTGCCGGTCGATCAGCTGGAAGCGGAGACGGTCGACTGGTGTCGGCAGATTCTGCAGCACTCGCCGTTGGCGCTGCGGTGCTTGAAGGCGAGCTTCAACGCGGCGCTGGATGGGCAAGCGGGCGTGCAGGAGCTGGCGGGCAACGCGACGCTTCTGTTCTACATGAGCGAAGAAGCGCAGGAAGGCCGCGACGCGTGGCTGCAGAAGCGCAAGCCAAATTTTGGCAAGTTCCCGCGTTTGCCTTGAATCACGCAACCTTTGCTGTGGAAATGACAGCCAATGCCTGACGCGTCTCCCGCGCCCATGTCCAAGCTGAAAATGTGGCTGGTGGCTTCGCGTCCGGCGACGCTGACGGCCGTTGTTTCGCCGCTGCTCATCGGCGGCGCGCTGGCGTTGCGCGAAGACGCGGCGAACGGGTGGGCGTGGCTGGCGGCGTTTCTGGGCGCGCTGTTCATCCAACTGGGCACAAACTACGCCAACGACGTCTTCGACTTTGAGAAAGGCGCCGACACCTCTGAACGCGTGGGGCCGATGCGTGCCGTTCAAGCGGGCCTGGTGACGCCACGGCAAATGCGCGTGGCGATGATTCTGGCGTTCGCGCTGGCGACGCTCTGCGGCACCTACCTCGTCTGGCTCCGCGGCTGGCCGCTGGTCTGGATTGGCGTGGCGTCGATCTTGAGCGGAATTGCCTACACTGGCGGGCCATTTCCCTTGGGATACAAGGGACTTGGCGACGTGTTCGTGATGCTGTTTTTCGGCTTTGTCGCGACGATGGGCACCTACTTCGTCATGACCGGCACCGTCAGCGTCGCCAGCGCGCTCTGGTCCGTTCCCACGGGCGCGACGTGCACGGCGATCCTCGTCGTCAACAACCTGCGCGACATGGACACGGACGTCAAAGTCGGCAAGCGCACGCTCGCTGTGCGTTTTGGCGCGAAATTTGTGCGGATCGAGTACGCGATTCTGGTCTTCGGCGCGATTGCATGGCCGCTGTTGCTGGCGCTCGGCGTTCTCCTGACGCGCAATTTCAACGACACCGCGCACGTTTGGGCGCGCCTCTTTCCCCTATTCCTCTTGCGGAACGCGCAACTGCTCAACCGGACCCTGTGGTCCACCCGGGATCCCGCCGTCCTGAACCCGTTGCTCGGTGACACGGCAAAGTTTCACCTGGTCTACGGCATTCTGGCGGCATTCGGCATTCTGGTGGCGCACTGACATGCCGCTGACCTGGCTCCCCACGCGCCGCTACGTCATTCCCGCGCGGCGCGTTCAGACCGCGCGCGGCAGCCACGCGAGCACCACCGGCACGCTGTTCTCCTGCACCGACGGTCTCTACACCGGCTGGGGCGACGTCCCTGACGCTGTCGCTTTGCGCGCCGGCGGCCAACACGCAGAAGTCGTCGCGCAGTTTGCCGAGTCCATGGCGCAGTTGCACCTGGAAGCACAGCAGCAAGGGATGTCGCTGGCGGCCTGGCTCCACGCCGAGTTTCCGCAGTGGACTGTGCCGCCGCGCAAGCACATCGCCCTGCAGGCTTTGGTCGATCTCCAGCAGCTTGCCCACGACCCGCAGCAGAAGTCGCTGCGGGCGCTGGGTCTGACCTGTTTGAAGGTGAAACTGACGGGACGAGAGTCCCAGGCAGAGCTGCGAGAAGCGCTGATTCGCGCGCGGCGACGCGGCTGGACGCTGCGGCTGGACGTGAACGGCGCCTGGCAGGGCCGCGAGGATCTGGACGCATTGTTGGGCACCTGTGCGGAATCCGGCGTCGCGTACGTGGAGGACCCGGTTCCGGTGCGTCAGCTCGACTTTGTGTCGCCGGTGGCGCTGGCAGCGGACGCGATTGACAGCTCGGTCAAGGAGGTCATGGAGGCCGCGCTTGCCGGTCGCTGTCAGGTCGTCGTGGTGAAGCCGCCGCTCTGGGGCAGTGTGGCTGCGCTGCTGGCAGACGTCACGCGGCTGCGCGCAGCGGGCGTCCAGGTCGTCCTGAGCAGTTCGTTCGAGAGCGCGGTCGGTCTCGCGCACCTCGCGCACCTGGCGGCGGTTGTGCCCACCGAGATGCCGGCAGGTTTACCGACGCACCTCCTCTGGCAGAACGATTGGCAGCCTGCCAGCCTTCAGGTTCAGCGCGGCAAGTGGTCGCTCGCCCGTGTGACACCCGCCCAGACACCGCGCCCGCCCGCGTTGGTGCAGGTCGACGGCGGGCACACAGCGCCACTCACATTCTCCGCGCTGCAGGTGCGCGTCCACACGCTCGCGGCCCTGCTGCGCGCCCAAGGCGTCGTGCCGGATTCCATCGTCGCGACGTGGGCGGGCAACACGACGGACGCTGTGGTCGCCTGGCACGCGACGCGGCTGCTGTCGGCAACTTGGCTCCCGCTGCATCCGCGGTTGACGCCAAGTGAGGTCCAGACGCTTTTGAACCGTGCGCGTCCTGCGGCGCTGATCGCCGACGCGTTGCGCGCCGCGGATCTGAATCTGCGGAATTGCCGTTTTCTCGACCTGAACTTGCTGCACTTGTTGCGCGGACAGTCGATCCTCCCGGCGACGCATCGGCCGACGGATCGTGCAGCGCTGCTGTTTACTTCAGGCAGCACGGGACCGGCCAAGGGCGTGCTGCTTTCCGCGAGCGCCCTCACAGCGGCGGCGGACGCGGCGTTGGCGCAGTTTGGCACGCAACACGGTAGTTCGTGGCTCTGTTGCTTGCCGATTTGCCACGTGTCGGGGTTGCTGATTCTGGAGCGCGCGACGCGGCTGGGCATGAGCGTCGTGCTCGCCGACCAACCGTCGACTTCCGCGCTTGCCGAACTCTTCACGTCGCTGCAGCCGCGCCTCGCTTCGCTGGTGCCCGCACAGCTGACGCGGCTTCTCGACGAGCAGGCGGTCCCGCACGAGAGTCTGCTGGCGGTGCTGATTGGTGGCGCGCCCTGCCCGCCTGAACTCGTCGACCGCGCGCGCGCCGCGGGCTGGCCCGTGCTGCCCAGCTACGGAATGACCGAGACCGCCGCCCAAGTCGCGACAGCACCGCTGACGACCCGTCTGGACCCGACGCCTTGGCCGCGCGGCGAAGGCGAAGTCTGCGTCGGACCGCCGATTCCGGGCGTCGAACTGCGGATCTCATCTGGCGAGATTCTCGTGCGGTCCGCGCAGCTGCTTTCAGGCTACCTCGGTGAACGCGCGCCGCTGCAGCGCGGCTGGCTGCACACCGGCGATCTTGGCCGACTGGACGGAGAGGGTTGGCTGTGGGTGACCGGTCGCCGCGGCGAGCTGATTCTGCGGGGCGGTGAAAACGTGACGCCGGACGAGGTGGAAGCCGCGCTCCTCGCGATGCCCGGCGTGCGTGAAGCGTGCGTGGTAGGCGTCGAAGATCGCGTGCTGGGGCAACGCGTTGCGGCGTGGCTCACCGTGGACGAGGTGCTGCCGCACGAGGTCTTGCAGGCACAGCTGCAGGGTTTGGCGGCCTTCAAGCGGCCCGAAGTGTGGCTGCAGACGACCGAGCCGATGCCGCGGACAGGGCCGGGCAAAGTGGCGCGCGGAACGGTGCGGGACCGGCTGACTGGGAAACGGCCGTAACGGCGGCGCGGACTATCCGAGGTCCAGCCCCGAATCCGGCAAATTGATCACAAACGGCAGCAGCACGTCCGCAACCGCGATCCCCGCCACGTGCCGCAGCGCCTTGCGCACGCGCGCCGGCGTCAGCGTGATGCCCGCGTCGTCAAATGCGTGCGTCTTGGGATAAATCTTGCGGGCGTTGAGCGCCTGGCTCGGCAATTCTGCCCATCCCGGCGTGAATCCGTCAGCGACGTGGCGCCTAACCAGCCGACCGCAGCCCCAAGCTCAGCAGCGACGCGTTGTGAAAGCGCGGCAGTCCAAAGCCCGCCAGTGTGTCGATCTCCCCCAATGTCAGGGCGCCGTACGTGACAGGCGCCATCGTCGCGCCGACGAACTCACCGAGTTCTTGTTGGGCATCGTCGCCGAAGTGCATGCGTCGCCCCGCGCAGTAGAAAAGCGCCAGCGGCTGCCCTACGCAAGCGTTCATGGCGAGCGTGAGTTCACGCACGCAATCACTCGCGTGGAGGGTCGGTGCACGCAGCAAGCGTGCGCGAGAGTGAGTCGGCACTTCCCCCACACAGGTAATCGACCCATCTGGGCCAAACGCGACAGGAATCCGCACGAGCACGTCCGACGTCATGACGACGCCAAAGGGAAAGTGCACCGCGTGTTCGTAGAAATTGGCGGGCGTCAGCTCAACGCCGTACTCCTCGCGGATGACTTGCTGGTATACGTCAAAAGCTGGGCGACCGTCGATAGAATCCAGGCGGTTGCCAACCGTTGATGTCGCGTGCATGAGCGCGTTGGACACGGGATACCCGTGACGACTCGCCACGAGCGCGCTCGACGGCAGAAGCACGCCCAGCACCGCACGGTCGAGAAAACGATCCTTGTCGAACAGGCACGGCATCGCTTGAAACGTCTCGCTGCCTGCATTCACCCCCGCGTAGTGCACTGCTCGCCCACACGCGCGAAAGACGCTGATGAGGATGCTGGCTATGTTGGGTAGCATGGCGTCAAAAGTCAGGAACAAGGTCGGCGAGTCACCGTCGTCGGACAGCTGAGGGGACAACGCGCCACAGATCGATTCGGCGGAGGCAACCTCGTCGTTGGGGTCCTGGGGAACGAGGAAAAACGGCGGCATCGCTCGCCAATGCAACAACCACGCGCCGCGCGTCGCAAATTCGCCGCCATCGATTAGCGCCGGAAAAAGGGCGCCAATCATCGCAGTGCCGATCTCTCGCGCGAGCAGCTGCAGTCCGGGCACCCTGTGCGCTTCTGCTTCAGGGAGGAGGACCATGACGCCACCTGCCGGCGACGCGTCGTGCCAACTGCGGAGTTGTTCCTCAACTCGTGTCCAGTCCCCCACTACACGCACCTGTTCGTCAACCATTCGAGAGACCTCCGGGTTCCCTGCGTCCGTCCGAAGCGTGGCAGTCAAACGAGGCACCGTCAAGCCTTCTGCGCGCCTTTGAGTCGGTCGAAGCGGAGCCTCAAGTGGCCGGGCAGACAACCCAACGAGTGGAGACTTCGCAAGTGTCACGGGGCTGTCTGCGCTTTCGGTTCTTGCCGCCGCACGGCGCGCGCTCGGAGGGAGTCCTCTCTCCGTCAAAGACGCACGATTCAGCGGCCAGCCCCATCAACCCAAGCGTGCGCGTCGACCGAGGCAAGTCCGCGCCCGCCTGATCGGGATGCACCCCTTCGCACCACACCACCACCTACCCAAAAACCAGCCCCGAATCCGGCAAATTGATCGCAAACGGCCGCAGCACGTCCGCATCCGCGATCCCCGCCACGTGCCGCAGCGCCTTGAGCACGTGCGCCGGCGTCAGCGTGATGCCCGCGTCGTCAAATGCGTGCGTCTTGGGATGAATCCTGCGGGCGTTGAGCACCTTCCCCTGCGGATTCGGCCCCTCTGGCGTGCCCGTCGTCCCGCCGATGACGATTCCCGCCGGCAGCAGCTTCAGCGCGGTCGCTTGGGTGTTTTGTAGGAGCATCATGCTCGCAATCGGCCAGTGCCCGCTGCCCGTGGTCTCCCGCGTCGGCGTCCGCCCAAAGTCCGACGTCATGACGACGACGCACGGCACGCCCGCGGCGTCTGCGGTGTTCGCGATGTGCCGCGCGACGTCCAGCACAATCGCCAGTTCAATCAGGTGGTCGCTGTCCGGAATCCCGTGCGAGTCGAGGTTCGGTCCCGCCGCGCCCATGGTCATCGACGTCGCGTGCCCGGCCTTGAACGCTTGAATGCCCATCGTCGCCAGCGCTTTGACGTTCGCCACGGCATCGGAGCCTACCGACGGAATCTGCAAGTCCGCCAGCCCCGGACTCGCCAGCACCGCTTTGTTCCACGCGTCCAGGGCCCGCACCCGCGTCGGCAAGGTGGAAGCCGCCTGATGCCTCCCCAACCGCGCCATCCGCGCCGCCTGCACCGCCGCGCGCGCGTCGGCGTGAAGCAGCTGCTTCGCAGTCACGGTCGACGTGTTGTTCAACCACTGCCCCGGCGACGGCTTGTTGGGGTCTTGCAGCGCGGAGATCTTGGGCACACCGACGTAATCCAACCGCACCGGCGCAATCAGCCCGCCAGCTTCGTCGTAGCCGCTGATGTCCACGAGCGGCATCACTTTGCCTTGTCCCAGCACGCCCGCGACCTGCGCCGCGAAGGTCGGAAAGCCTTCCAGCACGCTGCCGCTCATGCAGTAGCGCGTGCCGACGTCGTGGTTGTTCGTGCCCGAATCCAGTCCGTTGAACACGAGCAGGCGCTCGCCAAACTCGGTAAAGAATGCGCCAATCGGCTTCTTGCTCGCGCTATTGGCCGTGTAGGCGTCCACGTACGGAATGCCGGCAACCTGTCCGAGCTGTTTGACGTCAAAGAATCCGCCGTTCTGATCCTTGCGCGGTCCGAACTTCGGGTCGCAAAACAGCATCTGGTCCCAGCCGCCCTGTGCGTGCACCTGCACCCAGAAGAATAGTCTGCAGTGCCAACACAAGCGTCTTCGGAAGGCTTGCCTTGCCCCTGGCCATCGTCGTCGCAGATGGGCCCGCCGGTCGCATCCAGAGCGTCGAGCCATTCTGCGTCAGTCGACGGAGCCGCAGGAGTCGGGCTGCAGGCGCTGAGCGCGCGACAAAGAACGAGCAGGACAAAGAATTGCCGCATGAAACCCCGGTGCGTGACACGCTGGAGCTTACTGACGTCGATCGGCAGGTCAAGGCGGAAATGCCGCGATGCCGAAGCAGCGCCGTCGCTGGGCGCGTGTGGTCGACGGCCGCAGTTTCCGCTATGCTCACTGCCCCGCCGCACACCGCGCGCCTCCAGTTACTGTCCGATGAAGTCCTGCTCGTCCTCCATCGCCCTCGCTTCCAGCGCCATCGTCGCCAACGTTTGGCTGTTGCGTGACTGCGACGGGCAGCGGTTCCTCATCGACACCGGCGTCCGCACCGAACGGATGGCGCTGGACGCCAGTCTGCGGCGCGCGGGGATCCGCAACCGCGGCGACCTGAACGCGATTTTCCTGACTCATCGGCACTGCGACCACGCTGGCAACGCCGCATGGCTCCGCGAACGTTTTGGTTGCCCGATTTACTGCCACGCAGAGGACGCCCAAATTCTCTCTGGACAAGCCGCGCGGGAGCCGCTGCGCCGTGGCATCGGGAGCGTCTACGACGAATTATGCTGCGGCATCGAGGACCTGACGGCGGTTCGCCTCGACGTCGATGACGCCTTCGCGCTCGGCGCGTGGAAGCACGGCTTTGAAGGCTTTGCCGCATTTGGCCACACAGAAGGATCGGTGCTGCTGTACCACCGCGCGACGGCGACGCTGTTCACCGGCGACGCGCTCCTGAGTGGCGTGCCGCCCTTGCGGACGCACGAACGCTTTTCCTTGGCGATTCCCGCTTACAGTCTGGACGTTGACCAGTGCCACGACCACGTGCGCTCGTTCCTGCGGGACCACCCGAAAGTGCAGCAGTTGTGCGCCGGTCATGGTCCGTTTGTGGGCGACGACGTGGAACAAAAACTGGCGGCTTTCGCGCGGTCGATTGAGCGCGTTCAGAAACCGACACGGGCGATTGCGGGTATTTGGGGCGCGGCGACGTGGCATTCGGGGATCAACGCCGTGCAGGCGCGGCTTGAACGGGCGACTGAGACGGTCGCCGAGACGGCACCGCAGGTTCGCGCCGCGATCGAACGGTCCCGCGCGCTTGCTAACGGACTGTCCAGCCGACGCTGAGCAAGTGCTTGGTTCCCTGACATCCACCGGCACGCGCAATCGTCCGCAGGTTCGACAGATCTTCCGACAACAGACGCGAGTCAGCCAGATGAACGGCGTGTTTTGCCCGGAGCGATTCGCGTGGTAAATTGCCGTCGGTCGCGGCTGCAAGGTCGCTGAAGGGGGCGGAGATGTCCACGCGTTTTCTCGCCGGTTGCTGTGCTTGTATAGGCGCCATGGCCTGCAGCGGAACCGCCGCTGCACCGGACGCGAGCGCGGGTGACGTCGCAGCGGATGTCGCCTCCCAGTGCCCGAACGCGACCGGCCCAGCAGGCTTTTTCGGCAGCTGTGCGAGCGTAACCGCGCTGATTCCGACCTGCGAAGAATACACAGGATTGTCTTGGGGGTCGACCGCGACCGACCTACTCTGTCGCAGCAACGGCGGCAAGTTCTCGGCGAGCGACCATTGCCCGGACACGCCGATTGGCAAGTGTCTGAGTGCGTGCGGTCAGCCCACTGAGGAGCTGGAATTTGTCTACGGCGGGACCGAGGCGACCGCGAGCGTGGCGTGCGAGTCCATCGCGCACGGCAAGTGGCTCAAGTGAAAGTGACGTGACGCGGCGCTGCGGGTCCGCAAATCGACTTCCCGCGCCCACAGCATCCTGTACACTCCCTCGCCGCGCATCCCCCGCGCCCGCCGGTTGCCCATGTCCGTCCTCAGCAACGCCATCAAGTCCACGTTTCCCGCCGACCTGCCCGCAAGCGGTCGTCTGCACGTCGAGGCGAACAGCAACCTTGACTTGGGACCCACTGCCGCCAATCCGAACGCGTGTCTGGGGCCGACGGACGTCATCGACAGCACGTCGCCCATCATCAAAGAACTCGCTGAACGCCTGACAGCGGGGCTTCAGGGCGATGGCCCGCGCGCCGCAGCGCTGTTTCGCTGGGTGCGCGACGAGATCCGCTACGACTTTACGCCGGTCATGGACAGTCGCGCGGTGTGGCTGGCCTCCGCGACGGTGACACGCGGCAAGGGTTTTTGTCAGCAGAAGGCCGTGCTGCTTGTGGCCTTGGCGCGCGCCGTGGGCATTCCCGCCGGGACGGTTTTCCAACACCTCGCAGATTGGAAGCTGCGCGACTCGCGCTACGAGGCCGCGCTGCCTGGCGGCGTCATTATCTACCACGGGCTCTGCGCGCTCTGGTGGAACGGCGCTTGGCACGCGCTGGATCCGAGTCTGGACAGCGAACTTTGCGCGCGCCGTCGGTATCAGGTGGTCGAAGTGGACGCCCACACGGGGCTGACGACGACAGGAAGCGACGCACTTCTGCCGTTGAATGATCTGGACGGCCATCGTCACTTTGACATTCTCGGACAGACTGCGGTCTTTGCCGACGTGCCAGTGGTGATCAGCGATCTCCTCGTCGCCTTTGACGCGCAATGGGCGGAAGTGCGGCAATTGGCGCAGCGCACCGGCGTGACGATGTGAGCGCGTCGCGCAGCGCAACAATTCCATGACGAGAGACTCGCAATGCGACCGATCGCGTGACGATACCCGCGCGGTGCGGCTAAGCTGTCAGACAACGGAGATGCGCGCGTGAGCGAAGACGTGACGAAGAAATGGTTGGCCGAAGCGTTGGGCACTGGGTTGCTGGTCGCGACGGTGATTGGCTCCGGCATCATGGCGGAGCGACTGGCGGGCGGAAACGTCGCAGTCGCGCTCCTGGCGAACACGCTTGCGACCGCCGCAGTCCTCGTGACGCTCATCGCGGTCCTGGGCCCTGTTTCTGGCGCGCATTTCAACCCGTGGGTGACGCTCTCCGCGCTCTGGCAAGGCGACCTCTCGCGGTCGTCGGCGTCGGCCTACATCCTCGCCCAATTCGCTGGCGGCGTGCTTGGCGCGGTGCTGGCCAACCTGATGTTTGACCTCCCCGCCATCACGCCTTCAACGCACATCCGCACCGGGATGGGGCAGTGGCTCGGCGAGTTTACCGCCACCTTCGGCCTCCTCATCGTCATCCGGGGCATCGTCCGGGAACGCGCGTCCGCGTCGCCGTGGGTCATCGCCGGCTGGATTACCGCCGCGTACTGGTTCACGTCGTCCACCTCTTTTGCCAACGTCGCGGTCACGTTCGCCCGCGCTTGGTCCGATACCTTCGCCGGCATCCGCTTGGTCGATGTACCCGGCTTCGCCGGCGCGCAATTGCTCGGCACCATCGGCGGCGTCTGGGTCGGCAAGAAACTTTGGCCTTGAGCGAGGTTCAGATGCAACACGTGATCTTTGCCTGCATCCACAACGCCGGGCGTTCGCAGATGGCCGCGGCGTGGTTCAATTTGCTGGCGAACGCCCAGAAGGCGCAAGCGATTTCAGCGGGAACGCAGCCGGGCGCACACGTGCATCCGGAAGTGTTGGCGGCGATGGCGGAGGTCGGTGTCGATCTCAGTCAGGCGCAACCGCAGAAGCTGACCGACGATCTGGCGCGCGACGCGACGCTGCTTGTGACGATGGGCTGTGGCGAACAGTGTCCCTACATTCCGGGGCTACTGCGCGACGATTGGCCGCTTCCCGATCCCAAGGGCCGGCCGATCGAAGAAGTCCGCGTGATTCGCGAAGAAGTGCGGCGGCGTGTGGTGGCGCTGCTCGCGGCACACGGCTGGGCTTGAACCTGCGGGCCGCAGCGTCTATCGTCGCTGTGGGGGTGACGTCGTGACGCGTGTGAGATTCAACCTGTGCTGGGTACTTGGACTTGCCGCGTGCGGCACGACCGCGAACGGCGGCGGCGGCACTGCGGTCAACGATGCGGTGGCGGACGTTGCCGCGGACGTAGCCGACACTGCCGTCGACATCGCGCACGATACGACGCCCGCCGATTCGGAGCCCACGGATAGCGCGACCGACGCCGCCGCGCCGGACGTCGCGCCAGACAACGGCCAACCGGACATCGGCAAACCAGACAGCGGCCCCAAGCTCACTTGCGGCGACGGCCTGTGCACCACGCCAGAGACCACGGCGAGCTGCCCCAACGACTGCCTCAAGCCCGTATGCGGCGATGGCTTCTGCCAAAAGCCCGAGAGCGGCGTGTCGTGCGCCTTGGACTGCGCCCCCAAGGCGCTCGCGGAACTCGCGTGCATGAAGAAGCTCTGCCCCAGCGCCGTCGCGACGTGCACGGCCGACCTCGCGTGTGCGGGTGTCCTCGGCAACGCGCTGGCGTGTGCAAGCAACGCGAACGGCGATGCGGATCAATTGGATTTCTGCGCACAAAACCTGACATCCAACGTCAAGAGCAAGAGCCTGGCCGCAACGGCTTGCGGCTTCTTGACCTGCGCGGGCACGACGACAGCGGCGCTCTGCGGCGACGGCTTGTGCCAGTCCACGGAATCCAGCGCGAGCTGCCCGTACGACTGCCTGGGCGTCGCAGCCAAGTGCGGCGACGGCATTTGCACCGGCGAGGAGACGCCCGCCAGTTGCCCCAAGGACTGTGCAACGGCCGCGACGTGCGGCAACAGCACATGCGAACCCGGCGAGGATTTTGGCAACTGCCCCGCAGACTGCGCGTACATCGCGGTCTGCGGCGACGGCGTGTGCGACACCGGCGAGTCGGCCAGCAGCTGCGCGTTTGATTGCGACGCCGCGTTGAAGGCCAAGGGCGACTGTTTGAAAACGAGTTGCCCCGGCGAATGGGACGCTTGTGTACCGGTCGACTCCTGCCGCACGGCGATCACAACGGCGCTGCAGTGCGGTGCGGCCTGCGGCCCCTTGGACTTTGGCTGCCTACTCGGCTGTAAGGGCCAGATCAGCGGCAACGTGGAAGCCAACGCGCTGTCGACCTGCGGCTCCACGAACTGCCCATGAAGCGCGCCCAGCTCTGCCTGCTGACCTTTCTGATTGCGGTGCCAGCGTGGGCGCGCGATGCGAATCCGATTGCGCCGTCGAACCTGTACGGTTTTGGCCATTTTGCGGCGGAAGCGCAGCTGGGTCTGGGGACGCCGGTGGGCGTTGCGGGGCTGCTTCTGGACGCAGACGTGCACCGCGACGTGTCGATCAGCTTGGGCGGCGGCATCGGCTTTGGCTCGCAGCTGGGCGCGCTCCTGCGGTACCGCCGCGGACGTGTGCCCATGCGCTGGGGGCTGGCGATCGGCGCGACGCGCGGCAATGCCGGCGATCGCTTCACGGATTGGATGGCCGGCAACCCGACCTATGGCGCGCACTGGAATCCCGGCTGGTGGGCCAACGTCGAGTTCTTCATCGAGACGCGCTACGAAACTGGCTGGCGCTGGCGCTGCAGCATCGGCGGAACGGCGGTGGTGAACGTCACCGATTGCGTCTGGCAGTCCACCGACCGCTTGAACGGGGAGCACTGCTCCAAAAGCCTACCGCTGCCGTACTTGGGCTGCGCGATCGGGATTGGACGGTAACGCGTCTGTTTCTGTTGGGCGAATCCGGTCGCAAGCGCCCGGACCGGGCCCTATCCCTCGCGGTCCGGCTGGCGCCGGCGCTCAGGACGGAGACCCGCTGCGCGTGCCTCCGCCCCGTCGGGTAACGGTCCCTTTCGCGGCGGTACGCGACGGTCAACTCAGGGGCGACAACGAAGCGCCGCCCCTACTCCGCAATCGCCCGGTCCAACGCCGCCAGCACGGCCCGCGGCAGCAGCGTTCCCGCCACCAGCCGCTCCACCAAACTGCGCCCCAGCTCCGCCGCGGCGATCAGGCCCTCAATCCGCCGCAAACGAAATTCCACGGCGCGATCCCGTCGACCCGACGTCTGCAGTTCCGCGCGGGCTTGCTGCAGCGTCCGCGCCAGCGTGCGAATCTGCTCCAACTCGCGATCGCGAAAGACGCGCGACACCATGCGAAACAAGTTCGTCTCGGGCCGAAACCAGGTCCGCCGGCTACCGGCGACGTGGACGCGGTGAATCGCGCCCCAGTGGTCCAGATCGCGCAACGCCATGGAGACCTGCCCCGTGCTCAGGTCCAGCGTCGCGGCCAATTCGCCTGCGTGCAGCTCGCGCTCCATCAGGAAGAGCAGCCCCCAAATGCGACCGTGCGAGCGCTGAAAGCCCCAGAACGCCATGAGATCGCCCAGCGCGTCGCAGACCGCTTGGGCAGCGGGGCCGATCTCGTCGATCGCCGCTCCGTCCAATTCGCCAACGGCCGCATCGGGTTGCGGATCAGTGCCTTTTTGTCGCCCGTCGCTCTTGGCCATCTTCCACGCCTCCAGACGGCGAGTGTGCAACGACCGCGTTTGCGGCGCAATCCACGGCCATGCTTGCGCATTCAGCCGGGGAGCACGGACTGACGCGCGGAGGTCGTTGCACAGAAGGCCATAAACGTGCATCGTACATGCCCCATGGCGGACTCGGTTGACCATCACTGTCCCTTCGCGCCGCTGCACCCGCTGCCGCGTCTGACCGCTGACCTACCCGGCTGCGGCGGACGTTTACGCGTTGAAATCGAGGACTTCCAAGTCGAAGAGATCCCGCTGTACCTGCCCAGCGGCCAGGGCGACCACCTCTACTTGTGGATTGAAAAGACCGATGTAGCCGCTGAGTCGCTGCGTCGGCACGTGGCGCGGGCGCTGGGCGTGTCCAACCGCGACGTCGGCATGGCCGGGCTGAAGGACCGACGTGCGGTCACCCGCCAGTGGCTGAGCGTGCCGCGCGTCCCGGAAGAGCGGCTGGCGCGCGTGGAAACCGATCGAATCCGCGTGCTGGAAGTCAAAGCGCACCGCAACAAGCTGCGTACGGGCCATCTGGCGGGCAACCGCTTCCTGCTGCGACTGCGCGACGTGATGCCGGATGCGCTGGCGCGCGCGCAGGCCAAAATCGCGGTGCTGCAGGCGGGCGGCGTGCCGAACTTCTTTGGCAGCCAGCGCATGGGCCACGGCGGGTCAACGCTGGCGGCGGGCTGGGCGCTGACGCAAGGTGCCCAACAGATGACGCGGGTGCAGACGCCCGATGGGACGACCCACGTGCTGCACTTGGGCGATCGTTCGCTCCGGCGGTTGGCGGCATCGGCCCTGCAGGGTGAGGTGTTCAACCGCACCGTGGCGGAACGCTTGGCGCGCGGCGATTTTCATCGCGTGTTGGCGGGTGATGTGTGCCAAAAACCGGATACTGGCGGCACATTTACGACCGACGATCCCGTCCGCGAGCAGGCGCGTCTGGAGCGCCGCGAAGTCGTCATTACCGCACCGATGTGGGGCCCTAAGATGGTGCGCCCGACGGGCGAAGCGGCGGACATCGAGCGCGCCGTGCTGGCCGCCATGGGCCTGACCGAACCACAATTCGCGGTTCTGGGCGCGCTGGCAGAAGGCACGCGCCGTCCGATTGCCATCTATCCGACCGACGTCACCGTCGTTGAAGAACCGGACGCCAACGGCGAGCCGACCTTGCTTCTTTCTTTCATCCTCCCTGCTGGCTCGTTTGCCACCGTTTTTGTTCATGAAATGGCCGGTCCTGTTCCTGGTGAACAAGAAGGCGATGAACTGGACGATGGACCTGCCGCAGAATCCGCCCTTTCAGCCGAGCCCGACACATGCGATTGAACCTGAGTTTGTTGGAAAGCAGCATCGGCAACCGCGCGCGATTGGCCGGTGCAGAGGCGTTTCGCAATGGCCTCGTGCAACGCATCGTGCGCCAAGCGCCAGACAGCCCGAAGTACCTCGTGCTCGTCGGTCCCGAACGCGAGACGGCGGACGAAGTGAATTTGACGCTGGAGCAGACGTCCGAAGGCGCGATGCTCGACGGCTGGGATTGCTCGTGTGAGGAAGGCGATGACGCGTGCATGCACGCGATGGCAGCGGCGCTGGCGCTGCAGCACAACTTGGCGGCGGCGGGTGCGGGCGACGCAAAGCCGGGTCAGCGCGGCGGTTGGCGTCAGCTCGACCTGCCAAGCGCGGCGCAAAAAGTGAACGACTTGCGGCAGTCCTGGATCGGCTACGACCTGACGCTGCACCAGAGTCAGGGTGAAACAACCGTGGGCGTCGTGCGGCGCAAGCGCTCGCTTTCGGATCGCGGCAAGAAGACCGCGGGCGTTGTGCTGGGCTGGACGCCAAGCGTCGTCGGCCATTTTGGCTACCGCACCAAGGACGATCCCGCGGAGAACCGCGACGACCTGATTCCCGTGCTGTGCCTCGTCAACCGCCACGATCTGCGCGTGCGCACGATTCAGCCGGGCTTTGTCGACGTCTTTCTGCGGCTTTTTGTCGACGCCGAGCCGTTCACCCTGCGCGTGGATGGCGATGACGCGACGGTCGATGGCGTGCTGCGCCCGGTGAGCGTGTTGATTCAGAACACGCCGGGCGGTGGCATCGAGCTGCGCGCACAAGTGCAGTCCAGCGTACCGGGACGAACGGGCGACGACTTTGTGCTCATGCCAGGACCGTCGCCGTGGCTGTATTTGCGCGGTGAAAAGTGCATGGTGCGCCCGGATTGCGCCGCGCCCGCAGTGTTGAAGCTGCTGCGAACGGGCGCCGTTCAGGTTGCCGCGTCGGAAATTCCCGATTTTTCCCGCGATGTGCTGCCGCAACTGCGCAGCGACGTCACGCTGGTGGAACGCACGACCGCTCTGCCGCAGGCGCGCGTCGCCGTTGCCATCGCGGTCATCAAGCTGGAAGAGCTGGACGAACAGCTGACCGTTTCCCTCTGGTTCCACTACCGCGCCGATGATGGGGAAACCGGTCGCCGGGCCGAGCACCACGACGTCATCGAGTTCATGGCGGGCAGCGGTCCCAAGGTTTTTGCCCGCTCGCACCACCCGGACACGCACGGTCGCCCAGTTGCGCCGTCGTTGTGGCAGCGCGACACGAGCTTTGAGCAGCGCTGGCATACCCGCGTCGCGCGGGCCGTCGGTGCCGTGCTGCCCGCGAGCCTGCCCGCGGACGAGGCTTTGGACTTCCTTCTGGACCACCTGCCGGCGTTTGAGCGCGATGGCGCGGAAATCCAGGGGCAAGAAGAGCTGACGCGGCTGCGGGCGAGTCGCCGCATCGTCGTGCCACAGGTCAAAATCCGCAGCGGCATCGACTGGTTCGGCGTCCGCGTGGAGATCTTCGCCGGCGATCTGGAAGTCGCGCTTTCAGACATCATCAAGGCGTGGAAAGCCGGCGCGCGGTACATTCGTCTGGCCGACGGTGAAATGGCGCGGCTGCCCGTGGCGTGGCTGCGCAAGCATGCCGCCGCGCTGACGGACCTGGACGAGCTCGCGCCGCCTGACGAGACCGGTGAGCGCCGCGTTGATCCGTATTTGGCGCCTGCGCTCGTGCAGTTGGCCGCGGATCATGAAGCGGGGGATGACGGCTGGCAGGCTTTTGTCGACCGTTTGACGGCGTTTGAAGGCATCGAGCCGCGCGCCCTGCCCGCTGGGTTCAAGGGCGAGCTGCGACCGTACCAGCAGCGCGGCTACGAGTGGCTGTCGGCGCTGCGCGAGCTGATGCTCCACGGCTGTCTGGCCGACGACATGGGCTTGGGCAAAACCGTTCAGGCGCTGGCGCTTTTGCAGGGCGAACTGGAAACGGGTCGCAACAGTGGCAATCCGAGTCTTGTCGTTGCGCCGACGTCGGTGGTGCAAAACTGGGCGGATGAAGCGTCGCGTTTTGTGCCCGACATGCGCGTGCTCGTGCTGCGTGGCGGCGTGCGCGAAGAGCGGCTGGACAAGTTGAAGCAGCTGGGACAGTTCGACCTCATCGTGACGTCCTACGCGCTGCTGCGGCTGGATCAGGAGACGCTGAGCGCGCAGAATTTCCACTACTGCATTCTCGACGAAGCGCAGGCCATCAAGAACGCCAACTCGCAGACAGCGCACGCGGCGCGTTCCCTCAAAGCGCGGCATCGCTTGACGCTGACCGGCACGCCGCTGGAAAACAACCTGATGGAGCTGTGGAGCCAGTACACGTTCCTCATGCCCGGCTTCTTTGGCACGCGCGCGCGGTTCCTGCGGCGTTACGGCGTGGAGAAAGTGGGCGAACTGCAGCCGGAACTGCTGGATCAGCTGCGTCAGCGCCTGCGGCCGTTCCTGTTGCGTCGCCTGAAGACGGACGTGCTGACCGAGCTGCCGCCGGTGACGGAAGTCACGCTGCGCTGCACGCTCAGTCCGCCGCAGCGGCAGTTGTACGAGAAAGTGCGGAACACGTACCGCTCGCAGGTCATGCGGCTGGTGGAGGAGACGGGGATCGAGCGCAATGCGCTGACGGTGCTCGAAGCGCTCTTGCGGCTGCGGCAGGCCTGCTGTCACCCGGATTTGCTGCCGTTTGACGAGGCGCGCGCGGTGACGGCGTCGGCGAAGACGGAGCTGTTCCTGGAGACGGTGGAGGAGCTGCTCGCGGAAGGTCGGCGCGTGCTGGTGTTCAGCCAGTGGACGACGATGCTGAAGATTCTGCGCAAGCAATTGGGCGAATTGGGTATCGAGACCGCGTATCTGGACGGCGCGACCCGCGACCGTGCGGCCGTGATTGCGCGCGCGCAGGCGGACGATGGCCCGCCGGTGTTCCTCGTGTCGCTCAAAGCTGGCGGCGTGGGCTTGAACCTGACGGCGGCGGACGTCGTGATTCACTACGATCCGTGGTGGAATCCGGCTGTGGAACAGCAGGCGTCGGACCGCGTGCACCGCATTGGCCAGACCAAGCCGGTTCTGGTGCTGCGTTTTGCCGTGGAAGATTCGGTCGAGGATCACATCCTCGTGCTGCAGGAACGCAAGCGCGCCTTGGCGATTTCCGCAATTGAATCACAAGCCGACGGCGTGAAGCACTTGACGCGCGCCGATTTGGAAGCGATTTTTGGCACCGGGCCCACGGGGCCGGCGCTGCGGACTGCGCCGGGTCTGGCTGGGCTGGAAGAGGAAGAGCTGTAGCGCAAGCCACCGCGGGAGGTCCTTCTGAGCCACTTGGACCTGCCACCGCCGCCGCCGCGCTCGGTTTTCGTCGATTCTGCGCTCATTCGTGCCGCGTTCCGCGTGTACGCGCGGCTCATGCCCGTGCCGCTTGTCGTCGTGGGCGTGCAATTGGTGCACCTGCTGCTGAACGATGCGATCACCAAGCACTTTGGCCTCGACCTGCCGCACCCGTCGGTCACGCAGATGGCGCTCGGCGCTTGTGTGACGCTGCCGCTCGACCTTGCGACAACGGTCGTCAACATGGTGCTGGTGCTCGGTGCGCTGCAGCAGTTGGACGACGGCGACGTCATTCACTGGCAAGGCGCGTGGGACCGCGGAAGCGCGCCCGGCTGGCCGCTCTTTTGGGCGTCGGTGCGCTACCAGGTGCTGTGCATTCTCGGTTTCTTCGCGCTGCTCGTGCCGGGTATCGTCTACGCCGCGCGCAAACAGCTCTACGCGCCGCTGATGGTGCTGGGCGGGATGGATGCCGACGAGGCGTTTCGCCAATCACCGGAGTGGCTCTTTGGCCACAAGCTGCGGCTCGCTTCGGCGTACTGCGCGCTGACGTTGCTCTCGGCGCTGATCACGTGGTTCTTCAAGGGCGGTCCGCTGGAAGGCCCCGTGCAGTGGCTACTGACGCCGCTGCTCACGCCGCTCTTCCCGATTCTGGAAGGCGTCGTGTTCCTGCAGCTCCGCGCGCTGCGGGGCGAGCCCGTGCGAGCCCATAACTGAATTTGACTAACCACGACAGCGCGCCAGAAATGAGATGAGCCGCGAGCGCGCCCGGAGGGGGCCGACGGGAGCGTACTGGACGTACGCGACCGAGGCCGCCGAGGACGTAAGCCGCGGATCGCTCATTTATGGCGATGCTGTCAGATTCCACCATTTGCTCTGGTGCTGACGCCCGCGCCCCACCACTTTACGCCCTTGGGCACCGTGATTCCGGCGACGATGGTCGCCTTGCCGGTCATCGTGTCGAGCGTGTAGATGTTGCCGTCGTTGGAGACGCCGTAGAACACGCCGTTCCACCACGCGAGGCCAAAAAGCTGGTCCACGCCGGTTTCGCCGACGATGCTGATGATTTTGCCAGTGGTCGGGTCGATTTTGGCCAGGCTGTCGGTCTTGGAGACGCCCTTCAACGTCGCGTACGTGCCGATGCCTTCCACGGAGAACGCGTCGCCGCTCGACAGCCAGCCGCCGCCGTATTCGCCCAACTTCTTGACGGTCGCGCTGGCGCCGAGCACGTCGATTTGGTTCCACGAGCCGTCCGTGCCGATGCCGATGAGCGTTTCCGTCACGGGGCTGATGGTGCCTTTGGGCACGAACGTCATGCCGTTGAACGTGCCGGTGCCGGGCAAAGCCGCGAGCCACGTGCACGCAGCGCTCGCGGTGACGCACGTGAAGATGTCGTGGTTGGTGATGGCGTAGAGCTTGCCGGACATGTCGAGCGCGATGTCCGTCACCGAGCCGGAATTCTTGTTGAACGTGAACTTGGCGACGAGCGTGAACGCGTTGGCAGCGACGTCGAGGCGGTAAAGCGTGTTGCTGGTTTGCGCGTAGAGCTGACCGACCGGCTTGGTGTAGTCGATATCGACGGTGGCGTCGGGATCGGGCAATTCGTCCCACTGCATATCGGGAAATTCGATGTCCGACGCAGCGATGTCCGGCGTTTCCACGGTGTCGACAACGTCAACAGCCGTCGTGGCGTCCGTTGCTGCCGTGTCCGCGGGCGAGGTGGCGTCCGTTTGCGCGTCGCCCAGCGAAGAGGCGTCAGTGCCCTGAACTGCATCCGTAGGCCCAGCAGTGCCAGCACTGGAAGTCGAAGAACACGCGGCAAAAGCGAACAAAAGAACGACAGCAAGCGAGGCGAGCGATTTCACAGCGGCTCCGGGGCGGCAGATGCCGCGCCCTGAATCGTAGCAGAATTACGCTCCGACCGCGACCGGTCACGGGCATTTCCGTCAGTCGTGCGCGGCCGCGATGAAGTCGCCCAGCATGTCGTTCGCGCTCGAGTACATCTTGGTGCGCGCCACCATGCGGGGAAGGATCGACGGCCAACGGTCCAGCGCAATCGCGTTGATGTCCGGGTGGCTGTGACAACCGCCACATTGGGCGATGAAGAGCTTGCTGCCCTGCTCCAGCGAATCCTCGGTCACCGCCGGGCGGCGCGCTTGGCCACGCGCAATTTGCTCGGGTGAAAACGGTCCCGGCGGAACGCCCGTCTTGGGGTAGCAAGCGGAAAGCAAAAGGGCGGAGAGAACGGCGATGCGCGAAATCGACATGAGTACCTGCTGTCGGCATGGGTGCCGCGCCGAAAGTACCGATGGACGGACGTGGCGTCAACCGTACAGGCAAACGCGGCGGCAATTTCCCTGCACAATTCGCCGCTTTTGTGGTCCATTGTGTCGATGCTTGACCGCATGATTTTCAAGGCGTAGCGTGACCTCGCGTCGCCTGACTCAGACGACAATCAGGACCACCATGAGCCCGCGCGCCACCATTCTCGAAGCAGCCCGCAGCGTCGTTGGCGCGAAGTTCAAGTGGGAGCACCCGCTCTACCTCGTGCACTCTCTCACGGCACGCTGCAACGCGCGCTGTGGCTTTTGCGCGTGGAACCCGGAGTTCTACGATCCCAAGGAACAGCTCTCCACCGAGGCCATCAAGCAACTCTACACGGACGCGCGCGCCGCCGGCTTTTTGGGCCTGTCGATTTGGGGCGGCGAGCCGCTTTTGCACCCAGATTTTACCGACATCGCGCGGCACGCCCACGAGCTTGGCCTCGTGACGCACATGGTGACCAACGGCTTCCTGCTGGAACGCAAGATGGACGCCATCGTGCCGTATCTGGACCGCATCTGCATTTCGCTCGACCACCCGTCGTCGGCGCACGATGAGGTCCGCGGCATCAAGGGGCTTTTTGACAAGATCGTCGCGGGCACCAAGGAACTGCGCAGATTGGCACCGAAAAAGCAGATTGTGTTCATCTACACGCTGCACAAGAACAACAGCGACGTGGCGTCGATTCAGCAGATGAACGCGCTCATGCAGGAGCTCGGTGCGCTCGTTGTGTACAACGGCCTGCGGGAAGAGACGGCGGTGGCGGACCCAGATTCCAAGATCAGCCACTGGGCGGCGTCGCAGGAGCAGCTTCTGGAGGCGTTCACGGAGATTTCCGCGGCGAAGAAGCGCGGCGCGCCGATCCTGAATTCGCAGACGCACATCAAGATGATGCAGAAAGGGCCGCCGGAGTATCGCTGCCACTGGCCGAAGTTCATGCTGCCGATTGAGGCAAATGGCGACGTTGTCGATTGCATGCACTGGGGCACGCGGCCGATGGCCAATTTGCGGACGATGCCGCTGGCGGAGGTGCTCAAGCTGCCGCGCGTGCACGCCTTGGCGGGCGCGGAGGGCGAGGCGTGCCACAAGTGCGTGTCGATTCACCGCGTGGAGATTTCGGAAGTGTGGCGCGGGAACCTGGAGCCGCTGCTGTCGTGGCGGATGCTCGGCCAGACGCAGCAGCCGGGGGCGTGTTAGCCCTGAACGGGTGACACTTCGCTGGTGCAATGCCCGCAACGCGTCGCGGCCAGCGGAATTTCCGACAAACACTGAGGACACGGGCGCGTCACGGGCACCTCAACCGCGGGCGGCAGGAATCGGCTGACCTGACGGATCAGGATGAAGACGACAAACGCCACAATCAGGAATTCGAGCACGGCGTTCAGAAAGCTGCCGTAGAGGATCAGCGGCGCGCTCGCAGCCTTGGCCAACGCCAGCGAGTGGTGATTCTGCCCGGACAGGTCGATAAACAGGTCCTTGAAGTCGACGCGTCCCAGAATCAGGCCAATCGGCGGCATGATGATGTCGTTGACGAGCGACGTGACGATCTTGCCAAAAGCCGCGCCAATGATGACGCCGACGGCGAGGTCGAGCACGTTGCCGCGGGAGATGAAACGTTTGAAATCCTGCAGCATCAAAAACTCCGGGAAGAGGGGCGCGTGAAGACGTGGCCGGGAAACGGAAGGCGGGAAGTGTGAGGCTGTGGCGCGGCGGGGTCAAATCGGGGACGGGGATCTTGCGGCTTCTTTGGGGTGAATCCGGGCGCAGCGGCCGGATCCGGCTCGATTCTTCGCGGACCGGTCGAAGTGCTCCGACAAAGGTGAGCGCGGCGGGCATGACCTCGGCTTCCTTCGCCAGCACAGCGATCTCAACGCGGACAAGACTGTAGGCGATCAGCACGCCGTACGCTGCCAAATGCGACAATGAAGGTCACCAGAAAGATTCATCCCGTGGAATAAGGACCATCGCGATCCGGAATGTCATGTGCGAATTCCGATGATCTCGTCGATCCCTGCAACTTGGCGTCGGTCCAAAGATATTTGAAAATGCGTTTGAAATTGGCGCAAATTGGGATGACGTATTCTCAGCGAGGAATTCCGCGCGGCGTCTCAAGCACACAAGGCGCTGCGACCGCATACGTTTCGCATGTCGAGGTAACTTCGCGCATTCTTTTGGCAGAGTTCGGAAGGCCCGCTGATCGCGACGGGCGTGCGGAGGTCCGACTCGAATTCGCGGCGATGTGGAGTCCAGTGGCGACTGAGATTGCCCTGCCCCCGCGTGCCTCGATCGCCGACCAACCCGATGATTCAATAGATGTTCAGGCCAATCTGCACGGCCGGCGTGAAGGTGTCGGACCACGGCGAGCTCGGCTGCCACAGGCCACCCGCACGGATGCTGAAGGCCATGCGCGTCGTCATGGCAATTTCAGATTCCACGCCGACAGTCACGAAAGGATGGGTTGCGGACAAATAGCCCCAGTCGCCGCCGCCGGTGTTGATGTACTGCATGCCGCCGCCGACGCGCGGGCCAAAGTGCCAGCGACCTGCGTGGACGGGCAACCAGATGAATTCCGCGCCGTACCGGGCGAACCACATGTCGCCCGGCGTGTAGGTGTCTGCGCCAGCGCCCGCGTCGAAGGTCGCGACGAGACCGAGGGATTGGCTCAGAAATCCGCCGAGGTCAAAGTGAAAGACGTAGCCGGGCAACGCGCGATCCTTTGCGACCTGCTGCATCATCCAGCCGCCGCCGAATTGCCAGGTCAGACCGGTGCGGTCCAACGGCGCGCGGCCACGCTGCCAAAGTCCGGCACCCTCGTCAGCAACGACGAGCGCCGTCGCTCGCCCGTCGATGTCGGCGGCGGAAAGGTCGTCCAAGCCGATGAGGCGTTCGGAGCCGTCAGGCGCGACCAAGTGGACCGGATGATGCGGGTGCACGGCGACAATCCCGTCATAACGCGCCCCCTCGCTCGCGGCCAGCACCACCGTCGCGACAAGAACCGCGGCAAGCGCCGCTGCGACAATGGCCGCGGCAGCGCCCTTGGTGTCACCACGCGACGACCTTGCGCCGGTATTGCCCATCGCACGGTAAAAATCCGGACCGCCCACCTGCCCGACCGGGCCACCCACCGCTGGCGAACGGGCGTAGTAGGTTGGCTCCCCAAAGCCCATGTAGATCGGCGGCATGATATAGACGTAGCCAACGTGACCGCGCGGTTGGTACGGCGCGTAGACGGCATCGCCGTTCCCCGCGTCAGGAGGGACGTCCTCGGCGCGCGCCTCCCATGACGGCGCGCGCGGCGGCTCGGTCGCGGTGGAAAAGCGTTGCACCGCACGCACTGCCTGCCCCCGCTGCGCTGGCGGCACTTCGACGAGACGTCGCAGCTCGTCGGTCGGGATCTCATAGCTCTTGGCCAAACAGCCCGGCAGCGTCACGAGCAGAACCAGAGCGACGACCAACTTCACACGCGAACGACCAGCCATCTCCGGCCTCCTCAGCTGCAGCATAGGACGCGCGAGCCGTTCACGGTATTCATGGTGGAAAGGAGGCGTCGCTTTTCGGGCTCGTGCGCAAACGCGCTGGGGCTTGACAGGCACCCGCGATTGCGGGATCATGTCGCCCGCTTCGAGCACGCTCGGAGCACGGGCCGGTGCAGAACCGGGTGCGTTGCGCGCATAACTCAGCGGTAGAGTATCACCTTCACACGGTGGGAGTCCTAGGTTCAAATCCTAGTGTGCGCACCAGAGAAGCCCCGGGAAACCGGGGCTTTTTTCGTTTTGACGCGGACCGTTTTTGCGATTTGGTGTTCCCATCGGGCTCCAGGTGTTCCCGTTGGTGTTCCCATGTGGCGAAAGGCCTTCTGCCTGGCGTGGCCGGACGCCGGCCGATAGCACCCAGATTTCTGTGCTACCGGCCAGGCCCAGGCCCTACCCCATCGCGCGGATGAGCGCCGCTGCCTTCACGTTGAGCGGAACACTGGAGTACCGCTCCGTCATGGCCTGCGTCGTGTGCCCCATCATTTCCCGGACGGTGACGAGGTCCACGCCCTCGGCGACCAGAATCGTGTTCAAGCTCCGGCGCAGAACCTGCGGCGTTACCTTTTGACCGACGCCCTGGGCACTGCTCGCTATCCGGCACGGCTTCGCCATCGACTGCTCAAGGCGATAGGTCTTGGTTTCCGACGGAAAGACCAGCGCCCCCTGCCCGTCGTCCCATTGCGGCATGTCGCCTTTCAACTGCGCCGCCTTGTGCGCCTTCAGCACCTTGACCAGCCGCGGAATCAGCGGCAGCTCGCGCGGCGAGTCGGTCTTGCAGGCTTCCAGCTTGCCCTGTGTGGCGCTGAACTTCAGCTCGACGTGCGGGTGGGCCCCTTCCGTCGTAACGTCCTTCCAGTGCAAACCGAACGCCTCGCCCGGCCGACAGCCCGTGTACGCGATGAACGACAGCTCCG
>CAITYF010000065.1 GCA_903896545.1 uncultured Myxococcales bacterium | reverse complement strand
GCTGCGGGAGGCCAAGGAGAGGCGCGCGGGGAACGTCGGGCGGCGCAACGCGAAGACGCGGCGTGGGGTGGAGACGTGAGACGGGGATGGCGGCGGATGCGGAATTCACCGGATTCAGGCGGATTTGGGGAGCCGGTGACAAGCGTAGCGCCGCCAGAGCCGATTTCACGCTCGTGATGAACGTCTCGACGGAAGTGGGGCCGGGCAGCGTCGGCGGCAGCAAGGCCCAGGTGCGGCTGGATCTGGAGTTGAAGGACGCGAAGGGAGCGAGCATCTGGGGGGCGAGCCTGCCGAACCGGGCGTACGCCCTGCCTGAGGGTTCGGCGTCAAGCGATCGCGAGGCGATTCACCGCGCGCTCGGCGGTAGCGTGGCGCCCTTGGTGTACGAGTGGGTGGCGGCCATGGTGGTGGGGAAGGGCGTCTGAGGCGGTGGCAGCCTTCAAGCGGTAGGGGGCTGAATTCTTCGAATGGGCGTCAACCTCACTCCCATCGCGAAACCTTCCCGCCGCATCGCCGGCTCCCGGTCCGCGCACACGCAAAGTCGTGTCGACCGCCTGCGGCGCTATTGGGCTTTGACGCAGCGAAAGCCGAGACCGCTCGCCATCTTCACTTCGGGTTCGACGGCGCCGCGCCAGTAGACCTGCGCATTGCCGAAATAGGTCGCGTAGTTCGCGCCGCGGATGACGCGCTGCTTGCCGACCTTGTTGACTGGATCGCGCGTCGGCAGCTTCGCGTAGGCCTTGGCGTCGTAGGCGTCCTCGACCCACTCCGCGAGCCCGCCGGCCATGCCCGCGAGTCCATAGGCGTTCAGCGTGCTCTCGCCGCCCTGCGTCGCGATGTCCGTGTCGGGACGATCGCCCGACGGGAACGTCCGTCCGTCCAGTCCGCCGCGCGCCGCCCGTTCCCACTCGGCTTCTGTCGGTAGGCGTTTGCCCATCCAAGTGCAGAACTTCCTGGCTTGGCTCCAAGTCGCGCAGCCCGCGGCTGTGTACGGGTCTTGGCAGCCCTCCGCAACGGGTGTACAGCCTTTGGCGGCGACGCAGGCCGTGTACGCGGCGGTCGGTACTTCATGCGTGTCCATGAAATACGCGTGTGTGAGCTCCACTTCGTGTTCCGGCATGGCCTCGCCGGGGCCCCAGTCGGAGCCCATGCGGAAACGCCCGGCTGGGATGAGCGCCATGCCGTCGGTTGTTCCAGGCTTGGGCAAGCCAGCAGTCTGAACGCCAAATACCACGTGTGCGGGCGCGCCGCTCTGCACGGTCCGCCGCTCCGTCAAGAAGACGATGCCCTCGCGTACGGCGACGTTGTGGTCCCCGACAGCAACCGAGCCCTCCCACGGTGTCTTGCCGACCTCCTTGCCATCGATTCGAACCGTCGCGCCTACCCACGCGGCACCACCGGGTAGCACGCCGGAGACGCTCAACGTGGACTTGCGCGGCGCCAGTGGCATGTCAAGAACCTGCGGTGGCGCTCCGGCCAACACCGTGATCTCGGCTTGAGTAGGCTCGTAGCCGTCGGCCCACACACGCACCGTGTGCTTGCCGGGCGACACGCCAATGGCCTGAGGCAACTGCCCTTCCGGATTGCCATCCACTTCGGCAAAAGCGGCCGTCACCGGCGACCGCACAAGGAGTGCCGGTCCTTGCACGCCCGGTCGTCCCGGCGCGCCACCTGCCGCACAACGAAAGCCTAGCCCAGAAAGCGCGACCTCTTCGTCGGCGGATTGCCCCGGCTGGTTCGGGCTGCCTGGGTGAAAGCGAATGGCCACGCGTGCGTCGGGGAGCGAGGTGCCAAAGCAACTTCCGCGGACAATGGGCGCGTCCCAATGCGAGCTCCTGTCGGCTACGAACGGGTCCCTGCGCGGGAGGCTCTCGTACGCGGACGGATCGAACCTGTCGGCGACCCACTCCTCGACGTTACCTTCCATGTCGAAAAGTCCAAAGACGTTGGGCAGGAAGGCACCGACCGGTGACGCATCGGCGAACTTGTCGTCGTAGCCCGCGACGATGTCCGCTCCTTTGTTCTTCTTGGCATACGACGCGTCCGCGAGATTTCCGACCAACGTCGGCGGCACGGCCTCGTCGCCCCACGTGTACTTTTTGCCGTCCAATCCAGCGCGGGCAGCGCGCTCCCACTCGGCCTCGGTCGGCAAACGCCCGCCAACGCGGGCGCAGAAATCGGCAGCCTGGACCACTGTGACGCAGTTCATCGGCAAATTGTCTGAGGACTTGCGCCGCCAATGGCACGAGGAGTCCTTCCTGGCTTGCGCATCAATCGTCGCCATGACCGTGGTTTGTCGCGGGGATTCGTCCTCGTCGCTTTCGTCTCTATTCCGATGTTTCTTGGCGGGCGCGGCCTTGACCGGTTCACGCATCACGCTGCGAAACGCCTTGACGGTCACCTCTGTCGCGTCAAGCCAATACGGCTCCGTGATGACGACCTCGCGCGCTGGCCGCTCCTCGAAGTCGCCGCGCGTGCTCCCCATGCGAAAGCTGCCCGCGGGTATCTTCACCATGCCCGACAGCTTGCTTTCCGGCTCGAGCGTCAACACGATTCGCTGTAGCTCCGGCGTTGAACCAACCGTGAACGTCTTGCGCTGCGTCTGGTAGCCGAACCTCTCCGCCGTCACTGTCACTTCACCCGGATGAAGCCGGACTTGCAGCGGCGACGTGGCCGGATCGCCCTTTTCGAAGGACACTTTCGCGCCCGGTGGCTCTGTGATCAGTTCCACGAGCGTTCCGGCGGCATCGGTCGGCGACCACTTCAGCGCGACAGTTTGGAGCCCGCCTTGACGCCGGACGCGCACGCGGGAGATCGTGGCAGCGGCGCTCTCCACGCTACCCGCAAAAGCATGAAGTCCGGGCGTTAAAAAGAGGTCGCGCGGACCGATGCCCAGGTCTTTGCCATCGACGACGAGGTGTCCGCCGGGCGGGTCCGTGACCAGATGCACGGCTGTGGCGGGACACACGCCACCGGGCAGGCTGTGTCCCGGCGATTCGCGTCGCCACACGGCGTCGTTCGCCTTTTTCACGACTGCGGCGGAGAGACGTCGAAGAGCTGGCGACACCCCTAAGTTCGTGGCCACTTTCTCGTTCGCTGCGGCGAGCACGGCGCCATTGACCGTCCACTTGGCGCTTACGCCGACGACAATCCTGTCGCCCTCGCGCGCAACTCGACCGTACAGCGCCACCGCCGCGCACTGTTGTCGTGCCACTTCCAGCCAGCAGGCCTCGTCACACCGATCGGCCGTGACGCGCTGCTCGGCGAGAATGGCGTCATCGATCGGATTGCGCAGCGCGTGAACCATGGACGTTTCTTTCAGCGCGGCTGCGGTTGCCTGAGCGAAAGTCCGATTCCACTCCTTGACATCATGGCCGCTTGCACCGCTCGCTGCGGCGTCAACCGGCGGCAGATGCGCCCACAAGTCCCCATCGCCGTGACGATGCGTAGCGTGAAGCGCACTCGGCAAGCAACTGACGAGCAGAATCGGGACAAGCCCCCGTCGAAGTAGCGATTTCATGCGCTCCCCTGTCAGTCGGGATTCCAGTAGTGGAGTTGGCTATCACAGAAGTCTTTGGCGGGCGCCGAAGCCTTCAGTTGACCCGCCACACAGTCGGCGACGCGGTCATGTCCCGGCATCGCCAGAAGGGGTTGGAGCGCGCTTCGCGCCTTCGCCCGCGCCGACTCGCGCTTGAGATGACTCAAGGTCGACAGCGCGGCGCTGCGCAGGCTTGCGTCATCAGCTGCGCACGCCGCGAGCAAGGCATCGACGCAGTCAGTTTGTGCATCCGGATCACTCATCGCCGCAATGGTCAGGACCGCCGAAATGGCTTCTCGCGCGGCTTCGTCGACCCGCAAATTGCGCTGCAGCACGGGAACCAGGACCTTGCCCAGCTGCTTTTGTGCGTCCGGCTGACGGAACTGCCGGAGGAGGTAGATGATCCCGGCAGGATCCCGATCTACGGCATGCAGCGCCGCGTCGAACAGTCGGGCTTGGGCCTTGGGGTCCGGCAGTTTGAGCCCCGCCTCCAGGATCACCCGCGCCCGCTTGTTCAGCGCTGGGTCGGCGTCCGTGTTGCCGTCGATGGGCCGCGGGATTGCACGGCCGAGCGCGTCAGCCGCAGCGACTTGCCCCGAGTCGCCGGCAACCTTCACGATCAGCTGCGCCAGCTCCGGCACGAGCGGAGCTTGATCCTCTTCCGCCTCGTAATCGGCTGCAGAATCGTCGTCGCCGTCGTTGCCGCGCGCCCGCTGCGGTCGTTCCGTCCACGCCTGGGCCATCGCGGTTTCTAGAATCGCGAGCGTCTGAGGCGTCAACTCCTGACTCGTGACCTTTGCCACAGCCCGCACAGCACCCAGTTCGTGCGCGTGCGTGACCAAGCCGCGCACCGCCGCGAGCAGTCGCGCCTCTGGCACTGTCGGCACCTTGGGGGCTTGCACCGCTGGCTTGGCTGGCGGGGGAGTCTCACCGTCCGCGTCATCTTGATCATCGTTCTCGCCGTCCTCCCCACTGTCCTCGCTGCCGTCATCGTCGCCATCGAAACCTCTCTGAGGGGCGAGTGCCAGCGCCAGTGCGTGTGCAACGACGTCGAACCGAGGGCGATCAGCTTGGAGGAAGAGTTCTGCAGAGAGCCGCGCCTGCTCCGCGGTGTCATGGCGGGCTGCAGCTTCTTTGGCGCGGGTTTGCAACGCGTCGATGCTGCCCAGGTGTCCAAGCAGCCATTCGACCGTCGCCAGCGCGGGTTCCAGATCGCCGGCTTCCGCGGACGTCTTCGCCTCGGACATCAGCGCAGCGCGAACCGGCCGCAACCAGTCCGTTGTCGGCTTCTCGGCGCGCCACGGCGTCAACTGCGACTCCGCGTCGAAACGTGCGCGCAGGTCGGCGACGAATGCCGCGCCGGGGGCTTTGGCGTCGCGGTTGTAGAGGCTCTCCCATCGTCCTGTTCCACCGCGCGGATCTTTGGAGCGCTCGCCGTCCTCCTCCAGATAGGCCTGCCACCGCGTCAGCAGTAAGTCCATCGCGGCGCGGCGAACCTGTTGCGGTGCGTTCGATGTCGTCAGCGCGACCAGTGCTGGCGCATCTTGCAGCCACGCGCTCGCTGGCGGCTCCACAAGCAGGACCGACGTGCCGTAGCGAGGTTCTGGCCACGGATCGAACGGAAACAGCAGCGTTTCGACCGCCGTCGCAGCGCAGGACTGAATCTCCGCGTTGCGGGACAGCAGCAGCTTGCCGGCCACCGCGGCGAACCGGGTCGGCGCTACTGGCAGGACGACCGACCGCGTCACGTAGTCACCGTGCTGCAATTCGACCGGCTGGACAGCCGAAATGGCGGCGAGCTGTTCGACCATCGCCCGCAAAGCCTCCCGTTGCTTCGTTGGGAATTCTGAGACCGCATCCGCGTCGATGCCTGCCGGATACCGGTACTCCGCTCCTGCGACGAAAGTTGGCGGTGTGCACGGGCCAGCGCAAGCGAGCGGGCAGGCTGGCGGAGCAGCGACGGCCGGAAGCGCGACGAAGGGCGCCACAGACGCGATGAGCAGGCCGCCAACTCTCGACCACAGGCTAGGTGACGACGTGGGCACGGGGAAGCCTCCGCATCGCAGGATCGTGCCGCGCGGAAATTGCGTCTGCGTGGCGTCGTCATGACTCTAGCCAGCCGGCGTCAGACCTGTCAAGGCGGCTTGCCTCGGAACTTTTCACTGGGTTACCATCAGCACTCGGCCTCCGAGTGGGCCACAAGAAGGGGCGACAATGGCGCATTTGTCGAGCTGGAGCGCGGTACCCTTGGCGGGTGTTGCAGTCGCGTGGCTGTCGTCGACCGCGTGCATGGCGGCCGAGCCGAAGGTCCCCGACGTCACGTCTTTTCTGTTTCAAGGAGAGGATTCCCGCGACTCGAAGTGGTCCCTCACCTTGAACGACGATGGAAAGGTCACGGCCGCGGGCCCGTTCGAGACGCTCCTGCCGAATCAAGCGCAGGTCTGTCTGCCGTTTGGCACCACATTCCTGCTTGTTGACGCCCAGCGCGCGACGGATTTGCGAAAGGCAGCGGCTGCGGCGTATGCTGAGGTTTTGCAAGCTCGCAAAAGCGAAGAGGAATTTAATCGCAGAAATCCGCGCTTCTGGCTGACCGCGGATCGTGCCCGGCGCATTTTTCTGGGCAATTTGCAGTTGAATCACGACAAGAAATTGGCGTTCTCTCTCGAAGATGAGCAGCGTGAGCGCAAATCGGCGGTCGCGCAGCTGGGTGCGTTGCTCATCGACACCGCCTCGCGGCTCGCGCACCAACCGACCAGCGGCGTGCACCTGCGCGCGACGGCGGAAGGCACGGCGTTGACAGTGACTTTGCGGGCGGTCGGTCCGGGGACAACCCAAGTGGCGCTGACCGCGGCGGCGCAGGACAATTTCCGCATCATCGGGCCTGGGATGGATGGCGCAACCGTTGCGTGGGCGGTTCCGCCCCAAGAGCGGCGGTTTGCGTTGCAGGACGGCCAGACGCGTGAGCTACGGCTTGTGCTGTCGCGGCCGGTGGACGGTCCCTTTGACGTCCGGTTTCTCGGTGAAGTTGTTGATGGTGTTGCTGTTCGCGCTTGTGCGGTCGTCGCTGCGCACCGTCCGTAATCGTCTCACGGCCCCCGGCGGCACTGCAAAGCGCTTGGAGCTACCCGGCGTGCATAACCACAGCTCCAACTCCGCCCTTGAAATTGGCAAGTGCTCGTGGTGGAGCCGGTTTCTGCACCCTCGCCTTTTGCGCGGGGCGGCGCGTACCCAACAGCCTGGTGGCCGCAACCGCGTACTCGGTACCTGACCTCGTTTCGCAAGACAGCAACGGTCGCTGTGGCGGGCCGAGTTCGTTCCCACTACCTCGCGGCGAGACGCGTCATGGTCGCTTCTACGAAAGTGCGAACTTCCGGGGCGATTTCGCGAAAACACGTGTAGAACTCACCCCAGGCCGACCCGAACGGCAGTGTCTGGTAGTTCGATTCTGTGACCGAAGCCTCGGCAAAGAAGTCCTGTTCGGCGACCTCCGCGCCCGATGTGTCCAGCAAACGGGCGTGGAAGCCGATTTCGTTGTGCCCATACGCTTCAGGCGCACCGAGGTACCACAACGCGACGCCAGCGATCGACAGCCCGTACGTCGTGTAGTAGCGAACCCAGCTGCCGCGGTTCAGCGAAATGGCCAGTGTGTAGTGCGGTGTTGGCGTCGCGGCGCTGGATTTTGCCTGAGACACCACCTCGCGGAACAGCCCTGTGGCGCGGAGGTCCTTGGCGAGTGCAGCCGCAATGTCGTCGGGCAGATTGTACGCCGACTTCATCCGCTCCGGCGTCCAGTTTTGTTTCCCGTAGGGCACGAGTGGAATGAACACGAGAAAACCAGAACCGATCGACGATGCCGCCCCTTCGGGACGGTTGTCTTCCGCCACCACGGCCAGGGTCGCTGGCTTGGACGTGTGACCCAGGCTTCCGTCCGGGGCGTGCAGGTCGACGAGACTCTCGTAGGAGGCAACGCCACATCCAGTCGTGCCGACCAATGCAAGGAGAACCCAGAACGTCAACTTGTTTTGAAAAGCGCGCATCGTCACCTCTGTCTGCCGCTCGCCGCGAGTCAGACCGTCGTTTCGTGTGCCATGAACTCTGAGAGCGCACTGAGCACAGCCTGTTTTCTTTTGGTCGTCACATGACGTTACAAATACTTCGCGTCGAGGCTAATTTGCAAATCGAGCCGCGTCAAGTGCGACTCAACTTCGCTCCGCCCAGCGCCGTCAGACGAAGCTGCGCACCGTGAACCTCCGGTGGATGCAACGATGTTTCAACGTGCGACGTCGAAAGCCGGTCGCCGCGTAGCGCAACGCGCATCCTTGTCGCTCCTGTCAAGCGTGACGGGCAGTCTGCCTCGAAGCGCGTGCCTCTTCCACAGGCGCTTTGGCGTCCGCACGCCAGGCAAAACCAAATCATCCGCCAGTTGCCTCTCCCGCCAACGCTGCGCTAAACTGGGGGAATGAACACGTTGCTCTTCCTGACGTTCTGGGCTCTGACCGCCGCTCCGGCTGCCGATTTTTACGCGGAAGCTGAAGCGAAAGGGCGGCTCGAAATGGTGGTGCAAGCGCCACCGTCTGCCTCGGCGGACGTGACGTTTAGTCCCGATGGCAAATTGTTTGCGACGCATGACGAGCGGATCGTGAAAATCTGGTCGGAAGACGGTCGCGTCTTGCATTCATTTGTCGGTGGCGGTCGTCTGGAATTTGCCGCAGACGGCCGGTCGTTGTGGATGGCGGATGGCTACGGTTATCCGTCCAAGCCAGATTTCGGTGCCGCGCGGGTCTCTCTCGATGGCGAAGTTCTGCAGCGCGTACCGACCGCCGACCACGCACAGGCGACGGCAGATGGCACGCTCGTGATTCGCAGCGGCGGCGCGAAGCATAATGAACTGCATCTTTTTGACCTGACGGGCAAGCCAGTCGAGCAGCTCCGACCTGCGTTGAACAAGTGGATCTACGGCATCGCCAGCAGCCGCGACGGGCAGCTCTTCGCTACGGCGTCGGACGAAGGGTTCTTTCTTTTCGATCGCCACGGCGCGACGTTGGCGCGGCTTGGCAACGGTTCCGGCAGCGGCGTGCGGTTCAGCCTCGACAGCAAGAAGCTCCTGACAGGCGGCGCGAGCGCGGTCACCCTGTGGTCCCTCGATGACCCTCGGTCGCCGCGCGCGACGACGACGATTGCCGTGCCCAAGGGCTGGAAGGCCGGCGGCGTGGCGCTGGCACCGAACGGCGACAGCATGCTGGTGGGCTTTGGCTCCGACTACCTGCTGGGTACTGGCGGCCTCCTGCGCCGCTACGGGCTCGATGGCAAAGTCCTCTGGGAAGCACCCGCTGAGGGCTTCTTTGCTCTGGACGTGGTGGCTGCGAGCGACGACGGCCGGATGGTCGCGACCGGCGGCGGCGACGTCCTACGCCTGTGGAGCACCGATGGACGCCTGCTGCGCTCCATGTCAGAGCCGAAGAACGCCGAAGGTTGGCTGAAGTTCTGTTCTCTCGCGTTCTCCCCCGATAACAGCCTGCTGCTGGTGTTGACCACCAAGCGCGCCACGCTTCGCTCGACCGTCACGGGCGAGGTAGTTCGCGAGCTCGGCGCCTTCTTCAACCCGACGGGCGCCACGTTCAGCGCCGATGGTAGCCTTGTGGCCTTTGGCGACGACGACAATATCTTCCACGTGTTGGAAGTGGCGACGGGCAAGGAAATCCGCAAACGCACGGGCTACGCGCGCGCCGTCGACGCCGTCGTGCGCTTGTCCGACGGTCGCTTCGCCACGGCGGGTGGCAAAGAGATCATCGTCGTCGACGCGCAAAGCGGCGCGGAGGAGACCTTTGCGGTCGGTGGACACATCTCAGAGAGCCACATGTCGGGCGCGAACGGTCGTCTTGCCGTGGCCTTTGATGGGAAGATCGAGTTCTACGACGCCCACGGCAAAACCAGCGGCGCGAGCATCTCCACCGAGCGCGAAGTCACAGCCATCGCGCTCCGGCCCGACGGCGCCGCGATCGCTGTCGCCGGCAGCGCGTTTGGGCTTTACGACATCACCGGCAAGTTGATCCGAAACCTGATTGGCCATGGGCAAAAGATCAAGGAGCTCTGTTGGAGCCGGGATGGTCGCCTCGTCTACTCTGTGTCCGCGGATCGCACGCTGCGGGCTTGGAACGCGGCGACAGGCGAGCAAGTTGTGTTCGTCGCGCGCGGCAACGACTGGGTGAGCTACACGCCGGACGGGTACTTCGACGCCAGTCGCGACGGAGGTCGGCTCGTCGGCATGACCCGCGGCCTGACGAGCTGGGGGATCGACCAGTTTGCGTTGCGCAACAACCGTCCCGATTTGCTGTTGGAGCGGATGGGGCATCCCGACCTGGAGTTGCGGACGCATTACCACAACCAGTACCTCAAGCGGTTGCGTCGAGCAGGGCTGACCGAAGCCAAGTTGAGCGCACAACCAGCGGTTCCCCACGCAACGATGACTCAGGGCAGCGTATCAGGCGCGTCGCTCGGTGTGCAACTGGCCTTCGACGGGCATGGCCGCAAGCTCTTGCGCTACAACGTCTTTGTCAACGATGTCCCGCTTTTTGGTGCCTTGGGCAAACCGCTGACTGGCGAGCGAACCGCGCGCGAGGAGCAGGTCGTGCTCGTCCCCGGACGCAACAAGATTGAGGCCAGCTGTACCGATGAGACGGGCGCAGAATCGTATCGTGCACTGCTCTACCACGATGCACCGGAAACGAGTGCGCAGACGGATCTGTGGTTCGTCGGCTTTGGTGTTTCCAAGTACGCGCGCCAAGAACTCGAGCTGCGCTACGCCCACAAAGACGTCCAGGATCTGGCCGCGGCGCTCAAGAAGCTGGAAGGCAAACGCTACGCGCACGTCCACGTTCACGCGTTTGTCGATGCCGATGTGACACCGGCGGCCATTCGCGACGCGCGCAAGCTGCTGGCTTCCGCCAAGCCAACCGACACGTTGGTGCTTTTTATCGCTGGACACGGCATGCATGACCGCGACAAAGAGGCGACGTACTACTACCTGACCCAAGGGGCCGACCCGACTCAGTTGGCCAAGACGGCTGCGACCTTTGAAGACATCGAGGGGATTCTTCAGGGCGTCGCACCGCTGCAGAAGCTGTTCCTCATGGACACCTGCGAGTCAGGCGAAGCGGACGAGCGCGTCGAGTCAGCGATGCTGGCGCAAGCGGGAGCCCGCGGGATGCTCTCGCGAGGTCTCAAGAGCGTGGCGAGCAAACCTGTGGCGGCTGCGAAGGCACCGACGCGTCGCGATTGGCTGTTGGACCGCTCGCGTTTCATTTACAACGACTTGCACCGACGTTCGGGCGCAGTCGTGTTCTCTTCGTCGCGCGGCGGGGAATTCTCCTATGAGCGCAGCGATCTGGAAAACGGCGTGTTCACGCACGCGCTGGTTCAAGCGCTGGCCACAGACCAGCCGATCTCCGTGGCGGACCTGCAGCAACGGGTTACCGAAACGGTGCGCAAGGCAACAGACGGACTTCAGAATCCCACGGTCGACCGCGACAATCTGTGGGCAAAGTTCAAGCTGTAACGCGCGGCTTCCCGGAGGTTTCATGGCAAGGCTTGGGGTGTTCGCAGTTCTCTTCTTGGCCCACTCCGCTTTTGCAGCGGCTCCGGCCTGGGTCGTCGCCGAAGGCCGCAGCCCGTCCCACGACCCGCAGGCCTACTTCACCGGCTTTGCCGAGGCCATGGTCGCAAAGGATGGCGATACTGCGGCCTGCGTTCAGAGCGCGGCAGACAACGCAAGGCGTAGCCTCATTCAGAGCATTCAGGTCCGCGTCAAGGCGGTGACCGTGACCAAGATGGAGGACGCTGGCGGTCAGCTGTCGTCCTACGCGAGCGCGGTCACGGAGTCGGCATCTGCCTTGGATCTCAAGGGGCTGCGACACGAGCGCTACCTGGACGCTGGCAAAGGCATGTGTTACGCGCTGGCCGTCGTCGCGAAGGCTGATCTCGCCAAGGAGTACGACGCGAAGGCCGACGCGTTCCGGGCCGAGATCGTCGCGCAAGTTGCAGCGGCCAAGCGCCACGAGGACAAATCCGACCGCACGCGGGCGCTTGGCGCCTATCTGGACGCCCAGAAGCTGCTCAGCCAGTACCGCGATGCCCGCGGCTTGGTGGAATTCGCGGCGCGCGGCTCGTCGGCGAGTTTCGCGACGCTGGCAGCGGCCAACGGCGGGGAAGGGCTGCCGTCGGCCGCGGATCTCAAGACCGCGATCGATCGTCTGGCGCAAAAGCCGATCCAGGGGTTCGAGGACGCCGCGTGGCTGCTGGCATTTTACCTCAAGGAACAGTCCGATCTGCAAACCGCCAAGGTCGTGATTCAGCCGCTTACCTATCGCGACACCCGGATGTCGAGTCCATTTGCCCGGTACCTCAGGCAGTTGCTGGAGGCCAAGCTGGTCGACACGGCCAAGTGGTCTGTCGTCGAGGCCAAAATGGATGCCGGGAAGGAAGCATCAGGGGCCGAATTTGCGCTCGTGGGATCGTACTGGCCTCAGGACGGTGGCCTGCGTCTGCTCGTCAAGCTGCGGCGTGTGACCACTGGCGGCATCGTTGCGGCCACCGAGATCACCGTGCCAGCTGGTCCGCTCGCAGCGGCCAAGATACAAATCGAGCCTGAAAACTACCAGAAGGCGCTGGCCGAGCAAGGTCTGTTCGCTGCGGGCGAGCTGCAAGGTGGCGGGCTCGCGCTGGAGCTGTGGACGAACAAGGGGGCCGAGGGGCTGGTGTTCACCCGCGGCGAGAAGCTCAAGGCGTTCGTGCGGCTGAACCTGCCGGGCTATGTCCGCTTCCTCTACCATCTGGCCGATGGCAAGCGCGCGCTTCTCCTGGAGAACTATTTTATTGACGCGGGCAAGGTCAACGTCGCGTACGAGCTTCCGCAGGAGTTCGAGTGCGACGCCCCGTTTGGCGTGGAGCGCCTGCAGGCCTTTGCGTCCACCCAGCCGTTCGAGCCGCTCCGGACGCAGAATGTCGACGGCTATGACATCGTGGTCGACGATCTCAACAAGACACTGCGCACCACGCGCGGCATCAAGAAGTCTCAGGGCACCGTCCAGAAGGCCGAAGCGCGGTTGGACCTGACGACGATGGAGCGCTGACCGCTCCACTTGCTGACCAGATGCCTGTCGGACGAGGACCGCAGGCGCGCACCTCCGACGCAGAACGGCTCACACGCGCTCCGTAGTTCGTTGTCCGGCGAGGCCAGCCGCGGCGACCATGCACAGCACCGGCACCAACGGCGCGTGGAAGCGATCCTGACCGTGAAAGAGCACGTGCACCGCAAACCATAGCATCAGCGCTGCGCTCGCTGGATCGGTCAGACGCTGTGGCGGAATTCGCCGCACAACGAGCGCGGCCAACGCGAGCATGATGAGGAGGTAAGCCTCTGACAGCCCCATCGCTGCTTCCCGCGCGAACTGCCAGCGCGGCGACTGCATGCTCCAACCGGGCTGGCTGAAATCTGGGCCCCACAGCGCCAGCCATTTACGCGGGATCAGTTGGACAAATCGCGCCGGGTGCGCGGCGATCCACGCGTACGCGACCCGTCGCGCTGCGGCATCTTCAGCCATTTCGCCGGTCGCGGGGGGCACAAAAGGCCGCTTTTCCGCACCGATGTACCTCCCGTCGGCGTTGTCCGCATTGCCCAGAATCAGCGTCACTCCCTCGTTCGTCGTGGTCAGTGAGAACTTGCCCAGCACGTGTTGATTGCGGATGCCCCAGGGAACGAGACAAACAATGGCCGTCACGAACACGAGTCCATTGTGCAGGAGCGTCGGCCGGATTCGCCGGGCACCGAGAAGGGCCACTGCGCCGATCACCAGCGGCAGCGGCAGGAGCGTCGCACGGACGTACGCGCCTGCGGCAACGGTCAGCCCCGTCAAGAACGCGAGACGCAGCGGCCGCGGACTGGTGGGCAGTTGGCTTGCCAGATACAGGGACCACACGAGCAGGAGCGTAAACAGCGGTTCTGTTGCCAGCAGCGAACAACCGAGGATTTGCGCCGGCCAGAAGGCGAACATCAGGCTCGCGAGGAGTGCAGCGCGCCCTCCAGCGACGTCGCGCGTCCAGAGGAAAATCGCGGGTACCGTCGCGGCCTGCGCCAACGCGTTGCAGAGACCGCCCCAGATCTGCGTGTCCAGACCGGCGCAGTCGATGAGGCCGAGCACGAACGGCCAACCGACCGGGCGGAAAGCCGAAGGTGCGTCCACCCCAAATTGATGATGTCGGCAGAGACCTTGGGCAAGCGACTGATAGTCGGCAAAATCGGATTCAGGCTTGGTTTGCGCCACGAGGACCCAGGCAACCCGCGGCAGCAGGGTCAGCAGCGACAAAACCGCGATCCACTGCGCATCCGAGAGTGCCGACGTATCGAACGAGGCCCGCTGCCACAGACGCCGCAAGCCGTGTGCAACACCCAGCAGGAGAACCGTCAGCGCAGCGTCGATGAGCAACCACACCGGCAACGGCTGGGGTACGGACTCGTCCAGGCTGTACGACAGTCCGCCCACGCTCGCTGCAAAAACAAGGAGGGTGCAAATGGTCAGGAGATGCCGCTGAAGGACCACGTGCTGCCTCGGTCACCGCGTAATGGGCGGCAAATGGGTGGATGTCCGGCGCAGCACGATCTCGTCGCTGCCCACCGAACTGTGGACGTTTTGGAGTTCTAGACCTAAGGCCGTCAGCCAATGCGGCAGTCCGGTCACAACCCGCGTCGTTGCGTAGCCGGCGACGCGACCATGCAGCGCTTGTTGCACAAAATCCTGCGACCCGTCGGAGCGTTCCCGCACGGCAAAAGCCGGGAGTGCGGTGTCCTGTTTGACGCCTTCTGGTTCCACGGGCTGCGCATACGGGTCTTCGGGAGGCGCGGAAAAAACGATGACGTCCGGCTCCATGCCGGGAATATCCGTGAACTTTGCCTGCACTTCTTTGACCCCCAGAAGGGGGTTGCGATTCGTGGGCGGAGTCGTTGCCACCCGTGTCACGTCCAGGTGCGCGAGCGACGGAAGCCCCCATCGCGGCTGGGTCACCGTCGCGCCTGTGACGACGATCCGCGTGTGTGCGGGCAAACGCGCGAGCCACGCTTCCACCGGACGCCGGGCATCCCGCCACTGCGCTACCTCCACCGCGAGCGTTTGCGCGAAGGGCCAGAGCCACAGAATCACGAGCGGAATGACTGCCTGATGCCGCCATTTTTGCGTCAGCGACGCGCTGGCGACGCCCACGTACGGCGCCAGACCAAAGCCCAGCGGCAGGACGAAGCGGTGGCCCGCGCGTCCTACAACGAGCGAGAAGCCGACCACAAAGCTCAACCCCAGAAGCGCCGGGAGCCAGCGTGGCAGTCGGCCACGAATTTGGGTCAGAAGGCCCGCAACGCCGAGCAAAAGGACCGGCACCGGCCACAATTCGAGGGGCGCGCCGTGGAGGATGTCCAGGGCGTTGCGTTGCAGCCCAGCCCAGGACGCGGGATAGGTACGCCATTCCTGACTTGCCGGCCCCGTGAGCGTTTGCAGCCGGTGGATGAAGCCGGGAGGATTCCAGAGCGCGCCGCCCATCGCCGCCAGGCCCAACGCGCCGATTGCGATGGCGATGCCCATGAATCGCCAGTGATTCTTGCCCGCGGCCAGACAGCCCGGTCGGAGGATCGGCCAGAACACAAGAAAGAGCGGACCAGGCAATAGCCACGCTGCATACGCTTGATCCTTGGTCGCAATGGAAGCGGCGACCAGCAGCGCGAAACGTCGGTAATCGCGCAACTCACCATTTTCAATCACGTCGAGGAGGTGGTCGGCCGCCAGGGCCATCCAACACAGGTAGGGGCCGTCCAAGTTTGTCGTTCGGCCGTAGTACGAAATGGACACATTGACCATCGCCCAGGCCACAGTCCACTCTGCGACGCGCCGATCCCACAGCCGCTGCGTCAGTCGCGCTAACGCCGCCAGCGCCAACACGTTCATGGCCACGGCCAGCAGCTTGGCGATGACGTAGACCGGTGTCATCGTCGGGTAGTCCAGGACGTGCAGCATCAGCGCGTCGGGTTGCAACGACGGCGAAGTCAGCGCCGAAACCAAGAGAACCGGCAGATTCAACAGGCCAAGCAGCAGGTTGTGCAAAAGCGGGTAGGTATGTCCGGGCCCCGGCGGCAGGTTCAAAGCGATGCCCGCGAAGAAATCGCGGGGCGCGACGCCGTCATTCTCCCACTCGAACGAGCTGGGCATGTCCCAGGCAATGGCCGACAGTTGGATCGCCGCGTGAACCGCGAGCAGAACGTGCAGGGTTCGCCAATCCTTTGGAAAGTAGCGGATTGCGTAGGTGCGCAGCCAGTTCATGGGAGGCTCGCGAATGCGCTTGTGGCTGGTGGAGGCAAGCCGTCCCTGTCAGCGCAAGGCGCGTCGCCGTTGGCTGCTGTGCGGTTGCAGTCTCTCCGAGTGCTTCCGATGCGTCAAGAATTGGGGCGCCACCTGCACAGGCCGCTACGACTTCGTCCCACGTTCCAGAGACTGCGCTGTCGCTTCTGGG
>CAITYF010000064.1 GCA_903896545.1 uncultured Myxococcales bacterium | reverse complement strand
GCTGCGGGAGGCCAAGGAGAGGCGCGCGGGGAACGTCGGGCGGCGCAACGCGAAGACGCGGCGTGGGGTGGAGACGTGAGACGGGGATGGCGGCGGATGCGGAATTCACCGGATTCAGGCGGATTTGGGGAGCCGGTGACACCGACAACAACGGAGTCGGCCGAAGCGGAAAAGCCCTCGCAGCGGCCGTTCTTCTGCGTGTCAAACTCGCGCTCCTTCTTCCAGACGTTGCCATCGACACTGCCGAACAGTTGCCATTTCTTGCCGTCCGCCACTTCCTGCCGTAGCCAGTGAAAACCCGCGCCGATCGCGACTTGTGCGCGTCCCAGTCTGCCCGCGCCAGGCAGGTCGACCGCGCGCCAGGTCACACCGTCGTCTGACCGCAGGAGCGCGGCGTCCGTCAGGGCAAAGAGCGACGCGCCGTCGGACGCGAGATCCCGAACGGCAGCTCGCGAAGAAGCAATCGTGCCCATGCGTTCCCACTTCGCCAAACCGCTGAACGTCGCCGGCGGCAGTGGCGTGCTGAGCAACGTGTTGTCCGGACCGATGGCGAACAGCTTGCCCTTGTGCGAGATGAGGACATCGTCGGCCGTCTTCACGTCAAACGGCAGCGCGGTCCACTCGTGGAGTTCACCGTCCGGCGCGGCGCGAAAGAGCGTGCCGTTCTGCAGTGTGAGGAGCCAGCGATCGCGTTCGTCCTGCTCCATAAGAATCCGGGAGGACGTGCCATGCGGCTGTGCCGAGTTGAAGGGCCAGTCCCCGCCGGCCCACAGGCCGCCAAATGGGATCCAACGTCCCTGCACCTCGCCAGCGATTGAAGGCTTCCACGCACCGACCAGTTGGATGCATGCCAATCACGACCAGCTTGGGCAGTCGCGGACCGCTCGGATCCATGCGGCGATACCTGCCGCTGCGCGCGCCATCGACAAGCTCGACGGTCTGTGTGTCCACGAGATTGACCGCCACACCGTACGGGTTGCGCGATTCGGCCGGAGCGGCAGCGGAGCCCATCGGAGGCGCGTCCGGCGGCGAGTTCTGCGCCATCTTGAGCGCGTCCGGCACCTCGCTGCCCACGAACGGACCGTTGGGCGAGAGGAAAAGTCGCGGGCCAGATGCGTCGAGAACGTCCATCGGCCCCTGCAGCACGACCTCCTCACTCCCGTCAGCTTTCAAGCGGAGCCGCGTCCAACGCAGGCCATCGCCGACGCGCTCGACGCGGCCCCCCTCCTTCTCCTGTGCCCGCAAGCGCTTGGCGATGCACGCGTCCGTCGTGTCCGCCTTGTCGCGTGCGGGCTGCTGATCACACTGCGCTGTCAGGCCTTCGAGGGCATTCCCGTCGATGTGACCGTCAAACAGGAAGCGACCGCCCGCCGTCAGGATGTCGAGCGTCGTCGGCGGCGCCGCGGCGTAGGCGACCGGGCAGACGCTGAAGAGAGCGGCGACGAGGGCGGCGACGAGGGCGCGACGACACAGCGCGAACACAGTGGCTTGAAACTTCGGTGCGATCGCATTCACAGCCAGCGCCTGTCGCGTGGCGCCACACATCACCAGAGCTCGCGATCCGGCAAGACTTCGACAACAGGCGCAAACTTCCTGAACATTTTATGACATGTCCGTGACGAACTCCGTATATCAACAACCAAATGCGGCTATGAATATCCCGCAGCGATTGGCAAACTTCGGCAATGGCACGCGCCACGATTTACCCTTTTCGCCCGGCAATGGGCGCGGAACTGGAGGTACGGATGCAACGTTCGACGACCTGGATTCTTTGGCTCGCTGCGGTCCTTTCGACCGCGTGCGGCAGCTCGACCTCAACCACCAACGACGCGACGACCGACGACGCGGCGAGCGGTGCCGACACTGCGGGCAGCGACACGTCGGGCGGCGGCAATGACACGGTCAGCGGCGGAACCGCCAAGCTCGCACCGTGGACGAAGCTCGCCGAAGGCGGCTTGCCGTCGCCACAGGTCAAGTTCGTCGCCGCGAGCGATGGCAACTTGTTCGTCGGCGACAAGACGGGCCTCTACAAAAGCACCGACGCCGGCGCGACGTTCACGGCGTTGGCGCCCGCTGCCAAGTGCCAGGTCGCCTCGCTGCAGGTGACCAGCAAGAAGCGCCTTCTCGTCCTGTGCATCGAGCCAGCCGACAAAAGCGTCCTCTACACGTCCACCGACGCCGGCGGCACGTTCGCGCCCGTCACCACCGGGTTCCCCAACTTTGGCGGCCTCGCGGGCGGTCGATTCGTTGAAGCCGACGGCCGCATTTTCCACCGCTGCGTGCTCTCCAGCGCCGACGACGGCGTGACGTGGGAAGGCAAGATGGACGCGCCCACTGCCGCGCCTTTTGCCGGTGGCGGGGAAGCGTACCAGGTCGGCGACGCCGTGCTCTGCCACGCGACCGCCGTGGGCGCCAACAAGACGTTCAAGTGGGACGCGGCGACCAAAGCGTGGACCGACGTCAGCGATGCCGGCACCAAGCCGCTGCAACTGAAGAACTTCACGCTACACAAGGGCTTCCTGTTCGCGACCGACCTGCACGCCAAGACCGCGACGGACTTCACGTCGCCGCCGATCGTCGCGATGTACAAGTCCGCGGACGGCATCGTGTGGAGCAAAGTGACGTCGTTGCCGACCGAGGAAGCGGGCACGGCGACCCGTTACCAGAGCGTGTTTGCGACGGACGCGCTGCTGTTCGTCGGCTTTGAGCAGGCCGTGTCGTTTGGCGGCGCGATCATCGGCCCGACGCTCGTCAGCGCGGATGGCGGCGCGACGTGGGGTTCCGCGGGACCGCTGGCGACGAATCCGAATCAGGATCTGGCGTCGACGCTGGGATTTGCTGTCCTGGGGACGGATGTGATCGCTTCGACGATTGATGGGTTGTTTGTGCGAGGTTTGGGGACGTTTTGATCTGCTTGAGCGACAGGCAGTCTGACCTCTCCCCGCCCTTCCATCGATTTGCACCAGACGTGACCGCTGCCGCCTCTCGTGCGCGTGACGTCCTTGATGCGATGGCCCGCCGACGCCAATAACTGGGTACGCGACAGGGCATCACCAGAAAGCGTTGACCGCGACGGCGGCATCCTGCGATTCTCCGCCGCGCGCAGCGCACAAACGAGACTCATCGTCCACGCACGCCGAACGGAAGAGGAGAGTTGGATGGCTCGGCGTTTGAAGGTTCTGGAAGTCTGTGCGGGTGCAGGTGGCCAAGCCATCGGGCTCGAACACGCCGGTTTCGATCACGCCGCGGCCGTCGAGATTGATGCTGACGCCTGCGCCACGTTGCGGTTGAATCGTCCAGATTGGAACGTGGTTCACGGAGACCTGCGCGCTTTTGACCCATCGCCGTACCAAGGCGTCGACTTGGTCGCTGGCGGTGTTCCTTGCCCCCCGTTTTCGATCGCGGGACATCAGCGCGGAAGCGACGATGAGCGCGACCTGTTCCCCGAAGCGCTGCGCCTGGTACGCGAACTCCACCCGCGCGCCGTCATGTTGGAAAACGTTCCCGGTTTCGGCTCGGCCAAGTTCGCCCCGTATCGCAACCAGATCTTCGGCGAGCTGCACGCGTTGGGATACCAGACTTTCGCACAGCTCTGCCAAGCCGCTGATTACGGTGTGCCGCAACTGCGTCCGCGTTTTATCGTCGTCGCCCTGCTCAGTGAGTTCGCGCCCTACTTTGCTTGGCCCAAGCCGCAGAAGCGTCGCCTAACCGTTGCCGAAGCGATCGGCGACTTGATGGCAGAGAACGGTTGGCCGGGTGCAGCACGGTGGTGCCAAGTCGCCGGGAACATCGCGCCGACGCTGGTCGGCGGGTCAAAGAAGCACGGAGGCCCCGACCTAGGGCCGACACGCGCGCGCAATCAGTGGGCGACGCTCGGCGTGGACGGACGGAGCGTCGTCGAGGCCCCGCCGGCCCGGGATCTGGCGGTTGACGCCATGCCCCGCCTCACCGTCCGCATGGCCGCGCGGGTTCAAGGATTTCCCGATGCTTGGCAATTCGCAGGTCGACGCACCGCGCAATATCGACAAGTCGGCAACGCCTTCCCGCCACCAGTGGCCGAAGCAGTCGGACGTTCGATTGCCGCGGCGCTCCGGAAAGTGTCCGCCGTTGGCTCGCTGCCGGTAGCTTCGCAGCCACGTTTGGATAATTTGGAGGTCGCATGAAGTCCGCAGAAAGCAGCGGAACGGGCGAGTCGGTCTCGCGGATGGCCGGACTGCGAGCGCGTTTCCACGCGGGTTTACTCTCCAACGGCGTAATCACGGCAACCGACGGGACAGTGAGCATTGCGGATTCAAGCAGTCTCAGTAGCAAGAAGGTCGCCCAACACTTGTGCTCGTTGCTCGGACTTGTTTCGACAACTGGCAAGAAAGGCGCGGGGCAGACGGCTGGCCACGGGTTCGAGGGCGCTGTCCGGGAGTTTGTCGAGGAAGCGTTCGCGCTACTCGATCCGGTCCGCCCCGGCACGTGGCGCGTCGCGACGTCGGCTTCAGAAGGAATCGCAGCTTTCGAGCAATTCGAACACCTCGCGGCAATCGACAAGTTCTGCAAAACAAACGTCGAGCTGCGCGCTTTCTTAGGCAGCGGGTATGTGATTCGTCCCGACATCGTGATGTCGCGGCTGCCACTGTCGGATGCCGAGTTGAACGCGCGAGACCCGGTCGTGCACGGCGACGATGTCGCGTTGCTGACGTCCTTGCGCGCCGTGAACAACAGCGAGCCACTTCTGCACGCCAGCATCTCGTGCAAGCTCACGCTGCGGACCGACCGCGCGCAAAACGCCCGGACCGAGGCGCTGAATCTCATCCGCAACCGCAAAGGGCGCGTGCCGCACATCTGTGTCGTCACAGCCGAGCCGATGCCGAACCGACTTGCGTCCTTGGCCCTCGGCACCGGCGACATCGACTGCGTCTACCACGTGGCACTGCCGGAACTGCGCGCAGCGATCGCCGCGGTCGGCTCCGACGACATGCTGGAGAGCCTCGACACGATGCGCGAGGGCAAGCGTTTGAAGGACATCGCGGATCTGCCGTTCGATCTGGCGATTTAGCCCCGACCTTCCGTCACCGGCCGAAACTCCTTCAGCTGCGGCGCATTCACGCCGTACGTGAACTCGGCCGCCTTCACCACCTTCGCACGCAGACCGTCGGCTTTCTTGGCCTCGGCGTTGAGTTCGTGCGTCAGCAGCGCCAGCGTCTGCTTCGCGGCCTCTTGCTTGGCGTTCAGATTCTGAATCTTCGTGTTGCTTGCCGCCAACGCGACGGCGATCGGCTTGACCTGCGCGGGCAGATCCGCCGCGTGGAGCTTGGCAGCTTCGACGGCCAAGCTGTTGCGGCTCACGCGTTCAGCAAGGGACATACGTTGCGACATGCGAATCCTCCCGATACGCCGTTTGAGTGGGGTAGGCGTCACTGCAAAACGTCGCGCCAGATAGGGAAATGTCAATTTTTCCGCTGGGCGCAGAGCAAAAGGCAGCGGGCGACCTCCGCCCGCGCCGTAGCAACCGAAAAGGCGACGCGGGCGGACGGTGCCCGGTAGCGGGCGAAGAGCGCCCGCCCCTGTTTGGCCAGCGCCCGATGCCGGACGGAGGGCGCCCGCTGGTCTTCGGCGTTCGCCCGGCGAGGAGGTGCGAAACCGCGCCCGCCAACAAGCGGATTCCCCCAATAGACGCCCTCCCGCAACTTCGCTACCTTCGCCGCATGACCCACTGGCTCGACACCATCCACCTCATCACCTTCGACAACCCCGGCGTCCTCTTTGACTGGCGCGCGGGACTCCATCGCGCGGGCGTCACCGAGCCTGCGGACATCGCCCGCTTTGTCACGCGGCTGGAGGAACTCGCGGTCGCCGAGCCGTTCCGCCGCTGGAGCGACGTCGTGCGCCAAGCCCTGACCGACGCGCGCGGCGATCTGCGTCCGGCCATCGTCGGCCTCTTTGCCGCCGACTTGGGGCGCCTGCCCACGTGGCCCGATGCCCTGCCCGCGCTGCACACGTTGCGCGAGGTCCTGCAGGTGGGTCTCGTGGCCAACGGCGACGCGCAGCATCAGCTCGACGCGGCGCAGACCTGCAAGACCCGCTGGGACGTCTGCGTCAGCAGCGAGGAACTGCGCGCACACCTGCAGACCGAACGCGCGTGGGACGCGACCGTGCGCGCGGGCATCACGCGGGCGGCCGTGACGCGCGACGCGTGGCTGCACGTGAGCACGTCGGAGCGCACGCTTGAATTGGCCAAAGCGCGCGGCCTGCGGACGTGTCTGGTGCAGCGGCCGGGAACCGCGGGGCAAGTGCAAGGCGACCTCAAGGTCGCAGACCTGCACGACCTGACGCAGCAAGTGCTGGCCGCCAAGCGAGGGCCGCTGCTTGTCGAGATCAGCGTGAGCGCGCCAGAGCCGGTGCGGGAAAAGCTGGCGGACTGGCTGCGCGACACGTTGCTGCCAGCGATGCGCCGCGTTCCGGGCGTGCGCTCAGCGCGGCTGTACGTGCGCGAGGACGGCGCGCTGCTGGAGCAGTACACGTTTGGCAGCGCGCGCGAAGTCGCAGAGTGGCAAGCCGCGTTTGCCGCCGAGCAGCGCGCACTGGTGCGCGAGGCTTTTGGTCCAGACGTCGTGCGGCAGGTGCAAATCGCCGTGTTGCGCGGCGCGGCGTAGCACACGGCCGCTCGCCCGCGTGCTCTGGAGAGCAAACCGTCGGCCAAGCGGGTCCGCGACGCCACGCGCGGCCCCTCCGAATCTGCGCCAGCGGGCGAGGGGCGCAACGCTCCGCGCCGAGACGCGCATCGCGGCTCGGTCGCAAACGTCCGACGTTTGCGATTGCCGACCCGGTCCCCGCGCCAGCGGGGACGCCCCCAAACGCAACAGAAAAGCTTCCCGCCTACCCCATCTCCGCCAGCAACGCCTCTACATCCAGCCCGCACCCGCGCCACTCCGCGCCCGGCACGCGCCCCAGCAGCTCCACCGCCGTCTGGCCGTTCGCCAGCGGCACCAGCCGCCCCAGATCCGCCGTCAGCAGGAACGCCGGCGTGTCCAGATTCGCCAGGTCCACGTGCGCCAGCATCCCCACTTCACCCAGCGGCACTGGCGCTTGCGTCGACGTGCTCAGCGCCACAGTCCGCAGCCACGGCGGCCCCGCGTACGCCCGCACCGGCGGCACGTCGCCCACCACGTGCGCGCGCAGCGTCGTCTCGTACCGCGGCGTGGCGAGCTCCGTCATGCCCAGCTCACCCACGAGCAGTTCCGGCGCAAGGCCAAAAGTCGTCGTCAGCCACAGGTGCTGCTGCGTGCGATCGGTCAGTTGCGTCCGCCCCTTGGGACCGCCGGTGTCCATCAGCCGCGACCCGTGCGGCAGCGCGAGCGTGACGCCCTGCGGCCACACGTCGAGCCACGCTTGAACCGCCAGCGACGTCGCGAAGATCAGCACCGGCACGTCGGCGGCGATCGCGCGTTCCAAAGTCCGCCGCAGACCGTCAACGTCCAGCGTCTCGTGCAGGAACCAGCCGCCGTGCCCATCATCCAAGTGCATGAACAATAAGCGAACCATGTGGCCCAAAGACGAATGCGGGCGCACGTTCTCGGTCGGGACGAGAGAGATACAGCGAACGCGCAGGTTCGGTTCCGGCAGGACAAAATGGCGAAAACCGGCGAGCAGGCTGACGTCATACGCGGCCGTGTCGAGCAGACGAATGCGGCCCGGTTGACCGTCCGACGTTCCAGATGTGTGAAATTCCACAGCGGAATCAGCGGAAACATAGTCGGCTGCCAGCCGTCGCGCCTTGAACGCCGTCACCGGCACAAACGGCATCGTCACGCCGGGCTGCGAGCGGGCAAACGCCGCGAACGCCGGAATGTGCGCGAGTTGCCAAGCGAGCAGCTGTGCTTGGGCGGCGGCAAAGCGCGCGTCGGAAAACGCGTCGGGAAGGTTCGCCTCCCAATCGTTGGCCCACGTTTGCAGAAGCGTCAGCCAAGCGGCACGGTTCACGCGATCGCCTCGTCCAACGCCGCGCGCAACACAGACACAACGCAGTCCTGTTGCGCCTCGGTCATCACCGCGGGCGGCGTCAGTTGGATCACTTCCCCGTGCATCCCGCAAGGCAGCAGGATCACACCGCGCCGCAGCGCGCCCGTCACCGTCTTCCACGCCACTTGCGACGCCGGCGACTTGTCGCGCGGATCGTGCAGATCGACCGCCAGCATCAAGCCGCGCCCGCGGATGTCGCGCACCCACGGATGTCCGACCAACTCCGCCTGCAAACGCGCCAACAGACGCTGCCCCGCGCGTGCCGCTTGCCCTGCCACGTCGTCGCGCCAGAGCACGCGAGTCGTCGCCAAGGCAGCCGCCGCCGCGACCGGATGCCCCAGGAACGTCGAGGTATGCAGCGCTTCGCCGTGCGACACTGGCCACGCGGCCATCACGTGCGGGCGCCCCAGACACGCGGCGATCGGCATGCCGCCGCCCAGCGCCTTGCCGATGCACAAAATGTCGGGGAGGACCTGTGCCTGTTCGCACGCAAAAAGCGTGCCTGTGCGACCACAGCCGGTGAAGATTTCATCGAAAATCAGGAGCGCGTCATGGCGATCGCAGAGCGCGCGCAGGCCGTGTAGAAAACCATCGGGCGGGGAAATCACGCCGCCGCGGCCTTGAATCGGCTCGATCAGGATTGCGCCGATCGGCACGCCGCCCATCGCCGGATGCGCGAGCACCTGTTCGACCCGTTCCAGCATGTGCGCGCAGAAATCCGCGGCGCTGACGCCGACCGGCAGTCGCGTGGGATCGGGGAACGGCAGCCAGGTCGTGTTGTGAGCGAGTTGCGCGAGGAACGGCGCGCGGAAATCCCGCCGACTCGTTGCATCGAGCGCGCCGTGGCCCAGACCGTGGTAGCTGCCGGAAAACGCCAGAACGCCCGGCTTACCTGTCGCCAGCAGCGCGGTCTTCTGCGCCACTTCGACAGCCTCCGAGCCACCGCCGCACAGCACCGCTTGCCCCAGATCGCCGGGCGCGAGCGCCGTCAGCGCCTCCAGGAGCGCGATCCGCACCGCGGGCGGATGCACGTCCCCCATCCCGTGCAGCAGCTGTTTTGCTTGGTGCTGCACAGCTTCGACCACGTCCGGGTGCCCGTGGCCGATGAGCGCCACGCCAAACGCGGACGTCGCATCGACAAACGTGTTGCCATCGACGTCGCGCACCGCCGCGCCACGCGCCGTTTGCCAAACAACGGGAAAGTCAGAAGCCACGGCGGTGACGTTCGGTGACTCGTGCGCCTTCAGGCGCTCCAGCGCATCGCGCGAACGCGGTCCGGGCGGCATGACGCGAATATCCGGAAGAGCGTCAGGTTGGAGCGGCTGATTGTCGATTGGGTGCTGCATCGCGGGTGCGTTGTAGCGACCGCTCCGCCTGGACGCAACCGCCGCGTGCCCAGACGTCGCACCACCAGGCAGAACATTCCCGTAGTTTCAGCGACCTGCAGAAAGTGCAGCACACCGAGAAAACGCCATCGCAGCCGCCACGCAACAAGCGTGATCCACAGGTTTCGCGGATGCCCCCCTTTCCGCTATGCTTCAAGCAGCGCAGCCGTGCGCCCGTGATTTTTTGTGAGGACAACCCGTGCCGACGCCCCGACTTCTGCTCATTCATCCGCTGCGCGTGATCGCCGTTTGCCTGCCGCTTTTGGCAGCGTGTGGACAAACGCAGGAAGTGGCTCAGGACGCAGCGAGCGATCAAGACACCCTCGACGCGATCCTTGGTTTTGAAGCGAAGGCGCAGGATGTGCCGATTGTCGTTGAGGATCTTGGACCGCAAAACGATGCGGTCACGGACACGCAGCAGGACACGGGTCCGCAGTCGGACGTTCTGGCAGTGAACGCGCAGACGGCACCTTCGGTGAAGTTGGGCACGACGATGGCGTTGAAGGTCGTCGTCGATCACAACGTCGGCGTCGACGGCGCACCCAAGAGCTTGGAAGTCGTGACGTTTTGGGTGGACGGCAACGAAGTCGCCGTGGGCGTGACGCTCGCGCCGACGGCCAAAGGCCAAGCGCCGATCGCGATCTGGCAGACCGGCAACGCAGGTGACTACTTGATTGCGGGCGTGCGACCGGGCACCGCCAAGCTCGTGGTAAAAGTCGACGGCATTGCCGCCGAAGCAGTCAGCGTCGACGTGGTCTGGCCTGACGGCCTCTTCATCGGCGGTTCGACTCCCGCGGTAACGGGGCAAGCCCCGGCCAAGCGCGTCGATGAAGTGGCCCCTGACACGGTCAAGATCGTCGGTCAGCTTTTTGCGCCGGGCGGCGTCGATGCTGCGCTGCGTTTTCCGACGACCGCCAAGAACGGCGACTCGTTTGACTTTGGCTCTGCGCCCGCCAAGGGTTCGCTGTCGATCAACCTGACGATCGTCTCGCCCACGTCCGAGAACTTCCCCGCATCCGCCGTCTTTGGGCGCCTGTGGATCGATCAAGCGGACAAGGGCTTCTTCAAGGGCACCTTCCTCGGCAAAACCACGGATCAATCGCCAGTTGTCGGCGCGTTTGTGATCGAGCGCGACGGCAATTTTGGGATCGACGTCCTGGACGAAGCGACGCTGGTCGAAGCCTCCGCGGATGTCCTGCCCGATTCCGACCTGCACGCAAGCCGCGTCTCGGTGAACGCAATCGGCGACGGCAAGGCGCTGCTGACGTGGCGGCGCATCAAGAACGTGACGCAGGCGGAGATCGCGCGGTGGATCATCGACGCAAAGACCGGTGAAGCGGTGAAGACGCTGCCGCCGCTGGTTTCTGGCAACGTCGGTCCGTGGCAGATGCAGCCCGATCCGGCGCAGGATCCCGTTTTTGGTTCGGTAACCGCGGGCGTGAGCAACAAGAAGATTCTGGTCGCGTGGGAAGGCAAGAACGGCATGAACAGCTTCTCCGCGCCGGCGCCGTCGGGCGTCTGGATGCGCGCCATGGACAGCGACGGGACGTTGAGCACAAGCGGCGTGTTCGCCGACGGCAAGCCAATCGCGCTGAGCGACGACGTGTGCAATGGCTCCTGCCATCCGCAGATTCTGACGCTGCCCAATGCAAGTTTCCTCGTCATCTGGTCGCCGACAACCGGCGGCATCCGCGCGCGGCGAATTGACGGCGCGTTCGGCTTCAAGGAGACCAACCCGCTCCAGCTCGTCGCCCCGCCCGCCACTGCTGCCAGCGCGTCCGTGCTCGACTCCACGCTTGGCCTCATGTGGCGGGATCCCGTGCAAGGCGCGTTCATGAAGGTGTACACGATCAATCCCGGCGCGCTTTCGTCGTCGGCGCAGGAGATCCAGATCGGCCAGACCGTCGCCAACGCGCCGATGCCCGGTTTGGGCATTTTCAGCGGCAACGCGCCGGGGTTCCTCTCCTACGCGATCGACGGCATCCCGGCGACGACGCTGAAAATGCGGCGGATCGGCTTTGACAACAGCCCGGTTGTCGGTGAAATCACGGTCGATCAGGCCATCGGCGCGATCCGCGTCGCGGCTGGAGAGTCTCCGCAAGTGGTTGTTCTGCAACAGGATGCCGACGTCAAGTCGACCACGCCACTGCGGTTGCGGAAGTTCTCGACGCAATCGCCGATCGACGGCGGTACGCAACTCGGCGCGACGATTGCACTGGGGGCAAAGTCCGCGGTGCCGCTGGTGCCCGCGCTCTGCTACGTGCCAGAAACCGACGTCTACATCGCCGCGTGGGCTGGCGATTTCAAGTCCGAAGGCGTCTACTTCCAGCGCTTTCGTTAGTCCACCGCTGGACAATCCAGAGCACCGTCTTATTTTGCCGCCCGCGCGCGCGCCAGCCGGGAATACCGGAATCGCCCGCTACGTTTGACCGTCCAGCGACACGCCTTTGTGCCGCATCAGAACATCCGAGGATTCATGCAGGACATTCGCTCGCTCAACGAGATGATTCGCCAAGAGTCGCAGTTCGTCGATCAGCTGCTGGCCGAAACCGGCAAAGTGGTCGTGGGTCAACAGCACATGATTGAAGGCCTGCTGATCGGCCTGCTCACCGGTGGCCACGTGCTGCTGGAAGGCGTACCCGGGCTGGCCAAGACACTGACTTGCAAGACGCTGGCCAAGGCGCTGTCGATCCACTTCCAGCGCATCCAGTTCACGCCCGATTTGCTGCCAGCCGACATTTTGGGCACGCAGGTCTACAACCCGAAGGATCAGACTTTCAAGGTCAAGCGCGGCCCTATCTTCACGAATTTGGTGCTGGCGGATGAAATCAACCGCGCGCCGGCCAAGGTGCAATCCGCGCTTCTGGAAGCGATGCAGGAACACCAGGTGACGATCGCCGACGAGACGTACACGCTCGACGAGCCGTTCCTGGTGTTGGCGACGCAAAATCCGATCGAGCAGGAAGGCACGTACCCGCTGCCGGAAGCGCAGGTCGACCGCTTCATGCTGATGGTCAAGGTCACTTACCCCACGCGCGCCGACGAGCTGACGATCCTGAACAACGCGACGTCCGGCTACTCGCCGACGCTGACGCCGGTTATCGACGGTCCCGGACTGATGCGTGCGCGCAAGGTCGTGGAAGACATCATGATCGACGACAAGTTGAAGCAGTACATCGTCGACATCGTGTTCGCGACGCGCGAGCCCAAGGCCTACGGCTTGGGCGATCTCAGCGAGTTTATCCAGTTCGGTGCGAGCCCGCGTGCGTCGATCTTCCTGACGCAGGCGGCCAAGGCCCACGCGTTCCTGCGCCACCGCGCCTTCGTGATTCCGGAGGACATCAAGGCGGTCGGACTGGACGTGCTGCGTCACCGCGTGATCCTGACGTATCAGGCGGAAGCGGAGAACCTGACCAGCGAAGACGTTGTGCAGCGCATCTTTGACCGCGTTGCTGTGCCGTAGCCGAGGAACGAGCGCCCGATGCCTGAAGTCCAGGACAAATCAATCTCCCAAGAGGTCCGCGAGATCGAGATCATCGCGCGGCGCTTGGTCAGCAGCACGCTGGCCGGGCAGTATCACGCCGTGTTCAAGGGCCGCGGCATGTCGTTTGACTCGGTGCGCGAGTACCAGCCGGGCGATGACATTCGCACGATCGACTGGAACGTGTCAGCGCGCACCGGCGGCATCTTCGTCAAGCAGTACGTGGAAGAACGCGAGTTGACGGTGCTTTTGGTCGTGGACCTATCCGAATCGCAGAAGTTCGGCAGCCAAAAGAAGTCCAAGCGCAAGTGGGCGGCCGAGATCGCCGCGGTGCTGGCGTTTTCAGCGATTTCCAACAACGACCGCGTGGGCCTGATCCTCTACACCGATCGCATCGAACGCTACATTCCGCCCAAGAAAGGCCGCGGCCACGTGATGCGCATCGTTCAGGAATTGCTGCGCTTTGAGCCGCAGGGCCACGGCACGCGCACAGATGTGGCATTGGATTACGTCAGCCGCATCGCCCGCAAGCGCGCGGTGGTGTTCGTGCTCTCCGACTTTCTGGGCGACGGCTACGACCGCTCGCTCGGCGTTCTTTCCGGCCGCCACGACGTCGTGCCGATCGTGACCTACGACGTCGTCGACAAGAAATGGCCGATTCCCAAGGGCATTTGGCTGCTGGAAGATGCGGAAACCGCGCACGTCGCCAAGCTCGACGCGAACCACTTTGAGACGCTTGTGCAGTACAGCCAGCGCGCTGCGGTCGCGGATCGCAAGCTGGAACATCTGATCCGCAAATTTGGCATGGAGCCAATCACGGCCGCGGTCGGCGCTGACTACCTCACCAGTTTGGTCGCCTACTTCCGGCGCCGCGCGGCGAGGCAGTAACATGCGGATCGCGCCGTTCTTCAGCCTTGTTTGCCTCGCCGTCGCCGTTCCCTCGTGGGCCGACGCGCCTGCGGCGTTGCCCAACGCTGAGTCGCCGACGTCCGCCGCTGCGAGCGCGGTCCATGCGGAAGCGAAGCTCTCCAACACGTCGCCGACCTTTGGCGACCAGATCGAGCTGACCGCGACCCTGCGCTACCCGTCGAACTACCGCGTGTTCTTCCCCGCCAAGCCGAACTTGCGGCCGCTGCTCGCCGATCCGGCCAATCCGGGCAAGTCCGAGCGTCAGGAGTCGGGCGGTCAGGTCACGGAGACCTTCCACGTGCCGCTGCTGATCGTGCGTGCGGGCCTGCTGCGGACACCGGTGATTGAAGTGCCGTTCCACGTCGTGACTGCGGGCGGCGGTGCTGGCGAGAGCGGAAGCGTGACGATTCCGTCGATGAAGATCGTTGTGAAGAGCCAATTTGCCAACGACAACAATGTCACGCCGTCACCCTTGCCCGCGCCACGACCACTGATCGAGGAGAACGTGCCGCTGGAAGTCGCGCTCTTTGTGCTCGCGATGATGTTGCTGTCCGGCGGTCTGACGGCGCTGGGCTTGCGCGTTTACAAGAACCGGACCGCGCTGCTGCGACCCAAGGCGACGGTACCGCCGCACATCGTGGCGATCGGTCGGCTGACGGATCTGGAGCGTTCGGGTCGCCTGGCCAATGAGACGCCGCGCGTGGTGGTCGCCGAGTTGTCAGAAATCCTGCGCGAGTATCTGGGCGGTCGCTATCGGTTTTACGCGCTGGACATGACGAGCACCGAGTTGCTGGAACGCGTGAAGGCGCTCGACCTCAAGCAGCTGCGCGTCGAGGACCTGCAGCGGTTTGCGGACACGTCGGACCTGGTGAAGTTCGCAGGCTTGCCCGCGACGCCCGAAGAATTGGCCGAGTTGCACCTGTTTGTGCAGGACGCCGTCCAAAAGACAATGCAGACCGTCGAGGAACTGGACCGCCTCCGTGCCGCCGAAACGGCGCGATTGGCCCGCCAGAAGAAGCTGCGTCTGCAGGTGATGGCGCCGACGCCCCTGCGGGTCCGCGCGCTCGCGATCGACCTGTTTGGCGGTTCGCTTGCGACAGCCGCGCTTGGCCTGTTGGCGATTCGCACCGGTCGTCAGGGGCTCTTTGACGCCGCCTACGCACTGTGGTTCGTTTGGCTGGCGCTGCGCGACGCGGTGGGCGGTTCGTCGCCCGGCAAAGTCTTGACTGGACTCGAAATCGCGGCGTTTGAGGTCGAAAGCAACGACGGACGCCGCGCGTGGAATGACGATGCGCCGCCAGACGACGACTCGATTCTCATCGCCAAAATGGCCGGCTGGGGTGCCAAGCTCAAACGCAATCTGCTGCTGGCATTGCCCGGCGCCGGGTTCGTGGCAGAAATCTGGACCGCGATCGCGCTGCCTGAACAGCGTCGCTTTGGCGATCAATGGGCCGGAACACGCGTCATCGACGCCCGCCACGGCCTGCGCAAAGGCAAGCCCGCGTGGTGGCCGGCGGCCGTGCTCGTTGTGCTCGCTGCAATTCTCCTCTTTGCGCCGTTGGTGCTCGGAGGGCGGCCGGTATGAACACGTGGAGTTTTGAACATCCCTGGTTCCTGCTCGCGATCCTGATCGTCGCAGCGGCGGCGTGGGCCCGCAATCGCTCGCGTCCGGCCACGGTGCAGGTCTCCAGTACCGCCGTGCTCCAGCAGATCAAGCCGACGCTTCGTGTGCGCCTGCATGCCCTGCCCGATTGGCTGCGCGTCGCGGCGCTCGTGCTCTTGGTCGTTGCGCTCGCACGTCCGCAGCAGGTCGACACCGAAGAACTCAGCGCAGAAGGTCTGGACATCATGATCACGCTGGACTTGTCCGGCTCGATGAACGCCATCGACATGTCCGACGAGAACATCCAGAAACTGCACGACGACGGTCGCGAGCCCGACAACCGCTTTGAAGCGGCGCGCAAGATCCTGAAGGACTTCATCCGCGGGCGGAAATCGGATCGCATTGGCCTCGTCGTTTTCGGCTCGGAAGCCTACCTGCGCTTCCCGCCGACGCTCGACTACATCCGCCTGCTGAACGCGCTGGACCAGTTGGTTCTGGACGACGGGCGCCGGACGAACGCGGATCGAATGAATTGCCAAAATGACTGCACGATCAACGGCGGCGGCACGGCGATCGGCGACGCGTTGAACCGCGCGTGGATGCGGCTGGACACGTCGCTGGACAAGAACAAGCAGAAGAGCAAGTCGCGCTCACGGATGCTGATTTTGATCACCGACGGCAAGCAGGAAGGCGGGAAGCTCGACCCGCTGACCGTCCCGAAGTACGTCGCGGCGCTGCCGGAGAAGGATCGGGTCAAGATCTTCACGTTCCAGGTCGGATCGGGCAAGGAAACGCGGCTGCCGGCTTTTGACCCGATGCGCGGAATGCCGATCGTCGACCGCTTTGGCCACAACGTGTACCAGCGTCCCGAACGGCCGTTCCCGACGGACCCGGAGCTTCTGGCGCAAATCGCGCAACTGACGGGCGGCAAGTTCTACGACAGCTATGATGCCAAGAAGTTCGCCAACGACTTCAAGGATTTGGAGAAGACAACGTTCAAGACCAAGGTGCGCACGCACCGCCGCGAGCTGTTCTGGCCGTGGCTGCTTGTCGGTTTGTCCCTGCTCGCGGTGGAAGTGCTGCTGCGACGTTCGTGGCTCCGCACCATTCCTGACTAGAACCTCAACCGTTTTCGGAACTTCGCGATGATGTCGGACACGCTCACGTTTGCCAATCCCCAGTTGCTCTGGCTGCTTGCGCCGGTGCTTCTGCTGGGCGCGTGGGCGTTGGCGCAGCACTTCGCGACGCGCAAGCTGCTGGATCAACTGCTTTCTGCGCCCATGGTGGCGCGCTTGGCGGCAAGTTGGTCGCCGCAGCGCTCGGTCGTTCGCATCGTGTTGTGGACGCTGGCGGCGATTCTGCTGGTGCTCGCCGTGTCGCGTCCGCGCTACGGTCTGCGCGAGACCGAAGTCAGCAACGCGGGCATCGATATCGCGGTCGTCGTGGACGCCTCCAAGTCGATGCTCGCCAAAGACGTGGTGCCCAACCGGCTGCAGGGAACGATTCTGGAGATTTCTGCGCTTCTGGATCGCCTCGCGGGCGGTCGCGTCGCGCTGATTCCGTTTGCCGGTATTCCGTTTGTGCAATGCCCGCTGACGGCGGATCACGACGTGATTCGGATGTACATGGCCGATCTGAAGCCGGAAGACCTGCCGGTCGGTGGCACAAACATCGGACGCGCCATTGGGCTTGCGGTGGAGACGCTGACGGGCGAGCGCGAGAAAGCCGAGGCAGAGACGCGCGACAACCTGATTCCGCAGTTTCGCGGCTCCAAGAATAAGGCGATTGTGCTGTTCAGCGACGGCGAAGACCACGAGGGCGCAGCGCTGGAAGCGGCGCAGAAGGCGGCGGAGAAAGGCGTGCGGATTTACACGGTGGGTGTGGGTACGGCGTCGGGCAACCCGGTGCCGATTCTGGGTCCGGATGGCTCGTCGGTCGGCTCGCAGAAGGACGAACAGGGCAATCTGGTGTTTTCCGCCCTCAACATGGACCTGCTGGACAAGATCGCGGCGGCGACGGGCGGCAAGTCGTTCCACTATGACAAGACGTCCATCGCGCCGCAGGTGTTCCTCAGTCTCGACGCGCTGGAAAAGGCCGAGTATCAGGCGCAATTTCAACAGTTGGGTGAGGATCGCTTCCAGTACCTTTTGGGGCCCGCGCTGCTGTTGCTCCTGATCGAGTGGCTGCTCGGTTCCCGCAAGCGGCTGCGCAAGCTTGCGCCCGTGGTGGCGCTGCTCGCGTTGGCGCTGCCGATGCCGGCGCACGCGCTGCCGTCGTGGCTGCAACGCGAGAATCCAGACGTGCGGGAAGGGCGCGAGAAACTGGCCGAAAACAAAGCGGGCGAAGCGGTCAAAGCCTTCCAGACGGCACAGGCGACGCGTCCAGAGCACGCGCTTTTGTGGTACGGCCTGGGTCTTGCACAGGCGACTCTGGGCGCCCGGCAAGACGCAGTGACCAGCCTGTCGCGCGCGCTGGGCGCGGTGAAAGAGCGCGACGCGGCACTTGAAGCGGACATCCACTACGCACTGGGCACGACGCAACTGCAGTGGGGACAGTCGCTGGAGAAGAGCGCGCCAAGACCGCAGGGGAAGAAGGATCAGTCGGGACAGGACAAACCGGAGGCGCAGCCGGAGCCGACGGAAGACCCGCTGCCGCACTACCGCGAGGCTGTGAAGTCGCTGGAGACCTCGCTGCTTCTGGATCACACGCGCACGGAGACGCGGCGGAATCTGGAGTTGGCGCGGCTCGCGGCGTTCCCGCCATGCCGGTCGCGCGACAAGACCAACGAGCCCAACGACACGCCAGCGCAGGCGACGCTGCTCAACTTCACCGCCGAAGAACACGAGCAGACGCTGGATCTGCGCGCGTGCCCGGAGGATCGCGACATTTTCCGCGTTGAACTGCAGCCGGGCGACCGCTTCAGCGCGTCGTTCAAGACCAAGGCGGACACGAATCCAGCGGCGGAACCGGATGACCCGCAAGGTGGTGCGTCGCCGGCCAAGCTGGGCGTTTGGCTTCTGGGACCGGACGGCCAGACCGTGCTGCGCGGCGCGGATCAGGGGCAAGCGCCGCTGGATGCAGTGGATCTGGGTCGCGTGGACAAGGCGACGCCGGTGATGGTCGACGTACGCAACATCGCAGAAGTGGAAGCGACCTACGACCTGACGTTGAAGCTGCTGCCGGCTTGCGCGCGGACCGAGGATCACTTTGAGCCCAATGACACGTTTGCGACCGCGCGACCGGTGACGATCGGCGAGCCGCTCAAGGGTCGACTGTGCCCGCTGAACGACGACAACTTCGCCGTGGATTTGCAGCCGGGTCAGGGCCTGATGGTCAAGGCAAAGACGAAGGTGGACATCGGCGCGGACGCAGTTGAGTTTGTCATTTTGGGGCCGGACGGCCAGCAAATCGCGCTCAGCCGCAAGATTCAGGACGGCCAAGCGGTGCGGCTGGCACGCGCGCTGGTGGGCGGGCGCTACGTGCTGCAGGTGCACGGCGGTTTGGACACGGAAGCCGACTACGAGGCCGAAATCGCGGTGCTGCCGCCGTGCCAACTGCGCGATGACGCATACGAAGAGAACGACCAGGCGGTTCAGGGCAACCCGCTGTCGGCAGAAGCGCTTCAATCGCCGCTGGAAGGGCTGCAGCTGTGTCCCGGCGATGACGACTGGTATGCGGTGGAATTGAAGGAAGGCGAGAGCCTGTTTGTCGACCTGCAAGCGGATCTCAAGGAATTGCCCGACGCGCAGGATCTGGCTGGCGCGCTGACCGTCGAAGTGTGGGACGACAAAGGTCAAATTTGGGGTCAGGCGATTGGCGGCGCGGGAGGCGAAACGCTTTCGCGCACTGCCGCGGTGTTGGCGCCACCGCCTGGGACCTACCGCGTCCGCGTGACCGGTGGTGGCGTCGCGCCGCCGCACTACCCGCTGCCGACCCTGCCGCCGGGCTCGATTCAGGTTGGCCAAGCGCCGCAGCCCCCGCCGGGTCCGGCGCTCCCGCAGCCACCGGGCATTCGAGCGGTGCCGATGCAGCCGCCGGGGCATCCGGGACAACCGCAGATGCCGGGTCAGCCGGGGCAACCGCCGCCCGCTGCGCCGCCGGCACCGATTTCACACGTGATTCTGACAGCGAACCTGCCAGCGCCGATCGTGGATCAGCGCGCGGCGCTGTTGGATTTGCCCTACGCGCTCAAGCTGCGAATTCTGCCGCCCTGCCCCAAAGGCAACGACGAATTCGAGCCGAACGACAGCGCCAGTGCGGCCAAGCCCTTGGAAATGGACGGCGAGAAGCTGATGCGCATCTGCAAGGGCGATCAGGACTGGCTGGCCATCACGCAAAAAGCCGCGCAGAACCTGCAGATTACGGCGCGCTACGACTTGTCACACGGTCCAGTGGAGCTGGAGCTGTTTGATGAAAGCGGCAAGACGAGTCTGGCCAAAGGTCAGCGTCAGGGCGCGGAAGGCAAGAAGTCGCTGGCGCCGATCGACGACTCGCCGCAGGCGCGCAAAGGCCGAACGGCGGTGACCGGCGTGGCGGTGAAAGGCGAAAAGAAGGACCGCGTGATCAAGCTGCGCGCGTGGGCGGACAACGACGTCGAGAACTTCTACGTGCTGCAGATTCAAGAACCGCCGCCACCGTCGGACAAAAAGGACCAGAAGCAGGACGAAAGCGAGAAGGACAAGGACGAAGAGAAGAAAGACGAAGAGAAGAAGGATCAGGAAAAGAAGGACGGCGAGCAGAAGGAGCCACCGCCCGATCAGAAGCAGCTGCAGCAGCAACTGGAGCGCGCGGACCACAATCCGACCAATCTGGAAGCGGAAGAGGCGCTGCGGAAGTCGCCGTTCAAGAACCAGACGCCGACGAAGGATTGGTAGCCCGTGAGCGTGACGCGCCAGCTTGTGCGGGCAGCCCTGGTGCTGCTGCTGACCGCGTTGCCGACGCTGGCTTGGGCTGTTGCGCGCGTGACGCTGGAAGTGAACACGCAGAAGCTGAACGTCGACGACGATCTGCGCGTGACCGTGCGGGCGAGCGGCAACTTTGACGAGATCACGGAGCCCGAACTCGAAGGCTGGGAATTTCGCCGAACGAGCCAACAGCAGCAGCTGAGCGTCATCGGCGGGTCGATGCAGCGGACCGAGTCGCTGATGTACGTCGCGACGCCGAGCAAGGGCGGCAAGTTCACGATTGGCCCCGTGCTGCTGCTGGACGGCAGCAACGTCGTGGCGAAGTCCGATGTTGTGACCGTCGAGGTCATCGCGCAGCAGGCCGTGGAGCAGGTCTTGCCGCCGGAGCGCGCGACGGATCTGAACACGTACGCGGGCAACGCCTATTTTGTCCACCCGACGCTGTCGACCAACCAGCCGTTCGTCGGGCAGCCGTTCGTGGTGTCGTACACGCTCTATTGGTCGCGGCAACGCGCCACGGCGGGGATTCGCGCGGTGACCGACCCGAAGTACGGTCGACTGGAGCCCGAATCGCTGCGCGACGACGCGATGACGCGGGCCGAGACGTTGGTGCTCAACGGCCATCCGTACCAGCGGCAGACGACGAATCGCGACCTACTCGTGGCGTCGACGCCTGGACCGCTGCGGCTGGAGGGTCCGCGTTTTCGCATCGAGGCGCTGGACGCACGGGCGCAAAAGGTCGCTGCCCCCACGATTGAGCTGCAAGTACGGCCGATTCCGACAGCGGGGCGACCTGACGGTTTTGTCGACGGCAACGTCGGACGCCTGCGGATCGCGGCGACGTTGCAGACTGCCGGGAGCAAAGGTGCTGTGCGCGGCGGCTCGCTGGACGTGCAAACCGGTGAGCGCTTGCTGCTCGCCGTGACGGTGAGCGGCGACGGCAACCTGCTGGGCATCAAGCCGCTGACGCTGCCGCTGATCGAAGGGATGACGGCAGAGCCGCTGACCAAACGGGAAGAAGACGGTGTGACGCGCGGGCCGAACGGCGTTCAGGGCAAGCGAACGTGGCAGTGGATGCTAAGCTTTGACCGGCCTGGACACGTGCAGATTCCGCAGATCGCGTGGACGTCGTTTGATCCGTTTCAGGAGCGCTTTGACGCGCAAACGGTCGGTCCGTTCGACCTCGAAGTCCGTGGACTGGCGTTGGCCAAAGCGCCAACAGAGAACGACGCCCAAACGCCGGGGGCCGCGCCGGCGGTCCATGCGCGCGACGGGCTCCGCCCCAACGCGGTGGAGGCCAAGCTGGCAGCGACAGACGGCAGGTCGTGGACCCAGTCGCGGCTGTTTCGCGGCCTGCTCGCCCTGCCCTGGCTGCTGGTGCTGGCGATCGGCGCCGCGTGGCTGAAGCGTCGGCGCCAAGAGCGTGCCGCGCCGGAGCGCCTGCGCCGCATGGCCCTCCCGCACGCCTTGGCGCAACTGCGGAACGCGGCCACCCGCGATCCGGGGGAAGGCTACGCGCAAACCCGCCAGATTGTGGCGGACTACCTGCGCCAAGCGGGCGATCTGGAAATCGGCGGGCGCACCGAGCAAGGGGCTGTCGATGACCTGACACGCCACGGAGTGCCGACCGATGTCGCACGCGCGCTCGCGGCGGATCTCCAGCACTGTGATTTTGCCCGTTTTGCCCCGGCAGGCGATCGGCAGACGGATTTGACGCAAACCACGGAGCGGATTGGCCAGCACCTGACGCAGATCGACGCGACGCTGTTGCGGTCGCACTTGCCCACAGTTTCGCGGACCGCGGGTCTGCTCTTGATGCTCGCAGCGACGGCGCTCCTGCCGCACACCGTTCACGCGACGACGCTCGACGAGACCTTCGCGGCGGCAAACCGCGCCTACGCGCAGCACGACTACGCGGCGGCGAAGGACCGTTACGACGCACTGCTGTCGCACGACGTACCTGCGGCGGCGATCCACTACAATCTGGGCAACACGCTCGTGCAACTGGGCCAGCTCGGCCGCGCCGTCGCGCAGTATCAGGTCGCGCTTCAGCTGCACCCGGAGGCCGCGCTTCAGACCGACGTGTTGCACAACCTGCAAGCTGTGCGCGCGGAACTGACCGATCGCGCGAGAAGGCATCACGCGACGGTGCACGTTTTTGACGAGTCGGCCTCGCTGGACGTGATGTTCGCGCAGTCGGCGCCGCGCGGGCTGCTGGGTCTGGTGGCGCTGCTGACGGGGCTTCTGGCCGCGGGACTGCTGGCCAAGCGCTTGCTGGGGCGGACGGAACCCCAGAAGCTGGTCTCGCTTCAACTTGCGATCACGGTCGCTGCGGTTCTGCACGTTCTGAGTCTCGGCGCGTTGCTCTGGGCGAACCGCGAACGTGAGGCGCTGATCCAAGCGGTGGTTGTGGAAGAGGACGCACAACTGACGGCATGCCAGAGCCAAGGCGAACCTGACGATCTGGGGCTGCCTGAAGGTCTGGAAGTCCGCCGACTGGGTGAAACTGCCGATGGGCGTGTGCGCGTGCGCCTGCCTAACGGCCGTGAAGGCTGTCTGCCTGCCAGCGCGTTGGAACTTGAGGCGCCAGGCGGTCTCTGAACGTGTTGCCCGTGGTCAAACACCCGGTTTCGTCGGGTCGACCTGTTGCATCGCGGACTGGGACCGCGAGCGCGCACCTCCAGTGGTAAGCCGGCGGTGGAAACGGCTTGACCTCGAAGTTCAGTCGGCGTTTCTGGCGTTGAAAAAAAATGCTCGGAGACTGGGTTGATTCAACCGGGGCGCGGGCTATGCTTGCGCTTGGTTTGAGAGCCGGGGGAGAGTCGATGGTCGAGTCGGGTTGGAGGCCAGCGTGCGCCGCGCGCGGGACAAGTGGGTTCGCCGTGGCGCTTGCCGGGCTGACCGCGCTTGCCTGCCTCGCAAGTTGCGCGCGCCAATCCAACGCGGGTCCAACGGCCGAATCCAATCCTGCTGCGACACCGACGGCCACTGTGCCCGTTGCAGCCGCGCCACAAGCGCCCGCCGATGCCCGGCTCCAGCGCTGGGAAGGCGCGACTGTCAGCCAAGCGAATTGGCGTTCCACCGTGCCAACGGACGTGCTGCTTCTGGCGTTTGCGCCGGGTCTGGACGCTGATGCCGTGGATGCTGCGCTCAAGCCGCTCGCTGCGGCACTGCGTGGCGTGCCGAACGTCGAACTTGTCGTGACCCGCGCTCGCCCCGGCGAATCGCGTGTTCTGGTGCGGTTTGCCGTTGCCGGTCCCAAGGGGCCGGCCGCTGTGGAAGCCGTACTTGCCACGTGGCGGGCTGCACCGCCGGCGGGTTTTGTAGCGCCGCGCGCTGCGGCGATCGCCCGTGGTGCCCGCGCCGCTGCGGCTCTGGAGATGGCTGCGATGGGTGGACGCGTCGAGGCGACGGCATACGCGGACGCCCATGCGGATGGGTTGCTTCAGGCTTCGCGTTCGGCGACGAGAACGCACCTCGCTGGGGCGGTCCGGCGGGTCATTACGCTCCGCACGGCGCCGACGGCGTTGGCCACCAATGGCATCGCCCAATCGGACATCGTCGAAGGCGCACAGACGTGGCTGAACAAGACGGAGCGCGCAACGACACCGCCCGCGCCGGAGACCGCACAAGCCGCGCTTCAGGCCGTTCAACTGCCGCGGCGATGGACGTCGGGTGGCCAGAAGCTGCCGCCCGTGTCGCTGGAACGACTCGTCGACCTGTCCGTGGAGCAAGGCGAGCCGACCCGGGAGGCGCGCAACGGGCAGTTGCCAACAACGCTGTGGCTGGTCGACACGGGCATCGCGACGGAGCCGACTGACATCGATGCTGCGGTGCGCAAAGTCGCAGCGGAGAGCAAGGGCGCATTCCGCCCCAGCATTCAAGCGCTTGGCGCATCGTATCGGTTCGTCCTGAGCGTGCCAGAAGGCCGCGAGCCCGAATCCGCGGAAGCGTTCAGCCAGCGTTTTCTCGCGCTGCGGCAGAACAACGAGTCAATCGTTGCCCTCAACGCCATCGCCGGTGCCGACGGCATCCCGGAAGGCTTGGACGTCGACGCGTGGAATGGCCGCAGTTGGACAGTGTGGGTCTCGATCGCGTCGGCTGAAGCGGGCGCGTCCATCCTCGCTGTTCGCGAAGCCTTGAGCGCAGGCGGGTGGGACGTCCACGTGATTTCCGACCAAACTGACACGGGGCTTGCTTGGCTGCTCGGCGCGTGGGGGGCCGGCGGTGCCGTTGTGTCGGCAGAGGACCCAGCCGTGCTCGCGCCCACTGTTGCGCGCATGGCAGAACGCTCGCTCTCTGGTCGGGAGAAGGCGGCGATGCGCCAAGGTCCACAGCCAAGCCTCGCGCCCGCCATCTGGAGGCGCGTTGACCCCAAGCAGCTGCTTGCCGTCCAACTGCCGCCGCTGGCCGCCCAACAGTTCGTGGCCATGCTCGCCAGCCCGCAGCCTTTGGGTTGGTGGCACGAGACGCCGGTGTGGCTGAGTTTTCCAATCGGCGATCTCGCAGGAACAATTGGCCAAACGCCGCTGCGTTGGGAAGGTGGCAAGGGCAGCGGGCCCAACCGCGCTTGGCTGGCGAACGACGTGCTGCGCGTAGCCGACACGACGCCGGTCGTCGAGCGCGTCCGCGTGAATGGCCGTCCGGCGCTGTGGGCTGTCCCCGAAACTTTGGCCGATTCGCCTGACACTGTCGCTTCGAGCTTTTGGCGCCTCGTCGAGGGCTCCGTGGACTTGCGCGCCGGAATGCGGGTGGACTCGCTTGAGTTGCGCCAGCGCCCCTTGATCTCCGAGAGCGTTGAGGAGCGCGCCGCGCCGTGAAGACTTCCACCGCCCGCGCTGTGGCTCTGGCCGCCTCCGTGGCGGTCTTCGTCGCGGGTTGCGGCGCGGGGAACGACTCTGCACCAGTGCCGACGCAGCACGACAAGTGCGTTTCGATCGACACGCGGTTGGCCTCAGTCATGACGCAAATTCAGGCCGGACACCTGAAGCACGTCGCCGATATTCTCTCCCACGATCTGGATGAACCCAGCCAGCGCGCGGTCATCGCGCTCCTGCTGGCGTTCGCGAAGGCCCTGCCGCCCGGCGCCGCGGAGAAGATGCCGCCCGCGCTCCAGGATCCGCGCGTCGCGATGCTCCTGCCGTTGATGGTCAAGCTGCTCGCCGAGCTTCCGGGGGATCCGAACGCGACGCCGGTGAAACTGCCGCGAACCGCCGAAATGAAGGCGTTTTCGATGATGGCGCAGACCTGCCTGTCCCGCGAACTTTTTGTGCTGCTGGAAGACTTCATGCGCGACAAGCGCTCGCCCGACGTGGTCAGCACCGTGTTGGTCGACGTGATGAACGGCGGTCAGCAGATCCGCGACGCGCTGGCAAGTAGCGGCGCGTCGGGCAAGCAAGGCTTTCTGGACCTGCTACACAACAGCCTGACGTCGATCGCCGCGCCTGATTTCGATCCCCTGCCGCTTGTGCAGACGATGGACGGTTTGACCAACCCGCAAGCACCGACGATTCTGGACACGCTGGACACGTTTCTGCGGATCGCGCTGCTGACTGCGGACGGGAAACGGCACATTGTGCACAGCGAAGCGGTGAGTACCTTTGCCGGTTGCATGCTGGCCAACGATCCGTCGATGACCGTGTTGGGGCTTGCCTACGACGTGCTGCTGGCCGACGCCGTGACCGCGACGACGCTGCCGGGACCGACAACGGACACGAACGGCGCGCTGCACACCTTCCTGCCGATCTTTGCCGAGATGAACGACGTGCTCGTCAACAACGACGCGGCGCGCGACGCGTGGACGCAAATTCTCGGCCTGCTCCTGCGTCCGGACATCGCGGTGAAGGCGCTGCCGGAAGTCATCGATCTGCTGAACGGCGACACAGTGCCGAGCCTGCTCGCGCTGGTGAATGATCTGCTGACGCATCCGTGTCCAACGCCGGGGGACCCGTGAAACGCGCCGTTGCAGCCTTGCTGGGCGCATGCTGCGTCGCCGCGCCAACATCGGCTTTTGCCAGCGTTTTTGAAATGTTTGGCGCAGGGCCGCGGGCCGTTGGCATGGGCGGCGCGATGACGGCCGCGGCGTCGGGCGGTGAAGCCTCGTTTCACAATCCGGCGATGCTGGCGGGGTCCACGCTCGCTGGCGCGTGGGGCGGCTTCGACTACACGCACTATTCACTCGACATCAACATGGCGCGCCCGGTCTGCACGGACCCGACAGCGACTTGCCGGAGCCTGTTTCCGGCCGGCTTCTCCAGCCGCGCGCCGCGCTTGCCGCGCGACACCAGCGGCGCACAACTCGGCTGGCATTACCCGCTGGGCGGTATCTTCAAGGAACGCGTCGTCCTCGGCGCAAGCTTGGCCCTGCCCAACGGCAACCTCATCCGCATTTCCGGTCCCGACCCGCAGACGCCGCACTTTCCGATGTACGAGGGCATGCCGGACCGCATCGCGTTTCTCTTTGCCGCCGGCTGGCGCGTGACGGACGAGTTTTGGATCGGCGCTGGCGTTCAAGTCCTGGCGGGCTTGGAATCCAACATCCAATTAGCGCTGAATCCGACGAATGGCACGATGGACGCCGCGGCGATTCGCATTGGCTTGCAACCCGTGGCGCGCATCACCGCGGGCGCGACGGTCCACGCGCCGCGCGACTTCTGGTTCGCGGCGAGTTTTCGTCAACGGCTGTCGTTGGTCTATCAGATTCCAACGGACGTCGCGTTGGGCAAGCCGGCGGATCTAGCCATCGCGCTGCGGCACGAGACGCTCTTCACGCCGGATACCGTGCACATGGGCATCGCCTGGCGGCCCGCGAACGGTCCGGTGCTGCTTTCCGGTGACCTGACGTGGAGCATCTGGTCGGCGATGCCGGATCCGTCGCCGCTGGTCGCGCTGGACATCGGCGGAACGGGCGTGAACGGCCTGGGACTAGCGAACGCGCTGGACGTGGGCACCAACACCCCGCCGATCAAACTTGCCTACACGGACACGCTGAGCCCCGCCTTGGGCGGCGAGTGGCGCGTGGACGACCACTGGCGGCTGCGTTCGGGCTACCAGTATCGGCCAACGCCAGCGCCGCGCGCGACCGGGCCATATGACTACCTGGACGGCGACGCACACGCGCTGGGACTGGGCGTCGGCTTTGGCTTTGGCGAGCACGATGCAGAAACGCAAGCCAAGCTCGATGAGCGCCACGACGATCCCGCTGGGCAGCCGCAGAAGATGCACGTCGATCTGGGCGTGCAAAGCCTCATTCTGCCGCGTCGCGCCGTGTACAAGTCCGATCCCGGCGACCCGGTGGGCAACCTCGACCACGGCGGCTCAGTTTGGAACGTCAGTCTGGCGTTTGGCGGCGTGTTCTAGGTCGTTTTTTTTGGTGTCAGTCATTGGCCGGTGACGGCGAGGGCCGGCGAGGACGGAGCCTCGCCCGTGCCGCGGGTCAGCGTGGCTGAGGCGTAGCTGCGAGAGCGGGTCAGCGTGGCTGAGGCGTAGCCGCGAGAGCGGGTCAGCGTGGCTGAGGCGTAGCTGCGAGAGCGGGGCAGCGTGGGCTCACGGCCCCGGATCGACGTAGACTTCCACGTACTCGTAGATGAAGTTGCCAGAGCCCAACGCGTCGCCGAATTCGCTGATGTAAGGCCCCGCAAACTGCCCCGACGTTTGACCGCCACCGAGCGTCGCGTTCGTCTTGACGTTCGCGTCCGCGGAGGTCCAACCCATCGTGTTGCCGGACGCGAACGTCAAGTCACTGCGCTTCCAGATGAAAGCGCCGTTGAGCTGCATCGCGGCGGTGGGGCCATCGGCGATCGTCGTATCGGCACGGCGCAGTGTAAACGTCTCCAAGCCGTTGATCTGCGGGCAGGCAATCGTGGTGCCTTGGGCAAGTGGCGCCGACTGCAAGAACGTCACGTTCGCTCCAAGGGTGACGCCCCAAAAGGTCTCAAATTCGGCCTTGGTCGAAGCGCGCGAGATGATGAGGTACCCGCCGTTCGCGACTGTCGTACCCGCGGGGATGGTATAAGACTGCGTGCTGTTCGCCTGTTCCAACTTCCAGCCGCCGAGGTCGACCGCGTTGGTGCAGTGGCTGCTGATGGCGCCCGCGTACGCGCACGTGTTGGCAGGCGTCACGCTGCTGACGACTTGTTCCGCGTACGTGAGGCGGCACTGGAGCGTGTCGCCGACGGTGTTGCCCAACACGCCGCTGGTGGGGAACGCCCCGCAGGCAGTGTGGCAATCACCGACGGTTGCGTAAGCGCCGACGCAGCTGTTGAGCATCAGGTCGCAGTACCCGTCGCACCACGTGCCGCAGATGTTGCCTCCCGCCGGTCCCGCCGCGGTGCAGAACGTCGCCGGAGCGAGCGCCGCCGAATTGGCCTGCGTGTAGCGGCAAGCCAGCGAGTCACCGCTGGTGTCGCCCACCTGCCCCGCTGGCCATTTGGCGCCGGTCTTGCACGTTTGTTCGCAGCTCGCCAGGTCCGCGTACTGCTGGTTCGCGCCGGTGCAGTTGCTTGTGATTGCATTGCAGTACAAGTCGCAAAGCGCCGTGCACGTCTTGCCGTCGCCGATGTAGCCCGCGTTGCACGCGCAGATGTAGCTGCCGGTGGTGTTGCCGCACGTGGCGTTCGCATCGCAAACGGCGGTGCCATTTTGACACTCGTTCGCGTCGGTGCAGACCTGGCCCGTGCCCTCGTAGCCGCTGTCGCAGATGCAACTGAAGCTACCGAGGCCGTTCTTACACGTCGCGTGGAAGTCGCACTGGGCCGTTCCGTCCGTGCATTCGTTGACGTCGGCGCACGCCAGGCCGGAGCCGGTCCAGCCGCTTTGGCACTGACAGTCGTAGCCGCCGGACGAGTTGATGCACGCCGCGTGCTTGTCGCACACGTTCAAGTTGGGATCCGCGCACTCATCGACGTCCGCGCAGCTCGTGCCGTCGCCCGACCAGCCCGCGTTGCACGTGCACTGGAACGAGCTGGGTGTATTGACGCAAGTCGCGTTCGCGTCGCAATTGTCGGTGTTTAGCGCGCACTCGTCGACGTCCGTGCAGACGATGCCCGTGCCGGCGTAGCCTGCGACGCACGTGCAGCCGAAGCTGCCGGGCTTATTCGCGCAGGTGGCAAACGCGCTGCAGTTCGCGGTGCCGTCCGCGCACTCGTCGATATCCGTGCACGCAAAGCCGTTGCCGACAAAGCCGCTGGCGCAGGTGCACGTGAAGCTGCCGGGCGTGTTGACGCACTTGGCGTTCAAGTTGCACGGGTTGCCGACGCACTCGTCCACGTCTTTGCACGTCTTGCCGTCGCCCAGGTATCCCGACGCGCAGGTGCAAGGCGGCGTCAGCGTGCCGTCGTCCGTGCAGCTCGCATTTGGATCACAAGTCCACCACGTCGTGCCGCAGACCGGTGTAGCGACGATCGTAAACGCCTGTTCGGTCAACGCTTTGGCGCCATCGCTGTCAACGACGGTCACCGTCAAATGCAGGTCTCCCGGCGTCAGGTGCTGGCCGTTCAGCAACACTGTGGGCACGTTGAGCGACGGCGTCGAGCCAACCAGCTGTCCGCCCACCGTCCACGCGAACGTCATGACCAGCGGATCTCCGTCGGCGTCTGTACTTTCCGTGATGATCGTTGCCGTCACCGCGTCGGTCAGCCCCACGTTCGGCGGCGCATCAGCCAGCACAACCGCAGTCGGCGGACTGTTCACGATCGCAACCTCCAACGTTCCCACCGGCCCCGCGGCGTAGCCATCGGACGCAACGGCCTTCACCGTCCACGTTTGCCCCTTCTTCAGCCACTGCGACGGTACGTTTTGGCCCGTAAACGTCGTTGGCTGCCCGTCTTTGAGCCACTGCCAGGTCCAGTTCAACGCGGCGCCTTCGGGGTCCACCGATGGCTGCGCAACGCTCGCCTGCAGGTCCGTCTGGACCGTCGCGGGGGACGGAGAAACCGCCAGTACCGGCGTGCCTCCCGGCGGCAGATTGCCCAGAATCGTCACGGTCTTTTCGGCCACCAGCACGCCGTCTTGCCAAATCCGCAGCGTCAGCGTCTGCTGGCCCGCTTGCTTCACCGTCACCTGGAGCGCGTCCTGCGCCGGCAGCGCGTCCAGGGACTCCGTCGCCGTCGCGTCGGCGCCCAAGGTTGCGGTCACGATCCACGCGCCACCTGACGGCGGAGAATCGACGGTATACGCAACGGTGAGCGCATCCCCGACGTTCACGACCGCTCCGTCCTGCGGTGCTGTGAGCGTGACCGCCGCATTCAAGCCCAATGGCGCTGGCCCGGCATCGACTTCGAGCACCGCCGCGTCCGCGTCAGCCACTGCGTCCGGCGCGGTTGCATCGTCGGTCGCATCCACCGCAACGTCGTCGGTCGCGTCCGCGAGCGCATCGACAAGCGGTGCATCCTCGCCATCCGCGGCATCATCGACATCCTGCGCGTCGGCGGCATCATCGGTCGCAGCCACTTCTTCTGTCGCGTCCAGCGCGTCTGTGTCGACCTGTGCGTCGGCGTCATCGGGCGCCACGTCGGGCGGCAGTTCGGCTGCAGCGACGTCGGTCCCTTGCGCGTCCACGTCAGCGGGTACAACCGCGTCGGTTCCCGCGTCGGCCTGTGCGTCATCGACGGCGCCGACATCCGCGGCGACATCCACGGACGGGTCCGCGCCGGACGACGAGGCAGCACTGCCGCACGCGGCTAGAGAAATCGCCAAGACGGCAATTCTGAGAAAATGAAACCGCATTGCGCCTCAAATCAGCACTTGACGTTTGTCTAGTTCACAAATCGCCAAAAAATTTGACAGAACCGTAAACCTGATCAGGGACCGCCAATCGGCACCGTCGGCATGACAAAAAGCCCGGTCTTGGTCTGCGGCGGCGTCTGACTGTCTGTCACTTGCGCCGAGAAAAAGAAGCCGCTGACGGCCGGCAGCTTCAGAAGGCTCAGGTCCACGGTCACGACCAAGCTGGGATCGGTCACTGCGCCCGAGAACGTGCCGTTATCCTGCAGCGTCAGGCCCGCGGGAATGCCCGAATTCTTGATGAAGGACTTCACAAAGCCCGGCATCGGCACTTCTTTCCAGTGATACGGCTTCTTGCCACCGGTGGCTTCCAACTGCGCGCTGTACGGCACCGGCAGCCCCGACGCCACGACGATAAGCGGCAGCACGATCAGCTTGGCGATGAACAGATCGACCTGCTGCGTGCCGACAATGTCCAGGGGCGCGAGTGCGACGTTCAGATCAAAGTGCTTCATCGCCTTCAAGGTCGTCGCGCCGTTGTCAAAGACTTTGATGTCAAAGCTAAAGGCACCGTCGCCATTGATCGTGCCGGCCAGGACGCCGTCCGAGCCGAGGGTCAAGCCGGGGGGCAACGAGCCGCCGCCAAGGCCCCAGAAGTACGGCGGTGTGCCGCCTTGAGCCGCGAAAGTCACGGTGTAGGCTTGACCGTCCGTGCCGTTCTTGAGCGGCGAGGCGGTCGTGATGACGAGGCCCGTGTCCTGAATTTTGAGGGCGAATTCCTTGCTGTCGGTCTCGGCGGTCTGATCTTTGACCTCGATCGTCACCTTCGCGTCGATCCCCGCAGTCGGCGTGCCCGCGATCTGCCCCGTGGCGCTGTCGAGCGTCAGTCCCGCAGCGAGCGCGCCCTTGATGACCGTCCAGATGTACGGCGGCTTGCCCCCGGTCGCGGTCAGGTCAACTTTGTAGGGTGCGCCGACGAGGCCGCCCAGCAGCGACTCGGTCGTTAGCGTGAGCCGGCTGGTCTTGCAGATGCCTTCGACGTTGCAGACCTCGTTTTCGCCGCAGTCCTTGTCGGACACGCATTGCACGCAGTCGCCGTTGTTGCAGAAGAGCCCCTTGTCGCACGGTTTGGGCTCAAATGCGGTGCCCGCAGCGTTGCAGACGTAACGGTCCGTGCCGCTGCAGCCAGTCGCGCCGGGGTCGCAGACGTTGGCCGCCGGAACGTCGTTGGTCAACCCAAGACCATCGGCGGGACCGGAGTCAACACCCGCGGATGCGGACGAATCGGTGACGGAGCCATCGCCGCAAGCAGCAACGAGGAGCGCAACCAGATAGCCAAGGACGTGGACGAGACGAATTCGCGGCATGGGAACCTCACAAGACCGGCCAATAGGGTAGACTTATCGCCGACGCCCAGCAAGTGATAGCGTGTGAAGGTCGGTAACGCTCGCGGCGGCGGCAAGCCACTGAAACGAATACCAATGCCGACAGGCACCGGCGGCTGGCAAGGACGACGCATGCTGGCGGAGCGTCGCCTCCACGTCGATGGGTGCAGTCCGAAGCGGTGTTGCGACTGAAGGGTGGCACGTTGTCATGGCAGGCTCCTGTGCAAATGGCTAGACTGGGCGCGCGGACGCGCAAGCTGCGACCGCGCCGGAGATTGCAATGCGAAACTGTTCATGGGTTGCCGCTGCGCTGCTTTTGGTTCTCACCGCGTGCGGACAATCGACCGCAGCAGCGGGAACCGTTGAGGACGCGTCGGGCGCGGACGGCGGTTCGGATGCGTCGAGCGATGTGGGCGAGACCGTGGTCGACGTTCCGTCGGATGGCTGTGGCGGCGATGCATGCGGTAACGACGACGTGTGGCCAGATACCGGCGAATCGCCAGCGGACGCCGATGCGACGGCACCGGGAACAGACGCGGCGCAAGAGACTGCAGCAGACGGCGTGGCAGATGCAGCGGGCGATGCCCTCGATTGCGCGGCCACGATGGCAGACCTGCAAGCGGCGATTGACGCACTCGCGACCGCGCACACGGACTGCCAGCACGACGCGGACTGCACGAACGTCCCGACGTCTACGGCATGCCAAGGCACGTGCGGGATCGGACTGAACGTCGCTGCCGTCGATGATTTTGCGAAGGCGCTCAAGCTCTTGGACGACAAGTATTGCGCCGCGACCAACTACGCGGCCCAATGCGGCTACGCCTCGCCGAAGTGCATGGCGCCCAATCCGGGCTGCGTCAACAACCAGTGCGTGTACAAAAAATGAGTGAAATTCGCATCGGCATCGTCACCGTCTCCGATCGCGCCAGTCAGGGCGTGTATGAAGACCTCGGCGGACCGGCCATCGTGCAGTATTTTCAAGATGTACTGACCAGCCCGTTTGAACCGGTGCGGCGGCTCATCGCCGATGATCAGCCGACGATCGAGGCAGCGTTGCGCGAACTGTGCGACGTCGAGCGCTGTTGTTTGGTCGTCACGACCGGTGGGACTGGCCCTGCGCTGCGCGACGTGACCCCGGAAGCGACGCTGGCGGTCGTGGAAAAGGAACTTCTCGGCTTTGGCGAACAGATGCGCGCGGTGTCGCTGCAGTACGTTCCGACGGCCATTCTGAGTCGGCAAACCGCGGGCGTGCGCGGACAGTCGCTGCTGATTAACCTACCGGGCAAGCCCAAAGCGATCGCGCAATGTTTGGACGCCGTGATGCCAGCGGTGCCGTATTGCATCGACCTGATCGGCGGGCCGTTTCTGACGACGCGACCCGAGCGCGTGCTGGCGTTTCGACCCAAGTAGTCGAGTTTAGCGCATGTTCTCGGCGGGCTGCGTGCGCGGGACCGACGTGCCGAACACGAGCGAGATCTCCGAGAGCGTCGGCTGCAGCGGAGACGTCGGTCGCAGGCACAGGCGCGCCAGAGCCGCGCTCGCCGCTGGCACAACCTTCGGGGTCGGCCACGTGCAGCAGCGATCCTGACACTGGGGTTCTCCTTGAACCGTCAAGGGAATTCCCGCGCTTTCCGGCCGCACCGTGTCAAAGCGCGACGCAGCTTTCACCAGCATCGCCTGGCCGGTCAGCAACCTGTGCTGCGGCTGCCGCTTCGCCTCTTCCTGGCACTCAGGACACGAACGAACGAGATCAAACGGCAAGGCGATGTGGGCGTACTTGGCGATTTCATCGAACTTTCCGCCCTGGATCGCCACCGCGAGCGACTTGGCCCACTGCGCGTACGGGAGCGGCGCTTCGGAGACGTCGGCAAGTAGCGTGTGGCCTTCTGACGACGCGGCGAGTCGCGTGAACGCCTTGTCCGTCTTGACCTTCTGCAGAAACTCGATGCACCAGCCGCAGTCTTTTTGGTGCTCGGCCAGCGGCGCGATCAGCTTCAGCGCCACCGATCCGCGACCGCCTTCCAGAAACGTCTGCGCCAACAACCAACGCGCTTTCTCGTGCGAGCCATCGACCGTCAGCGCCTCGGTGAGCAGCGGAATCGCCTTGGCCACGTCGTGCCGCGCCAGCGAAACTGTTGCCTCGTTCGCGAGTTCGGTAGCGCGCGCCGCGTAGCTCGGCACCGCCGGCTCCTGCACAAACACGGGCAACGAGGACGGCACTTTCAGCACCGCGGACTCGTCGTCCAGCTTGGGCCGACACCCCAGGGTAAGCAACACGAGAGCCAGGAACAGCGTTTGACGCACCAGAGACCTCCGCACAGCGGTTGGGGAGAGGCTGCGAAAACGAGATTTCACAGGCGCTCAGTATTGAACCTGCAGGACTGACTTGCCAAGCCCCTCGGGCGAACCTAAACTCGCGCGCCCCACGAGGGTTTGACCGGAGAGACAATGAGCGAGAATCAGCAGCCCAATCCAGAGACCACCAACGAGCGCAACGACGACAAGGACGCGATTGACGCCCTGAAAGAACTGTCGCCGAAGCTCTTTGCCCGCATGACGCGCCGCCTGCCGCTGCGGACCTTTCTGGCCGAGTTGGAGCGCCTCGATCGCGCGGTTTTCTACCGCCACTTCAAGGGTTATCGCCCGCAGAAGATCGATGCCGCGCACCTGGAACGCGTGCTGAAGAAAGAGATTTTTGAGATCGGCAACGGCTTGCTCGCGCAGCTGGTCATCTACAACTGGGACGAGGCTGAGTACAAGCTCTACCAGGAACTGCAGAAAGCCGTGAAGGCGATCAACGAAGACGTTGAAGCGATTGAGAAGATTACGGATGAGGAAGGCAACGCCATTCTGGATCCGCTCGATGCGCTGTTTGACAAGCGCGACGTGGCCATCGCGACGATCATCAATGGCGTCCGCGTGTCGCCGGAATACCGTAAGGCGCGCTTCGCTGACGTGAACTGAGATCCAGCGCAGCGGCTCGTTGCGGGTTCTTGACCGTTGGTTCGAAGCGACTTGTTACTTCACAGCCGGCAAAAGCACCGTGAACCGCGAGCCTTGGCCGATCTGGCTGCTCAGTTCGATGCGTCCGTCCATCGCCTGAACCAGTTCTCGCACAAGCGACAAGCCCAAGCCAACACCGCCCATCCGGCGACTGCGACCCGGATCGACGCGGTAGAAGCGCTCAAACACGCGCGCTTGGTCGTCTGCGTTGATGCCGATGCCGCTGTCGATCACCGCGATCGCCACGCTCACGGGGAACGGCCCCTGCGCTTCCACTTCCCGCGCGCGCACCTCGATGCGACCTCCACCCGGTGGCGTGTACTTGATGGCGTTCTGCACCAGATTGCCCAGCACGATATCCAGCGCGCCCGAATCCGCGAGCACCTTGGGCAGCTTCGCCGGAACGTGAACGCTGACTGACAAGCCCGCGTCGACGGACGCCTCACGCAGACCTTCCAACACCGTTTGCACCAGCGGACCGACTTCCACCGGCTGGAGGTCCAGCTGCCACGTCCGCGCGTCGAGGCGCGACAAGTCCAGCAGCCGATTCACCAACGTCGTTAGACGCAGCGCGTGGCGGAACAGCGGATCGGTGAACTTCTTGAGCGACTTGATGTCCTTGGGCGGGAGATCCACCAGCGTCTCCGCGTAGCCAAGGATCGCCGTCACGGGCGTGCGCAGCTCGTGGCTCGCGTTGGCGATGAAGTCGCGCAGCACCTGCTCCAGCGCGCGGCGCTCCGTCACGTCGCGGAACACCGCCAGCGCGCGATGTCCCCACACTTCGTGATCCGGCAGGTGCGTCACGAGCACGTCAAAAGTGCGGCGCTGTAGCCCGCGGTGTTCCAGTTCGATGTTGCGCGCCGGATCGCCGTCCAACGCCTTCTGAAACGCATCGCGGAGCCGGGCATCAGGCAGTACGCGGGAGAGCGCCTGACCTTCCGACGCGGGCGGCAGGATCAGCAGTTCACGCAGCGCGCGGTTGGTCACGACGACGCGGAGGCGATCGTCCACGACCATGACGCCGTCGGTCATCGTGTTCAGAACGGCAAAAAAGAGGTTCGCCTTGGCATGAGGCCGACGTTTTTCTGCGCCAAGCTCGTCCAGGCTGTCCAGTTCGGTCACCCGTTCTCGGCGATGCGGAAGCAGTAGCCCACGCCACGCACCGTCTCAATGTGGTCGCCAGCAGGCCCCAGACGCTCGCGCAGACGCTTGACGTGCGTATCCACGGTACGCGTCTGCAGGTCGGGCGAGAGGCCCCACACGTCTTCCAGCAGCACCTGGCGCGTCTGCACGCGGGCGCGGCGCTGCATGAGCGTAGCCAGCAGGCGGAATTCCAGGGCCGTCATCTTCACTTCCACGCCTTCGACGACGACGATGTGACGCGCCGAATCGACGGTGATTCCGCCGCCCGTGATCAGGTCGCTCTCCTGCGGCGTCGTCTGATCGCGGCGGCGCAGAACGGCACGAATGCGCAGCAACAGCTCGCGGGTCGAGAACGGCTTGGGAACGTAGTCGTCGGCGCCGGCTTCAAAGCCCTGCACGCGGTCGCCTTCGCCGGTCCGCGCCGTCAGCATGATGATGGGCGTCGACGCCGTCGCCGGATCGGTGCGCAACCGCTTGCAGACTTCCACACCTTGCAGATCGGGCAGCATGAGGTCGAGCAGAATCAGATCCGGCTTCTTGCTCCGCGCAAGTGCGAGACCTTCGCTTCCGGTCGCGGCTTGCAGCGCCGTCATACCCGCCGCTTCCACGTGATGCGCAACGAGTTCGCGCAAGTCAGCTTCGTCTTCCACGATGAGGATCGTCGTCATTGCAGGCTCCGTGAGCAGATTCTGACCGTTTAAGGCCGACGCGGGGAAGTCGCGGTCACGGCTTCTGGCAACGTCAGCGCGGATACTTGAACCGGAATAGTGCGCGACAACGGCAGAACCGCCAAGTGCGCCTGACGCAACGGACCACCGTCCGCGTGCACAATGAGCGCCAAAAGGCGGTGGCTGAGGTCTTCAAATGCCATGACATCCACCCGGCTGGCTGGTCCCCGAATCAGCCACCTTGCGATAGGGTCATACGAACGGCGTTTTTTTTCTAGTACCGCCGCGACCGAAGTCCGCCCCGGTCGCACAACGACAGCGAAGATTCGCCCCGTCGACGAACGCAAAAGCACGTCCCGATCGGTCTTGCGCTCCACAAACAGCGGTTCCGTCGACTTGATGTGGCGATCTTTGAGCGCTTGGGACGGATTTTCACGCTGGTGCAGGTGTGTCACAAGATTGCCACGTTCATCGAGCCGGGCAATCTCAATCGGCGTTCCTGGCAGCATCTGCGCCCATTCGGGACCTTGGCGCCAGGCCAGCCGCTTGCCGTCATTGGCCCAGCCCAGCCACTGAATCCACGCGGGCGGCGAGCTTGGATTGGGCCACGCGACCAGCGTCGGAGTCGGCGGTGGCGCAAGTTCGACGGGGAGTTGGGCTGCCGCGTCAACCGAGGTCGCGCGCGCTGGCAGCGAAACCGGCGTGGCAGCGCGAGCAAGCGCAACGGGCGTCACTGCGCGCGGCAAGGCCACCGGCTGCTGCGCCCAAGCGTGCGTCGGCCAGAACAGCGCGGCCAAGGCGACCAACCGCAGCGCAGCGCAAAGCTGTGCTGAAACCGCCGACATCGCCTGCCCTTGCTGGTTTGGATGCCGAGCCAACCGCGCCTGCTGGTTCGCCGTGTGTGCCGAACTGCGCCGCACGCTAACCGTCGCCAAACTCCGGCTGCATTTCACTCATCAGTTGGCGCAGCCGCGTCATGGTAGCGGGATCATTGGCACCGGTCAGCTTGGCGTCAAAAGATGCCTCGCCGCCTTCACTATCCGCGGGCCGCAGGCGCATCACCTCGCAGCGGATCTGAATCGCATCCTTCTGGCCCCGTGGAGGCGGCAACTGGACGACGATCCGCTCGTAAAGGGTCGGCATCACCGGCGCGCGCACCCGAACTTTGCTTTCCGCGAGCCGCAACACGGTCCCCGTACGCTTCTTCTTGGCGGACTCAAACGTCACCGGTCGCTCAGTACGCACGGCCTGGTCCACGGAATAGAGCTGCTGCACGGCGACGAGCGAGCCCGACACAAGGCCCCGACCGCTCTGCTGCTGACGCAGCGGCTGATCCCAAACCGACGTCGGATCAACCGGGGCCAGATCCTCGCGCGTACGGACGGCCATCCCGCTATCTTCCACTTTCACCTTGTCGCTCAGACCGAAAATCCGCGCCACCAGCCCTTTCTTGGCCGCTGGCTTTGCCTGCGGCACGGTCAGCACCGGACGTGGCTGGCTATCTCCCAGCGCCACGGTCTCGACGAGGATCTGCTCGACTTCACTCGACTGCGACGCCCCTGAACGTTCCAGTCCAGCGGGCACGCCGTTTTCATCTGGCATCATGTCCGGTGCCACACGCACGACGGGAGCTTGCGACTCCGCATCGCGTTCCTCGCTCGTCATTCGGCCCACGCGCTGATCGAGCATGTCCAGCATGTTGCGGAGCTCGGAATCGACGTCGTCAATCCCGATACCTGGCATCGGCGTCGGCGTGGGCGGGCGAAGCGGCTGCACCGCAACTTCTTGAACCGTCGGCAAACGCGGCGCGAAGGTCGAGATCGGCGTCGTAATCGGCTCCGGTCGGACCGGCTTCGGCGTGTCGATCGACACAGCGCGCGGCGTGTCCAGCACAACCGGACGCGGCTGGCTGCCGCGCGAAGTCGGCGTGTCGATGACCGTGCCAACGGACGGCAACGTGTAGACAAAGCGTTTGATGTCGGGATTGTCGCGATTCTTGCCGACGGCGACAGTGCCACCGCGCGCGATCCCGTGCTGCTCAATGAAGTCGCGGAGCGACGTCGCAGAGGTCGTCGTGCCGACGCGGGCGATGTTGATGTCGACCTCGAATTCGCCCCAATCGCCATCGCGCGCCGCAATGCACACGCCGTCAATCGCGATCGTGTCCGCCGGACCGTCGCCTTCCAAGCGCAAGAAACACTCCAGCCCGACGTCGGGGGTCCGCAGCGCCGTCACGGTCGCGACGCGTTCTCCCAAATTCACCAGCGTTGCAACGGTGCGCGTTTGCGCCCATTCCAGGGTGACTGTCGTGTCGATGGCATCCATGACGCTCAAAGTACGTTACTCCCGCAGGTCGCCGTTCGTTAGAGCTTGGGGCAGAAGCCGTAGCCCTGCCCGTCGACGTTTTCACACTTCACAGTCACGTTGGGGCAGTCCAGTTTGCCGTCCACGCGGCAGATGGTGCGGCAAACGCCCTTGGCGGTCGTATCCGCGCCGATGCACGCCAGTCCCGGCTCGCAGTCATTGGGCAAGGAGCACGTGTCCCCCTCCACCAAGGATCCTTTGTCCAGACAGACGGCCCCGTTCGGGGTTCCAATGTAACACGCCTGCTTGGGGTCTTTGCAAGTGACGGTCTCGACCTTGCAAGTCTCGTAGGAACACCAGTCGCAGACCTTGTACTTCTGCCCCGTGATTTGGTTGCACGTCTGGCCCTTCGCGCAGTTCGCCTCGCTGATGCAGAAGTTCGAACACACGTTCTTGCCGGTGGGACATCCGAGGCAAAGCCCTTCGGCGCAGTCGTCGGGGTTTGAACAGACCTCGCCGAGCTTGACGGTGCCGCCTTTTTGGCATGCAGGCTTGCCGTCGTCGCCGTAAGCGCACTTGGGCAGCGCGGGGTCGGTGCAGCCCGTGTTCTGTAGAGGATTGCAGGCTGGCTTACCGGCGTCGACTTTGGTGTCCGACTTGCTGACGTCAACCGGACCGGGATCTTCGGTGTCGCTGCCAGTCGCGGCGTCATCGAGCGTACCCGTGGCACCAGAGTCGGCGGCGTCCGTGCTCGCGGTCTTGCTGGAACACGCTACGGTCGTTGCCAACGCCAACACAACCAACAAGTGAATGCGACACATAGAAGCCCCACGCGCCGTCAGGCGCCTGCGCGTGTGTAGCATGAATTGCGAGGCGGGACCAGACACGCGCGCGCCACCTATGCCCGGCGCATGCGCGCCCGCACGATAACCGCCGCCAGATTCAGCGTGAACGTGAGCGTCAACAGCACCGCGACAGTGGCGTAGAGAATCGGTGTTGACGCGTCGACGTCTGCGCTCTGCGTCGCCATGACGTACACGTGGTAGCCCAAGTGCATGAACTGACTGTCGAGCCCTTTGGGCAATTCCGGCAAGAAGTAGGCAGCCCCCGTGAAGAGAATCGGCGCCACTTCACCCGCACCGCGGCTGACGGCGAGGATCCCACCCGTCAGGATACCCGGCATCGCTTGCGGCACAAGCAGACGGAACACGACTTCAAAACGCGAAGTTGCCAGCGCGTACGCCGCCTCGCGCTGCGCCGACGGAATCTGCCGCAGCGCCTCTTCCGTCGCGACGATCGTCGTGGGCAGCGTGAGCGTCGCGAGCGTCAACGCCGCCCACAGGAGCCCCGGCTGGCCCCAGACCAGTTTGTCGCTGTGGAGCACGTGGTCCATGCCGCCACCGACAAACTGCACAAAAAAGCCCAGACCAAAGAGCCCGAACACGATGCTCGGCACGCCCGCGAGATTCTGCACCGCCATCCGCAACGCCCGCGTCCAGAGCGCGTCGGCCCGGGCGTACTCGTGCAGGTAGATCGCCGTTGCCACGCCGATCGGCACGCTCACGGCGGTCATCAGGATCACCAGCATGGCGGTGCCCAGGATCGCCGGGAAGATGCCGCCCGCCATCATGCCGTCGGACGGCGGCTGGCTGATGAACGTCCACGAGAGCTTTTCCCGCGCGTGGATCGCCACGTCGCCCAGCAGCAGTCCGAGCGCCAACAGCAGGAGCAGCACCGCCGACAGGGTCGCGACGACCATGGCGACGTCACCGATTTTGGCGCGGATCTGACGGGACTTATCAACGATCACCATCGGCTACCTCGACTTCACTTTGGCTTTCTGCGCGTCGATCACACGGCCGCCAAGCACGTTGAGCAGCGTCGTGAAGATGAAGAGCAGCAGGCCCAAGTAAAACAGCACGGCGTAGTGTGCCGAACCAAAGACGACTTCACCCAGCTCCGACGCAACGGTCGCCGAGAGCGTGCGAACCGAATCGGCTGGATTCCAGGAGGTGATCGCCGCGTTGCCAGACGCCATCAGCACGATCATCGTCTCGCCCACCGCGCGACCGAAGCCGAGCGCGATCGCGGACGCGATGCCGGGCGCGGCAGTCGGTAGCACAACCTTCAGAATCGTCTGCCATTTGGCCGCACCCAGCGCCGTCGACGCTTCCACATAGGTCAGCGGCACCGCGCCGATCGCCTCTTCGCTGATCGTGAAGACCACCGGCACAATCGCCAGCGAGAGCGCCACGCCGGACACAAGCGCGTTCAGGCGCGAGTCAAAGCCGAACGTGTCCTGCAGCCAGGTCGCCAAGGAAATCAGCGCGAAGAAGCCGAGCACAACCGACGGGATACCGGCGAGCAGTTCAAGCGCCGGCTTGAGGATTTCTCGCGTGCGGCCACGGGCATAGAAGGCCACAAAAACCGCCGCGGCAACGCCAAGTGGCGCTGCGATCGCCATCGACACCAGCGTGCTCTTCAGCGTACCCGTCAGCAGCGGCCACAGACCGTACTTCGGCACGTCCGAAACCGGCTGCCAGACGTTCTCCGGCGCGTCGTACCCCGGCCAGAGCGTCGCGAACCACATCTGCGCCTGCGTGACTTCCTTGCGGATCTCCTCGGTCGTGAACATCGGCAGCGCCGACTTCACCAAGAACGCGAAAATAAGCACGATGGCGAGAATCGCCACCATCGCCAGGCCGCGAACCAGCCACTCCAGCGGCGCGTGCCAAGACGGCGGTTGGCGGATCGGCAACCCACGGACAGGAATCTGCGCTGGCTGTGGCAGATCTCGCCGCGGCTGGCTGGCAATATGCTGGAGCGGCATGGGAATGGCGTTGGGCGTAGGCATGCGAAACTCGCGGGGCACCGTGTGACAGTGCGGGGGCAAGATGCTCTTGGTGTGTGACAATTGGATGAAAGTCTGGAAACGGTTCTGGGCAGCGCCCGCCAGTTGACCCCGTTTGACCAACCGAGGCACGCTCAGCGCATGCGTCACACCTTCGTCGCCTTCAGCCTCTTCTTCTTCGCCCTGCCCGTCCACGCCGAGGACGTGCTGCACTTGGCGACGTGCCCCGGCGAGTCGGCGGAGTACGTCGCGACGATCCGCGATACCGTGCTGCTCAACCGCGCGTTCTTCAGCAAAGCACAGGCGGAGGAACCGCAGATGCAAGAGGGAATTCGCCAGCAGCTGAAGTACTTCTGGGGCTGGTTTCGCACGCACAAGGAGACGCACGCGCAGCAGCGGATCGTCGTAGGCGCTGAAGCCGCGCAGATCCGCGTGCTGTCGACGCGCAAGGTGCCGTACGGGCGCGACTTGGCGCTGCCGTGGCACGAAGCGTCGCCGGAGTTGCAGATTACCGACGCCTACACGCGCGCAGCCGTGAAGCGTGGCCTGACCAAACGGGACGACGATGCGGTGGAGGTGGAATATGAGGCCAAGTTCACGCTGGCGATGTGCGGACAGCCGCGTCCGGATCAGTCGCGCCTGACGTTCGCCCTGCCCCGCGATCCGTGGCTGATGCACTGGCACGTACCGGAGAGCGCGCATCGGCTGGTGCGCTACCACAGCGATCAGGCGGTGACAAATCCTTGCGTAGACGACGACTACGCGGACCTTCCGCATCCTTTCTACTACTGGTACGACTGGCTTCCAGAACGCCACGGCACCGATCCGACCGGCAAGCCGTTTGACTGCCGAACGCTGCTGCGGCCTGGCGTCGACTACTTCGAGCGCACTGCGGCTCTCCAGCGGATCGCCAAGCCGCTGAACCAACTGGACGGTCTACGCGCGCGCCTTCGCCGGGAAGGCAAGCCGTTGGAAGCGACGGTGCTGATCGGCGTTCTGGAGCACGAGTGGCCGCATTTTGACTACCCGGGGCTGGCGCGCATGTTGGGCACCGGGGTCGACGACCTGCCGCAGAAAATTCTCGCGGTGTTGCGGGGGCCGGATCGCCGCGAGTTTGGGGAAGGGATTCTGCTGAAGTTGCTGGCTGACTTGCCGACCGTACTGACGATGACGCGGTACCAGACCTCCGTGCAGAAGCGCTACCTGCGCGTGGACGTCGACGGCAAGCTCCTGCGCAGCGGGCGGGCGGTGCGGCTACACGCGTTTGTCGGCGTCACGGACGTACTTGGCCCCACGCCCCCGCGGCACTGGCCGATTTTGCGCGCGGGACTGAAGCACGACGACATCATCGTCTACGCCGGCCACTCTGGAGTCGGCGAGAACTTCCGCCTGCAGCGGATTCTGGCAGACGCGCACTTAAGTGCCGCCGCGTTCGCGCGAGAATTCCGGTCCGCGCCCTTTCAGCTCATCGCGTTCTTGAGCTGCTTTTCCTACATGTACTTTGGCCGTGATTTGGAGGCCGCCGCGCAACATGCCGCCGGACGCGCGTTTCTCTACACGGGCAGCGAGTACAGCAAAGGAGACCGCGGGACGCTGGCGATTCTGGATTTGGTGGATCAAGCGCTCGCGCCGAGTGGGGCAAAGCTGCAGCTGCACAATGTCGCGGATGAGGATTTTTTTCTGTTGAAGGAAGTGAAGGCTACGGGGATGTAGCGGGGGATGTAGCGGGGGGAGCTGCGGGGCCGGCGCCGCAGGCGCGCCGGATCTGAGGGAAACGCAGTTTCCCTCAGACTCCCTTCCGGGGGGCGCGCAGCGGCACTGGAGATCGGGATCGGCGCCATCGCGCCTCCTAGAAAGCTTTCGCTTTGGACCTGGAGTTGGATGGCCGGGATCGCCTTCTCGGCGTACGGGGCCCCGATGGGCGCCGCTTTGCGGCGATCGGTACCGCGCCTCGATGGCGATGGTGGCTGGGCGAGCTTGCTTGGGAATGGGGCTGGTACGGGGCGGGGGCATCCGCGATTTTGGTTGACGCGACGCGCTTCGCGCGGATCTCGTGCGTTGCCGCTCGGCGCTTCGCGCGATTGTTGGGAGAACGGTGCGCGCTGCGCGCGGATCGCTGCGTCGACCGATGAGCCCGCTGCGCGGGAGCCCGGAAACACAGTTCGCGCTTCGCGCGCCTGCCGGCAGACTTTTTGGCACCGCTCCTGTACGCTCACGGCCTCACTTCGGGGGCGCGATGAAATCTTGGCTTTGGTTCACCCTACTTGCTTGTGTCTCCTGCGGGACTTCCACCTCAACGTCAACGGACACCGCCGCGGACAGCCTCACTGGTACCGATGCCACCGCCGACGTGCCGCCCGTCGCCATGCGCGGCAAGCGCTACTGCGAAGTGCTCTTGGGCACCATCGGCGACACCATCCACATCGACGTCTACACCACCGAGGCCTTGAACGAATGCCCGCAGGAACTCTGGGCGAAGTTGGACACCGCAGCGCTGAAAACCGAATACGCTGTCGACCTCGTCGTGCTCAACGGTCCGCGCTACTGGATGCTCGACTCGCTGTCGGGGTCGGAGCTGCAGGACACGACCGTTCACACTTTTGGCGGGATTGACATGCGCAAGGGCGGGGCGCTTGAGCTGCCGCCAGCGGACCTCGCTGCGATGTCCAAGCCTTACACGCAGCACACCATCCACCGCGAGAGCCACTTCACGTTCTCTGCGGGCAAGACGGTGTACGAGTTGACCGCGCCCGATGGCCACGTCTACGACATGCAGTCCTACAGCGTGCAGAAGCAGCCGCTGACCGAAGCGGGACTGGCGGATCTGGCGAGCAAGCTCGCGCTGCCAACGGGCTGGACTTTCCACACGCGTATTCTGGACGCGGATCTCGTGCTGCAAGCGCCGGCGACGACGGGCGCTATTGTGGTGCAGGACGACTTGGGCAACACGTACTCGCTGTCCAAGTAGTGAAGCGGCCGACTTGACCTCACGCCGCGGCAGTCGCAGGCTTCGCTTCGGACGAAGTTGCGCTGGTTCCTGCCGCGCACGGAGGTGTCGTGAAGTCGCATTGCCTGACGTTTTTCCTTTTCGCGCTCGGCGCATGTTCCACCGCTGCCACTTCAGCACCTGACGACGACGCCGCCAACGCCGACGCGCTGGTGACCGGCGATGCCGCGGATATTGCCGCTGACGTTTCGCCGGGCGAGGCCATTGTCGGGGGCGAATTCTACGTCAACGTCGACGTCGTGCCGTTTGGCGACCTGCTCTTGCCGTTCAAAGCGACGTTCACGGCGACGGGCAGCATCGCCAACGGCGGCATGTTCACGTCGTTTGAATTACGCGCAGTTTCAGAAAAAACCGATCCGATCTACATCAGCGAGCCGCTCGCGACGTTGACGAACGTGCCGATCGCGCCCGGCGGCGGCTTCTCCTTGCTCACCGACACGATCGTCCTGCCGGGCAAGGCGTCGCCCACGGGCACAGACGTGCACATTGCCAACTTTGAACTGAAAGGCACCTTACAAAAGGACGGCAGCTTCTGCGGCGACGTCGGCGGCACGGTCATCGAGTTCATCAAGGACATCAAGTCGTCGACGTTCAAGGCGGTCCCCTGGGGCACGCAGGGCGATGCTCCCGGTTCATCGTGTGCTGCCGTCGCAGTCAAGCACTACGCGCCGATCTCGATCTGCCCGACGCTCAAAGCCGGCGTGAACGAAATGCCCAGCGCCGAACGCACGCGCAAGCTCACCATCGTTCTTCCGCCAGACGCGACGGCGACCAACCTGCCCGTCGTCTTCCTCTACCACGGCGTCGCTGACGACATGGGCGGCATCCTCGGCGAGACCAGCTACGCCGACAACCAGAAAACCGCGCCGTTCATCCTCGTCGTGCCACAATCCGAGCGCGACGCCACGGGTAAAGCCGTCAGCCAGACCGATTGGGACTACGGCATGCACGCCTTTGGCGACGACAACCCCGACCTCGTCTTCTTTGACGACGCGCTGAAATGCGTGAACCAGCAGTACAAAACCGATGCGAAGCGCGTCTACGTCACCGGCTTCTCCGGCGGCGGCTTGATGACGGTCTTCACCTCCATGGCGCGCGAAAAAGTCATCGCCGCGTCCGCGCCGTCGTCAGGCGGCTACCTGTTCAAGTTCAACGCGACGAGCAACAAGTTCCCCGCGCTCGTCACGTGGGGCGGCGGCGGTGACAGCGCGTATGGGCAGAATTTTGACCTGATGGCCAAGGAATTGATCCCGTTCCTCGTCAGCGACAAGCACTACACGATTCAGTGCAATCACGACACTGGGCACAAATGGCCGGCGGCGATGACGGCGGCGAATTGGGCGTTTTTGAGCCGGTTCACGTTGGGTGAGGCGCCCAAGCCGTTCAGCGATGCGGAGATTGCGGCGATTTTCCCGAAATATTGTTCGTTGGCGAAGTAGGAGCTTCGGTTCACGGCATGTAGTGGCGCCCCATGTGGCACGTGCCCGCGGCAGCGTTGCTGGAAGTCCCTACGTCGGGGTGAGAGGAAGACGGCGGGTCGGCTGTGCGATGGCCGCGGCAGCGGGCTTCACTTATGTTTGGTGCGATGACGGCGCCATCGTGGTCGACTGGTGCCGCCAGTGCGAAGCGCCGGCCCCCATCTGCCGGTCCGCACCTTGTGCATCGACTCCCGAGTTGGCTACGTTGGCGTCAGGGCGTCCACATCGGGTACTGGCGCAGCGCCGTCGCGAATTCACTCAGGCGTTCTTCTCCAGCCACTCGCGCGCCGCGGCTGCTGCTTTTGTCCCTGAGTGCTGCAACGTGAGTTTCCTGAAGAGCGCAATGGCCGGGGTGGTCCCGCGAAACTTCGCGACCTCACGCGCTTCGGCCAGCGCGGACTCTGAGGCGGCCCCCCGTTTAGCCTCTTCGCTCGCGGCGATCGCGGCGGCCATTTCCTTCTTACGTCGGTCAGCAAGCGGCTGGAACAATCGTGATTCCGACGGCCAGTCGGCGACCATTTCGTCAACCTGGCTGGGAGCTGTCATGGCCGCCAGTTGGAGTTCAACGTCGGTAAGCGCCGAAAGCAGGGGTACCGTGCGAAGTTTGAGGTCGGAATATAGGTCCGAATCGTCGCGTTCCAGAGCAGCAAGGATCTTTGCCAGTTCCTGACGCCCGCCCTGCGCTACGACTCCGCCGCAGAATTCTGTCCATACCTCAACGCTCCACGGGATCAGGTCGCCATGTACAATTCCGTAGGTGTTGTAGCACGTTGGACACACGCCATCCCCGCGATGGGCACTGAGTATCTTGCCCCACCTGTGGCCCGGAAGCGGCCGACGCCGAGTGGATTCGACAAATCGTCGACCGCAGCACGCACAAACACCATATGCCGGGACGTTGGGCCGTTGCTCCTTGCTATCGACGAATCGCACGGTCGCAATATGTGTGGTGAATACAACGGTGCCATCATCGGTCGGAAAGTACCCACGCTTCAACCAACTGTCGAGCTCTAAGCCAAAAAGAGCGGCGCCCTCATCGTACGGGCGGTCAGGTAGCAAGACCATCGTCGATTGGTAGAATACCGCCCCAGTATCCATCGTTATTTCAATGCTTTTTCCCATCTTCTTCTCCGGGACGGAAACGCCCGTGGATGCCGTCTGACTTCGCAATTTCCCGCGTAGATCCAACTTGGGCCGATAGGAAGAACGAGACCCTCTCGCTGCTGAACTTCCTGCGCACTTCGAGTTCCCTGACAGCCCGGGACCGTCAATCGCCACGCTTGAAGGGCAGTGTCGGGCGCTCCGGCGCGCTCGTCAAGGCTCCGAGTCGCTCCGAATCGCATCATTTTCAGGTGTTCAGGCGGGGCGGTGCATCCGCGGTCGGCAGCAACGGCGATCTGCGGGCGCACTTCATGTTCAAATAGCACAAGTCGCCGTTGACACCATCGTGGTCGACTGGTGTCCGCAGAGCGAAATGCCGGTCCCGACCTGCCGGTCCACACGACACACATCCCGTCGCCCGTCAGCGCCAAGCAGAGTCCCTCTCGGCATCCAGTGCGGGCCCCAGCGCGGAGTTGCCTCACCCGCCAGACCGACTGTGCAGACTGGCGCAGGCGACCGTTGCCGCGTCAGCTACCGGTCCGGAGACCGCCACCGGTTCGCACGGGACGTGCGCGACCACCGCCCCTGCGCGCGGGCTCACTACTGGCACTCGTGCGCGACGCAAATGCCCCCCGTGGCGCTACACCCGCCACATTCGCCGCAACCCGCGACCGCGCCGCACTCAGCACCCAAACGATGAACGCATTGATTTCATCGGTCGGTTTGTTGCGCACGGAGAAGAATCTGTTACTCGTCAAGGCTTGGCTCCGGTCTTTGACTGCCGCCGCGTCGGGCGCAATCGCCGGGCTGTCGCGGTCTTCCCACCGCAAACCCGTGGCACGCGGGGAGAGTGGAGCGGCTAGTTTGTCGCAAACACGTACGTCCACTTGTAGGACTCGGACGAGTCGACCAGTGGTAGTCCCCGGATGGCCTTGAACTTGCCCAGGATGCACTCGCCCCACGGGCTTGCGGCACCCGAAACGGTGGCGTCCGTCACAAGACCAGTTGTGCCTACAGTGAACTTGACCGTGACCTTGCCACCAGCGGCGGGATCTGCGCGAAGCCCGTCCTCGAAGCAGCGCTGCATGGCGCTGTTTTTGCGCGCGACGACCTTGGCGACTTCAGCGGTGGTCTGGCATGTGCCCACACATTCGAGGTTGCTGGGATGAATACGCGCGACTTCCGGGGTGTACTTTGACGGGAGTTGGTCGGCCCCGGCACACTTTGTCCGCGACGGGCAATCGGTTCGGTCGCCGAGAGCACCCGGACTCGCGCGCACCACGTACACCTGCGGCTTCCAATCTTTGACCAACTTGCCTGAGAGCGGCCCCAAATCATCCCGCGGCGGACAGGCTTGGACGGCCCTTTGGGCGATCTTGTCGAGCAGTGCGCGGTCGGGCTCCTGCGTCGCGGCCTTGTCCGGGAGGGTGTCCAGCGTCACCCCCAGCACGGCGGTGCACGCCCCTGCCGAGATGGCGCCGTCTTTGGCCCGGCCGTCGGCCATGTCGAACCAGACACGGAACTGGCGGATCCTGCGGTCACGCAGGCCCCATCTCGTCATCTCGGCAACGAGCTTCTTGGTTTGGCCGGCCGAGTTCGTCGAGGTGACCTTGATCCGCGATAGGCGCCCGTTGTCGACGGTGACATCGAGCCACATGCGCTTGCCGTTCCAGGCCCCGTTGTCGTAATGGTCGAGTAAGAGGTTGTTGCTCAGGAAGTCGATCTGCGACTGAAGATCGGTCGAAGCCTTGTCGAACGCTGCGACATCCTGATTGACCGGCGAGGCCGGCGGTAGGTCCGCGACCGGGTCGGCATTGGCAGAGGTAGTCCACAGAGCGCGCAGCACATAAGGTGCCAGCAAATAGACACGACTCGGCGGACTGCGACGCTTGCGATTCACTCCGTTAGGCCGCCGCAGGACTGGGTGGTGCCGGTCCATTTCTGCCGTCAGGGGTCGAGGCTACGCTCGGTGAATGTGGGGATCAAGACAGTCGTCCCGCCCGCCTGGCTCGGTGCGGGCTCGGTGCGGGCTTGACGCGGAAGCTCAGTTCGTCAGACTACGCGATAAGCAAAATACTCAGGAGATGCGGGCAGGACCCGACGCAGACGAGCAACTGAAAAGACGGACGCCCCGCGCGCCACGGGGTGGCGAAGAATGCCGCTCACGCGACGTCGGACAAGGCGAGACGACAACACCGATTGTAGGTTAGACATCCCGACCGAAGTTCGAACTCAAACCTGCCCGAACCGAAGCGTGCCACCGGAGGTGCGCGCTCGCGGTCCAGTCCGAGAGGGCAACAGGCTTGACCCACAGAGCTTGGTGATGGACAAAGGTCGTCCTGCATAGATCGGTTGGGGCGTCTGGCGCGTCAGACCGGGCGCGCGGCTCGCCGAGCCGACTTTGAACTTTGGACCAACAACGACCGGAGACAAGAATGGCACAGCATGGACGGAAAGCAGGTGTTGTGGCGTTGCTCGTGCTGACTCTGCTCGCGGGGTGCAAAAAGGCTCCGAATCGGCCGGAAAAGCTTTCGAATATCGAACTATTTGATGGCACGACCGTCGCAGGGGAGCCGGGGAACGCGATCGCCGGCGAAGCGCCGCTCAGCCTGACCGATAGCGAAGGCAGCGGGCTGAAATTGACGACGCTGGACGCCCGGGTCGTGATTGACGGACCGCTGGCACTCACGGAGCTACGGCTGGCGTTTGACAATCCCGAAGCGCGGACGCGGGAAGGTCGCTTCGCCGTGACGTTGCCAGCCGGTGCCGCGGTGAGTCGATTTGCCATGAAGATGGGCGAGACTTGGCAAGAGGGCGAGGTCGTGGAGCGCAAACAGGCCGAGCGGATCTACGAGGACTTCCTGCATCGGAAACAAGACCCGGCGTTTCTGGCGCAGGATTCCGGCAACATCTTCCGCGCACGCGTCTTCCCGATTCCACCGAACGCCAAGAAAGAGCTGATCATTTCGTGGTCACAGGAACTGCCCGATGCGAACGCGGCGTACGTGCTGCCGCTCGCGGGGCTGCCGGCGATTGCCGCCTTGAACTTGCGGGTTTACCTGCAACAAGAGGGCAAAGGCGAAGGCGCAAACGTGCAGATCCTCAAGGCGGACAGTCAGAATCGCGCGCCTGCGGGCGACTTGCACGTGTGGCCAGGGGCGCTCGGTGAACCGACCGGTGGTTTTCGCGTGGACAACATCGCGCTGGCCCGCGTCACCGCGACGGACGCGTCGCCGGACGCCCGCTTTGGCCGCCTGATTGTGCTTTTTGACACGTCTGCGTCGCAATCGGTGGGATTTGAAGCGCACCTCGCGCGCCTTGCCGAAGTCGTTGCCTTTGCCGGTGCGCAAGGCGCCACGGACGTGACGGTCCTCGCATTTGATCAGGTCGTGGATGAGGTCTACAAGGGCACGCCCGCGGGATTTGGCGCGGAACAGAAGAAGAAAATCCAGGATCGCATGGCGTTGGGCGCGAGTGATCTCGGCAAAGCGCTGCACGCCGTGGTTACCGCCGCGCAGGGAAGCGGCCAGGCGCGGGTCATCCTCGTGTCCGACGGCATGGCGACCGCGGGTGAACGCAAGATCGACAAGCTGAAGGCACAGGCGGCAGCGCTCGGCGCGGCGGGGGTGCAGCGGCTCGACGTTGTGTGCCCGACCGAAGCGCGCGATGCGGACGTGCTTGTCGCGCTGACGCAGGCCGGGCTGGCGCAAGATGGCGTGTCGCTCCGTGTGACCGGCACCAAGAATGAATTGGCGCCGTTGGCGGTCAAAACGTTGCCGCCGATCGACGTCGCGGTGCCGGGTGCAAACTGGGTGTGGCCCAAGACGATCCGCGGGTTGCAGGCCGGACAGTCGGCGCTCGTGTACGCGGACTTGCCGCCGTCGAGCCCGCTCAAGATTGAGCTGAGTGGCGGCGTGAAGGAGACGTTTGAGCCCAAGACGCGGCCCATCGCCAAGCCATTGCTGGAGCGCGCGTGGGTGGGTGCGCGCATTCGCCACCTTCTGGATGGAATGGGCGGCGTGGATCCGGATCTGGCTGGCGCCGCGGAAAAGCAGGCGACGGAGTTGTCGGTCAAGTACCGCGTGCTCAGCCCACAGACAGCGCTGCTTGTGCTGGAAACCGAAGACGACTACGCGCGGTACAACATCGACCGGACCGCGCTGGCGGACATCTTGAGCGTTTCGCCGGAAGGCGCGGCGGTCCTCGCACCGCGCAAGAACGCGGAAGTTGCAGGTAGCGGTGGAAGCGGTGCCGCGATCGCGCCGAAGGGGGATCCGGGAATGCCCACCGCGGGTGCGGCCGCAGCGGCACCTGCCGCGGCCGCACCCGCCGCGCCTGCTGCTGCGCACGACGATGACGTTGCCGAGAAGAACCGCAATGCCCGCGAGTCGCTGCAGATGAAGACGGTCGCGGGCGCCTTGGGCTCCCCCAAGGATGCCGTTTCGATGAAGCTCTTTGCCGATGACGGCGACGGTGAGGTGGAAGCGGTCGCGAAGTTCCCGTCCCGCGAACCGCGCGCGCAGCAAAAGATGGCGGCGGAGGTTGGGACGATCGGCGGGAAGGGCTCGTCAACGAAGTTCTTCGGCGAAGGCGACGACGCCGGTTCAGACACAGCGATTGCGTTCTTCGGCGCTCCCGCCGCGGGGTCAGACAGCGGGAGCGTCAAGCTCGATGAGGTCGGCGGCACGGGTCGCGGCTTTGGCGAACGCGGCTCGGTGGCTGGGGGACGCGCCCCTTCCGCGAAGAATCAACCGGTCGTCAAGGTGAAGCTGTATCTTCTGGATGGCGGTGGCGACGCCGAGAGACGCGAAATTGCCAGAAAGATCGAGGGGCGTACTGGGGCAATTCGGGCGTGCTACGAGCAGGCCTTGCGCGACAATCCGATGATGAGCCTCAAGGTCAAAGTCACTTTCACAATCGGCACGGCAGGCGCAATCACGGACACCTCTGTTTCAGGCGCGGCAGGTAGTCTTGCAGATTGCATCGCCTCGAAATTCCAAACGATTCGCAATCTTCCGCTCCTGCCCGCTCCGCAGACGTTCAGTCAGGGCTTTGCCTTCTCGACGGAGGACGTGACGTCACCACCGACGACGCAGCTAGCGCCTACGCCAGATGCTGCCGTGGAGGCGGCTCGCAAGGCTGCGGAATTGGCGCGAAAGAAGCGGGAACTGGCGCGCCACGCTGCTGAAGTGGCGGCCCGCGAGCGCGCCGTTGAGGCCAATGAGGCGGAACAACGTCAGCGCGACGCGCGGCATGGCGATCGCGCGACCGTGCAGCAAGGGCTTCAGGAAATTCCAGCGACGACGGGGGCGCTGGCGGAAATTCGCCGCTCGATTGCCGAGAAACGGCCCGACGCGGCGCTGGATGCGGCGCGGAAGTGGCAGGCAGAGCAGCCGGGCGACATGCTTGCTTTTGTCGCCTTGGGCGAGGCGCTTCAGTCGATGGGTTTGCGACCGCAGGCGGCGCGCGCGTACGGCTCCATCATCGACCTGTACCCGTCGAGGGCGGATCTGCGGCGTTACGCTGGCAATCTGCTGGAAGAAGTTGGCGAATCGGGCGCCGCTCTCGCCTTGGACACGTACAAGACGGCGCTGGAGCAACGCTCCGATCACCCGTCGAGTGCCTTGCTCTACGCGCTCGCATTGGCGCGCCAAGGCCAGCTGAAGCAAGCGGTAGACGTCCTTCGCGAAGCCGGGACCAAGTCCTACCCGCGGTTCAACGCGGCGGATCGGACGCTGAAGACCCATCGGATTCTGATCGAACGGGCCGCCATCGCGGCAAACGGACCGGACGCCGCAGCGATTCGTGAGAAAAGGCTGGTCGAGCCTGACGAAAACCCGTTCCAGCCCAGTCTCGATTTTGTGCTGACGTGGGAGACCGACGCCAACGACGTCGACTTCCACATCTTTGATCGCGACGACAACCATGCGAGCTATCGAAATCCCATCCTCGACCCCGTGAATTTCGCGCGGGCGCCAGGCACGCCACCCCGCGGCGAGTTATTTGCCGACCAGACCGACGGCTATGGCCCAGAATGCTTTTGGCTTTCGGAGACAGCTGGGTTTCCGTACCACCTGTACGCCCAGTACTACAGCCGCGGACCGATGGGCTACGGCATGGGCAGACTGCTGGTCATTCGCAGCGATGGGCACGGCAAGTTGGACATCACCGGGCGACCGTTCGTCATCATGGCGGATCGCGCGTGGGTGGACATGGGCGAGGTTGTAGGCATGTAGCGACGCGGTGTTGGGAGCGACGCCACAAAGTTCACCGAGGTGCACGACGACTGAACTCGACAGGACCGCGTCGAGCCGTGCCCGCGTTCGCCCGGTTCCTGCATTGGCTGCTAGCCGCAGTCGCGCGCGTCATTCAACCTGCAACTCCACCTGGAATTGGCGAGCACAGTCGGCTGACGGCACGCCCAGTCCGACAAGACGCCGGTCCATGCACGCCGCGAATTGCTCGGAAAAAAACCGGGGCTCCACGGGTCCGATTGCCAACCCAAAGCCATTGCGCGCCTTCGTCTTTGAAGCGGGCGGTTGCAGCAACCGCGGAACACCGACGCGCCTCACTTCGCCACGGGCCAGAAGCACCTGGAATTCAATCGGGCCCTCCACGCGCGCCCCACGATCCAACGAGAGAGTGAGCAGCAACCTGCCGGACCACGGCTCGCTCCTGGACACGGCCTCATTGACGCAGCGTTTTCCCGTCGCCAATACCGCGGACATCAGCGTGTCGCGCGGCAAGTCCGGTGGAAGTGAGCTTGCACCGGGGCGGAAGCACGCGTCGCTCGTCACGAGACAAATGGCCGCCTGCCGCAAGGCTTTGTCACGGATACCCGCCAGCGGATCGACCGCCGAAGCCCGCGGTTCGGAGTCGGACCTGGGCGCAACCGTCGAATAAATGTGGGCGGCCTCCGCCCAAGCTCCGCGCTGCATCCATGCGTCTCCGCTGCACATGGTTAGTTCGGCCGCCAACCAAGCGGGAAGATCTGCGCGCAGCCCGCTGCTGCACACCTCGACGGCGCGCTCCGCCTCAAAATTGCGGAGGAGTTCGCGCCCCGCGGACAGGGCCACGCTCGCCCTCTCAGCGGGCGAGAATTGACTCTGCAGCATCGGCTTCCAGCTCGCGCCACGCACGAGGGCGTCAATCGCTCGCTGAGTCGCCCAGCGCCGCCGGGCAACCGAGCCGTGGTCAGCAGTCGCAAGCGCCAACTCCAATACCGCGTCAGGCTTGTCCTGCAACTGGAGAAGTTGCAACCCATGCTCCACCACGTGTTGATAGCGGGGATCATCGTCGTCCAAGGCCTCGAAGGCCGACTTCAACGCCGTGTTCGCCGTCGCCCGAGTGCCGGGCCGCTGCGAATCGATGGCGGCGGCAACGATGCGAACTTGAGCTTCGAGCGCCCACAGGCCTGCGCCCTTCTCGCCCAAAAGTCCAACCCAGTTCGCAACCTTCGCATCGGGATCCGCATCGGCGGACTCCGCGAGTCTGGCCAGCATGAGCCACGCCGCATGCCGCTCGGAATGTCCAGGGAAGTCAGCTAGAAAGCGATGCAATTCCCGAAGCGCGACCGTTCCGTCGAACGCGGGGTCTTCGGGCGGATCGAGACGTTTCCCTCGATTGTAGTCGCCCTGTTGCAGCGCCTGCGACTGACGGGCGGCACGCCACTCCAGTTCAGCTTGAAGCCCAAGGGCCTGCGCCAGAACAAGCCGATACCCGGCAGCAGCCGCGCCTGTTGGACTTGCTTCGTTTGCGAGGTCGGCCGCCAGCAACAGGACAGCCCGCCGGGCTGGGATTTCCGCAGCAGCGCACGCTGAGGCAAGCAGCGTCGACGACGCACGGTCAAGGTCCTGCCAGCCCGTGCGACTGGCTTGCAGCCCGCCGTCCGCGATTGGCTCGCCGTCGATGGCGAGTAGCCTGGCCCCCTCCGCTTCGGCATCCAGAGCCTCAAGGGCCAGCGCCGCCGCGGCCTGGCCCGCTTCAGCTTTGCGGATCGCACCGAGAGCCCGCAGAAACTGCACTGCGGCGGCCTGGCTCGACGGAGAAATCGACGCGACCGACACGGGTGGAAGCATGATTTCGGGCCAGGCGACAGCCAAAGCGCGGTGGCGTGTTGGGTGCGGGTACACCGGAGCAATCGTCAGCGAACCCAAGTTGGGGGGCGACAAGAAGCTGCCCGCAATGCGAATCGCGCTGCCGTTGCGGGCCGACAACGTAAAGAGCAGACAAAGCACCGTCGCGAGCAGAACCATCGCCGAAGGCTTGCTCGGACGTCGACAGCCTGGCCTTGCCGCCCACATTTGCCCTCCAGATCCGCGGTGCAATTGGCCGCGACCACCTTCGAAGTCCTGGCGACGAATCGACGTCGACGCGGCAGCACCATCCCGCCGCGTCGTGGCAGCTTTGCGGGATCCGACTTCGAGGTCAAGCGGCGTGCGGTGCTTTTGAGTATGACCTCCGCAAAGTGCGAGGCGACCTGGCAGCGCCATGAACGGAGGTGCGCCCGAAGGGAGCTCCTCTGCTGAGCGAGCGCATCGTTCTGGGCACGAATCCGGCCACCGGAAGCCCTTCACGAGCGCCGCGCCACCCCAGCCGATCGAAGTCGCAATTCCCTCCGGCGATGTCATCCGTGGCTCGAAGCCGTGAATACGCAGACGCAGACGCACGCCGCAGTCGGCGGAGTCGCTGGACGCCCCGGTTGCGCCGACGCGCTGCTGTGGTCATACTGTTCGAGCGTCGGCAGTCCCTACCGCTCAGCCGAACGGCGCATGTGGCTGACGGCCCGATGGACGCGACGATGTTGTTCCTGCCCACTGACGCCCAGCCGCCGCACGCGCTCGCCAACTGGCGCGACACGCTTCAGCACCCCGACTGGCTGGCAGAGCACGGCGACGCGTGGCGCAAAGCGCTCGCCCACGACGTGGTCAAGTACGAGGCGATCGACCCCGATCTTGCCCCGCGCTGGACGTGCATCATTATTGCGTACCGTTCCAAGGAATTCCTTCTGGAAGCGCTGGACATCGGACGCGCGTGCACGTCCCCCGATGGCGGCCCCGTCGAATGGCTCGTCGTGGACTGCGGCGGACTGGAACCGCTGCTGCCAGAGATTCGGAAGCGCGCTGATTCCATCCTGACCCTGACTCCCGACATCGGCCTCAATCCCGCACGTAATGCGGCGCTGGCCTACGCCCGCGGGGCTTTCGTCGCGATTCTGGATGACGACGGTCTGATCGCCCCGGATTGGCTCGTCCGTGCCGAGCGCCACTTTGACGATCCAAGCGTCGTGGCATTGCGCGGTCGCATCCGCTTCAAAGCGCATCGCTACTTCACAACGTTGGCGTCCCACTACGACCGTGGCGAAGGCGTGGTCGACGACACCCTCGCGGTCGAAGGCAACATGGCCATTCGTCGCGGCGCCTACTACGCCTCCAACGGCTTCGGCACGCGGTTCTACGGCGGAGAAGGCGCCTGGATGACGTGGCGGTTGCTCAAGGCGCTAGCGGGATGCCGAGTCATCTACGCACCAGACGTCATCATGCGCCACGACTTCTACCAGAACTGGCAACACTTCCTGCGCAAAGCGCGTTCGTACTCGAACATCCTCGACCAACTAGCCGTGCAGGAATCCGCAGCACAGGAGTTTCAGCAATTCCTGCATGCAGACTGGAACAAGTCGTATCCAAAGCGGCAGATGCGGCCAGATGAACGCGTGGCCTGGGCAGCGCTACACGCGGCGAAATGGTGCGTGCAATGGCAGGCCAAGGCGGCGGTCTCCGGCGACCGCACGACTGCGTCGCCGCGGAGGTAGAGAATGCCGGCAGCACCAGAGGATTTTCGCCCGGGATGGCTGCGTTTTCGCCGCCAGTACGTGATTGGCCCGCGGCCTTTTGCGCTGACGCCCGATTGGCACATCGAGCCGCTGTGGGACGGACGGTTGCTGAGCGCGCACCCGGATCTGGAGCGCAACGTCTATCGCACAGGCGATCGGCAGATCGTCGTGCTCGGTACCGTCTTTGACCCCGAAACGCCGGATGCAAGCCAAGCGGAAATCGTGGCGCGCGCCTTGGAATCGGCTTCAGGTCCACAAGCGTTGGTCGCGGCGACGTACCGCTGGGTGGGCCGCTGGGCGCTCCTTGCCAAGTGGCCTGACGCGGAAATCGGCCTGACCGATCCCTGCGGTCTGCGTCAGATCAACTTCGCCCTGGAACCGGGCGTGCTGTGGCTGGGCTCATCCCCAGAAATCGTGCGTCAGGTCAACCCGAGCGAGCTCGACGGCACTTCGGACAAGGTCTCGTTCTACTCCGAGGATCGGTTTCGCGAGTTGGAATCCCCTTGGCTCGGCGCTGAAACCATCTACAGCGGCTGTCGCCATCTGGCGGCCAACCACTGGCTGGACACGCGAACCGCGCGCATGGTGCGCTTCTTCCCGGATCGCCCAGTGAGGTCCGTGCCGGTGGCTGACGCTGTCGAGCGCGCCACGGTGATCCTGCAGTCCACGCTCGCGGCAGCGGCCAAACGCTACCCTTTGCAACTCCCCGTGACTGGCGGCTGGGACAGTCGAATCCTTCTGGCGGCATCGCGGCCGTTCGCAGGCACGGATCGGATTCGCTACTTCGTCGATCGGATGGGTGTGTGCCCGCCTGACCATGCGGACGTGCGTGTGCCGCAAGCGCTATCGCAGCGGCTCGGTTTTGCGCTGACGGTGGAAAACTCTCTGGCACCTCCCGCGTGGTTTGAAGCCCAGTTGCGCGAGAACGTGACGCTCTCACGGACGCTCCCGAAGACCAACGCAATCTACACGAAGCTCTTGCCGGGCGAGACACGGATGAACGTCAACGGCAATGTCAGCGAAATTTGCCGATGCTTTTACCAACAGCGTATGGGCAAACTGTGGGGAGAACCGACGGTCACACGGATGCTGCGGGTCATGGGCTTCGCAGGCAGCCAGTTTGCGGGGCGCGCGCTGGAGCAGTGGCTCGAAGGGCTGGGGCCACAGATGGCGGGAACCGGGCTCGATGTGCTGGACATGCTCTACTGGGAGCAGCGGATGGGCAACTGGGGCGCGCAATACCCGGCAGAACAGGACATCGCCGTGGAAGAGCTGAGTCCTTTCAATGGTCGCGACATCATCATGACGCTTCTGGGCACGCCAGCCGTGCTGCGTCAGGGCCCCGGATATCCGGTCTACGCGCAGATGGCAGAGCGGATGTGGCCGGGCATCATGGAGGAGCCGGTGAATCCGCCGGAGGGCTCGATCGATTCCGCCGGACGGGTGATTTCCGAAGCGTGGCGCCGCTGGCTGGCGTATTGACCGGTGGCCATGTCCATTGACGCGCGATTGCCGCTGGTATCGATCATTCTGCCGACGTTTAACGTCGCGGTGGAAATTGCGCGCACTATCGAGACGTTGCAGCAACAAACGCTGAGTTCGCTGGAGATTCTGGTCATTGACGATGCCTCCACGGATGGCACGGCGGACGTCGTTGCCGCCGCTACAGCGGGCGACCCGCGGGTCCAACTGACGCGACTCAAGGAGAATCGAGGTGTCCAGCACGCTCGCTTTGTCGGAATCGGCCAGGCGCGCGGTGCATGGGTTGGATTTGTGGATGGCGACGACTGGGTCGAACCGCAGATGTTTGCCCGCCTGAGCGAGGTGGCCCAAGCCCATCAGGCCGATGTTGCCGTGTGTGACGCTTGGCACGACCGACTCGCCCAGCAGCCGCAACGCCTCCTGCGCCTGCCAGGCCCGTGCATCGTCGAGACACCGGCGGCGCTGTTAGAATTCCTGGTGGACCGGCGTTCCGCTGTGGCGCTGTGGAACAAGCTATTCCGCCGCGAGCGCTTGCTGCCGGTCCTGGAGCGTCAGCGCGAGCAGCCGTGGCCGCGGATTGACCTGATGGAAGACAAGTTGCTGTGCGCGGCAGTTTTTGCGGAGAGCCAGCGTCTCACGTACATCGCCGAGCCGCTTTATCACTACGTGGAGCGTCCAGGATCGGCAATGGCGAGTTTTGACGCCGCGCGGGTTCGCACGCGGATGGCCAACTACGCTCTGGTGCTGGGCGTCCTGCAAGAAGAGCGCGCCGCGTACCACCCAGTCCTTGCGGTTTTTGTGCAAAAGACGGCAGAAATCGTCTTTGACGCTGTCACCCGGGACATTGCGCGCCTGGAAACGAGCGCCGAGATTCGCGCAGACCTACGCCGTGAGCGCGACGAACGATTTGGTCGACATCGGTGGTTGGCGCTGCGAGTCTGGCTGGACCGGCTGCTATAGCGCCGGCTGCGGTTCCCGGTAAGCACCGCGCAACACGCGCCACGAGACCAAGCCGTGCAGCACGCCACAGGCTGCCACTGCCACACCCGCGCGGACCGGCGTCGGATGCGGCTCAAGCAGACGCCACGCCACGGCTACAGTCGCCGTCACCAGCAGCGGCGGCAACGCGTTGGCAAAGCGCCGGTACCAAAAAGCGGCGATCGGCATGCCCATGTCCCGCGCGGCCTGAGTGGAGTTGTACCAACTCGTCGTGGTTGCCTGCACGATGACGGTCGCCAAAATGACGCCCGGCAAGCCGACGACCCGGACCAGAATGAGCGTCAGGCCGAGGTTGGCAAAGCCTTCGACGATGGTCATTGCAGCGACTCGCTTCATCAAGCCCGCCGCCGCGAGGTACTTGGAGCCTGCGGACACCGGCGCGTGGCAAATCGCAAACGCGGCGAAACAGTAGATCACGACTTCTGGCAATGCTTCTGGTGTGATGCCGAGCCAAGAACGAATCAAAATACCACCAAATGCGGCCAGAGTTACTGCGATAGCCGTGCTCGCGGCAAAGCACGCGTCGATCGTGCGACAGAACACAAGCCGCAGTGATTCCTTGTCGTTCTTGGCGGCAAGCGCGGAGAAGGCCGGAAACAGCGTGCCTGGAATGCGCCCCACCGTGTTGGTCAAGGCGCGACTGACTTGCCCGGCGACGGCGTAAGCGGCGAGCGTCGCGGCGCTGCTCACGGCGCCAATGACGATGTCGTCGGTCTTGAACACCAGCAGCACGATCAGGTTGTCCAACGCAAACAGCAATCCGTAGCTGAACAGCTCACGAATCAAGGTGGGATCAAACGCGCCGAGCCGCAGCCGCAGTCCAGGCACCGCCCGTCGAAGCGACCAGCGCTGCAAAAGGCCCGTTGCCAGCGTGATGATGAGGCTGTTGACCGCCAGCATAGCCAGACCGGAGCCAGTCCAAACGACGAGAAATGCCAGCGCCGTCTCCAGACCGCCGCCCACGGCGCGGACGCCGTTCATGCGCACCATCGAGCCGATGCTGTAGTTGCCAGCGGCGTAGATGCCCAACGGCATCGCGATGACAAATTCGAGGCCCTTGATCGAGATGAACCGCGCGCAGTCCTCGACCACGGTCGCCTCGATGTGAAAGAGCGTGCCGATGTGGCCTGCCACAAGGGTCGACGCGATGCCGCCGATGATGCCGAGCACCGCGAAGACCGTCGCGGCAGTCGTGAGCAGGGACACGGTCCGCGCGCGATTGCCGGTCGCCTCCGAGCCCGCCAGAAACCGCGTCAGGGCCGGGCTCAAGCCGAGATTCAGCAGACCAATGTAGCCTAGCACGGAGTCGGCAATCGCCAAGACGCCAAAGCGGGCGTTGCCAAGGTGCCGAAGCAGCATCGGCGTGAGCACCAGAAACACGCCCACCTGCACAATATCTGTCGCGTAAAAGGAAGCGAGCTGCCGCAGATACTGGGCGCGGGTGGGAACCAGAGAGTCGGCCATGCGAGTGCCTTGGCCGCTTGCAACGGCGCGCCGCGAGTGTACCGGGAGGGTCTACGCACGTCCAACTTTGACCCATTCCGCCGCAGTTTGACCTTTTCGGGTGGCGACCCTAGCATGCCGTGCGTGAGGTGTGCGTGATTCAGGAGACTCCACAAGTTGGCATTGTTATTCCGGTTTATGGACATCCCGAATTACTGGCAGCTTGTCTACGCAGCATCCAAGCGCAATCGGGGCCCGCTTGGTGCGCGGTCGTCGTCGATGACGGCTGGCCGGACGAGACGGCAGCCGAAGTCGTGGCGGCGCTAGCCGATCCGCGCATCGAAATCATCCGGCATGACGACAACCGCGGGCTGGCCGCCGCGCGCAACACAGGCGTCAAGCACCTCAGCACACCCTGGATTCTGCCGCTCGACGGTGACGACCTTCTGCCCGATGGTGCGTTGGCCGCGTTGTGGCAGGGCGCGCAAGGCCCCGAAGTCGACTGCGTCTTTGGCGACCTGGAATTGTTTGGCGTGCAGAGCGGTAGGTTGCACTACGTGGTGCGTAAGCCCGGCACGATTGTCTACAGCCAGTGGCTGCCCGGTGCCGGGACGCTCCTGCGCCGCGAAATCTGGCGGCGCTGCGGTGGCTGGAGCGAACTACCCGTTTTCCGGCTCGGCAATGAAGACTGGGACTTCTGGCTCAGCGTCACAGGCAACGGCCCGTTCACCGCCGTCCACGTCGACGCTCTGACCTACCGGTATCGACGACGCATCGCCTCGCTGAGCCTTGGCTCGATGCGCGACAACGAATGGCAGACCCGCATGGCGATGGTCGAACGGCATCAGGCCGTGTTCCAGCGCTACGGCGGCGCGCGGGCGTTCGTCTGGGCGGGTGTTTGGAAGACCGTACGGGCGCGACTGCGCGCTGGGCAGTTCGCGAGCGCGTGGCGACATTGGCGTGAGGCGTTTGTCGCCACGCGGGGACGGTTGTCGTGAAACTGGCGTTTCTCATCCTCGCGCACAAGCTACCCGCCCAACTCGACACGCTGATTCGTCTGCTGCAAGGACCGGATGTCGGCATCTTTCTGCACGTCGATGCCAAGTCAACCGCGATTGACAGTGGCCACCTTGCGCGCTGGTCGGCGCTACCGGGCGTCACGGTGCTGGACAAGCCGGAATCCGTGAGTTGGGGCTCCTTCGCACAAATCCGTGCGACTTGGCGACTGCTGGAGACGGCACACGCGCGCGGGCCGTACGATCGCTATCTGCTCGTGAGCGGGCAAGATTTGCCGCTCATGCCTCCCGACGCGATGCGCGCGTTCTTCCTACAACATCCGGACGCACAGTTCATGGAGTGCTTCGCCCTGCCCGCGCCGACGCGCTGGAATGGTGAAGGTGGTATGGATCGCGTGGAACTGCTGTGGTTGGACCCGCCGCTCGAACCGCTCAACCGGCCGCTGCACGCCGCGCAACGGACGTTCGGGTTCCGGCGACGGTTGGATGGTGGACCGTTCTTTGGCGGCGCGAACTGGTTCAACCTCAACGCGCCGTGCGTGGCTTGGCTCATCGCGTGGACGCAAGCAAATCCGCAGTTTTGGCGGATGTTCCAGCACACGCGTTGCGCCGACGAGATGGTCGTGCAGACGTTGGTGATGCGTTCGCCGTTTGCGAGCACCTGCGTGGCAGAAACGCTGCGACATATCAACTGGGAGGATGGCCCGGAATTTCCCCGGACGCTGCGCAGTGTCGATCTGCCGCGGATTCTGGCTGACCAACGCGCCCTGTTCGCCCGCAAGTTCGACCCGGCGGTAGACGCTGAGGTCGGCCGCGTCGTCGTGAATGCGGCATGGCGG
>CAITYF010000063.1 GCA_903896545.1 uncultured Myxococcales bacterium | reverse complement strand
GCGGTCGTAGATGCTCGTCGGGTCGATGAGCGGCGTGTAGGTGTCGACCATGCGCGCGACGAACTGACTGAAGTAGGCCGCACCGGCGCGCAGGGTCGATTCCGCCGATTTGCCGCGCCCCGCGCGCGCGGACAGCACCATCCGCACAAAATCGCCCAACTGCAGGGTGACCATGCCGCGTGCCACCAGCGGGCCATCCGCGCTGTTCTCGTGCAGTTTCACTTCCATGTGCGTCGTCTGGTGCCAGCCTTCCAGGAAGCCGCCGCGCTCTGGGCGCACGGGCTTTTGCGCATCCATGAACCAGCGGCGCCCGTCGTCTGCCAGCAGCGTGCCGCGGTAGATCATTGTCCGCGTGCCGTCGGCCATCCGCGCCAGCAAATGAAACACGCCATCGGTTAGCATCAGCGGACGCTCCGTCAGCGCCGACGCCCGAGCGATGCCAAACAGCCCGGCGGCGAGCCCCGTATCCGCCGCCATCGCGTCGATATCGGCCACCTCAATGGTCATCTGCAGTTCAAAGGTTCCCATCGGCGCGCCCGCGACTGCACCGACCAGCGACCCAGCCATCCGCTCGCTAAACGTCAGCGGGCGCGCCGCCGTCACGCTTTGCAATGGGTGCCTTTGCGGCGCGCTCACAGGCACCGGCAGCTCCGCGACCCACAGTGCACAGGCGCGCTCAGCCACTGCACAGATGGTCGCCATCGGATTGGCGCCTATCGCGCATGGGACAATCGAGCCATCCAGAACGTACAAGTCGTCGTACACTTCGGTGCCGCGCGACCCGGTAAACACGCGGCCTCGGTGATCGACCACCCCGTCTTCCGCGCGCTCAGCCATCGCGCAGCCGCCCAGCGGATGCACGGTCGCGCCGTTGCCCACGCTGGTGAACACGCCGCCCAGAGCCTCGCTCATCGGCCGCAAGTGTGCGTGCACCCGCGCGACGTGAGCGGCGCTGTCGGCTGCTGGCCAGTCAATGCGAATCCGCTGGCCATCGACCGTGACGTGGCCCTCGGCCGGATCGCGGCCCATCGCCAGCCAGTGCAGTGTTCGCTGGTGCCGGTCCGCGACCCCGCGCGCCAGCGTGCCGCGTGCCGCGCTCAAGAGGCCTTTCTCGCGCACCTCCAGTCCGGTCAGGAGGACTTGCATGACGCGATTCGCCATCCGCGGGTGGGTGCCCTCCTGAATGACGAACGCGGGCGCACCGGCGGCGTCCGAGACCGCGATGTTGCCGGCGATGCTTGGACCTGCGTCGCTATCGCCGTCGGCGGACACCGATTGCACTACGTTTGCTGTGTCAAAGGCAAAGGCCAGCATGTCGCCGTTTCCGCTGTAATGAGCGCCTATGCGCTCCGAGCACGACAGACCAGCAGCGCGCGAGCGCGCCATCAGCGCAGTGCTGCCCAGCGTGCCGGCGGCGACGACGACACGCGGGGCGGCGACCCACAGGCCCGGTGCGTTGTAGAGCTCGCGTTCGCGGCCGAGCGCGTCCAGATGCACGAACCACTGACCGCCGCGACGCTCAATGCGCTGGACGTCTGCTTCCGTGAAGATGCGCGCCCCCAAGCGCACCGCCGCCGCCAAATACGTTGCACCCAGCGTAGTTTTCGCGCCGACGTTGCAGCCCGAACAGCACTCGCCGCAGCCGGTGCACGAGGCTTGGGCGACGCCAGCACTGGTGGTCCGGGCGGCAAAGGCGATGGTCAGCGGCGGTCGCAGTGCCTCCAGCCCCACCGCGTGTGCCGCTTCGGTCATGGCGGCGAGTTTGGGCGGCGTCCGGCGATTCTGCGGGTAGGCCTCTGGCGCAAGCATCGCTTCAGCCTTGGTGTAGCCGGCCGCGAGCCGGTTCGCGACGTCGCTGCGCAGCGCTTCCGGCCACCTGGGGTCGTCAAATACCTGCGGATCTGGCCGCAAAAACACGCCCGCGTTGATGAGCGAACCGCCGCCCACGCCCGACGCGGTCATCACTTTCATCGCACCACCAACGTACATCCGCCCGAACGCACCGCGCCGACCGACGTGTCCGTACGGCGTCTCAAACTCCATTTCCGCGAGCCCCTCGGCTTCGGTGCGCGGGAAATCGCCTGGCAGGAATTCCCGCCCGCGTTCAAGGACGCACACGCGGAGGCCCGCCTCCGCCAGACGCAGCGCTGCGACCGAACCGCCATAGCCGGAGCCAATGACGACCACGTCGTATTCCGGCTGCAGTCGCGCGAGTGAGTGGGCGAGCTTGGGCACAAAGGGAGCGGACATGCGGTGGTCTCCGGCTTATGACGCAGTGCGTCAGAAACTGACACGGCATTCCGGGGCGGTCAAGCGCGAATCATTCCTCCGGCAGCCTTGCCTCGCGCGATTGACGCAGTCTTCAGGCCAGTTCCAAGGCCATTCAGCAACTTGTCGCATTGTCGAAACATGCGGCAACGAGCGCGACCCATCGCGGTCGCGTCAGCCGCGACAGTTCTCGACAGATAGAACGCCGCGCTTTGCCCGCTTGGCGAGGTTGAGGTTGTAACGAGGGCACGGGTTCTTCTGTCATCCGCTTGCACTGGCAGATAGCGTCGCAGGTCCCGCCGCGGCCGCGTCCTGCTCACCGTGCAAGCCGCGCTATCCAAGCGGCCGCGTCAGGGGCTACGGCAAGAGGCCGCCGCCGCGACGGTCGCAGCCGACCTCTCGAAACTGCTCAGATTTTCGGTCTTTTCCTACTCCCCAACCACCTGAATCCCCATCCACCCCACCGGCAACCACAGCGCGTTGGCGACGTCCAACACGTCGTAGCCCTGCCCTTGCACCGCGGTGAACGCCTGAAACTGCGGTGCCAGCGGGTCCACGATTTGCCACGTCTGCACGCCCGCGCCCCAGCCGATGGTCGCGAGTAGCGTCTTGCCGTGCAGGCTCATCGAGCCAATCGGCGCGCCTGGATTCAGCGTCTGCACGACCTTGGGCGCGTCGGGTTGGCTGACGTCCAGCACGAAAAGCTGCGTCTTCGACGTCGTGTCAGCGGCATTCGCCTGCCACGGATATTGCCACGCGGCCACGTAAAGCGCCGCGCCGTTCACCAGCGCCGCGCCCGCGGATCCCGGCAGCGCGGTCTGACTCAGGAGGAACGCCTTGTCCCCTTCCAGGCTCAGCACGTCCAGCAGGCTCTCAATCTGGCCGTCCTGCGGCTGCGTCCCCGCCTTGGGCTGCCAATCCAGCGCGTAGGCGTGCGCACCGTCCGCGGCAAAACCGACAATCCAGCCGGGGACGTTCACTTTGCTCGCGACGACGGGTGCCTTCGGGTCGGAAACGTTCACGCGATCCAGAAAGTACTTGCCGTACCACGTGCCGTCGGGGCCCTGCGCGGACTCGTAGTGTGTCAGCCAGAGCGTATCGCCGACCATCTGCGCGCCCCACGCCCACGCGGCGTCGGGCAGCACGACAGTTCCCTGAAGTGCGGGCTGGTCGGGATTGCTCAGGTCCAACGCCGTGATGCTCGTTGTATACTGCCAAGAGACGATGCACTTCTGCGGGCTGATGCCGGCATCCTCGTCGGTCTTGCTGTTGGCATCGAGCTCGATCATCGCGTCTTTGTCCGTCGCACTCTCTGCGTCCGCCGCGGGGGCCGGCGGAATATCCGCATCGGGCTTGCCAGGCTCCGTCGAGCCGCCATCGTTCGACGGCGATCCGCACGCATCCGCGTCACCGTACAGCGCCTGCGACTGGTGGCCGACAACCCAGAGCGTACTGCCGTTTTGCACGGCGCTTCCGAGGTCGTACCACTGCGTCCCGTTCCCATTCACCGTCCAACTGCCGCGCGCCTTGGGCTGCAGGGGATCGCTGAAGTCGTACGCGCGCACCGCCTGATTGCCAATGAACCACACGATGTTGCCCACGACGCTCAGCCGCCCCCACGCTTCGGGCACGGTCAATGTGGCGTCCGCGTGCTGTTCGTCGGTCGAGTCCTTCTGCAAGGTCCGCAACTGCGCCGTGCCCGTCTGCCAGTCGGCCACCAGCGCGATGATGCGCCCGCCTACCTGCGCCAAGGCGCTCACGTGCGCTGCCAATTCCAGCGTCGCCAACGGTTTGGGCGCGTCCAAGTTGGCGATGTCCACGCTTTCGAGCGCCTGATTGCCGACGCGCCACAGCTTCGTACCGGCCACGAGGCTGCGGAGTTGCCACCACGACACCAGCGCAGATCCGAACGTACCGCGCGCCGTGAGTTTGCCCGCGGCGTCCACTTGCACGATTTGCAACGCGCTCGCGGTCTTTGTCATCGGGTCCTGAACCGCCGCGAGAATCACGCCCGCGTCCGCGATCACTTCCGTGCCGGCGCCCCACCAGGCATAGCCGCCATCGACCGTCACTTCACTCACGAGCTTCGGCTTGTCCAAGCTGGCCAAGGACAGCGTCCGCAGGAGCGTCTGCGCGGTCCCGTTGGACGCCGACTGCACGCCGCTCAACAGCCACAGTCCGGCTTGCACCTGCGTCAGCGGTGTCGCCAAGGTCGGTTGCGTGCTTCCGGAAAGCGTCAGCGTCGCGGTCTCCGTGGGCGCGTTGGTCAACTCCAGGACGTGCAGCGTCGTCGGCGTCGCGTTGCCCGTCTTGCTCTCCCAGCCGCCCTGCGTCACGAGGGCGACTTTCTCAGCCACCCGCACGTCCCACCAGCCTTGCGGCGCGCTCGCTTGCCAAATACCCACGTCGGTCCACTTGTTGTCGACGACTTTGCGGTGGCGCACTTGCAGCCCGACGGTGGGGTCCGTGCCGCCCTGATACGTGGACGACGTCACGACCACTTCACCCGCACCGAGCGACGTCGCGCCGCGCAGCCCCGCGTACCACATGTCATTGCCTGTCAACGCTTGTACGTCCGCTGCGGCGAGTTTCACGGAACCATCGGCGGCGATTGTGATCTGCTGCGACCGGTCGATGCGCTGCGACACGTTGTTCGCCGTTTTCCACTCGGAGCCCAGCACGAGCACCTCCCCCTGTTGAATGACCGCGATAGCGACACCGCCCTCGAACTGCACGCTTCCCAGCAGCTTGGGCACCTTGGGGTCCGCCTGATCGATGACGCTCACGCGACCGCTTGCCGCCCACGCACCGTAGCCGAAGCCGCCCCATGGCCACCACATGCCAGCAGGGCTCGCGACGCTGGAGGAGCCGCTGCCGGAGCTTGTGGACGTGTCCGCCTTGGCGCTCGCCATGCACGCGTACGGGCCCCAGCACCAGCCCCACCACGGCGTCTGGCCGACGTCGGCGGTGACCACGATGAGGCGATTGTCGATGCGGCGACTGGAGACGACCCAGCCGGGCAGGTCAATGCTCGCGGCTGTCTGCGGCACTGCGGAGTTAGCGAGATCGATCACTTGCACCTGACTGCCGATCGTCGATTCCAGTTGCCCTGGCGTCTTTGCCGTAAACGCGTAGTGTTCGCTCAGCAGCACGGTCGCCACGCCGTCCGCGACGTACATCTCCCGCGGCGTTCCTTGTGCGACGACCCTACCCAACAGCTTGGGAGCCATTGGATTGGCTGCGTCGACGACCTGCAGACCGCGAAATGCGTTCAGAATATAAAGCTTCGTGCCGACCATGCGGACAACGTCGCTGTCTTCAACCTTCACCGTGCCGCTGTTGCTGCCGTCTGGGCTCGCAGTTTCTGCGCTGCCCGATTTGCTGCTGCCGGACGCACCTGGCTTGAGCGATGTGAAGTCGGACTGGCGCGTGTCCGTGGTGACAGCGTTGCCGCAACCGCTCAAGACGAGGAGCACCGTTAGAGAAAATGCGCGCCAAGTTGCTGAAAATCGAAGCATAGCTGTTGTCCTTTCGCCGGGTTTGCACCGGCTAGGGACAGCGAAGCAGGCGGCGTGGACGCGTCAAGGGCATGTGTGACAAATGCGTCACGGGCGTGCCATGAGGGCTACGCAATGAGGTGTGTCAGGGTCGGTGAGGAGGAATGAGGTGGACCGCCGCGAAAGGGACCTGCGCCGCTTGCGGCCGTGGCCCATTCAGCTTGCTGAATGGGTCACGGGTCGGCCCTTCAAGGCCGACCGCGGGCCCGGTCCGGGCGCTTGCGACCGGATTCGCCCAGAACAAGCTGCGATTTCCCGGGATCTCGTTACGCCGCCGACTTCACGTCCGCCGCGTTCTTCTCCGCGAGCGTGGCGAGCAGGTCGTCGCCGTGCTCCTCGATCTCCGCCAGCCAGTGACGGCAGCGCAGGTCCGCGCGCGACATGAACTTCTCGGCGTCCTTGCGGCGATCCGGGAACTTCACCGCGTACTTGACCAGAATCCGCGCAATCGCCACTTCCGCCAGGATCTTGGTCAGGCGCTCGGCGTGCAACATGCCCGGCGCGAAGTCCAGCTTCGGGTCCCACTGCGTGAACAGCGCGTCCGTCCACGCGCCAATCGGCAGGTCGTACGTGTGCTTGAGCTTGTTCTTGGCGATCTTCACCAGAATCGTCTGCAGCGCCTTGTACTTGTAGCTGAACAGCCGCGACAGCTGCTTCTCCAGCGGATCCTGCTCCGCCACACGCTTCCAGTTCGCACGCGCCATCTTCACGATGAACCGCCGCGGATCGCGCAGCCCTTGCATCAGCTGATCCTTCAGCACCATCAGCGACTGGATCTGACTCGTGCCTTCCCAAATCGGCAGCACGAGCGCGTCGCGCAGCAGCTTCTCCGGCGCGTATTCCTGCGTGTAGCCCACGCCGCCGAGGATCTGCATCGACAGCCGCGACATCTCCACGGATTTCTCCGAGCCGTAGTACTTCACCAGCGGCGTCAAATCGCGGGCCTGACGCTTCACGCGCGAGACCTTGCGCTCCAGCTCCGCCTTCTCGTGCTCGTCCGTCGGCGGATCGAACTTCAGGATCTGCTCCAGACGGTTCGCGCGCTCGACTTTCTGCGCCGTCTCGAAGCAAATCGCCCGCAGACCGATGATCGTCAGGTGCATATCCTCCAGGAAATCTGCAATCATCTCGTGACGGTCGATGGACTTGCCCATCGTCACACGACCTTCCGCGAATTCCTTGGCGGTGCGATACGCCGCTTCAATCAGACCCAGCGACTCGAAGCCGACAGCCACGCGCGCGAAGTTCATCAGCAGCAACATCTGCTCAAAACCGTCGCCGCGACGGCCGATGAGCTCGCCCACGGAATCCTCGTACACCAGCACGCAGGTCGGCGAGCCGTGGTGGCCAATCTTGTGCTCCACCTTGGCGATGCGCACGTTGGTCGAGCCATCTTTGTTCTTGCGATTGCACAGGTACAGCGACAGCCCCTTCAAGCCCGGCGCCGTGTTCGGATCTTCACTGCGCGCCAGCACCAGCTGGTACTGACCGTTGCCCGAAGTGATGAAGATCTTCTCGCCGTTCAGCTTCCACGTGCCGTCACCCTGGTCGACCGCCGTCGTCTTGATCTGCGCCAAGTCCGAGCCTGCGTTGGGCTCCGTCAGCACCATGCAGCCCCACGTGTTGCCGCTGATCATGTCCGCGATCGCCTCATCGTAAGGCGTCGAGATCAAACGGCCATTCTTGATGACCGAGCGCGGATCGCGCAGCGCGTACGTAATCAGCGACAGCGCGATGCCGGCGTGAAAGCCAAAGTGCGTCATACACGACGTGTCACCGCGGGCGATCAGCTCTGAGCCAGCCAGGTACGCGACCGCCGGAGCGTTCACGCCGCCCAGTTCACGCGGCACCGGCAATCCGTACAAGCCGAGCTTTTTCATGCCCTTGAACACTTTCTCGAACGCCGGCGACATCACGACTTCGCCGTTCTCGACGCGCGTGCCTTCCGTGTCGATCTGGCGCGCCACGGGGTCGATGTTCTTGGCGACGAACTTGCCGAGTTCCTTCAGCACGTCTTCAAACGTGTCACGCGCTTCCCGCACGCTCGCCGGACGCTCATCCGCCGGGGCACCGCGTTCGGCAAGCTCCACCAGCATGTCCCAATCCACGGCCTGCTCGATCCAGAATTTCAAGTCACTGTTATCTGTGTAGAAATTGTCGCTCATCGGGTCACCTTGAGTGGGTTTGGCTAGTGTCGTTGGTCACGGGCAAACGCGAGCAGCGACAAGACCTGTCACCGCGCCGTCACGATCCGACTTTCAACGCAGCGCGTCAAGTGCCGGATGACGCAAGTGTCACAGATTGGTCAGGGACTGGTCTGATAGCGGGCGATGAACGGCGCGAGATCTTGCCGTGCCGCCTCAAAGTCAAAGTTGCGCAGGTTCAGCGCCACGGACGCAAACATTTCGCCCAGGCAGCCGCGCAACGGCGCGCGGTTCGCCTCAAAGACGCGCTGCGCCGCCGCGTCGTCCGCTGCAAGCAGCGCGTCGAGCTGCTGCAGCAGTTCGTTACACCGCGCCGGCTCCGCAATCTCCAACACCGTCGACGCCGGATTGCGCCGCGCCAACACGCGTGAAATCTCCAACACAACGCTCGATAGCGGCTCGTGGAGCGCCAGCAACCGCGACCGCAGAACCGCCACCGGGTGCTGCTGCCGACACGCCAGCTCCAGCGCCGCGCTCAGCTCCGCCACACGCTCCGCGCCCACGTTCGCCGCGACACCCTTCAGTGTGTGCGCCAAACGCTCCACCTCGTGAATCTCGCCCGTCTGCAGCGCGGCCAGCACTTTCTCCTCAAAGTTCAGGAAATTCACCGAGAACTGTTCCAGAATCGAAAGATACAAGCGCATGTGGTGCGCCACGTGTCCCAGCCCAGCCGCGGTGTTCACGCCCGGAATGACCGGCAACTCGCCTGCGTCGAAAGGCTCCGGCACCGGCACGGTCGTCGGCAGCGAATCCGGCTTCGCCCACTTCTGCACCGTCTGGTACAGCGTGTACGGGTCAATGGGCTTGGTCAGGTGGGCGTTCATGCCCTCCCGTTTGCAGCGGTCGCGTTCTTCCTGCATCGCGTGCGCTGTCATGGCAATAATCGGCAGCGCGTCAAAGCGGTGGTCCGCGCGAATGCGAACCGTCGCCTCATGACCGTCCATCACCGGCATTTGGATGTCCATCAAGACGAGCGACCACGGCACAGGATCCGCTGCGGCATGTAGGAATTCCAAGGCTTCTGCGCCATTGCGCGCCATGGTCACGCTGACACCGGTGAGCAGCAGCAGTTCCTCGATGATCTGCTGATTGATCGCGTTGTCCTCCACAACAAGGACAGAAACGTCGGTCAGGTCAAAAGCCGCCTCGACCGCATCGGATCGGGACTCGCGGCGACGCGGGCGCGACGGACCGTAGATCTCCGCAACGACATCCCACAAGGACGACTGGTTGATCGGCTTTTCCAGGGTCGCGTGCGCGCCTGCCGCCTGCGCAACAACGGCCACTTCCTCGGCGGCGCGGGCCGTCACCATGACAACGGCTGGCGGCACGCGCAGACCCATTTCATGGCAAATCGTGTGCGTCAGCGCCACGCCGTCTTCACCGGGCAGACGCCAATCCATCAGCACGATGCGGTACGGATCGATCCCGTCGGCGTCGCGCACCGCCTTCAGCGCGTCCGCGCCGGTCGCAACTGAGGTCACTTCCATGCCGAACCGCTTGAGCAGGTTCGCATGTACCGTCCGCGCGATGGCGTTGTCGTCCACGACGATAGCGCGCCCGCCGCGGGCAGGCGACGACGCGTAGCGCACCCGAACATCCTCTTCTCCAAGCCCAAACGAACAGGTGAACTCAAAGCGCGTCCCCACGCCGTATTCGGAGCTGACCTGCAGTTCACCGCCCATCAGCCGCACGAGATTGCGCGAAATGACGAGCCCCAGCCCCGTTCCGCCGTACTTGCGCGTCACCGAGCTGTCTGCCTGCTGGAACGAATTGAAGAGCTTGCCGACCTGGTCGGGCGTCATGCCGATGCCATCGTCCTCCACCGAGAACGCCAACTCGACGCGATCCGCGTGCCGTGACTCCACTGAAACGTGCAGCGCGACTTTGCCGCGGTCGGTGAACTTGATCGCGTTGTTCAGCAAGTTGACGAGCACTTGACCCAGACGCCCCGCATCACCCAGCAACGCGGGCGGCAGATCCTCGTCGAGATCAATCAGGAATTCCAAGCGCTTCTGGCGTGCCGCCTCACCAACCATGGCCGACAAGTTCACGACGACTTCTTCCATCCCAAACTGCATCTGCTCCAATTCCAGCTTCCCGGCGTCCACCTTGGAGAAGTCCAGAATCTCATTGATGATGCGCAGGAGCGAGCTGGCGCTGGAGTGAATCTGCTTGATATCCGAGCGCTGCTTGCGGTCCAGCGGCGACTTGAGCACCAAGTGAGCGAGCCCGATAATCGCGTTCATCGGCGTGCGAATTTCGTGGCTCATGTTGGCCAGGAACTCGGACTTGGCGCGATTGGCGGCGAGCGCCGCTTCTTCCACCTGCATGCGGTCAGAAATGTCGACGCAGGAGCCGGTGAAGCCAAGGAACGCGCCGTTGTCGTCGGAACGCGGCACGCCGCGGCTCCAGAGCCAACGGTACTCGCCATCGGCGCGACGCAGGCGAAATTCGATAGAAAACTCCGCGTGTCCCACGCGCGCTTCTTCGTAGGTGGTCGTCGTCTGCTCAAAGTCGTCTGGGTGTACGCTGTCCAGCCAGCCGTCGCCCAGCTCCTGTTCAAGCGTGCGCCCCGTGAAGACCAGCCAGGGCTGGTTGAAATACGTGCACTTCAAGTCGGCATCCGCCAGCCAAATCAGCACGGCAACGTTGTCCGTCGTCGTCCGGAAGCGGTTCTCGCTCTCACGCAAGGCGTCATTTTGCTTGGCAGAAGTCGCCAGCGCTTGCTTCGTGATCGCCAGGCTCGCTTCCAGATCCATCGTCTGCTGCCGCACCAACTCCGCCAAGTGATCGCGGTGACGCACGAGTTCCAGCTCGTCCTCCTTGCGCGCTTGAATATCCTGCAGTGTCCCGCTCAACGTCATCGCGGTACGGTTCGCGTCAAGTGTGAATTGCCCCAAGGCGGACAACCAACAGCGCCGTCCGTCCAGCGGCCGAATGATCTCAAACTCGAAGTCAAACTTGCCGCCTTGTTCGGCAACATGCCAATAATGCTCGGCAAAAGCGTCGCGAAACTCCGGCGCGAGGATCTGCGCCCAGGTCTCGCATGTCTTGGGGTAAGAGGCATCGATGCCAAAGATGTCATCCAGCACTTCTGAGCCCGACCACAGGCCGGCCATCAGATCCAGCTCGTAAAAGCAGATCCGCGCGATCCGCTGCGCTTCTTCCAGCTTGCGCTGACTCTGGATCCGCGCTTCCTCGGCCAACTTGAAGTCGGTGATGTCCTCAAAACGACCCACGACGCGCAACGGCTGCCCCGTCGCATCGGACGTGACGACACCACCGCGGTCTCGCACCCAAATGTACTTGTCGCCGCTGCGCAGGCGGTGTTCGGAGAAGTAGGTCGCGGTCGGCGACGTCAGCATGGCGTCCATCTGCTCAGCGAGCGCCGGCAAGTCGTCGGGGTGAACCAGCGCGGCGAAGCCCTCGACCGTGTCCGATGCACCGCCTGCCGTCAGCCCCAGCTTCTGGTACCACTGGCGATTGTGCCTAACGAGCCCCGCTGGAACATCCCAATCCCACAGCGCTTCTTGCGTGATTTCCGAGACCAGCTGTGCGCGCGTCTCGCTCTCGTGGACGGCGCGTTCCGCCTCTTTGCGTCTGGTCACGTCCGTCGCGTGCATCGTGAAGCCGGTGACCTGCCCGTCGGTGAAGTCGGGGGTGTACTGCGCCAGGACGTCAAACCGCTTGGAGCCGTCCGGACCGCGGCGCAGCGTCTCAAATTCCTGAGTCTCCCCGGCCAACACCCGCTCGATGCGCGGCAGCAGCACCGCAAACGCCGGTTCACCGGCAAGTTCGCGAAAGTGGCGACCGCGCGCCGCGTCCGGGTCCACGTTGAACCACTCGCCGCCCGTGCGGTTCATGTACACGAGCCGGAGGTCAGCGCTCCAGATCGCCACAGACGCGGGCACGACGTCCATCGCCCGTCGCAACAGCGCAGCCTGATCGGCGGCCTCGGCGACGGCCTTGCCCTCACCCGTCGCCGTGGTCGCCCGGTCGCGGTGCAGCTTTGAGCCACCTGGGCTTTTTCGTTCTGTTTCCACACAGCCTCACTTCGCGCCAGATCCGCGAGTCCTGTCCCGCCAAAATGTTAGGGCCGACATCCCATCGTCACAAAGAGATTCCGCTGTTCCTGTGAGCATCTGTGTACGCATCGCGGCCGATCGGACAGACATGCGTGTAGATCTATGAGCCTGCTACATCAGGAACCGACGGTCCGCGCGGCCCGGCATGACGCGCCATTCCACCTTGGCAAACGGTATACTCTCTACAGCACCTGCAAGCAAGTCCACGGCACGAGGAGAGTGTGGACCACCGGATGGCGGGAAAGGCGACCCAACAAGATTTAGAACTACAATGCACCGAGCAGCCACTTGACGTGATCGCGGGCGCACCTGGGCCCCGGCGCTCTCCGCGTGGTGTGTCGGCCACGCGGCAAGTTCTTGCGATAGCAGGCACTTTTTGCGATGTGCGATTTTCGCGCGCATCTCTTGCAGAAGTCCAGCATCGGACCGGAAGAGCCAAACGCCGCGTTCGCGAGCGGGCGGCAGCACTCCACACTCACCAGCTAGAGGTCTCATGCGTATCTTTCGTTCTTTTGCTCAAGCATCTCTCCTCCTCACGGCTACCGCGCTGATCGGCTGCGGTTCGACCACCACCTCTTCCACCGCGACGACCGGCGAAGACGCTGCCACGTCAACGGACACCGCTTCTGGCACAGACGCCGTCACGGCAGCTGACACGACGACGACGGGCGACACGACGACGACGGGCGACACCACGGCAGCGCCGAAGACGATTGTGGCGATTGCCGTTGGCGACCCGCAGTTCTCGACGCTCGTCAGTGCGGTCACCGCCGCCGGTCTGGTGGACACGCTGAAGGGCGCCGGACCGTTCACCGTCTTCGCCCCGACCAACGACGCATTTGCCAAGATTCCGAAGGCGGATCTGGACGCGCTCCTCGCCGACAAAGCGAAGCTCACCGCGGTCCTGACGCACCACGCCATCGCCGGGAAGGTCGAGGCCAAGGACGTCAAGACCGGCATCGTCACGATGCTCGACGGCACCGATGTGCTCCTGACCGTGGGCAAAGACGGCGTGACGATTGGCGCGGCGAAGATCGTCAAGACGGACATCCAGGCGTCCAACGGCGTGATTCACGTCATCGACACGGTCATCTTGCCGCCCGCAGACATTGTGGACACGGCGGTGGGCGCTGGTACGTTCAAGACGCTCGCGGCGGCATTGACTGCGGCGGACCTCATCGCGACCTTGAAGGGCAAAGGCCCGTTCACGGTTTTTGCGCCCAATGACGAGGCGTTCGCCAAGATCGCCCAGGCGGATTTGGGCGCGATTCTGGCGGACAAGGCGCTCTTGACGTCGATCCTGACCTACCACGTGGTGTCCGGCAAAGTGTACGCCAAAGACGTGAAGGCTGGCACGGTCAAGACCGTCAACGGCGCGAACCTGACCATCGCCGTGGACGGCACGGGCGGCGTGACGGTGAACAACGCGAAGGTGATCGCGACGGACGTGATTGCGTCCAATGGCGTGATTCACATGATTGACACGGTGGTGACGCCGCCGAAATAGCGTCTGCATTTCACATTCGCTTTTGTCCAGTGCAGCCAATTCCGAGCCCGCCCACGCCCCCATGCGTTGGCGGGCTCGGTCTTTTTTGACGCCAAGCGCAAGATCCGTTCTCGGCGGCACACGAGGAGAATCAAGACCTTTTCGGGACCGCCGTGGCAGCCGACCGCTCGTCGGCATGACACAAGCATGACCCAGCGCGTTTGACCCAGGTCGCGCTACCCGCCAGCATCTTTATTCTGGAAATTGTTTCTGGCGCGGCTTCTCAACCTGCTGGCCTCCTGCGTTACCGGTTGACTACTACAAGGTAGTACCTTACTTTTCGTCCCTCGCGGCAAGTCTGCGAGGGGTGGCATCATGTGGCAGAGGTGGATGGTGAAATTGCTTGGGCACTTGAAGCCGTGGCAGCGGATCGGCGCTTTGGCGATCGGCGTTGGCGCGCTGACGTGGATCGAAGGCTGGGGCGGCGGCACCGCGACGACGGCTGCAAAGTGTGTCGTCTATGGTTGCGCGGGCCTACTGGCGGCGCTGGAGTTCTTGGAGTTGTTCAAGGCCAAGTTGCTCGTGGCACCGGGGGACGCTGTTCGCCTTGTTAGCGCGATCGGTGGCATCCATGATGGCACGATGCAGATCACGCTGACAGTGCGCGCAACCGAGTTGCATGAGGTTGAGATCTTTGAGGTGTCGGCATGGGTTGTCGCTATTGCGATCAATGACGTGCGGCAGAAGGTGCTGTTCCCGGTGACGCTGAATTGCGGCCGGGTGGCGCGCCTTGCACCGGGGCAGTCAACCACGATCTTCGGCGTCTGCCACCTTCCTGCGGGAGTGGCTTTAGCTTGCGAGTATCCTGCAAAAGTATCGGCATTTATTGACGATAACGCATACGCTGTTTTTGGGTTCCCGTATCTGAGCCAGCGCGCTAGAATTCGATCTGGACTGCTTCCGGTTGTGCCGAACACGCCACCCACGATTCCAATTTCGTTCTGAGCGCACCATGAACTACCCTAGCCCGCCGCAAAACATCATCGAATTCTCGCGCGCTTTCAGCACCGACAAGGCGTGCGCCGACTACCTGTTCTCTTTGCGCTGGCCGCGCGGATACTCCTGTCCGAAGTGCGGCATCACCAAGGCGGGGCCGATCCGCGCGACGCCTGGAATGATGGAGTGCGAGAACCACCACAAGATCAGCGTGACGGCGGGCACGGCGCTGCACCGCACCAAGATCCCACTGAGCGTCTGGTTTCACGCGGCGTGGCTGGTCGCTACCCACAAGTCGGGCATCAGCGCCTTGTCGTTTCAGAAGCAACTCGGCCTGACGCGGCTGGAAACCGCGTGGACGATGCTGCACAAACTGCGCGGCGGACTCGTGGACCCGGACCGCTCAAAACTCAATTCGTTTTGCGGCGATCCGACGCACAGCGAGCACTGGGTGGAGGTGGATCAGATCGAGATCGGCGGTGTGCAGTCCCGCGCCGACCGCGATGCGCGCGGCAGCAACAAGGCGATCGTGCTTGTGGCCGTCGAGGTGCACAAGTGGCACGGCCAGATGCACCGCGACGCCAGCAAGAGCCGCAGCGGTGACGCGTGGCACACCAAGGCGGGGCGCATCCGTATGCGCGTCGTGGCCTCTCACAACACGATGGATGCGCTGACATTCCTGCGGGACAACGTGGAGAAAGGCAGCAACGTGATGACCGACGCGCACGGCAGTTTCAACTTGGTGGGACCGCTGGGCTGGCAGCATGAATTCGTAGTGGCCAAGCGCGAGGCGGATCCACTGGCGACGCATGGGCGCGTGACGACGAACCTGAAACGCTGGCTCATGGGCACGCACAAGGGGTCGGTGCAGCCGCAGCACTTGCAGGCGTACCTGAACGAGTTTGTGTTCCGCTTCAACCGCCGCGACCTCCCATGGATCGCGTTCAACCGTGTTCTCGCGCTGGTCGCGCTGGAGCGCCCAGCCGTGGAGTACGAGGCGCTGTACAAGCACACGTGGATTCACCCAAATCCTCGCCCAAATTGGGGGAGAAATGGCCAATAGTAGTTATCCGGTAACGCAGGGCTGGCCTGTGGTGAATTTCAAACTCCGCCGGTCTGACTGTTGGGAAGCGCTGAGCGAATTCTGTTGCGGGGCCTCGCTCCGCAGTGCGCCGACGCACCGAAGTTGTCCCGTCCATCACGCCGCCGGTCCGCCCGACGCGCAGTGGTCGTCGGCAGAGTCCGACGTTTCAGCGGTTGCAAACCGACGGCATTCGGCCGCAGGCACAAACGGAATTCCGATGGGCGTTCCAGTTGTTGCGAATTCCGCAAAGGTCCGAGGGGCGATGCGCCTGCGCCGGTTGTCGGCCAAGCGCGCGCTGAAAGGAGTACGGCCATGTCGATCGCGTCCCGGTTCTTCTGCTTCGCCACCGCCCTCCTCTGTCTCCTGTCCTGCGGCACGGCGCCAACGACTGCCCTTTCAGACTCGCCGGACGAAATGGCAGCCGAAGTCAATGACACGGCAAGTGACTCTGCTGCTGACAGCGGGGACCACAACGACACAGTGGGACAAGGCGACGGCGACGTAGCGGAGATCGACAGCAGCGACACCGCCGACACGGTCTTGCCGACTGACACCACCACAACCGACTGCCCCTGCGGCGACGGAATCTGCGGCACATCCTGCGGCGAGACCGAAGCGACGTGTCCAGCCGACTGCAAAGGCTGCGGCAACGGCGTCTGCGAGCCAGGTGAGGGGCCCAAAGCCTGCGCGATCGACTGCTGCGGCGCGTGCGGCGACGGCAAGTGCAAGGGCTACGACTGCGGCGAGAATCCGCAAAAATGCCCGGAGGATTGCGGCAATGCCTGTGGCAACAAAGTCTGCGACAAGGGCGAATCGCCGATCAGTTGCGCGATGGACTGCGTCTGGCAAGTCTGCGGCAACGGCGTGTGCGAACCGGAAGACGGTGGCCCAGACAAGTGCCCGGGCGATTGCGCGACGAGCTGCGGCGACTGCGTTTGCGACAAAGACGAGGACTGGCTGAGCTGCCCCGTGGACTGCGGATACTGCGGCGATAAGGTGTGTAGCCCCTGCAGCGCGCTGGGCGAATCCAAGGCGCTCTGCCCCGGCGATTGCCAGTCGCAAGGTTGCGTCGATGGTTGCGATGACGGCTTGGCTTGCACGGTGGACATCTGCACATCGGATGGCGGCTGTTTGCACATCATCGATGCAACGCTCTGCAGTGACAACAACGCGTGTACGAACGACTTGTGTACGGCGAGTGGCTGCGAGCACACCGCGGACGACGGGCTCTGCGATGATGGAAATGGCTGCACCGCGGACGCCTGCGCCCTCGCGGAGGGCTGTACCCACACAGACGTCGTGGGCGGAACGTGTACGGACGGCGATTCGTGCACCGTCGGGGACGCGTGCAGCGGCGGGAATTGTCAGGCGGGCGAAGCGGTTTCCTGCAGCGATGGCAATACCTGCACCGACGACAGTTGCACGCCTTCGGGCTGCACGCACAGCAACAACGTCGGGGCGTGCAACGACGGCAACGCGTGTTCCGTCAACGATACTTGCGCGGGTGGGAGTTGCAGCGGCGTCGCGGCGACGTGCAACGACGGAGACGTGTGCTCGCTGGACTATTGCGATGGCCTCGCCGGCGGCTGCGCGCATTTGCCTTCGGGTGCAACAACCTGCGACGACGGCAATCCGTGCACAGTTGGCGACAAATGCCTGTCCGCAGTGTGCACCGGAACGCTCGGCAATTGCGACGATGACGACCCGTGCACGTTGGACAGCTGTGCGTTTGGCAACACTTGCAACCACGCGCCGCTCAGTGCGGGCGGCTGTTCGGACGGCGATCCTTGCACCAGCGGCGAATCCTGCCAGAACGGCGTCTGCACCGACGGATCGCCGACATTTTGGCAGTACGACGCGACCGGCAGCGATGCTTCGGCCGGCGTCTTCATGCGGGGCGGCGTGGGCGGTGCGGCCGTCAGCCGCTTGAGCAGTGGCGGCATCAACGTCGCAGCTCTCGCAGAGGATGGCAGCAGCCCGTGGCAGGTCACGTTTGCAGACGTCAGCGTCGTCCGCTCCACGCCTTACATCGACGTGTACAAGCACGTCCTCGTGCCCGGTCAGGACGCGGCGGGCAACGGCTGGATCGGCGTCATTGACGCGACCGGGAAGGTGATTCCCTACCTGGGCTTGGCCACCACCACGCCGGGCATGTTCGCCGCCGTTTTCGATGGCTGGCAAGGTGGCGGAACGACCATCGCTGCCGCCGGCTGGCAGACCAACGGCGTCAACGGTGGCGAGGACATGTGGCTCCAATTCGACAGCGTCCCGGTCGGCAATCCCAGCATCGCATTTGGCACCGCCGGCGATGAACGCGCCTACGCAATCACGAACAACGGCCTGACCGTAGGGTTCTTTCTGGCCGGTAGTTCGACGACCGCTGGCAACTCGCAGGTCTATGTCGTGGCAACGGATCACCTTGGCAACAAAAACTGGTCGACAACGCTCGGTGACGCTTTCGAGGATGTCGCCTACGGCGTTGTCCCTGCCGGAAACAGCGGTTGCGTCGTCGCCGGTGTGTACGGCGTCAGCAGCACAAAGAGCGACCTCTGGCTCGTCGGACTCGACGCCTCCGGCCATGTGCGCTGGCAGCAGAAACACGACATGGGCGGGGGCAACGAGGCCGCGAGCAGCATCCTCGCAGCCTCGACGAGCGATGGCTTCGTCGTCGCCGGCAACCGCGGCGCCGATGGGCTCGTGGAACGCGTCGACGCCTTTGGCAACCCGATTTGGCGCAAGCAGTATCCGGGCGCGCCCGTGACTGGAATGGCTTGGTCGACGGGATACCCCGTGGCGGTCAGCCCGTTTGCCGCGCCAGGCCTCATCGTCGCACAAACCAAGTCCGCCCAAGCGCTCGTGCAGCATCTGGATATTTTTGGCAACGACACCTGTCAGGCTGCCGGCAACTGCGCGACAATGCTGGAATCCGCATGCAAAGATGGTTCGGTCTGCAGCAGCAATGACTGCGCCCAGGGCGCCTGCAAGAACCCCGCCTGGAGCGACGCCGTGGCGTGCGAGGACGGCGATCCGTGCACGACCGCCAATTTCTGCGTGTCCGGCAAGTGCAACACCGACGCGTACAATCTCACCTGGGCGATTTGGGAAGACCTGGACACCTACCACACCCACATCTCCGGCATCCTTGGCTTGGCAGACGGCACAGGCTGGTCCATCGCCAACAACACGAACGCGGCCGTCACGACGTACTGGACAGATCCGTACGGCGCGATTCAATCCACGGTGCCGCTCACACACGCGATTCATGGCGCCGCAAACTCTGAGGCGTACGGTCCGTTCGTCGTGGGCGCGGACGTTGGAAACGGCGGTGACGGCTGGGCGGCGCGGTTCGACGCGTCAACCGAGAATTGGTCGATGACGATCGGCGGCGCGGGGAAGGACGCGCTGGAGGCCGTCGTCAGTTCTCCGCTTAGCGGCGCGGATTCCGGCTATTGGGCAACCGGCACGACAAACTCCAAGGGCGCTGGGCTGCGTGACTGTTGGCTTGTCCACTACTTCCTGAACAGCACGACCGCGACCGATTTCGTCTTCGGCAGCGCCGACGACGAGGCTTGCACGGGGATCGCCTTTGCAAGCGACAACAAGATTCTGATGGTCGGTCAAAGGACGATTGGAAGCGCCGTGGACTCGTTTGTGGTCAAGACCAACACCGACGGCGTCGCCGTGTGGGCCGTGCCGATGAACATCCCGACGAAAAACAGCATGCAGACTCTGGCGCCCACTCCGGACGGCGGCGGCATCGGCATCGGCACCAGCTACGGCGACGCGAACGGCGACATGCTCCTTGTGCGCTTTGACGGCAGCGGCAACCGGCTTTGGTACAAGATCTACGCGAGCGCCGGCGCCGACCTTGGCTACGACATCATCCCAGCTGGCGGTGGCAACTGGTTTCTGGGAGGCACCTTTGACCAGGCCGCGACGCTCTGGCGGGTCAACAGCGCCGGCGTCATCCAGTCACAACACAGCTACGGCAGCGACGGCGCGATTGAGCATTTGGCCACGGCGGGCCTGTTTCTCTACGCGGGCGGACACCAAGGCTCCGACGCGTGGCTGGCGCGGCTGGACGGATTCGGCAACCCCACGTGCTCCGACTCGGGCGACTGCCTCATCACGCCGAGCGGAGACTGCGACGACGGCAACGCGTGCACGGCGGACACGTGCAGCACCAGCAGTTGCACGCACGTCCCCGTCGCCGACGCCAGCCCATGCGGCGTCGCTGGCACCTGCACCGCCGGCGTTTGCTCAGAATAGGCTGAAGGATGCCCCGACAGCTCGAACGGCAATGGCACCGCGATCCAGTCAGGACTTCACCGAGCGCCGTTCATCCCGATTATCGAACGAGATTCGCGCCTGAAAGAAGGCGTCCAATCGCCGGGGCTGTCACGAACCGTCGACAGCCGCGCCTGGATCGCGCTTCCGAACCAATGCCGGGAGCGGATCCGAGGTTGGGGCCGTTCTGAACCCTGCGTGCGGCGCTCCCGGTGGCCCTACAGACGCCGACCGAAGGGCGAACTCAAGTCTGCCCGAACCGCGGCGTGCCACCGGATGTGCACGCGCGCGGTCCAGTCCCAGACGCCAACCGGCTTGACCCACAGAGCCGGTGTTGGACACAGAACGGCCTTTTTAGAGGCCAACGACGAGCGCGACGACACCGGCGAGGCCAAGAGACGACGCCGAGGGGTCCAAGCCTGCTTGTGTCGGGCTCTTGTCTGCTTTGGTGACTGCCGCAGCTTTGCCGTCCAAGGTCACGTCGCCGGCCTTGATTGTCAGCCCGCCCATCAAACCGTACTGAAATCCGAGATCGACGCGGAGGCCGACCGACTTGGTGAAGTTGTAAGTCCCCGCCACGCCGGCTCCAAGCAACAAGCCAGCGATCGATGCAGAGATGGCCGAGCCGTCCGCGAAGGTGCCCTGTGGGGTAATGACCGGAGCCATGTAGCCGGGCATCTGACTCGATGTGCCGAGGTCAATCGTGCCAGCGATCAGGCCGATGCGCGGCACAGCGGAAAGGCGAAAATTCTCGGTTCGATAGAACGCGTAGTCGACGCCCACGGCCAACGTGAGGGCGGTCGCTCCGCCAAAGTGAATGCCGAGGTCGGCCAGCCAGTCCATGTCGTCGGATTGGCGATACAACGCGCCGAGGCGGACACCAAACTTCATTCCCGAAGTGTTGCCAGCAGAGAGGGGCAGCGCAACCCGGCCTTCTGAACCTCCCAGTCCAAAGTTCTCCCAGTCGGAGACCTGCACATCTTGGAGCTTCGAAATCGACAGAGGGACGGTGGAGAAACCACCAAACACCTTGAGATTCTCATCAGCCAACGACACAGACGGAATGAGAAACGAAAAAGCGAGAAACAGCAGAAGATGACGACGCATAAAGGCCTCCAACTCAGCGTATGTTCGCGAAGCAACCAACGCTTCGACGCACTTGCGACACCTCGATCGGACGGATGCTTGGATGAACACAACCCTTGATCAAGCCTCCCGAAGACCTTGGTGGCTCAAGCCACGCTGCGAATAGGAGGATCCTGCCCCCGATAAGAAACGCTGTCAAGTGCCCACTCTGACAGCGCTCTCGCACCACACGCAGCGGCCGCCGCAAGCGCTTGTCCCACTGAACAAGCCGGAGCTACACACTCCGACCGAAGTTCGAGCTTAAACTTGCCCGAAACGCGGCGTGCCACCGGAGGCGCACGCTCGCGGTCCAGTCCGACAGCGCAACAGGCTTGACCCACAGAGCTTGGTGTTGGACCAAGGTCGGGCTGTCTACACACGCCGACCGAAGTTCGAGCTTAAACCTGCCCGAAACGCGGCGTGCCACCGGAGGTGCACGCTCGCGGTCCAGTCCGAGAGCGCAACAGGCTTGACCCACAGAGCTTGGTGTTGGACCAAGGTCGG
>CAITYF010000062.1 GCA_903896545.1 uncultured Myxococcales bacterium | reverse complement strand
TCCAATGTCCGGCTTCTTGGAGGTCCACGTCCACATGCCGTCGTTAGTCACGAACGTGTAGGTAAGCGTCGCAGCGGCAGGGTTGCCGAACACGACCGCAAGACGCGGCCACAACGTCGACTCGCAGTGTGAATGACCGCACGTACTCGCATCGGCGACCCCACCATCGGCACCAGCGTCAGCCGACGCATCCGAGGTCTTGCTGGTGGTCCCGCCACCACTACCACTGCCGCCGGAGCCGCCGTCAAGATCGCCCTTGACGTCCTGCCCGCATGACGAAGCGAACGCGCACAGAAGGGAGAGTACGGTCTTGCCTGGGAAGCGTCGAGCTAGTTTCATGGTCCGAAGGCCTGCGAGCAGTAGTCGGGCAGCCCTGCGAGCCATGCGCACATCGCCGGGCACGAAAGGGCAGAAAAAGAAAAGCTAGCACGCATCCGCGGGCTCGTCGAATCGTAGCAACAATTCTTGCCGTCGACCGGGGCGCAGCTCGTGACAACGTCATTTGCATCTTTGCATGTGCAACGCGAGAATTGGTCGCCTCCATCGGCCGACATGCCCGCTTGACATACCACTTCTTGCATGGCGTGGAGCGGAAAGTCGGCCTCAACGGTCCCCGTGAGCCGATGCCCAGCCTTCGCCTCGGCTGGCGTCGGAGCCGCCGTGACATCGACCGACCCACCAAGTGCGGCATACATCTCGACCCAGAGCCCCCCATTCCAATGCAGGAGCGTCACGTTTGCAGTCCGCGCCGGACTTCGCTCGCGACGAGCGGTAACGATGGCGTGCTCTCCTACCACTCCATCGTTTACGTCGACAGCTATTTCCCAGAAGTCCGCCGCGTCGCCGGTCGCTGAATCAGCACTGTACCTTGCACAGGCGAGCCCTGCCTCTACGTCGTGAATAGCGAGCTTGTAGAACGAACCCTTAGGAGGAGCATCGTCAAATCTAAACGAATAGACGGCGTGCCCGCCCGCCTGCAACCCGGCGAGGGCCTTCTGCCACGGTACAGACGCCTGCCACGATGCGGACGCCCCGCCAGCTTCAGGACCGCTCGCTTGCATAGGCGAGGCCCCATCGCACGCCGAAAGCACGACAAGCATGACAGCAGTGCCCAGGCGTTCCATGGGACCTCGCTCCGTGCCGATCTACTTCTTGCCGGAGGCGGCGTGCGTGTCCGGTCCGGGGGTAGCTGCAGTCGAACCCGTCGGGCCGGTGCTGGGGCTGCCGCCCGCGAGGACGACCGCCTCGGACCAACTCGCGTCCGCTTCAGGGACGCTGCCTGCCGGAATCGCGCCTGCATACCCGGCTCGTGCTGTTACGCCATCTGCACTGATGGAGTGAACCGCATGATACCGACAGCCGCTCTGAACAGGGGCGTCAACCGCACGATTGCCAAATCCAGCGTCGAAGTGGCCACACTCAAGGCGTTCGAGGGTCATGCTGGGGTCGAGCGCAATGGGGACGGGCTGCGTCAGACCCGCAGGAACGGACACCGACTGGGCCGCCATCGCGCCCTCGCCGGCCAGCGTTCGCGCCCGAATTTCGCCCGTCGCGCGCACCTTCGCCCGAGGGCGCGCTCGCGTCGCCCGTGGTCCCGTTCCGGCCCGCTACGCCGCGTCGCCCGTGGCCTTGCGGCGCATCGCCACGCTCTTCCAATACGGCGGCCCGCGGCTCGGCGACCGCTCGGGCACGTCCACCAGCTCGCCGACGCCCGTGAGGAAGCGGCGGAGGCTCGAGCGCTCGGTGACCATCGCGATCAGGCGCATTCTCCCCTGGCACCTCGGGCATTCGAGCACGTCGACCCCGAACGACCGCGTGAGC
>CAITYF010000061.1 GCA_903896545.1 uncultured Myxococcales bacterium | reverse complement strand
CAGCCGGCATCGAGCGTGGACGGCAACCCGTCACGTCCGCTCGGGATTCGCCGGTGCGTCAAGAGCGGTCGACGCGTGGCGAAGGTTTGGAGGGACGGGCGACGTCAGGGCTGCGGGCGGGTCGAGCTTGCGACGGCCCTGCGCGGGCGGCGGTTCGCTTGGGGCCCGACCGTGGAAATTGGCTGCGGTCCACGGGCTGGACGTCTTTCATTCGCTCAGGCACGCGTCCTTCTCACAGAAATCGAGCCGCTGATCGACCTGCGTTCGGCGCGCTAGCCGGGCTCGTGCCCAAGGTGGCATTTCTTGTACTTGCGACTGCTGCCGCACCAGCAAGGATCGTTGCGCCCCGGTCGATCTTTCGCTCGCGCCGGCGCCGGGAGCGATGACGTCGGCCGGCCAGTCGTCAAGCCAAGCAACTCGTCTCGAAATTGGCGTTGCGGCGACGTCGCGGCGAGGTATTTCGCCTGTTGCGCCGGGGTCAGCACGCCGCCGCAGTCCTCGATCGTCGCGTGCAATTCCACCAGCGCCTGATTGGCGAACATCCGACCGCTGGAAGCCAGTGGAAACGCGTCGAAGGCCGCCACCAGCTCCGGCAGCGCGGTCGGGTCCCCATACTGCCCGATATACATCGCGCCGCTCATTGGATTTCGCCGCAACTCGTCGAGCAGGAGCGTCAGAATGCGCGGATCCCGGACGTTCAGCCTGGCAAGCGCGCTTGCCAGATAGCCCCTTTGCTCGGCGGTCACGTCGGGAACCAACGCGAGCGCGGGCTCCAAGACAGGTGCGCCGATGGCTTCCAGCGCAAAGATCGCCGCGTCCCACAAGATGTAACCCGGCTCCAGTTTGAGCAGCGTGGCCAGCAGCCCTGGGATCGCGGCGTCCGCCCGCATTTCGCCGAGGAGCCGCGCGGCGTGGATGGGCGCCATCGACTCGGCATCGTCCTCTGAGCGCTGAAGGTGCTCGTCCAGCATGACGTCAATCAGCGTCGGTACTGGGTTCCGGCCCTCGGCGAAGATGGCACTGCGCGCGTGCGTGGACAGTTGGTTGCTGGCGTCGCACAAGAGTGGGCGGAGGTCGTTCATGTCGCGCGTGATACGACAAGTTGCGGGGCCCCGCAAGCTTGGCGTTGGTGGATGGAGCGCGACGCGAAAGGAAACTGGTTGCGAAGGACTCCTGCGGGCGGACGGAAGGCGGCAATTCGCGCAGTATTGCAAGCACTTGTGTTTATGGAGAGCAAAGATTCAACCGCTAGCCAGCGCGATCAAGGCGATTTGCAACAGATTGAAATACTTGATAATGTGGCGGAAGCGCAGGAGAATCGAGCGCTGGCTATCATGTTCGTTTTCACGTCATGATCAGTTGTTATTACAACATGTTGAAAATCGGACAACCGCAGGAGAAGCCGCGTGGCTAGCGGTTCTGGGGTGGCTGGTCGTGGCTCGGTGTGGCGGCGGGTGACGCCAGTGACGTCATGGAGAAGACCGTCTCAAGCCGTGCATCCTGGTCAACCGGTCCCGTTGACCGTGTCTTCCAGCGCCTGCAGTTCCCGCACCACCGCGTCAAAGCTGGGCGGCGCCTTGAAGAACATCGGCTGCATCTCCGCGTAGTCGGCTGCCAATTCAGCCATTCGCTGCGCGGGTGGCACCAGCCGCAACGTCCCCCGCGTGGCGAGATCATAGCGTGCCCAAGCGCGTGAGAAGAAGCGCGCCTTCCACGCAACGACCCTGTCCCGCAGCGCGTCGTCCTGAAGCGCGGTTGCGACGATTGCCAGCCGGCCAAGAGCAGCCGTGTCCGCGTAGTGCCGCGAATAGCGGGGAGGAATCGCCGAGCCGAGGTCGCGGTGGTACTCCGCGTGCAGGATCGTCGCCTTTTCCCAGAACGACCGCCCGACATCCAGCGCCACGACGTCGGCACGCCAATCGCCAAAAGCCTGCGGGAAGTCTTCGGCGACCCACGGGTGCACCACATGTTCGCCAACCGGGCGCTGCTCCGTCAGCGAGCCGAACTCCAGCTTGACGCTGCGCGGCAGGTAGCTAAACCCGCCACCAGCGCGGGATGGATAGTGGAAAAGCAGCACCGGCGACTGCCCGGCCGCATCGTCTGTGTACTCCAGCCACGTCAGTCCGCCTGATCTCTGCCCCAGCACCGCGCGGGCGATAGCCTCCAGCCGCGGCTGAATGTCGGACTGCACCCGGAGCGCGCACGCCGCTTGCAGGCTCTTCATCCACCGGTCGCGGTCACCACGACCGGCATCCAGCTTCAACTCACCTTCCTCGATACCCAAGAACACGGGCGATACGGACAGGTCAATGTCTTCTGAGAACCGCTCGATCGCACCGTGCACCTTGGACAAGGACGTGCCGCCCTTGAACACCAAGGCCGATCGCAGCGCGGGGTTGGCGAACAGCACGCCCAGCAGCCAGCAGACCCAGAAGTCTTTCTCCACGATGGCCGCGTAGAGACCGCGGCGCGCGGCGACCTGTTCAAAGTACAACTGGCGTTCAGAGGGCGGCAGTTCGAGGAAGGCGAGGCGCATGTTCAAGCGGCTCCTTCGGTCGTGGAATCATCGGCCGCGAGCGCGTGGAAGACGGGGTGCATCCAGGTCGGCGCCAGCTTGAGGTCCCGGGGCAATTCCTGCCGCTCGCGTAACGGCAGGGTGCGGCGCAAGTGCGCGACAACGGCTGGCGTGACGTGCTCCTTGCCCAAGAAGCCAAGCGCCTGAATGAGCAAGCCGCTCAGCCGGCCTGCCGTCGCCATGTTCCGCGGCGTCGTGCGGCGCAGCGTGATGGTCGTCGCGCCGACTTGGACTTTTCGCGCCAGCCCATCGGTCAGGAAGACGACGGTCGCCGGGACCTGCTCCGAGAGACCGAGAAGGTTGGCGGCGTACGCCCCCGCTGGCTGCAGGCGGATGGCGTCCCGCGCCGCGATGGCCTTGGCGATGGCGTCGGGCGAGGGCAGCAAGGGCCCAAGGACCGCGTGGTTCTTGGGATAGTCGTACAACCCGCGGGCAAGGCGACGAATTGTGCCCGCTGAAGTCAAGCGCGACAGCGCCTGATCAACCGCGTTGCGCGTGCCGAGGTCGAGGAAGTGGCTCGGCGTGAAGACGAGACCGCGGCCAGAGCCAAAGATCCGCTTAGTCAGCTTGTAGTCTAAGGAATCGTGTGTTTCTGTGTCCGTGTGCATGTCAGAAAAGTTACGTGGTTTTTCTGACAGAGTCAACGCTGGAGGTGGTGTGTGTACAACGATGCCTGGCGGTGCGCTCGCAGCGACAGCCTGGGCGTCGGCGTGCAAAAAACCTCAGGTCTATTGGCATAAGACGATTGGAGCCGGAAAAACCGCCGCTCCGCCTCGTGCGCGGGCGGTTCCGTGCGCGTGGCCCAGCCTTCAGACCGGCCTGCGTGCCGGAAGGAATCGTCATGTCCCGTTCAATCGGCGTTCTCGGTGAACACAACACCGTCTCGTGCGCGTCCTGCCACCACGGCTGGGACGTCAACTATCTCGTGCGCGACCTCGGTCGCTTCCGCCTGCGCGGCGAGGGCTTCGCGTTCGTCTGGTTTGACGATGACGCCATCATGGTCAACTGGTGCCCGGAGTGTGAGCGGCCGGAGACGGCGGGTGTCCAGCCGTTGCTGCTGGCGGCGTAGCGCGGTATTGAGCCAGACAGGCAGTGCGCGTCCGTGAGGGCGTGGCGCTGTTTGTTAGCTATTAGCCGATAACAGCTGATGCGCGGAGTCGTCGACCACGACCCAGCCAGCGCCGTACGCTTCCAGCCGTCACCGCCAAGGAACCTGAAGAACGCGAGACTTCAGGCGGCGTGGCCAGCCTGGCCGACCTTCGTCGACGTCCGGCCTTGCCGACTACAGCTGGACAGCCGACTCCGAAGTTGATACATAACGTCGGCTATTACACGCAGAAGCCGACGAAACAACCATGACTACGCCGCCCGACAACCCAGCCAGCCAAACCGTCCTCGCGCTTGCGGCGGCACGCGGCATCCTGCGTCCGAGCGACCTGGCAGGCACCGGCATCGCGCGTGCCACGCTTCAGCGGCTGGTGCGTGCAGGCGCACTTGTCCGACTCGGGCGCGGGCTCTATGCGCTTGCGGATGCCGACCACAGCGAACATACGTCGCTGGCTGCCGTCGCGCGCAAGGTGCCACACGGGGTGGTGTGCCTGCTGTCCGCGCTCCGGTTCCACGGCATGACGACGGAGAATCCGTTTCAGGTCTGGCTCGCCATCGATCGCAAGGCGCGGCTGCCTGCCAGCTCCGGGACGCAGATGCGGATCGTGCGGTTCGCTCCACACCTGCTCCAGCAGGGCGTCAAACCGCACGACATCGATGGCGTGACCGTCCGCATCACCACGCCGGCCCGTACGGTCGCCGATTGCTTCCGATACCGCGCCAAGATCGGCCTGGATGTGGCCCTGGCCGCGCTGCGGAGCTACATGCGGGACGGCAAGGGGACGATGGACGAGCTGTGGCACGCGGCGCAGGATTGTCGCGTGGCCAACGTGATGCGGCCCTACCTGGAGGCGATGTCGTGACAAAGGCAGCGGCCAAAGATGTTGCCGCGTCGGTCCGCGCACGGCTGCTGGCCCGTGCACAGCGGGACGGAGAGGACTTCCAACGGACGCTTCTGCGCTACGGCAACGAGCGGGTCCTGGCGCGGATTGCCGAATCGCCCCACGCGGACAAGTTCGTGCTGAAGGGCGCGAGCCTGTTTGCACTGTGGATTGACGCCCCTCATCGCCCGACGCGCGACATTGACCTGCTGGGCTACGGACCCAGCCAGCCGGCGGACTGGCTGCCGGTGTTTCGCGACGTTTGCGAACTGTCGCCCACGGCGGACGACGGGCTCGTCCTGCACGCCGATTCTGTGCAAGCCGCCCTCATTCGCGAGGACCAAACGTACGAAGGCGTGCGGGTCACACTGCTGGCGACGTTGGGCAACGCGAAGATCGCGCTGCAAGTCGACATCGGCTACGGCGACGCGACCTATCCGGCGCCGGAGCTCACCACGCTACCGTCGTCGCTCGGGTTGCCGGCGTGTACGTGGCGGACGTACCGACGCGAGACCGTCGTGGCTGAGAAATTTCACGCGATGGTGGTGCTCGGCATGGGCAATAGTCGCATGAAGGACTTCTTCGACGTCTGGACGCTGCAACAGCACTTCGCGTTCGATGACGCCTTGCTGGGCGAAGCGATCCGGCGCACGTTCGAGCGGAGGGCGACGCCACTGCCCCAATGAGGTGCCGCTGGCGCTGACGGCGACGTTTGCGGACGACCGGTCCAAACGCGTTCAGTGGACTGCGTTCTTGGCCCGGAACCGCCTGACAGCCCCAGAGCTGCCGGTCGTGGTCGCGGCGCTGGTTTCGTTTGTGCTGCCTGCGGTTGACGGCTTCGACGTGGACGGGGCGCCGGCGCGGCAGTGGCAGCCGGGTGGGCCTTGGGGGCGATGAACGCGGTGGTTGCGAGGGCGTGCTGGGACTTCACGTAGGATTGGGGCGATGACGACACCATGGTGGTCGTCTGGGACCCGCAGTGCGAAGTGCCGGCCCCGATCTGCCGGTGGACACGTCGCACATCCTGTCGCCCGTCATCTACGCGGCGTCATCCAGGGCGTACTGAACGCTATCAGCGCAGCGTTGTGGCCACGGTTACGCGGCCATCGTCACGATCTCGACCGGCACTTTGCGCGCGCGGGCGTTCGTCACGATGTCTTCCAGCGCGGCGAGCGCCGCGGTCTCGACCCAGGCCTCGCCACATTGCTGGCACACCAGCGCCGGCACGCTGCGCACCACGATGAGCGCGTCGCCAAAGTCCGTGGTCGACGTGGTCGTGCCGTGCTCGCAAAGGCCGCCGCACAACGCGCAGATGTCTTTGCTTTGCTTGCTCGTTTGGCTCTGCTTGCCCATCTTTCACCTCCGGCGTTTACCGCCGCCCGCCTCAAAGTGTAGCACGTCCGGATCGTACACGGTGATGACGTGCAGCACCGGACCATCGTCCTGCCACGCCACCACGACGTGCAGCGACCGCGTGCCGATTTGACCCAGCAGGATCGCGGTCGGAAAAGGCCGGCGCGCGTCATCCTGTTCGACCAGAGCGCCGAGGCGCAACAGTTCCAGCAAGTCCCGCGTCCCCACGCCGCGCTCGCGCATGCGGTCCATGGCGTGAATCCGCCAGCGAATGTGGTCGCCGGCCAACGCGATGTCGACCCGCTGCCGCCAGTCAGTCGTCATGCTGACCTCTGTTTTCGCGGCGCACGAGACGTCGCGTCACCAGCCACTCGAATCCGCGCCAGCAAAACCGTCACCGGTTCATCCGCCGGGTCCTGATCGACCAGCTTGCCGTCGAAGCCTTCCGATGGGATCCGTCCTTCGAACTTGCCGTTCACATCCAACTCCTTCGCAGGCCCGGACCGACAAGCCGCCTGCCGCCGAATGCGTCAAAGCAGATCGACAGTGGGCGGCCGTGCGGAAGCGCCGCCTGACCTTCAGTTTGCCCCTTCCGCCCGCTCCGTCAAGCCAGACAAGCGAGGCCCAGAATCCCGTCATTTTTGGTGTTGAGGCGCAGCTGTGCGCCCGCGGCCCGCAGAAACGGCGATCTGACGTCTGCGCAGGACGATCGGCGCACTTCATGTTGCTTTGGGACAAATCGCTCTCGACACCACTGTGGTGAGTTGGTGAGCGGAGTGCAAAGTGCCGCCAACGTCCTCGTGCCCACGATGGGCAATGGCAACCGCAACCGGCGTGTGCGGTCCGGCTCTTGGCTACCAGTCGGCAAACTCGTCGCCCCCGGGGAACGACACACGACACAGCTCCGCGGGGGAGGTGTTCCAGGGATCTGCTCCGGCGCGGTAAACGCGCGGAAAACGCGCGGGTCCGGTTGGCGAAGTATCGAGAGTTTGAGCGAAGACCGATGAAAGCGCAGGTATCCCAAGAGGACTTTCTTCGTTTCGTGGGAAGTCAGGACTCAGAGCTGGCGCGCCTGCTTGTCCTATCGCGGCGAAGCGAGGTTCGCCTTGGGCACTGGGCTCCACGCCGCCGCTCCGGGAGGCACCCACCCGAGATGCATGTTGTTGCTGCCACCGTTGGGAATGAAAGACATCGTTAGCGGGACCCACGTATCGGCAAGGAGCGAGACGGTCGCGCTGTACCCGCCGCCGGGCGTGTCGATGTTTGCCACGGGGGTATTGGCCACGTCAATCTTCACGAATCCGTCCACCCAGTAGTTGGATGAGAACTGGTATTCGCCAGCGACTGGGGCGTACAGCCAGCCACTCCACGCGACACTAAACCCTGAACCCCACGCCCAGTTCACCGGCGACGAGACCAACTGCGTGCAGACGCCCTGATACATGTTGTTGCCTGTCGCATCGCAGACCGACGAGTAGCCGTGAAAGACCGGACCTTCGCGCGCTTGGGTGCCCGCGGGCAGGTAGGTCGTCATGAGCCCCTGAACCGCCACTGGAATGGAAAAATACCGCAAGACATCCGGTGCGACGCCATCGGTCACGGTCACCGCCACCAGCAGATCGACGGCCGTGTCCCCTGTGGTCGCGTTGATCTGGGTCGAAAAATCACCGTTCAAGTCTGTCACGCCCTGGCTCGGTGTCGCCGTACCGCCCGTGACCTCCACGGTCACGCCAATGCCAGGCGAGCCCAGCGCCGCGCCGTTCCCTTGCTGGGCGTGTCCGGCACGCACTTTCACAGTGCGCGCTTGGCCCTCGACGACGAGGTCAGGGGCGGTCACATCGACGGCCAGCAACGAAGGTCCCGCAGCGTCCGCAATGGCATCACCCAACGCATCAGGACTGGCATCTCCACTGCTGTCCGTCCCGGCGTCTGCCTGGCCGTCCAGCGGCGCCAACGCGTCTGCTGAAACCGTGTCCTGCAAGGGGCCTGTGTCGGCCGCGGTGGCTGTGTCACTTGCGGTGTCGGCGTCGTTCGTCGTGTCAGGAGCCGTGCCGCTGCCGAGACTGTTGGCGCCGCACGCCGACAAGCACACAACGCATCCTGCTAACCACTTCCGTTGTGTCAGATCCATCGCTTCCTCCGCGCTTGTGTGCGAAAAATCGCCAACGCTTTGATGATTATAATGATTCGTCGTGACGATTGTCAATCCAGTCACACCACAGAACAGGCGAATAGGGGCGTCAACGGTAGACGTGGCGCTTGTGTCCGCGGTTTGGCGCGCTGAATTGGCGGCAAATCCAGGACGAATAGGGTCTTCATGCGCCGGATCACGACGGACCGACAGCTTGCGTGTAGGAGCTGCAAACCACATCCGGCGTCCGCTTCTCCGCCGCTCGCCGCCCGCGCCCGGACCTTCCGCGGGCAAACCAACCACTCCGGCCAGTCTGACGCCGCCAGATCGGCACGTCAAACGCTCGTTGGTCCCTGAATTTGCGTGAAGTTCCGCGCTTTGGACGCACCGATCCACCCGCAGCGCCTGGCCCCGCGTTCGTCTGGCCTATGCCGCCGCCTCGAACTCATCGAAGAACGGCAGGTCGATGTGAAGGCGTCGATCGAGAAGTACGGCCTGATGCGCCCGCCCGTCGTGTGGGCGATCCCCGGTGCCAAGTCGTACGCCGTGCTGGACGGCGACCGGCGGATCGCGGCACTGCGGCTGATCGGCAAGGACAAGGACGCCAGCGTGATGTGCGCGGTCTTCTCTGGCGACGTCCTGTCGGCGCGCGAGATCAGCATCCTGGCGCACATCGGCATGGGCGGCGAACGGGAAACGAATCACGGCGACGAGATCGTGGGCGTGCTGTGGTTGCTGGAGAACGAGCGGTTCGCGCGGCAGCAGGACCTGGCGGACGCGGTGAACCGCAAACAGGGCTGGGTGTCGCAGGCGCGGATGATCCACCACCGGTTGAGCAGCGTAGCGTTTGACGCGATGCGCGACGGGCTGCTCAGCCGCAACATCGCGCGGCGGTGGGTGTCGCACGCAAAGGGCAGCCTGCCGGATCCAGCGGACCAGGAGGCGGCGCTGGCGCGGTTTGCCGCAGAGGGCAAGCCCAAGCGGGGGCGCAAGCCTGGCGTGCCGGCGCCGTGGAAGACCGGACGTACCGGTGAGGCGGAGTGAAGATTCTGGGCAGAAGCACCCGGTCCGGTAGCCGCCGGTCTACACGCGCTCGCGCTCGGGGCCGCCGTACGCAGCAGCGTCCAGGGCGTCGAGGTCAGGTACTGGCGCAGTACTTGGTCACCGCGTGGACGGTGCATGGCCACCTCGCGGGCGCTACTGCGACTCCGTGCGGCGGGAATGCTGCGTCCCACCGGTGGAACCGCGCGCGTCAGCAAGCGGGTTGGGCCGCGACGTGGACGCCCCGCTGACTGGCTGCGTGATCAAACAGCGCGGAGTGTTGATCGTGTGTGGGGTCGCCCACGCGGCGGCGCCAGCGGGGCCTGCGTGTCGCAGCGGCCCGGGTGAACCGCGCGCGTAAGCGAGCGGGTG
>CAITYF010000060.1 GCA_903896545.1 uncultured Myxococcales bacterium | reverse complement strand
CGTGCTGACCGTCGCGAAGTTCGGAATGTTGCTTTGGACCGTGACCGACGCGTTGTGACCGCCGTTGCTGCCCGTGCCCAGCGCCCAGTTGCCGGTGCCGAACCCCGGCTGCTGCTGCGCGGTCCAACCGCCTTCGCTGAACGCCTTCAAGTACTTGTCAAAGTTGTCCGACCACGGCAACACGCTGCCATTGTCGCACGCATCGCCGATGCCGTTGCCGTTGCTGTCTTTCTGGTCCGGGTTGTACGTCGTCTTGCAGTTGTCTTTGCCGTCCGGCACGCCGTCGTTGTCGTCGTCCGGGTCGCACGCGTCGCCCAAGCCGTCCTTGTCGTTGTCCGACTGGTCGATGTTGAACGTCAGCGGGCAGTTGTCGTTCACGTCGAGGATCTTGTCGTTGTCGTCGTCCGTGTCGCACGAATCGGGGATCGTGTCGCCGTCCGTGTCCACGCTCTTCACCTGGCCGGAGCCAATCGCGAACTGGTCGATGAACACGCCAGGACCCGTGTTGGCCATGCCGTCCAAGCTTTGGAAGTTGAAGCGGAAGCGCACGGACTGACCGCCGTAGCTGCTCAAGTCGACCAACTGGTTGCCCCACGCGTTGATGAGCGTGTTTGCGCCCTTGGCGATGAGGTTCGTCCAGTTGTTGAAGCCGCCCGTTTCCGTGGCGATCTGCAGGTCGATGAGGTCCCAGCTCGTGCCGCCTTCGATGCCGAACATGTACCAGTAGCTGAGCGTGACCTTGACGCCGACGGGCAGGCTGACGGTCGGCGACGTCGCGAGGCCGTTCGTCGGCATGCCGCCCGCTTCGTAGGTGCCGGTCTTTGGGTTGCCGTAGTACAGCGAGCCCGGCTGCGTCTTCGACTGTCCGCCGGTCCACACTTGCCAGCCGACGCCGTTCATCGGCGCGTCAAAGGTCCAGCCGCCGTTGGTGCCGTCGTCAAACTGCCACACAGCCACGCCGCCTTCGTCGGTCAAGCCGTTGCAGTTGTCGTCCACGCCGTTGCACGGCACGTCGAGCGCTTGCGGTGCGTTCGGGTTGTACGGCGCGCAATCGCTGACGTTCGGGTAGCCGTCGCCGTCGATGTCGTCGTCGCACAAGTCGCCCAGCGTGTCGACGTCGACGTTGGCCTGATCGGGGTTCACCACCAGCGCGCAGTTGTCGCAGGCGTCGCCCAAGCCGTCCAGGTCGCTGTCCTTCTGGTCGTTCGGCGTGAACTTGCAGTTGTCGCACGCGTCGCCAATCTTGTCGCCGTCGGTGTCGGTCTGGTCCACGTTCACGACGAGCACGCAGTTGTCGCTCGGATCCAGGTACGTGTCGTTGTCGTCGTCGGGGTCGCACGCGTTGCCGAGCGCGTCGCCGTCGGTGTTCAGCTGGTCGGGGTTGAAGATGCTCATGCAGTTGTCCGCCGCGTTGAGCACCTTGTCGCCGTCCAGGTCGTCGTCGCACGCGTCGCCGATGCCGTCTTTGTCTGTGTCCGCCTGCGTCGGGTTGCTGACGCCAGCGCAGTTGTCGACCGGGTCGCAGATGCCGTCCTTGTCGGTGTCCGTGCAGCACGCGGGCGCGCTCGATGGCGCGTGGGAGCAGCCGCTCGCCGTGCACGAGTCGATCGTGCACTGGTTACTGTCGTTGCAGTCGGTGTCATTGAAGCAGCCGGTGGGCGTCACGCACGCCGACAACACGCACGCGTTGCCGTCGGGGCACGCGCCGCAGGAGCCGCCGCAGCCGTCGTCGCCGCACGCCTTGCCGCCGCACTTGGGCACGCAGGTCGCGATGCAGGACTGGATGCTCAGGTCGCACGTCGTGCTCGGTCCGCACGTGCCGCAGGAGCCGCCGCAGCCGTCATCGCCGCAATTCTTGCCCTTGCAGTTCGGCGCGCATGCGCACTGGCCGTCCGAGCCGCAGTAGATTTGGTTGCCGCTGCACGAGCCGCACGAGCCGCCGCAGCCGTCATCGCCGCACTTCTTGGCGCCGCAGCTCGGAATGCACGGGCAGAGGCCGCAGTCCTGCGGGCAGCCGGCGCACGTTTCACCGGCGTTCGGCTGGCAGGTGAAGTCGCCGCACGACGGAATCGGGCAGCAGTCCTTCGAGCACGTGTCGCAGGTTTCGCCGGCGTCGCACGTGCCGTTGCCGCACTGGACCGGGCACAAACCGCAGTCGGTCGGGCAGCTGGAGCAGGTCTCGCCGACGTTGCACGCGCCATTGCCGCAGACCGGCGGGCAAGCGCCGCAGTCGCCGGCACAGTTGGTGCAGTTTTCCTTGCCCGGCGAGCACAAGCCGTCGCCGCAGGAAACCGGGATGACCGCGCAGCTGCCATTCGCGTCACAAGCCGTGCCGCCGGGGCAGGTGCCGCACGAGCCGCCGCAATTGTCCGCGCCGCACAGCTTCTGGGTGCCGTCAGCGTTGCTGCACTGTGGTGTGCAGGTCGATCCGCAACCACCGCACGCCTTGGTCTGGCACTTGGTCACGCAGCTGCTGTCCCACGCGCTGCCGCAGCAGAACGGGTCGAGGTCGCACACGCACTTCTCGCAGCCGCAGCCATTGCAGCCGGCGACGCCGGGCGTGGCCGAGCAGCCGTCGTTGGGCGGGCAACTGCCGCAGTCCGTGGCGCAGTTGTTGCACGTTTCGCCCTCGGACGGGGCGCAAAGACCGTCGCCGCAGATCGGCTTGCACGGACCGCAATCCATCGCGCAGGTCGTGCAGGTTTCGTTCAGCTTCGGATCGCAGATCATGTCGCCGCACGTGATGGGGCAGGGGCCGCAGTCGACGCCACAGTTGTTGCAGTTTTCCGACGCCGGATCGCACTTGCCGTCGCCGCACGTGACGGGGCACGGGCCGCAGTCCACCGCGCAGTTGCTGCACTTTTCAAAGTTGGGGTCGCACTTGCCGTCGCCGCAGGTGATGGGGCAGGGGCCGCAGTCACCGGGGCACGAGCTGCAGGTTTCCGTGCCACCGCACACGCCGTTGCCGCAAACTTCCGGGCACTTGCCGCAGTCCTGCGCGCAGGTCGTGCAGTCTTCGCCGGTTTCACAGTTGCCGTTGCCGCACTTGGCGGGGCACTGGCCGCAGTCGTTGGCGCAGTTGGTGCAGTTTTCGTTGGCGTTGCAGGTGCCGTCGCCGCAGAACACCGGGCATTGACCGCAGTCGATCGCGCAGTTGCCGCACGTCTCGCCGGCGTCGGGCTGGCAGGAGAAGTCGCCGCACGTCGGCGGGCACTTGCCGCAATCCTGAGCGCAGGTGCCGCAGGATTCACCAGCGCCGCAGACGCCGTTGCCGCACGTTTCTGGGCAGGTGCCACAATCCTTGGAACAGGTGCTGCACGTTTCCGTGCCGTTGCAGGCGGTGTCACCGCAGCTCGTGGGGCAGTTGCCGCCGTTGGCCCCGCAGAGCAGGACGCACTTCTCGTCCCACGCGGTCGAGCAGCAGAACGGGTCGTCAAAGCACACCGCATTCTGGCACGAGCAGCTGTCGCAACCGGGCGTCGCCTTGACGCTGCAGCCGTCGCTGCAGGCTCCGCAGTCTTGCGCGCAGTTCTTGCACGTTTCCAACGACGCGTCGCACTTGCCATCACCGCACGCGATCGGGCACTTGCCGCAGTCGGACGGGCAGCTGGTGCAGGATTCCGACGCGTCGCATTTCTGGTCGCCGCACACCGGCTTGCACGGACCGCAGTCGATCTGGCAGTTCTTGCAGTCCTCGCTGGCCGAGCATTTGCCGTCGCCGCACTTGATCGGGCAGATGCCGCAGTCGGCCGGGCAGCCATCGCACGTCTCGCCGTTGGCCGCGTCGCACTGGGCGTCGCCGCAGACGGGCGTGCACTTGCCGCAGTCCTGCGGGCAACTTCCGCACGCTTCGCCGATCTTCGGGTTGCAGGCGCCGTCACCGCAGACTTCGCAGATGCCGCAGTCGCCCGCGCAGTTCTGGCAGTCCTCGCCGGTGGTCGTGTCGCACTTGCCGTCGCCGCACTTGGCGCAGTCGCCGCAGTCTTTGGCGCAGGTCGAACAGTCTTCTGTGCCGTTCGGGTCGCACGTGCCGTCGCCGCAGGTCGCCTGACAGGGGCCGCAGTCCTTGGGGCAGAGCTTGCAGTCCTCGCCGGTCACCAGGTCGCACGCGCCGTCGCCGCAGCCTTTGCAGATGCCACAGTCGTTCGGGCAGCTGGTGCACGATTCGCCGGTGTTGGTCGTGCACGCGCCATCGCCGCACACCGCGCACGCGCCGCAGTCCTGGCTGCAGGTCTTGCACGTCTCGCCGCCCGCGCCGTCGCACGTGCCGTCGCCGCAGACCGCGCCACAGGGGCCACAGTCGGCGGGGCAGGTGCCGCAGGTTTCACTGGCCGCGTCGCACTTGCCGTCGCCGCAGGCGCCGCATTTGCCGCCGTTCTTGGCGCAGAGCGCGACGCACTGGCTGGACCACGCGGTGGAGCAGCACGCCGGATCGATGAAGCACACGGCTTGTTCGCACACACAGCCCGGGCAGCTGGCCTCGGCGGTGACGCTGCAGCCGTCATTGGTGCCGCATTTGCCGCAGTCGGTCGGGCAAACGGAGCACGTTTCGCCATTGAGCTTGTCGCAGACGCCGTCGCCGCAGCCGGCGGGGCATTGGCCGCAGTCAAACGGGCAGCTCTTGCAGTTCTCGCCGGCGACCTTGTCGCACATGCCGTCGCCGCATGCCGGCGTCAGCTCGTTGTCGATGGTGTCCTGGGTGTCGACCGTCGCGCTCGAGTCGTCGGCGAGCTTGATGTCGTCGATGGCGTCGGAGTACGGATTGTCGTAAGTGACTGCCGGGATGTCGGTTTCACTGCACGCGTTCAAGCCCAGCCCGGAGGCGAGGAGAAGCGCGAGGATGACCCGCCGGGTCGTGCCAAAACGGGCGCCAAAAAAGCCCAAACAGCCGTCGTTCGCCATGACTGCCTACCGGCCGGCGTGCAATGACGCGCGGCATATGGGGACGCTCAGGGCTTGGCCGTGAAGCCAAGGTCTGCGCCGTAGTTGATCTCAATCTGATCGCCCTCTTGGGGCACTTCGGTGAAGTAGATCGCTTCGCTGTAGACGCGGCAAAGGCCAAATTCGTCGCTCGGCTGGTCCTTGATGCACACAAGCCCGGACGAGCAGTCGCGAATTGTCTTGCACGGCTGCGACTCGCCTTCCACCTGCTGACCACCCGTGCGGCAGTCCGGCGAGGCCTGCAAGTAGAACCGATCGACGGCGCGATCCGTGCTGTCCGGCGTGTAGTCGAGCGTCGTGGTCGTGTCAGCCCTCGTGCGGTTCACTTGCAAAATCGGCAGGCCCGTCGTCGCGTCGCGATCCGGCGGGTAGGGCAGACAGACCTTGACGATGCGCTTCAGAATGGTCGACGCGATGCCGTTGAGCGGCGCGCTGAAGTCGGAACCCGAACAGATGTTGGCGAAGATGCCGTTCTCGCGGAACGCGTTGACCATTTCAATGTAGCGCGAGCCGTAGCCCGATTCGCCCTTCGTACCGGCGCAGACGTAGGGCGCCTGTTTGGCGGCGATGTTGCGGCGCAACGCCTTGAAGTACACCGACGTGTCGACGATCCGCTGGAAGTCGTCCGGCACGGCAAAACCGTCCTTGTCGAACGCTGGCTTGCCGTCCTGATAAATCTGCGCGTCGGAGTCGCCGGAAATCGCCGCGAAAATGACGCGTGCCGGATCGGCCTTGAGCGACTTGAAGCGGTTCACAAAGTCGGAGACGGGCGCAAAGCGCGGGTCCACGGCGCGGTTCTTCTGCACGTTCAACTCAGCGGCAACCACACAGGCGTCGTAGTCCGGCGTGCCTTTGATGCAGTCGGTCGGGCACTTGTAGTCCGCCGGATTGGGCTGCTTGGACTTGATGTACAGGCAGTTGCCTTCGTTGAGTCGACGATTGCCGCCGACCGCGTCGCCCTTGGACTGACAGGAATTCCAGTCTTCCGTCGGCAGAATCGCCTTCACCGCGGCTTTTTCCTCGGGCGTTTCGTACGCCAGAGAGATCTTCAGGTCCACGGAGCAATCGTCGTCGTCCGAGACCACCACGATCACGAGGTACGCGTCATCACGCACCAACTGGGCAAACTGGCAGTTCGGGTTCTTGAGCCACGTACCGTCGTCGCCCTTCTGCTTATCGCCGTTCTCATCCAGCAGGTAGACACCGCCCGGACAATTCGGTCCAGCCGGATCCAGCGCCGTCCACGCGGAGCGCAGACCGCCTTCAAAGCCCGACTGCACCGTCGACGATGCGCCGACCGTCGAGATGCAGTGGAACAGGTTCAGTTGGTCGTTCTTCACAACCGACGGCAGGTACGGCGTGCACGTGCGCTTGCCGCCGTGATCGACGCACTTGGTCAGCGCCGGGCAGGTGTCGTCGGATTCGCACGCGGCGCCGTCAGTCTTGTTCGGATTCGGGCAATCCGTTGTGTTCGGCGGGAACATGCAGCCCGACGTCTTCGGATCGCCCGAAAGGCCGCCCGGCGTGTAGCAGATCGCCGAGGCGTCGTTGAAGATCTTCTGGCACTCTTCATTCGACGTGCAGTGCCGCTGGCAGTACGAGTTCACCGACCCGTTGTCGTTCGTCACCTGCGACAGGCCGGACGGCTGCACACAGCGCCATTCGTTACTCGGTGACGTATCCGCTGCCGGAAGATTCGGCCCGTAATGCTTCAGGATATCGCCGTAAGCCGGACCCGCGTGCTGCGGCTTGCCCGCGGCATCGACCGCAGGATCGTCGCCATCCAGGTTCAGCAACGAAGTCGCCGGCGTCTGGTAGTTCTTGCCCGCCGTGAACTGGAAGTTGAAGCCAGCGCGGCACTGTTCGCTCGGCGTCGTCGCGTCGTTTGGCGGGTCCACAAAGCAGGGCGCGCGGTAGTGTTCGATGCAGTTCGGCGGGAAGCTCGTCGCGGCCGTGTGGTTGAATTCACCGACTTTTTTTACAGTCACGCTGCCACTCGCCGTGGACGGGTCGGCGATCTGCTGCACGGTCACGACGGCCATTTGCGCGTCAACCTGTCCCAACTTGCCGAGGTTCGCGATGAAGTCGTCAAAGCCCTGGGACAAGATGCGCTGCTGTTTGCACATCGACGTCGAGTGGTCGATCACCCACAAAAAGTCCAACTTGACCGGGTCTTTGTTCTTCAAGCTGCTGGTGACGCGCGCGCCAAAACTGTCGAGCAGGCTGTGCACGGGGTAGTCGTTGCAGCCCGCGGTGAAGAGCACCGACGAGGCCATCAGCAACAACTGGCTCGCCGCAACCACGCGTGTGGTCTGCGAGTTCCGTTTCCAAAATAGCGGTTGCGAGATCTTGCTCATGCCTACCGTCTTGTTCGCGCCGTCAAAAGTCATATAGGCCGTGCGCTCTGCCTGCGATTTGTCGCACGCAGCGCTTGCCACGATCGGCCAACTCTACCACGGCGGAGACGCCAACGCTACTCGGGATCGGCGGCCACCGGGCGTGAAATGCGCCACAGGAACGCGCCGATGATGAGGCCGGCCAAGCACGTCAGAATCGACGTGAGATTCGCAGGTTGGGTAAGGTCCTGGACGCTGTCGACCCGCAAAAATTCGAGGATCAGGCGCAGGGCGGAGAACTGCAGCGTCGCCCACGCCGCCAGCCGCCCCTGGATGGGGGCGCTGCGCATCAACAACCGCCCGAAAGCGAGCATGCCGAGGCACCCAACCCACTCCAAAAGCCCGATGTCCAGACGGGAACCACTTGGAAACGCGACAGCAAACGGCAGGCTGGACACGCGGCCCGGGTGATCGTGGACGAGCACACAGCCCAGCCGAACGAACGGCCAACCGTGCAGGAACGCCCAAGCGGCGGCATCGAGAACGACCGGCACGTCCAACTCCCAGTGCCAGATAAGCCACAATCCGATCAGACCGCCGCCAAACAGCGCGCCCAGCGAGGATTGCGGCGCGGCGACTTGCAGGATCGCCGCATACGAGCCGGTCAGGACGACCGCCACGAGGTGCCCGACGAGGACCGCTGCCGTCACGGTCGCGAAGCCAAATTGGTCGGCACGCAGCGGGGTCAGGCGGAGGTGGCGCTGCAACCAGCGGGAAAAGACGTAGTGGCCGATGGCAATTCCCACGATGGCGAGAAGACCTTGCGTGGGAACCGGGGTGCGGAGGACAGTGAAGGTGCTAGCGTCGAACCAAGGAATCATGTTCCATAGGCTAGCACACCGCACGCGGTTGGCGCGACGGAGCCTGATGATGACCACCGCGAATCCCCAGCAGTCCACGAGCGAATGGCCGCTCTACGTGCTGGCGGGCGGCCAGAGCAGCCGCTTTGGTGCTGACAAGGCGCTGGCGCGGCTGGACGACGTGCCGCTGATTTTCCACGCGATTGCGCCGTTTCAGGAGATCGTGAGCGCGACGATTGCCGTCGTCGACCGACCGGACCGCCTCGCTCCACTGCGCTTGCCCTTCGTTCTGGATCGGCAGCCGCTGCAAGGGCCGACGCAAGGCCTTCTGGCGGCGCTGCGGCATCGCGGGCACGGCTGGCTGTGGCTTGCCGCTTGTGATCAGGTTGGCCTGCACGACGCGCAGCTGCGCGAATTGGCGCGCGAAGCTCTGCCGGGGCGGCGGGCTGTCGCGTGGCGGGATAGCCGCTGGCAGCCGCTGCCGAGTCTGTGGCACACCGACGCGCTGCCGGTCGTCGAGGCGGCGATCCAGTCCGGAACAACCTCGCTTTGGGCGCTGCTTGATGCCGTCGATGCACGTGCCGAGCCCCTGCCGGCGGGCTGGCCGCTGGTGCGGCGGGTGAACACGCAAGCCGACTTGGCCGCGCTCCAGCGCGAGCGTCACGTTGTGCGGGTGCGTGATGTCCTGCAGGTGCGCGATGGTCATGGCGATTCGACGCTGGACGCGCTGGCGATCGAGGCGCCGTTGCAGATGCAGTTGCGCCGCGGCGACCTGACGCGGAACTTAGGGATTACGCTGCGGACACCGGGCGATGACCTCGCGCTGACCGTCGGGTTGGCATTCTCAGAGGCGGCGATCGCGGGACCAGGTGACCTGGCGCACTGCGAAGCGCTGGCGGAAGCCGTGACCCTGTACCTGACCGACGCGGCGCCAGCACCCGTTGAAGAGCATCAGCGCGTGCGGCTGACCAGCGCGGCGTGCGGCGCGTGCGGGAAGGCTGAGCTGGACGTGCTCGACGTGCCGTCGCAGGTCGCGTCGACGGAGCTGCGGGTTCCGCTCGCGCTGTTGCAGACATTGCCGGACGCGCTGCGTACCCGTCAGGTGGCTTTCGATCTGACAGGCGGCCTGCATGCCGCCGGGCTCTTTCTGGCCGATGGCACGCTGTTGGACGTGCGGGAAGACGTCGGCCGCCACAACGCCGTGGACAAGCTCATCGGCGCGGCTCTGTTGGCGGGACGGCTGCCGTTGCACGGCCACATTCTGGTGCTCAGCGGTCGCGTTGCCTTCGAGTTGGTGCAAAAGGCCGCGCTCGCGGGGCTACCGGTCATCGTCGCGGTCGGTGCACCGTCGTCTTTGGCAGTTGAAGTTGCCGAAAGGGCTGGGATCACGCTGCTTGGCTTTGTGCGACCAGGACGCGCGAACGTGTACGCGCATCCAGAGCGCGTTGTCTTTGAAGGAGGCGCTACTCGCGCGCCATGAGCGCGGCGAGCGTGCCGAGCACGATCGCGACAAGCCAGACGAATGTCGTTGCGGTGATTAACCCGACGCTGGCGGGATCCGACCCGTGCGGTTCGTTCACCGTCGGCAGCGCTGCGGGCTCCGCGATAATCACTTCAGGCAAGTGCCAGCTCGCCGGCGGCGCGCGGTTCGCGATACGCGGCGTGACGGCCGGCGGCGCTGCTACTGGCTGGGGCGGCGGCGCCAAATTCGGCGGGTCCCGACGCACGGCTTGCGGGTTCGGCTCGATCGCCCGCAGCGGCGGGGTCAGGTGCGCCAGCGTCGCCTCCTGCCGCTCGTCCAGCGTCGCCTTGCTCACGGCCGCCTGCACGCGATGCGAAGAATGCCAGCGACGGTCTTCGGTCACGCGCTTCGGATCGGGCGGCTGGTCGTCTGGCACTTCATTTTGTTCGCGTAGCCACGCCGCGAAGGCGTCGCGATCGGTCCGCAGACCGCACGTTTCCATCGCTGCGAGAATCGCTTCGCGCATCGTCCGCCCGCTCTGAAACCGCAGGTTCACATCGGGCGTCAGCGCCGTGGTCACGACCTGTCGCAATTCTGCCGGAATCCGCAACTCCGCGTCGCTTGGCCACTTCCACCGACCGGCACCCACAGTCTCCAGCAAGTGCAGCGCATCGTCGTCGTCGTACAGTGGCTGCGTGCACAGCGCCTCGTACAGCAAAATGCCCGCGCTAAAGAGGTCGCTGCGATGGTCCACGCGTTCGCCCCGCGCTTGCTCAGGGCTCATGTAGTAGATCTTACCTTTGATCGTTCCGGCCTGCGTGTCGCTCGAACGTTCCTTGGCGCGGGCAATGCCAAAATCGCCGAGCTTGACCTCGCCCAACCACGACAACAGCACGTTTTGCGGGCTCACATCGCGATGCACAATGCCCAGCGGTTGGCCTTGTTCGTCGCGGCGGCTGTGCGCGTGATCAAGAGCGGCAGCGACTTCCGCCACGATGAAGCAGGCAAAATGGGGCGGCAGCGCTTGCCCGCGGGCGTAGATGCGCTGCAGGAGCTGGAACAGATCCGTGCCGTCGACCAACTCGAATGCGATGAACCAACTGTCATCGATCTGACCGGTATCCAGGATCTGCACGATGTTTGGGTGCGCGAGACGGCTCACGATCCGCGCTTCGTCGGCGATCATGCGGGTGAACCACTCGTCTTGACCGTATTCCGGCAGGATGCGCTTGATGGCGACGGAACGAGAGAATCCGCCGGGTCCTTCCACAGTCGCACGGAACACTTCTGCCATGCCGCCGCGGCCTAGCCGTTGCTGGAGCAGGTAGCGGCCATACTGGAGGGGTAGGTCGATCATGGACGCACAGCATACCGCGATGGCGACCCGCGCGAAACAGCCGCGCGACGCTTCCGTGACACCGCACCTTGCGGGGACGCGCTTGCCAACCTAGCATGCGGGCCGGCCCGTTCGTCCACCTCCGAGGATTCCCCATGCCTGTTACCTTCGCCCACCGCACCATCTCCCACGTCGCTGTCATTGGTTCTGGCCAGATCGGTCCGGACATCGCGCTGCACTTTGCCAAAGTTCTGAACGACACGCGGGTGACCGTGGTCGACGTCAGCGAGGCGGCGCTGGCCGCGGGCAAGGCGCGCACGTGGAAAAAAATCGACAAGGGCGCGGAAACCGGTGCGTTCAAGCCGGCGCAGGTCGAGGCGATGAAAGTGGCCCTGACCTTCACCAGCGATTACAACCAGATCGTTGGCGCGGATCTGGTCGTGGAAGCGGCGACGGAGGATGAAGGCCTGAAAGGTCGCATCTTCGCGCAGGTTGAAAAGCTGGTGGCGCCAGACGCGATTCTGCTGTCGAACAGCTCGCACCTGGAGCCTGAGCGGATCTTCGCGACGCTGGCGGACAAAAGCCGTGCCGCGGTGGCGCACTATTTCTTCCCGGCGGAACGCAATTTGATCGTGGAAGTGGTCTCTGGCGCGGACACGGCGCCGGAAATTGCCGCGTGGCTGATGCTGTTTTATGAGGTCGTTGGCAAGCTGCCCATCGCCGTGAAGTCGCGCTACGGCTACGCCGCGGATCCAATTTTTGAAGGGATTTTCCAAGCGGCAGCGCTGGCCGTGGAAGAAGGTCTGGGCACGGTCAAGGAAGTCGATTGGGCGGCGCGCGAGGCGCTCGGCATGACGGTCGGCCCGTTCACGGCGATGAACCTGACGGGTGGCAATCCGATCACGCAGCACGGTCTGGACACAATGTACACGCGTTTTGCGACGCGCGAGTGGTCGTCGCCGTGGTACAAGTCTCCGAAGTTGCTGAACGATCTGCTGGCGGCTGAAGGCGCGGCGGGCAAATGGCAGACCGCGGGTCGCGGTGAAGTTGTGACGCTGGGCTACGAACAGAACCAGAAGATTATCGACGCACTGCGCGGTGCGTATCTGGGCATAACGTTTGGCATTGTCGACACGGGCATCATCGCGTTGGGCGATTACGAGCTCTGCATCGAGACCGCGCTGGACCTGAAGGGACCGTGCCGGTTGGCGAACGAGTTGGGCGTCGAGCACGCGCTCAAGCTGGTCGAGCAATATGCCGCCGCGCACGAGACGATGGCGGTGCCGCGCTCGCTGCGGTTGCAGGTGATCGCCGGGCTGCCCTTTGAGCCGTCGCCGATCGTGTTGGAGGACCGCCAGACGCACGACGGTATCGTGCGGCTCATCCGGATTCGCCGTCCAAAGGTGCTGAACGCGCTGAATCATCTGACCTACGAGAAAATTGCGGAAGCCGTGGCGGGTGTCCTCAGCGATTCGCGCATCATCGGCGCGGTGATTTCTGGGTATGGTCCCAAGGCGTTCATTTCGGGCGCGGACATCAACGCACTGCACAAAGTGCAGACGCCGGATGACGGGTACGCGATTGCGAAGCTGGCTCAGGATGTTGAACGCGTGATCGCGCTGAGTCCGAAGCCGATTGTGGCGGCGTTGAATGGCTTGGCGTTTGGCGGCGGCTTGGAACTCGCGATGTCGTGCCACCAGCGCGTCGCGGTCGCCAAGCAGAAGGTCCTCTGTGGTCTACCCGAAGTGAATCTCGGCATCATTCCCGCAGCAGGCGGCACGCAGCGGTTGCCGCGCCTGATTGGTCTGGACCGCGCGCAGGTGTTGCTGCGTACGGGCGGTTCGCTGGGCTCGGATGAGGCGCTGTCGAGCGGTCTGGTCTCGGAGCTCGCCGGTCCCGCGGACTTGCTGGAAGTCGCCGTGAATCGCGTGGCGGCGCTGGCGGCGGGCGACATTGCGTGGACGCAGATCGATAGCGCGTCGATTACGGACGAAATCGAGCCGCTCGCCGACGTGGACATCGGTCACCGTTCGCGTGCGGTCGACGCGCTGCTCTGCGAAGCGATCGCATGGGGCGCCGCGCACTCGCTGGATGAGGGACTCGCGCATGAGCTGGACGTGTTCCGGCGCATTTGCACGCTGCAGGACATGCGGATCGGTGTGGACCACTTCGTGCAGAACGGTCCCAAGACGCCCGCGCCGTTCGTCCACGCGTAGGCGGATCGGCTACGCGTACGCAATCGCGCAAATCAGGTACACGCGCTCGCCACCGGGTGTCCGAACCTTGATCTCGTCGTCCAGTCCTTTGCCCAAAAGAGCTTGACCAATCGGCGATCGGTGGCTGATCCGTCCGGTGTCGGCGTCCGTCTCGTCCTCGCCGACGATGGTCCAGGTCCGTGGAAGTCCCACTTCGTCTTCCACCTGCACCGTCGCGCCAAAGAACACGCGATCGCGGCGCGTCTGTGCTTTGGGATCAACGATCTGCGCCGCGTCCAAGCGCTGTTCCAGAAACCGCACGCGCCGGTCGATCTCGCGCAGTCGCTTCTTGCCGTAGATGTACTCTGCGTTCTCCGAACGGTCGCCTTGCGCGGCCGCTTCAGCCACCTCCTGCACCACGCGCGGTCGTTCACGCTTGACCAGATGACTGTGCTCCTGGACGAGTTTCAGGTGCCCCGCGGGTGTCACATAGTTGGGAACTGGCGGTTTTTGCGTTTCCATGTCGACCCCGTTCACACAATGTCACGAAACGCGCTTGCGTCGTAACCTTGCAACCTGAAAAGACAAAAGCATGATGAGGTGTGAAGCCTGCATCGCGCTTCGCGGCCCCCCCTTGACGATGTTCAGCAACGGGCCAAACCTGCAATGCTAAGGGATTGTTGCGCGCGCAGCGAATTCCGGCGCAAGGGGGCCATGTCCGTTCTGCTCAGCCACCGTTCGAAGCCGCGGAGAAAGCCCGCTGGCGTGCACTTTTTGCGCGCTTGGCGATGGCTTGGTGTGCGCCTCGTGCCGGTGCTGATGACGGGCGCGCTGGTGGCTTGCGGCGATCACGACTTGTTGGTTGAGGTGACGACGGACGCCGAGGCTGCCGATGCGGATGCCACGCCAAGCGCAGTGGACAGCGTGGAAGCCGCGAACGGAACCGATGCCGCCTTGGATGCGGATACAGCAGCAACCGACGTCGGCGCGACGGACGCCGAGGGTGCAGACGCGTTCGACAGCGTGGACAGCGAAGACGCGTTTGATGGTGGCGACGCCGCGGTTGACGTCGACGTCGCGATGCCACCAGATGCAGCCGAAGTGGTTGATGTCGCGCCCGACACGGGGGAGACGCCCGACGTTGCCGCGCCTGACGTCGTGACGGATGACGCGACCTTGCCGTCTGACGTGACGACCGCAGCAGATGCAGGCCTGCCGCTTTGCACCGTCAACGCGGATTGCCTGCCATCGGCCGGGCTCGCGCCATGTCAGGTTGCGCTATGCACAGCCGGCGTCTGCAGTTTGACCGGTGCCGCCGATGGTAGCCCGTGTGAAGACGGCAACGCGTGTACGCACGCCGACGTCTGCTTGAGCGGACAGTGCACGCAAGGCTTGATGCTCGACTGCGACGACGGTTTACCGTGCACCATCGACACGTGCGTGCAAGGCGGCTGCGCGCATTCGCCGGCCAGCGGCCCGTGTGACGACGGGAATACCTGCACGTTGGGTGACAGCTGCAAAGTCGGCGTGTGTGTGGCAGGCCAGTTGCTCGACTGCGAGGACGGAAACGTCTGTACGGACAACCCGTGCGTGCCAGGAGTCGGCTGCACGCAGACGCCCAACAGCGCGCCGTGTACCCTGTTGGACCTCTGCCAAACCGGCGCGCAGTGCGGCGACGGCACTTGTCAGGCCGGCGTCGTCACGGTCTGCGACGATGGCAACCCGTGCACGAACGACCTCTGCGACCCGCAGACTGGACTCTGCCAATTCCTGGAAACCACAACGCCCTGCGACGATGGCAACGCGTGTTCCATCGGCGACCTGTGCGCCGGCGGTGCGTGTCAGCCCGGCGCGGGCAAAAGCTGCGATGACGGGTCGCCGTGCACGGCGGATGGCTGCGATTCGACAGCCGGCGTGTGTCTGCACACAGCTGCGTCCGGCGCGTGCAACGACGGCAGCGCGTGCACCGTCGACGACACGTGTGCAGGCGGCGTCTGCTTGCCCGGCGCGGCAACGAACTGTGACGACAACAACCCGTGCACGAACGACACGTGTGACGCGCAAGCAGGCTGTACGCACACGGACAACGCGCTGGCGTGTAGCGTCGGCGATGGCTGCGAGTTGGCTCAATGCCAGAACGGCCAGTGCGTCACAACCGGAGTCAAGGGCTGCGACGACGGCAACCCGTGCACCGTGGGGACGTGTGTGGCCCCGATGGGCTGCGTGTTCACGCCCGTCGCCGACGGCGCGACGTGCAGCACCGCAGACGCGTGCACTGGCGCCGGGAGTTGCAGCGTGGGCAAGTGCCAAACCGGCGCAAAAACGGACTGCAGCGACGGCAACAGCTGCACGGACGACCACTGCGATCCGACGTGGGTCAAAGGCTGCTACTGGCTGCCCAACGCCGAACCGTGTGAAGACGGCGACATGTGTTCGGGGCAGGATGCGTGCAGCAACGGCAAGTGCGTCTCCGGAGCCATCACCAGTGGCACGAACTGTGACGACGCCAACGTATGCACCGACGATAGCTGCGACTCCGTGGCCGGCTGTGTCCACAGCGCAAACGCCGCAGCGTGCGACGACGGCAACGCGTGCACGGTCTTTGAGAAGTGCGCGTCCGGCGTGTGTCAGGGCGGCGCGCTCGCGACGTGTGAAGACGGCAACTTGTGCACCATCGACGTCTGCGCGCCGGGCAGCGGCACGTGCAGTTGGTATCCGAAGCTGGGCGGCTGCGACGACGGCAATCCGTGCACCACGGCCGAGGTCTGCGTCAACGCTGCGTGCGTCGGAACCGCCGTGCCGTGTGACGACGGCAATCCGTGCAGCGCCGACGCTTGCGATGTGACGTCGGGCGTGTGCGGTCACACGCCGATCGGCGTTGCGACGCCGTGCGACGACGGAGACGCCTGCACAAACAACGACGCGTGCGTCGGGTTGAGCTGCGGCGGCGCGTCCGTCGCTGCCAGCCTATGCAACGATGGCAACGTTTGCACGGTCGACGTGTGCAACCCAGTCGACGGGACGTGTAGCTGGGCGCCCGCGGTCAGCTCTTGCGACGACGCGAACCCGTGCACCGTGGGAGATGCGTGCGCAGCCGGAATCTGTGCCGCCGGAACCGTGGCACTCTGCGACGACAACAACGCCTGCACCACCGACCAGTGCAACCCCGCAACAGGCGCGTGCGCGTTCGTCTCCGTCAGCGACGGCACGGTGTGTGACGACGGCATCGCCTGCACCACGGACAGCGTCTGCCACGTCGGTCTGTGCGCACCTGCGGTCGCTTCCTGCACGCTCTTCTCGGACGCTTTCGCTTGCGGCGAATCAACCGTTGGCTGGAGCCTGCCCGCGCCGACGAACACCGCGGTCGTGTGGGCGGTCGACCAGTCGCCCGTGCTCAGCAACAGCGCGGCCCACGGCTGCACGCTGAACTACAACGACGGCGCAACGTACTGCAGCAGCACAACGAGCTTCTACTGCCCCGTCGCGCCCACACTCGTCGCGAAGTCGCCGGCGATCGATGCGACCGAGCCGCACGGCGTGCCCCGTCTTGCATTTGACACGTGGTATCAGCTGGACGGTCCTCTGCCTGGTGGCACCGGTTTTGGCGACGGCAAGCAGGATGTGCCCCTCGTTGTGTTGCGCGACGTCGCGACGAATCAAGTCCTTGATCAGTTTCTGCTATCCAAGTCCATCAGCGCGTGCAACGGCCAATGCCAGAGCGTCTGGCGTGGCGTCTCGTTGGACGAGCCCAAAGTCGCTGGCCACATTTTCCGCGTGGAATTCTCGCTTGCATCGCCGTCCAACTGGGGCAATCAAGGCAAAGGCTGGTTCGTCGACAACCTGAACTTCAGTCAGGAATTCGTTCCGGAATCTTGCGCCAATGGCCTCGACGACGATGGCAACGGCCGCGTAGACTGCGCTGACCCGGCGTGCGTCGACCAACCTGGCTGCTGAAAGGACTGAACATGCGGATTCTCTACGGCGTCGTCGGCGAAGGCATGGGACACGCGACGCGCAGTCGCGTCGTCATCGAGCACCTCCTCGCGCAAGGTCACGAAGTCCACGTGCTCGTGAGCGGCCGCGCGCACGCGATGTTGTCCAAGCATTTCAGCGGCGTTCACCGCGTGCACGGCTGGCATCTGGTCTATGAAGACAACGTGGTGAAAAAGGGCAAGACCGCGTGGTCCAACCTCGTCGATCTGCTGCGCGAGGCACCGCTTCTGGAGAAGGCGTATCGTCAGCTCGATGATTTTACGCCGGAAGTTGTGATTTCTGACTTTGAGTCGTGGTCGTACTTCTACGCCAAGTCGCACCACGTGCCGGTCATCAGCGTGGACAACATGCAGGTGATCAACCGGTGCACGCACGAAGACGATGTTCTGGAGGGGCACAAGGCGGAATTTCTGCTGGCCAAGGGCATCGTGAAGTCGAAGTTGCCGGGCTCCGATCGCTACATCGTGACGACGTTTTTCCGCCCGCCGGTGCGTAAGGAGCGCACAACGCTCGTCGCGCCGATCCTGCGGCCGGAAGTCCTGGCGGCCAAGCCGTCGGACGGTTCTCACGTGCTTGTGTATTCCTCGGCGGACAGCGCAGAGACGCTGGAGGGCGTGCTGAAGTCGTTCCCGCAGGTGAATTTCCGCGTGTACGGTGTGCGGCGCGGAATTGCGGCGCAGGAGACCGACGGAAACTTGTCGCATCAGCCGTTCTCGGAGACGGGATTTGTGGACGATCTGGCGTCGGCACGCGCGGTCATCGCAGGCGGCGGGTTCTCGTTGATGGGCGAGGCCGTTTTTCTGCACAAACCGATGCTTTCCGTGCCGCTGGAAGGGCAGTTTGAGCAAATTCTCAACGCGCGCTACCTGCAGAAGCTCGGCTTTGGACTCTGCCGCGAGTCGGTAACGCACGCGGACGTGCAGGAACTTCTGGACCGCGCGGACGAACTGACGACGAACCTCGCGGCGTACGCGCAGGACGGGAACAGTGAAGTGTTCACGGCGGTCGACGCGGCGCTGGCGGAACTCGCGGGACGGTAACGGCAGGGCGATGCGCGGTCGTGGCCCCTGCGCCGTCGCGTGCTGCCTCCCCCTCGCTCACCCCACCATTCGCGCCGCCATCGCGCGCAGCATCAGCCAGCGTCCCGTGCGCCCCAGGTCGTTCGCGTCGGCCACCAGCGCGTCCCGATCCACCTGACCGGTCGCCAGCATCTTCGCCAGCCGTTCAGCGCCGGCCACGTCCGGGCGCACCGCGCGCTGCAGTTGCGCCAGCCACAGACGCCAGTTGTCCTCGACCCGCTCTCGCGTCTCTGGCAGCGTCCGGTAGTCCAGACGACGCGCGAACACGTGGATACGCCGCGCCGGTGCCACGGTCGCCAGCTCCAGCATCGGCTCGTCGGTTTGCTGCTCCACGACTTTGCCCGGCGCGTTGGTCGACGGGCGCGATTGCAACATCGTCTTGATGCCGCCCGTCGTCGCCACGTCAAACATCACGCCGACCGCGCTTGTCTTCTTCTTGGCCGCTTGCTCCTGAATCTGCTGCGTCGACTGCCACCGACCGGGCAGCGCCAGCACCACTTGCCGCGCCGGAATGCGCTCTGGCGGCCCTGAAAGGCTGATTTGCGCCACAAGAACGTCTGGCTCCCGCAGGTCCACGATGCGCGCGACGACCGGACGGGCAAATTCCGGCAGAATCGTCAGCGGCAGCGCCCACGCCACGATGCCGACGTCCGCCCACGCGCGTACGACCGCACGCGCCGCCGTTTCATCCAAGCGATCCGCAGCGATGCCCCGGCAGCGCGCCAGCTGTTGCGCGCGATCCGCCGCCGTGCCGCCCGCATGTTGGGCAAAGATCGGCGCGGCCAAACGCACGTCGGGCATCGGCCAGTCACGCAGCACCAGTTGCAGCTCCGCCATCGCCGGTTACCCCTTGATGACGATGCTCACCATGCGACCCACCACGGGGATGACTTTGAGAATCTCTTTGCCGTCCGTCCACTTCTGGATCGCCGGATCGGCCAGCGCCAAGCGCGAAAGCTCGTCCGCGGGCGTGTCTTTCTTCACCGTCAATTTGCTGCGCACTTTGCCGTTCACCTGCACCGGAATTTCTGCGGAATCGTCGACGCACAGCGCTTCGTCAAACGTCGGCCACGTTGCCAGACCGACGCTCGGCGGGTGCCCCAGCTTTTCCCACAGCTCTTCCGCCAAGTGCGGCGCGTACGGCGCGAGCACGAGCGCGAACACCTCCGCCGTCTGCCGCGGCAGCACGGGCAGGGCAGAGAACTCGTTGAGCGCAATCATCATCGCCGAAATCGCCGTGTTAAAACGCAGCGTTTGGCTGTCTTCCGTCACCTTCTTCACCAAGCGATGCTGCACGCGCAGGGTCGCCGCGTCGGGCGCGTCGTCGGTGTACGGTTTCTCAAACAGATTCCACACGCGCTGCAAAAACCGCTTGCTGCCAACGATATCGCGCGTCGACCACGGCTTGACCTGCTCCAGCGGGCCCATGAACATTTCGTACAGCCGGAACGTGTCGGCGCCGTGCTCGCGCAGCACGTCGTCCGGATTGATGACGTTGCCACGCGATTTCGACATCTTTTCGCCGTCTTCGCCCAGAATCATGCCCTGGTTGATGAGCCGCTGGAACGGCTCCGCCGTCGGCACAACGCCCAGATCGTAGAGCACTTTGTGCCAGAACCGCGCGTAGAGCAGGTGCAGCACGGCGTGTTCCGCGCCTCCGACGTACAGGTCCACCGGCAGCCAGTAGTTCAGCGATTCCTGACTCGCCAGCGCGTCCGGGTTACGCGGGTCGATGTAGCGCAGGTAGTACCAGCAGGATCCCGCCCACTGCGGCATCGTGTTCGTTTCACGGGCGAACCACTTGCCGTCTTCCTGAAAAAAGCGCCACGCGTGGCACTTCGCCAGTGGCGGTTCGGCGTTGCCCGTCGGCAGGAAGTCGTCGGTCGGCGGCAAGGTCAGCGGCAGCGACGACTCGGGCACGGCGTGCGAAGTCGCGTAGTCGATGCGCCACGAGCCTTGCTCCACCAGATCCGCGACGTTTTCCGGCGTCAGCCCGGCTTCACGCAGCGTGCCGCCATCGACCGCGGAGATGACCGGGTAGAAAATCGGAATCGGCTCGCCCCAGTACCGCTGACGGCTGAAGACCCAGTCACGCAGCTTGTAGTTCACCTTGCGCTCGCCGATGCCTTCTGCGACCAGCCAATCCGTCACCGCTTTCTTCACGGCTATGGTCGGAAGCCCATCAAACTGCGCGGAATTCACCGCGACGCCGTGTTCGGTCAGCGCCTCTTTCGGCGTCTCCGTCCACTTTGTGCCATCTTGGCTCACCACTTGCACGATAGGTATGCCAAATTGTTGGGCAAACGAAAAATCGCGTTCGTCGTGCGCGGGCACGGCCATGATGGCGCCTGTGCCGTAGCCGCCCAGCACGTAATCGGCGATCCAGATCGGAATCTGTTTGCCCGTCAGCGGGTTCAACGCGAAAGCGCCGGTAAAGACGCCGGTCTTCTCTTTCACATCCGCCTGACGGTCGCGCTCGGACTTGTGCCGCGCCGCTTCCACGTACGCTTCCACGGCCGCCTTTTGCGCGGGCGTCGTCAGCTTTTCTACCAGCGCGTGTTCGGGCGCCAGCACCATGTAGGTCGCGCCAAAGAGCGTGTCCGGACGCGTCGTAAAGACGCGCAGCGTGCCAGCGTCTCCGACGACCTGAAAGTCAACTTCCGCGCCTTCGGACCGACCGATCCAGTTGCGCTGCATCGCCTTGATGCCTTCGGGCCAGTCCAGCGTCTCCACGGAATTCAGCAGTTCATCGCCGTACGCCGTGATCTTCAGCATCCACTGGCGCATCGGCACGCGCACGACGGGGTGACTACCGCGCTCGCTTTTGCCGTCAATCACCTCTTCATTGGACAGCACAGTGCCCAGCGCCGCGCACCAGTTCACCGGGATTTCCGCCTGATAGGCGAGGCCTTTCTTGAAGAGTTGCAAGAAGATCCACTGCGTCCACTTGTAGTACGTCGGATCGGTCGTATCGACCTCGCGGTCCCAATCGTAGGAAAAGCCCAGCGACTGAATCTGCCGCCGGAACGTGTTGATGTTCACCTGCGTCGTTTGCGCTGGGTGCGTGCCGGTCTGAATGGCGTACTGCTCGGCCGGCAGGCCAAAAGCGTCCCAGCCCATCGGGTGCAGCACGTTGTGGCCGGTCATGCGCAGAAAGCGGCTGTAGATGTCCGTCGCCGTGTAGCCTTCGGGGTGACCCACGTGCAGGCCCGCGCCGGACGGGTACGGGAACATGTCGAGCACAAACGCCTTTTTCTTGCCCAAGTCGGTCGTCGTGCGGAACGTCTTGTGCTCCAGCCAGTGCTTCTGCCACTTCGCCTCGATGGTCGTGAAGTCGTAGCGGGGCGGGAGATTCTCAATTTCGCGGGGCTGGTCGGTCATGGCGTGGCTCCTGAGGCGGGGAAGCGGTTTTGCCGGTTATGGGGGCGGATGGCAAGGGGTGTTGCGCGGACCTGACGCGGCTCTGCGGCGCAGACGGTGCAAGGAGGGCTTTTTTCAGCGAGTGCTCGTGCGCAACTGGCCGCGCGCGAACGCTGGTTTCGGACGGGACCCGCTTCGCCTGGTGGTCTCCGTAAGCAGGTGATGTTTGTGAACTAGACAAATATCAATACACAGCGGGATGCTCGCCTTGACGGCCCCCACCGTGCCCCGCATCCTTCAACGTCCGCTCTTGCGGATCCCACGGAGCCTTCATGTTCGCGATTTTCTTTCCCGTTGCGCTCCGCTTCCTCCTTGTCGGCAGTCTTGCCCTCGCTGCCTGTGGTTCATCGGCAACGCTACCCGCCACGGAAGCCGACGCCGCGGCGGACGTCGCGCAAGACGCCGCGGACGTTGCCCCAGATGTCAGCGCCGACGTTGCGCCTGACGTCCCGTTCGCGATCGCTGATCACCCGCCAGCGCCGCAGGTCGAGAAAGGCTCAGGCAGCGTGCTCGCCCAGCCGCACGCCCGCGTGATCACGTTTGACGGCGATCCGCAGCGTCCGTTGGCCGAACAGTTCGTCGCCGACATCGCCGGTTCGCCGTATTGGACCGCCGTGACCGCGGAGTACGGCGTGGGCGACCTCGTCGTCGACGCGCCCATTCATCTGGCGATCACGCCGACGCCGACGCTGACGGACAAGGAACTGGAAGACTTTCTCATTGCCCAGCTGACCGACGAGCCCGCGCTGTGGGGCAAGCCGGATGCGCACACGATCTACGTGCTCGTTTACCCGCTCGGTGTGACGATTACGGAGCCTCAGACCGGCGGCAAAAGCTGCAAGGACTTTGGCGCGTATCACTCGATACTGACCGTGGGCAAGGTGAAAGTGCCGTACGCCGCGATTCCGGCGTGCCCCGGCTTTGCCGGACCGCAGGTCGACTTGGCGCACGTGTTCATGGTCAGTACGTCGCACGAGCTTCTGGAGGCGGCGACGGACCCCGATGGCTACGCGCCGGCGTGGTCCAAGGTCGATGCGGCGCACGCGGCGTGGGGAACGATTGCCGGTGGACCGGAGATTGGCGATTTGTGCACGTGGGCGGAAGGTGACCCGTACCAGTGGCCAGACAAGGACTACACAGGCGAACGTTCCTGGTCCAATGCGGCGGCGGCAGCGGGACACAATCCGTGCCAGCCGACCAACGGCAAGGAACCGTACTTCAACGCCGCGCCGGAAACGCCGGACACGGTGAAAGTTGGCGCATACAAGGTCGCTGGCGTGCACATCACGACGGGAAACTCGGTGGTCGTGCCCGTTCACCTCTTCAGCGACGCGCCGACTGATGGTCCGTGGGAAGTCTGGGCGACCGACTACGCCACGTGGTACCTGCAGAGCGCGCCGCAATTGCAGTTTGACTGGGATGGCGACAACAAGGCGACGGGGCAGAACGGCGACGTGCTGAACCTGACGATCACGGTGCTGAAGGCGGATAGCAAGAAGTACGAGCCGTATTTTGTGTTTTCGCGGATGGGGGAGACGACGAATCTGTGGATGGGGTTTGTGGGGAATTGAGGGGTGCGGGCGGTCTGCCCCCACCGTAGGGCCGGCGGCTTGTCCCCGGCCGCTGCGTGGATTCGTGGGCGATTTGGCAGGGCGGGTAGGGCGAATTCAGTGAATCCTCCGCGACACTGGCCGCTCGCCCACCATCTGCCGCGCCCACCGCTTCATCGCTCCACGTATTCGCGCGCGGCGGGCTTGCCGGGACGGGACCCGCTTCGCCTGGCGGTTGGGCGTGGAGCGCGACGGGACCCTGCACGACGTGTGCGCTCGGCGACCACGCCGGCAACACCGCGCCACACGTCCAGCCCGTGGGCTCGGCTTGCGCCGACAACCCCTCACTGCCCCGGCACCTTCACCCCACTCCCCGCGGCAATCGTGACCGCCGCCTGACTCAGCATCCGACCGGTAATCGTCGCCGCAGCCCCCGTCGAAATCGCCGCCTGACTCAGCACGTTCCCTTCCAGATGCGCCCCCGCGCCCAGCGCGACCGCCCCCAGCGCAACCCAGAAGACGTTCGCTGGCTGCGCGCCGCCTGTGAGGTGCACTTGCGCGCCTGCGGCCATGGACAGCGCGCCGCCGACCTGGAAGATCCACACGTCGTTCGGACCGCCGTTCAGCGTCACGTCGGTTGTCATCAGCGCCGCACCGCTCCAGTTGTAGAGGCCGGGAATGATCGTGGTTCCGCCCAGTTCGCCGCCGTTCAGGTTGATGCCGTCGGGCGTGGGGCGGCTTGCTCCGTCCGCGTACGCTGCTTGCATGTCGGCCTTGGCGATGGCCAAAAGCGCGGGCGTGGGCGCGGCGTAGTTGGCGGCGAGGACTTTGCCGTTGACCAGTCCTGACCGCGCGAACGTGCCGGAGGAATCGATCTTCGGCGCAAAGCCGGTCAAGCCGGTGGCGCTCATCGGAGTTAGGCCGACGTCGCCGGTGATCGCAGCGCCAGCGCCAATCGTGATGCCGGACGTCGCGAGCACGGCGAAGCTGGTCGTTGAACGCAACGCGATGGGGGCAGGTCCAGCGCCGGGAGCCGGTCCAGCGCCGGGTTGAACGGTGATGACGAACACTTGATAGGAACTCACCATGTTCTGCACGTTCGCCAAAATGACGGTGATCTTCTTGGGCGTCGTGAGGTCCATCCCGATGAAGTTGAACTCGGCGGCGGCAATCGCTTGCGTGGCGCCCGACAGCGTGACGCGCGCCTTGGTCGCGCTGGTGAAGACGGCATCGACGCTGGCGTAGGTCGGCGGCATGGGTAGGGTGCCCAGGTCGATCACGTAGCTGGACGCGTTCACACTGCCTTGGGTCAAAAGCGCGGTGCCCGTTGCGGTCTTGACGATGGAGTGTGCGTCCACGCTGATACTCAGCCCGGCGAGCGCGAGCGTTGCATTGGGCGCAGGAATGGCGCCGGCAGTCGCCGTGCCTTGGGTGACGACGGAGTTCGCGCCGATGCTCAGGTCGGTCTCGTTGACGCTGTCCGAGTAGATCATCTGCACCACGAAGTCGACGACGAAGGCGAGGTCGGGCTGCACGCGGAAGTTGGCAAAGAACTGCGTCGCGCCGGCGCCGTCGAGCAGAAACGCGTTGCGCTGACCGGCGTAGCTCGCGGCGAGCGGGAAGGGCGAGGCGGGCTGGTAGCTCAACGCGGCAGTCGGGGTGCCCACGCGCACTTCCGTGACGGAGAGCGTACACGTCGTGTCACCTTGAACGACGGTGAGTGGACTCTCGCCGGTGGGCAATTTGTAGCCGTTCAGCGCAATCGTCCACGACCCGCTGCGGCTGGTACACGTCGTGCCGTACGTCCCTTTGATGGCCATGACCGCGGTGGTCGCGAGCGCGCTGGACGCGGTCTGGAACAGCTCCACGCGCGCAATCACGCTGGATTCGGGCGTCGCGGTCGTCGTTGTGCAGGCGGTCAGAAGCGCGAGCGCGGCCAGCGTTCGCAGCCAAACAGCGGGGCGAAGGGGAAGGGGAGTCGGTGTCATGGCAAGTCCTTGGCGTGCTTGCGCGTCCGGATGGACGGCTGCGGTCACACAAGGACACGGTGGGCGGGCGACCATGAGAAAGTCCGGGCGACGGTGTTAGGAAATGCCAAGGTGTTGTCCGCGTCACGTTTGAGAAACGACCGCACGCCGCGGATAGTGGTCGGAACGGTGCGTTGGGAGCGTGCTTGACGCCCCTGCACGGGCACCTACGTTGCCAATCGATACGCACGACGTCGTTTCTACGGGCCGAGGAGGCCCACCCATGGAGCCGCACCTACCGATTTCCCGTCCGCGCCTGCTGCGTCTGGCTTGCCTCGTGGCGATCCTTCACGCGGGATGCGCCCACACAGTCGGGCAAATGGCACGCGCGGCGGCCGTGAGCGCGACGCCCGAAGTGATTCAAGCGAGTCTGGAGGCGGTCGACACCGACGCGACGCGGAAGCTGCTGCTCGACATCCTGCGCAATCCCGACGTGCAAAAAGCCGCGCAGCTTCTGGTGGCGCGGCTGACCGACGGCGCGCTGGACGCACTTTCCAAGCCGGAGCGCGCCGACCGCATCACGCAGTTCGCCGACGCGTTCCTCGCGCGCATCGTCGCGGCGATTGAGCACAGCTTCCAGACGACGCTGGGACCGGCGGTTGTGCAGCTCGTCGGCCAAGCGCTGGACGAGGCACTCGTGCGCGCGATGAGCCCGGAGAACCAGCAGCATCTGGCCGATACAGTCGCGGTGGTGCTGGAGCGGTCGGTGACGGTGCTGGCGAAGTCGCTGGACGCGCCGCTTCACCAGGCGCTGCGCGGCGCATTGCGGGAAGACCTGGGGCCTGCGCTGCGCGACGGCCTGCGCGATCCCGCGACGCAAGCGGCGCTGGGCGCCACGCTCCGGACGATGACCAAAGAGGCGATGCTGGGCATGCAGGACGCGTTCGTGGAAATCGACAAGCGCGACACCGCAGGCAACGGTCCGCCGACGCTGCTCTCCCGCCTGCAGCGGCTCGCGGTGGAAGGCAGCCAGTTCGCGCGGTATCTGGCGCTGGGTCTGGGACTGCTGGTGGTGCTGCTGGCGGTGTGGCTCTACCGGACGCGGACGCACGTGGCACACGTCACGCGCGAGTCGGGGCGGCGGGAGGCGGCGCTGCAGGCGCTGGGGCAGGCGCTGAAGTCGGCGGAAGACCGGCCGTGGTCGCATGAGCTGCGCGAGGTGCTGGAGACGGCGCTGCGGGAGGATGTGAAGGCGGAGTATTTGCGGGAGGTTTGGGTCAACGGGAAGGCGGCGCCGGCGCCGCAGGCGCGCCGGGGCGAGGAGGAAACGCAGTTTCCTCCTCGCGCTCCTCCTTCCTTTTGGG
>CAITYF010000059.1 GCA_903896545.1 uncultured Myxococcales bacterium | reverse complement strand
GGGAGCCGGTGACATCAAGAGTCACCGTTGGATCCTGCTCAAATTTCCGCGCCATGCTAACACTCGGTGCAGGCGAGTCAATCGACCATGCGTCGGAGCTCGAGCAACAGCCGCCCCAACAAGGCGCTCCCGCGGCGCACAGGAGGGCCCTGAATCTGGCCTGCCGATTCACCACACCCAACATCCACTCTAATAATATTGGGTTTTACCCGAGCTGGCCACCGCAACTCCCCAGCACGAGTAAGTCAGTTGAAACCGGTTATGAGCGCGAAAGAAGTCTACAATGTCAAATACTTGTGAGTCGACTTCAGGTCCATTCCCAAGCCGAGACGGCAGTTTGAGCCACCTCCCGTCGAGTGGAACGAGGTGTCTCCCGGTGATCTGATAGATTCTTAGGGAGCGGGCCCACCACAAGGGCCCCTTCTTCACTCTGAAAGTCGGCGACTCTGGATCGGTCGCGCATCTCGCGAACCTTAATCTGGTTGCCGTAACGCGGGGCCAGAGCGCGGATTCCACGCCCCGTGGTGTGACGGGCTCGATCCGCCGCATTGCGACGTCACTCCGGCATTTTCGGTTGGACGCCGGCTCGCTGCGCAGTCCCGATCGTCCGGAGGTACTCGTGCGCTGGCGTTTTTGCCAAGTCCGCTCGCCCGTCGCCTACCCAAAACGCCAACAGGCGCCAGAACCGTCTCCGATCCTGCCGCCCGTCAGCTCTCAACCTTGGAATCGCTCAGTGAATCGGGAAGTACCCAACCTTCACCACAACCGCCTGACCTTGCGCGCTCAGCACCCAGTCGATGAACTCTTTGATCTCACCCGTGGGCTTGTTGCGCACGTAGAAGAACAAGTTCCGCGCGAGCGCGTAGCTGCCGTCTTTGACCGTCGCCGCGTTGGGCGCAATCGCCGGGCTGCCGGCGTCTTTCTTGATGCGCAGGACCTTGATGCCCTTCGCGTACGCCGCGCCGCCGTAGCCAATCGCCGTCTTGTCACGCGCCACCGCGTTCACCACCGCGGCGGTGCCGGGAAGCGTCTGCGCGCGCGGGCTGAAGTCGCCGCCTTTCAGGACCACGTCTTTGAAGAACACGTACGTGCCCGAGCTGTTTTCACGCGAGTACGGCGTGATCTTCAGGTCCGGTCCGCCGACGTCCTTCCAGTTGGTGACTTTGCCCTGGAAGATCTGCTTGACCTGATCCAGCGTCAGTTCATCGACCGGCGTCGCTGCGTTGACGTAGACGGAAAGGCCGTCTTTCGCGACCGGCACTTCGACGCCCGTCGTGGAGAACCGCTCGCGCAGCTTCTCTTTCTCCGCGTCCTTGATCGGGCGCGAGGACTGGCAGACGTCCGTCGTGCCGTTGATGAGCGCGCTGATGCCGGTGCCAGAGCCGCCGCCGGTGACCTGCAAGGTCGTGGCGGGGTGCGCGGCCATGTAGGCTTCCGCCCACTTCTGGCCGAGGACGACCATCGTGTCCGAGCCCTTGACGCTGATGGAACCGGCCATCGCCGGGACCGAGACGAGCGACAGCACGATGGCAGCGCAGATTTTCTGAATGGTGAACTTCTTCATTTTTGGAGTCTCCTTGGTAGTCGTTTGGACTAAAACATGCCCTGAAGTTGCAGCGTCAGCACGTCATCGCGCGGGTCAGCCAGTGACGCGTTCTTCGACATCGGGTGCTCGTACACGGCCGAAATCTTGGCGTGACCGTCCGGGTAGAAGTGGACGCCGCCGCCAACGGTCGTGGTGTCGTCGTTGTCCTTGTTGGTGTTCGGGTCGTACTGGTCAACGCGCACGAACGCGCCCCATTTGTCGCCAATGTTCTGACGCACGAGGCCGTACCAGCCGGCGAAATCGTTGCCAGCTTCCGTGCCCTGGATGTATTCGCCCTTGACCGCGATGCCACCGACATGCGGAACGTCGTAGTAGAGCTGCAGGTCCGCGCCGAAGCGCGTCTTGTCGAAGAAGGTCAGCGGGAACGTGTCCGGAGTGCCGACAACCGGCGGGGTCGCCTTCGGGTCCGCCGTGATGCCCTTCAAAAGCGTCGCGTTGGCCGTCTTGCCGCTGTAGAACGAGACCCCGGCAACGATCCACTCGAAGTCGACGCCGACGCGGCCGAGGATGTCCTTGAAAGCGGTGTTGTCGTTGCCGCTGTTGCTGACGCCGACCATCGAACTGCTGTCCTGCGTGCCGTTGCCGTTCACGACCGCCAGTGCCAGGTTCAGGAACTTCCACTTGCCGCTCAAGCGCGCACCGCGGTCACGGTCGCCGGGGAAGAGCTTGCGGATGGCCAGCGGCTTCTCCGTCATTTCCGCCACGGAATCCGACTGCGGCGTGCTGTAACCAAATGGGTATTTGAATTGACCCGCGGTCAGCTTCAAACCGAGGCCGGTCCACGGCTCGATGAGCGAAGCTTCTGCGTCCTTCAGCGACAAACCCGACGCAGACGCGTCGGTTTCCAACACAAATTCGGTGTACTGGCTGCCGTAGGTCGCCTTCAAACGACCACGACGCACCTGAAACTGATTCGTGACGCCCGGCTTGCCCGACGCACTCTGGCCAGCATCCAGCGAGTCCTGATGGTACTCGAAGCGGCCTTGGATGTAGCCGGAGAACTTGAGCTTCGTCATCGGCTCGATGATGCCCTTGAGCTCCGTCACAGTCTCCTGCAGACCCTCGATCTCGCCTGCCACGTCCGCCACTGTCTTCTCGACCGGCGCATCCGCAGGCGACTCCGTCGCTGCAGCTTCGGCAGGAGCGGCCGCCGCGGGCTCTTCCGCAAACGCGGGAACTGCTACCGCCCAAGACGCGAGAGCCACTGCGCCCATCCGCTGCAGATTCACTTTCAGTTTGTCGATCTTCTGGTTCATTGTTTCCTCCTTAAGTTGCGCCGAAGTCTGTGCGCGGTTTGTGACAGCCCGATGAAATTGGCGAAACGCTTGCGCCATTCGCTCGAATCACGCGACATCGGTGCCGCGCCTCTGTGACAACTCGATGACGCACGTGCGGTCCAGATGAACGCTTGACCAATGCCGTTCAATAGGCGATCACTGCCCTCCCCGCTCCGCTTCCCGGAGATCGAGCTGCCATGACTACGCGCCGCGCCAATTTCCTCACTGATATCATCGATGCTGACCTCGCCGCTGGCCGGGTTGTTCGCGTTGCCACTCGCTTTCCGCCTGAGCCCAACGGCTACTTGCACGTGGGGCACGCCAAGTCGATCTGCCTCAATTTTGGCTTGGCACGCGACTACGAGGGCACGTGCAACCTGCGCATGGACGACACGAATCCGGTGAAGGAGGACATCGACTACGTCCACTCGATCCAGAAAGACGTCAAGTGGCTGGGCTTCGACTGGTCGGGCGAAGTGCGCTTTGCTTCAGATTATTTTGAGCAGATGTATGCGGCAGCGGAGCGGCTCATCCGCCAGGGCGACGCCTACGTGGATCACCAATCCGTTGACGAAATTCGCCTGAACCGCGGCGACTTCAACCGTCCGGGCGTGAATAGTCCGAATCGCGACCGCTCGGTTGCCGAGAATCTGGAGCTGTTTCAGGCGATGCGCGACGGCGGACTGCCCGATGGCACGTGCGTGCTGCGCGGCAAGATCGACATGGCGCACCCAAACGTGCTGATGCGCGACCCGCTGCTGTACCGCATCCGCCACGCGCACCATCACCGCACGGGCGACGCGTGGTGCATCTACCCGATGTACGACTACGCGCATCCGATCGAGGACGCGCTGGAAGGCATCACGCACTCGATTTGCACCCTGGAATTTGAGAGCAACCGCGAATTGTACGACTGGGTGCTGGATCGTCTGGGACCCTGGAATCCGCGTCCGCGGCAGTACGAGTTCGCGCGCTTGGGCTTGGGCTACACCGTGATGTCCAAGCGGAAGTTGCTGCAGTTGGTTGAAGAGAAGCGCGTGCATGGCTGGGATGACCCGCGCATGCCGACCATCGCTGGTCTGCGCCGTCGCGGCGTGACGCCGGAGGCGCTGCGGGACTTTGCGGACCTGATCGGCGTGGCGAAGAACAACAGCCTTGTCGACATCGGCAAGCTGGAATTCTGCGTGCGTCAGGATCTGGAGAAACGCGCGCCACGCGCCATGGCCGTGCTGCAGCCGCTGAGCCTGCAGCTGACCAACTGGCCGCTGGGGCAGACGGATCTGCTGACGATCGCGTGGAAAACGGGCGAAGCCGGCACGCGTCAGGTGCCTTTCGGTCGGGAAATCCTGATTGAGCGCGATGACTTCTCGGACGCGCCACCGCGCGACTGGAAACGGCTTTCGTTGGGCAAGGAAGTGCGGCTGTTTGGCGCGTACTTTGTGCGTTGCGACGAGGTACTGCGCGAAAACGGCGAGATTATCGGCCTGCGCGGCACAGTAGACTTGGAATCGCGCGGCGGGGAAAGCAAGGATGGACGGCAGCCCGCGGGCACGATCCACTGGGTCGATGCGACACACGCGGTGGACTGCGAGATTCGTCTGTACGACCGCCTGTTTACGGTGGAACAGCCCGACGCGGACGGCGACTTCTTGCCGCACATGAATCCGGACGCACTGCAGGTGCTGCAGGGACAGATGGAGCCGGCGGCCGCGGAGTTGCCTGGCGGAACGCACGTGCAGTTGATGCGTGTGGGCTACTTCTTCAGTGATCCCGTGGATTCTGAGCCCGGCAAGCCGGTCTGGAACCGCGTCATCGGCCTGCGCGACACCTGGGCGAAGACGCCGGGGCGCACGGAAGGTCGGCCGGAGCGCAAAAAAGAACAGTCTGAGGCGAAGAAGGACGCGGTGCCCAAGAAGGCCCGGGCGCAATGGCGCGCCGAAAAACGTGCGGCGACGCCGGAATTGGCCGCGGCTTACGGGCGGTACGTCGCGCTGGGGCTGGATGCCGATGCGGCAGACCTGTTGACCGAAGAAACCGAAGTCGTCGCTTTTTTTGACGCCGCCTTGCGGGCGCATCCGAATCCGGGCTCGCTCAGCCGCTGGTTCTTGAACGATCTGGAAGGCCTGCGCAAAGGTCAGCCGCTTGCCGAGATCGCCTTTGATGGCGCGACCTTCGGCCACTTCGTCGCCCTGCTCGACGGCGACCGGTTGACTGTGCCAGCCGGCAAGCAACTCCTCTCCCATCTCGTGGCGAAGGGCGGAGATCCGGTCGCGCTGATCGGTGAACTGGGTCTGGGCAAGGTGGACGACAGCGACGCGGTTGTGGCCGCTGTCGATGCCGTGCTCACAAGCCTGCCGGCGGAAACCGCGCGGTTCCGGGCTGGCGAACAGCGTCTGCTTGGTGTGTTCATCGGGGCCGTGTTGAAGCAGTTGCGCGGGTCGGCAGATGCCGGGGCAGTGCGTCAAACGCTGCTGGATCGCCTCAACGGTTGACGGCCAACTCGGCCAACAGCCCGCGGCACGCCGCTTCGCACAAGTCAAAAACGTGGTCAAAACCGTCCGCGCCGTAATACGGATCGGGGACGTCGCCCGTTCCAGCCGGATCGAGGTCGCGCAATCGCCGGACTTTTTGCCGTGACTCGTGGTCGGGCGCCAGCGCCAACAGATCGGCAAAGTTGTGGCTGTCCATCGCGAGCACGTGGTCGAATCGCGCAAAATCGGCGCGGGTGAACTGCTGCGCAAGGTGGTCGAGCGGAACGCCGCGCCGGGCGCTGGTCGAGCGCGTGCGGGGATCGGGCTGTTCGCCTGCGTGCCAGCCCCCAGTGCCAGCACTGTCGATCACGAACTCGCCTTCGCGGCCCGCTTCCTGGACCAAGTGGCGGAAAATTCCTTCGGCCTGCGGCGAACGGCAGATGTTGCCCAAACAGACGAAACAGACGCGGATCATGGCGACCTCCAAGCGTCGAACCTGCCGCGTGCCGGCGTTGACGTCAAGCGGCCGTGCGTGGAAGTTTTTTTTTGCGATGCGACCGCGGCAAAAGTTGGTTTCGAACGAATACTGCTTTTGGAGGCCAAGGCTGGGTCTCTGCACCTGCCCGCGGCGGACGTACGGTCGACGCAACAGGGGCCCACAACCAGCGCCAGGTCCTGCGACCAACGCGGGGCCAAAGGTGAGCCGGGGCAGCTGAGCTGCGGACCCGGGTGGTGGTGGTGCGTCCGCCGGAAGGTGGATGCTTGGCCCACGCGATGCGGATCGTAAAACCTGAGTAATTCCGACACGCATGCGACAGTCGCCGCCCCAGCCACGCACCCTGTAGCCGCAGGGCGCGCGTCTCCCCGGAGAGAGCAAAGCTGGGACGACGACGGAGCGCATCATGT
>CAITYF010000058.1 GCA_903896545.1 uncultured Myxococcales bacterium | reverse complement strand
GCTGCGGGAGGCCAAGGAGAGGCGCGCGGGGAACGTCGGGCGGCGCAACGCGAAGACGCGGCGTGGGGTGGAGACGTGAGACGGGGATGGCGGCGGATGCGGAATTCACCGGATTCAGGCGGATTTGGGGAGCCGGTGACAGCAGCCGCCACGCTCGCCCGCGGCGTGCCCATCCTCGTCTTTCCCGGCGGCGATCACGAGAGCCTCGCGCCGATTTGGGAGTCCAACCACGTCGACTTCGCCGGGCGTCTGGGCTTCCTGCGCATCGCCCACCGCGCGCAAGTGCCCATCGTGCCGCTGGGCATCCGCGGTGGCCACATGACCGCGCCGATCGTACTGCGCTCGCGCCTTCTGGCGAACCTGTTGGTCACGCCGCGCTTGATCTTCGGCGTGAAGCGGTGGGGCGTATCGCTGTTGGGCGTATTGGGCGCGCTCGCGTTCGCCGTGTTCTTGCCGCTGGAGTGGCCGTGGCGCGCGCTTTTGATCTGGCTGTGGCTTGGCTCACCGGTGACCTTCTTGCCGTGGCTGCCGTGGACGGTCCGCATGCGCGCGGGTACGCCGTTGCCCGCGCGGGAGTTGCTGGGCGATGGCAGCGACGCCGCGTTGCGGCAAGCGCTGGTGCGGGTCCAGGACGCGGTGCAGGCTGCGCGGCCGTAACGTGCAACGCGCGCCAAATTCTGCAGCGCAATGCGCAATCGACCCGCGAACCTCGTGACGCAAAGTTTGACAATGCCCGCGGCATCACCTTTCCTGTTCTAGCGCGTCCACCACAACCCACGCGCACCGGGTTGCCTATGTCCGCTGACACCACACTTTTGCTCCTGCCTGTCCTGCCGCTGCGCGACGTCGTGGTATTTCCGCACATGGCCGTTCCGCTGTTTGTCGGTCGCGAACGTTCAGTCGCCGCGTTGGAAGCTGCGTTTGATCGTCCAGCCAAGGACATTCTGGTCATCGCCCAGGTGAACGCGCGCACGAACGACCCCGCCGCGCCGGACATGTTTGACGTCGGCTGCGTTGCGACGGTCGGGCAAATTCTGCGTCTGCCCGATGGCACGGTGAAGGTGCTGGTGGAAGGTCGCCGCCGTGCGCGCATCGTGCGTTTTGTCGATCAATCGCCGTACCTGAGCGCGGAAGTGGAGATTCTGGAGGCGTCCGAAGAGACGGTGCCGGAGAGCGACGATCTGGAATCCCTGCGCGTGGAAGCGCGGCAGGCTTTTGAGGCGTACCTGAAGGTGAGTCGCCGCGTGCCGCCGGAAGTGCTGGCGAGCGTGGCGCAGATCGAAGATCCGGGTCAGCTGGCGGACACGATGGCAGCGCACGTGGGCTTCAAGATCGCCGAGCGGCAGGAACTGCTGACGCTGGCGCCGCCGGTGGCGCGGCTGAAGCGACTCGTCGAGTTGATTCGCGCGGAAACGGAGACGCTGGCGGCGGAAAGCCGAATTCGCAAGCGTCCGCAGCCGGGTGGTGGCGCGCGGTCGGGGCAACAGCCGCCGCCGGGAGATGCCAGCCAGAACGCGGAAGCCCAGGAAGCCGACGAATTCAAGAATGAGCTGGAAGAGCTGGGCCGGCAAATCGAGGACAAAGAGTTGCCCGATGAAGCGCGGCAGAAGCTGGAGCGCGAGTTCAAGAAGCTGCGGTCGATGAACCCGATGTCGGCGGAAGCGGGCGTCGTGCGCACGTACATCGACTGGGTGCTGAGCCTGCCGTGGCTGCACAACTCGGAAGACAAGCTGGAAGTGCGTGAAGCGAGCGACATTTTGGACGCGGACCACTACGGTTTGGACAAGCCGAAGCAGCGCATCTTGGAATATCTCGCCGTGCAGCAGCTGCGCGGGGAAGTCGGTCGCGGCCCGGTGCTGTGCTTGGTGGGGCCGCCGGGCGTCGGCAAGACATCGTTGGCGAAGTCGGTCGCGCGCGCGATTGGTCGGCAGTTCGTGCGGCTGTCGCTGGGCGGCGTACGCGACGAAGCGGAAATTCGCGGTCACCGGCGCACGTACGTGGGCGCGCTGCCGGGTAAGATTATTCATGCGTTAAAGCGTGCAGGGACGTCCAATCCGGTGATTCTGCTGGATGAAGTGGACAAAATGTCCATGGATTTCCGTGGTGACCCGTCCGCTGCGCTCCTGGAAGTGCTGGATCCGGAGCAGAACGATAGTTTCGTCGATCACTACATCGATCTGGATTACGATCTGTCCAAGGTGCTCTTCATCACGACGGCGAACAACCTCGGTGCGATCCCGTGGGCGCTGCAGGATCGTTTGGAGATTATCGAACTGGGCGGCTACACCGAGCAGGACAAGCGCCACATTGGCCGCAAGTACCTGGTGCCGCGGCAGATCGCCGAGAATGGCCTGAAAGACATCGACGTCAGCTTCACCGACGAGGCGCTCGCGGCGCTGATTCAGGGGTACACGCGGGAAGCGGGCGTGCGCAACTTGGAGCGGCAGATCGGTGCGGTGTGCCGTAAAGTGGCGACGGAGCACTTGAAAGCGAAAGACGAGAAGAAGTCGTGGGTGATCGACGCGCCGGAGGTGAAGCGCCTTTTGGGCGTGGAGCGGTTCCGCACGCAGGATTCTGAGAAAGCGGATCGCATCGGCGTGACCAACGGTCTGGCGGTGACGAGCGTGGGCGGCGACCTGCTGCTGGTGGAAGTCGCGCTGGTGCCGGGCAAAGGCCGCATGACGCTGACCGGCAAGCTGGGCGACGTGATGAAGGAATCCGTGGAGGCCGCGATGAGCTACGTGCGGTCGCGCGCGCATCAGCTGGGTCTGGGCAAGGAGTTCTACCAAAAGGTGGACCTGCACGTGCACTTCCCCGAAGGCGCCATTCCCAAGGACGGTCCCTCGGCGGGCATTGCGATTACGACGGCGCTGGTGTCGGCGCTCACGCAGCTGCCCGTGCGTCACGACGTGGCGATGACGGGTGAAATCACGCTGCGCGGTCGCGTACTGCCGATTGGCGGTTTGAAAGAGAAGGTTATCGCGGCGCATCGTGCCGGCATCAAGCGCGTGCTGTTCCCGAAGGAAAACGAGCGCGATGTGGAAGAGATCCCGCAGGATGTACGCGAGTCGATGGAGTTGATTCCGGTGGAGCACGCGGATCAGGTGCTGCGTCAGGCGCTGCGGTTGGAAGATGCGACCTCGTTCCTGATTGAACCCGCGGGGTATACCCGCGATTATTTGGGGATTTTTGAGGAAGTTGTGGAGACGGTTGCGCATTAGGCGATTCCCCGCGATCCTCCGTGCGGGATGACACCGCGCCAGTCAAAAACCCCCTCCACCCTCCGCATGTCGCTGTCCACGCGCATCTTCCTCGCGTTCGCGGTCGTCGTGGCGGCCACCGGTGCATCGTCCTTCTACGCCGTTGCCGCAGTCACGGGTCTGCGCCACGAGCTGGGCTTTCTCCGCGAACGCGCACTGCCGCTTCTGGATGAGCTGCGGCAGGATGCCGCGGAACTGCACGGTTTTGACGAAGCGCTCCAGCGCGCCGCGCCCCACGATCTCGACTGGGTCGTCCGCTTCATTCCCAACGCGCGGCCGTTTGGCCGGGTGGAGCAGGTGCTCGCGCACACGCGCACGCTGCGCGACTTTAGCCACGCGCCGCGCTTGGCGCGCTTGGTCATGCAGACGGATCTGCCGCTGCCGGCCTTGGACAAGCGCTTGAATAGTCTGAGGATGTCCACGGAAGCGCGTGACCGCATGCGCCTCGATAACGAACTCAAAGTTGCGGTGCCGGCGCTTCTGCACGTGGTCAATGATCCGGCGGCGTTCGATGCGTTGGTAGCGTCGTTGCAGCGCGCGGTCGTCGAACGGCGCAGCGACGATGCGGCGCGGTTGGTGGTCGAAATTCGCCGGATGATCCGTCACGTGCAGGGCGATCTCGATCTGGCGCGCCGGGACTTTGAGGCCGCGCTGGGCGCGCGTTTTGATGAGGCCGCGCACTCCGAGGCGAACTTGAGCGTGCTGGTGGCGACGACTTCCGCGCTCGCCTTGGCCGTCGCAGTGGCGATGCTGCTCGCGATGCTGGCGTCCCTGCGGCCGATGACGGCGCTCACCGACGTGGTGCGGCGTTTTGCGGCGGGCGATCGCACCGTGCGTGCGGCGACGGCGGGCGCGAGCGAGATCCGCACAGCGGCTGAAGAATGGAACCGGATGGCCGACGCGCTGGCGCAGCGGGAAGCCGAGTTGTCCAGTCAGCGCGAAGACTTGGGTCGCGCGGAACGGCTGGCGGCGCTGGGTCAACTGGCTGCGCAAATGGCCCACGAGGTGCGCAACCCACTGTCGTCGATCGGGTTGAACGCGGAGATGCTGAACGACGAGCTCTCGCAGGATAGCCCAGTGAACCGTCCGGAGGCGCAGCAGCTGATCGCGGCGATTGGCAGTGAAGTGGAGCGCCTGCGCGTGATTACCGAGGGCTACCTGGATCGTGCGCGACCTGCACCGGCGCAGCGGGCGGATCTGGATTTGGCTGAGTTGGTGCAGAACCTTCACGAGTTTGTGCGTGGCGATCTGGAACGACGCGGTGTGCGGTCGACCGTCGCGGTGCGCGCAGGCGTCAAGGTGGACGGCGATTCAGGTCAGCTGCGTCAGGCGCTGTGGAACCTCGTGCGCAACGCGTGGGAGGCGATGCCCAACGGCGGTCCGCTGTGGCTGGAAGTGCTGGAGCGCCGCGACGAGGACGGGCTGTGGGCGGTGCTTGCTGTTGAAGATGGTGGACCTGGCGTCGCGGATGCGCAGCGGGAGGCGATTTTCCAGCCGTTTACGACGACCAAAGAACGCGGCACAGGCATTGGTCTGGCGCTGGTCCGTGAGGTGGCGCTCGCCCATCGCGGGCGGATCGCGCTCGTGCGCGGGGAGCACGGTGGCGGCGCGCGGTTCGAGTTGGTGCTCCCAGCGAGCTGATCCGACTCGCTTCACGCTTCTTCTCACGACTCGCAAACGCTTTTCACACAGGCATCCCATCTTGGAGACGGATGGCCTAACTTTCGCCGTCGTGGAGGTTCGCATGTTCGGTTTCTTCAAGCGTCTGTTGTCGGTGCGTCGGGTTCACGGTTGGCGGCGTCGGGCGGTGGTTACTGCCGCGTGTGGTGCTTGTCTGGCCGGCGGCGTCGCGCTCGCCCACCCGCCTCGCGGTGAATTTGGCCCCGGTCCGGGCGGGCCAGAAGGGCACAGGATCCACGAGCACGCGGGCGTGTGGTTGGACGGGTTGCTGGCGGAGATTGGCGCGAACGACAAACAGAAAGCGATCGCCCACGCGGCGCGCGATGAAGCGTTGGCGGCGATGGATCGCACGCACGAGTCGGGCAAGGCGGAGATGGACACGGCGCTGAAGCTCTTCGCGGCCGACGTGATCGATGAAAAAGCGCTGACGGACCTGCGCACGCGGTTTCAGGGCAAGCATGCGGCGGTGCAGCAGGTGGTGCTGGCGGGCGTGCTGAAGATCCACGGGCAGCTGGACGCAACGCAACGGCAGAAGCTGGTGGCGGCGCTGAAGGACTTCCGTCCGGAGGAACGCGCGGGCTTTGGCGCAGCGATTGGCAAGCGCATGATGCAAGGCCGGATCGCGCAGATGCTGGACCGCGTGAAGGCGGATGAACCGCAGCGCGCGACGATCAATGCCGTGGCACAGCGGGTGATGAAGGCGTTCGAAGGCCAGACAGCGACGCGCCAGGCGCTCTTTGACGAGGCGTTGGGGTTGCTCGCACAGCCGAAGATCGACCCGGCGGCGCTGCAGCGTCTGGTCGCGCGTCACGATGCGGACCGCCAGGCGATGGGCGACGTGTTCATCCAGGCGGCGCGGGACGTGCACGCGGCGTTGCGCACCGAGCAGCGCGCGGCCGTGGTCAAGGGCTTCACGGTGCGGATGGAACACTTCCGCGGGCGGTAGGTCGAGATCTCGCTGGGGCGACGGCGGCGCGGGCAGTCAGGGTTTCTGTTGGGCGAATCCGGCCGAAGCGGCCGGACCGCGCTCTACCCTCCGCGGACCGGCTTACGCCGTCGCTCCGGGCGGAGACCCGCTGCGCGTGCCTCCGCCGCAAGCGGTAACGATCGCTTTCGCGGCGGTGCCCCGCCCCTTACCTGTGATTCCGCAGTCCGCGCTGCGCCCGCCGCTACCCGTTCGGGTTCTCCGCGTACCACGCGATCGCCCGACGCAGACCTTCTTGAAACCCAATCGCCGCGCTGTAGCCCAGATCGCGCTTGGCGGCGCCGATGTCCGCATAGCTGTCGTGGATATCGCCGCGGCGGTTCGGTCCGTGGGTCGCCACGATCTGCGTGCCCAACTCTGCGTTGATGAGCGCAACGACGTCCAGCAGCGAATAGTGCGCGCCGCACGCGACGTTGTAGACCTTGCCCGGCGCGTCCTTGGCCGTCAGCGCGTTGAGGTTGGCTTCGACGACGTTGGCGATGAAGCAGAAGTCGCGCGTCTGCTTGCCGTCACCGAAGATCATCGGCGCCTGACCGCGCTGCATCTGCGTGATGAATTTCGGGATGACGGCGGCGTAATCACTCTGCGGCGATTGCCGTGGACCAAAAACGTTGAAGTACCGAAGCGCGACGCACTCCAGCCCGTAGACCCGCGTCCAGACTTTGCAGTACTGCTCGCCGAGCAGTTTGCCCACGCCGTACGGCGAAATCGGGTCGGGCGGCATCGTCTCGACCTTCGGCAAAGTCGGTGTTTCACCGTACGCGGACGAAGATGCAGCAAAAACCAGGCGCTTCACGCCGTGACGCCGCGCCGCTTGCAGCACTTGCAGCATGCCGTTGATGTTCACGTCGTGCGACGCTTCCGGGTCTTCCACCGACCGCACAACCGACGGCAAGGCCGCCTGATGCAAGACGAAATCCGCGCCGGCAAACGCTTGGTCGAGCGTCGCACGGTCGCGGATATCGCCTTCAATCAGCTCGATCCGCCCCAGAATGTCCGCGATGTTCTGGCGTCGTCCCGTCAGAAAATTGTCCAGCACGACGACGGAATCGCCGCGTGCCAAGAGCGCATGCGCGAGGTTGGAGCCGATAAAACCCGCACCGCCCGTGACGACGACCCGACTCATGCTACTGGTTCATCCCGTCCAGGAACGCTTGATTCGTCTCGTACTTGCGAATCTTGTCCAAGAGGAATTCCATCGAGTCGATGACGTTCAGCGGGTGCAGCAGCTGGCGGAGCAACCACACGCGCGACAGCGTGCGCTCGTCAAACAGCAGGTCTTCCTTACGCGTACCGGACTTGTTGATGTCCAGGCACGGGAAGATGCGCTTCTCCATCAGCTTGCGATCCAGGTGGATTTCGCAGTTGCCGGTGCCCTTGAACTCTTCAAAGATGACTTCGTCCATGCGGCTGCCGGTGTCGATGAGCGCCGTGCCGATGATGGTGAGCGAGCCGCCTTCTTCGATGTTGCGCGCGGCGCCAAAGAAGCGCTTGGGCTTGTGCAGCGCGTTCGAGTCGACACCACCGGACAGGATCTTGCCCGACGGCGGCACGACGGTGTTGTACGCGCGCGCCAGGCGGGTGATCGAGTCGAGCAGAATCACGACGTCACGGCCGTGTTCGACAAGACGCTTGGCCTTCTCGATGACCATTTCGGCCACCTGCACGTGACGCGAAGCCGGCTCGTCAAACGTCGAGCTCACCACTTCACCCTGCACGGTGCGCTGCATGTCCGTCACTTCTTCGGGACGCTCGTCGATGAGCAGCACGATCAGGTACACTTCCTTGTGGTTCTGCGCGATCGCGTGCGCGATTTCCTGCAGCAGCACCGTCTTACCGGTACGCGGCGGCGCGACGATCAGCGTGCGCTGACCCTTACCCTGCGGGCACATCAGGTCGACCACGCGCGTCGTGTAGGACTTCGGCGTGTATTCGAGCTTGAGGCGCTCGTTCGGGTACAGCGGCGTCAGGTTGTCAAACAGGATCTTGGACTTGGCGCGCTCCGGATCCTCAAAGTTGATCTCGTGGACCTGCAGCAGCGCGAAGTAGCGCTCGCCTTCCTTGGGCGGACGCACTTCACCGGCGACCGTGTCGCCATTGCGCAGGCCAAAGCGGCGGATTTGCGACGGCGACACGTAGATGTCGTCCGAACCGGGGAAGTAGTTGTAGTCGGGCGAACGGAGGAAGCCGTAGCCGTCGGGCAGGACTTGCAGAACGCCTTCGGCGTGAATCGCGCCTTCGCGGCTCGTCTGCGCCTGCAGCACGCCGAAGATCAGCTCCTGACGGTGCAGGCTGGCTGCGTCGTCGATGCCGAGATCGTTCGCCAGCGCGACCAGTTCGGCCATGCGCATGTGCTTGAGATCGTTGAGATGGATGATCACATCGCTCGGCGGCGGGGTGTCGGCGGCGGGAGCGGGAGGGGCTTTCCTGGGCATTGGGTGTCACGCGTGCAGCGGGAGCTGCTTGAGGGTGTAGAGGCAGGGTACTTGTGAGATGTGCCGGTGAGGATCCGGTTAAGCCAGCCTGCGAGGGAAGCGGTTGCGTGGAGGGCACTTTGTTGTCGGGTGTTGCTGTTCAGCAAGCCGGCCAAGAGGGCCGCAGGAAACAGTCCACCCGAAGCGATCTCACGCAACGGTCTCCACAGGATAAGATTCGGGGGGCGCACTTGTCAAGCGCGAACGTCCGCGCCAGGCAGACCTGATCGATCCTCACCGCCAGACGCACCCGTCACGCTCACTCGCCCCCCGCATCCCCGCGCGCAGCCGAAGCGCCAGACAGATCTCACCCGTGGAATCGCCGATCCGGATGAAATTGCTTGCCTTGCGTCGGTAT
>CAITYF010000057.1 GCA_903896545.1 uncultured Myxococcales bacterium | reverse complement strand
TCCCCGACAGGCTCCTAGCTTGAGTTTTGGGCCAAACGCGCAAGAACTGCCTGAAGTGAATTCAGGCAGTTTCACGCGTTTGCCAAGCCGCAGCCGCGGCTTGGACGGAGCGTGTCGGACGTTCTCCGACACACTCCTAGCCACTGACGTTGCCAATTCCGTGCCTGTTGGGCGCATCCCTTTCACTGGGTGAAATCCAGTCAAAGGCGAAGTTCGCGCCGCCGCGGTTTCACAATGCGTCGCTGCTGAGCCTTGGGCATCGCTGTTGAGCTTTGCGCGACGGGTTGAGGAGTAAGGGCGGTTCTTTCCCGGCGCCCGCTTCCATCGCCCCACCGCGCCGGAACCCTCAAGGCGTGCATTTCTGCGGCGCATCGAGCGCGCAAAACCCGCAATAGTCCGCGCACGCCGTGCCGCCGCCGTCGCAGGAACAAGTGTCAAACACGTGTCCACAGCGGTGCTTGCAGCTCGTCGTGGTGCAGACGCCTGCGGTCTGATCGCAGCCCACGCCGGGACCGCAAGTGCCGCAGGTGCCACCGCAGCCGTCCGCGCCGCAGGTCTTGCCGTCGCACTTCGGCACGCACGCGTTGACCGCAACGTCATAGAGTTTCGATGAAACGGTGTAAGGCTTAATGTCTTCCAGAATGATGAAATAGGTCACGCCGACCTTGCCCTGGACGGTGGCGGTGGAGTCCATCCACAGGCCGCCCACGCAGGTGCTCTCGATCTGGCTGCAGTCCGTGACGATGTAGGCGGCCTTCGACTGGGAGCTGACGGTGAACGCGCCATCGGTCTGAGGTGTGTAGGCGTAGACGCGGTCCACGTAGCCGTCGCCGAGCCCGCTGCCCCACAAGGCGGATTTACAAGTGTTTTCAGCGGGAATCAGGTAGGAGTCCGTCGCGAATTGCAGCGTCCCCGCGGCGGCGTACGGCAAAGCGGAAATCGTGATCGGCATCGCACACGTCGCGCCGGGAACATTGGGTTTGGGTGCGCATTGGCCGGTCGACGTACACGCCTGGCCGTCGCCGCAGTCGCCGCAGTCGCCGCCGCAGCCGTCGGAGCCGCAGAGTTTGCCGCTGCAGGCCGGGATGCAGTAGTCCGCGTCAAGTGTGAAGGGGCCTTGATCCTGAGACGTCAAGCCGTCCACGATGACGGTGTAGCTGGTGAGCCCCGACAGCGCGGCGAATGCAGTGTTCGGCACGCTCGAAGCCGTCACCTTGGCCGAAGCGAGGCAGCTCCAGGCACCGCTGGAGCAGTCCTCCTTGATGTACACAGCGCCGTTGAAACTGGCGGAAAGGCTGAACTTGTAGACGCCGTCCAGAAGCGGCGTGAACGAGAAGGCAGCGTCGGTTGCGCCGATGCCGAGCGAGCCCGCGTCCCCGCAGAAGTTGCTGAAGTCGTCGGACAGTCCGGTTGTCGTGCCGGTTACTTCTGTGGGCATGATCGCCGAAATCAGGTTCGGCAACGCGCAGTTGTTGCCGAGCAGGAGGTCCGGATCCACGCAAATTCCGGACATGCACGCGCTGGAGCCGCAATCGCCGCACGAGCCACCGCAGCCGTCATCGCCGCACGCCTTGGCGGCGCAGTTGGGCGTGCAGACTTCCTCCGCCTTGAACGTGTACGGACCGACGTCGCCCGCGTGCAGGCCATCGACGAACACGAAGTACGTGCCAGCGGTGGCGAGCTTGACCGTCATCGAGCCGCCGGCGCCACTGTTGTACAGGTCGCCGCTGTACGCGACGCAGGAAGTGGCGAGGTCCCCACACGTGCTGCTGACGTAGAGCGCCGTGGGCATGTCCGGCGAGCCGTTGGGCAACAAGCTGAATTTGAACGTGCCGCCGGTGGTGGTGAACGCGTAGACCGCGTCTGGCAGGGTGATGCCGTGGTAGCCGCCCGTGCTCGCTGGGCAGTCGCCGGTGGTCCAGTAGCTGTCCGTCAGGCCAAGCGTCGTGCCGTTGAGCGTGGTCGGGAACGTGAAGTTGATGGGCGAAGCGCACGTGTCGCCCAGCGTGGGCGCGCTCACGCACTGGCCGCTGGCGTCGCAGGCCTTGTCGGCGGCGCACGTGCCACAGGAAACGCCCACGCCGTCCCACCCGCAGGCCTTGCCGCTGCACTGCGGTTTGGGAATGCAGCCAGACTTGCCGGTCTTCACGGAAACACCGCAGTAGTCCTTGCCGCCGCTGACGAACCCACAGTCGGTGGAGTACGTCGCGTCGCCTGTGCAGATTTCGAACAAGTTGTTCTTCTCGCACTGTCCCGACTGCGAGACGCTGATGCACTTGGCTGGAGAGCCCTCGCAGATGTTGGCACCCTTGGCGCTGCCGCACGTCGCCCAATCCGCGCACGTCCCGCAGGTCGCCGCGACGTCGATGCACTTCTGGTCGGTCGAGCAGGCGAGGCTGGAGCCGCACGTCCCGCAGGCGCCGCCGATGCCGTCCGGGCCACATTCCTTGTTCGTGCAGTCCGGCGGCGGCGCGCAAGTCGCGGTCGGGTAGACCGCATTCTTGTAGCACTTCCAGCCCTTGCCCTTGGTCGTGCAGTCGGTGGACGTCTGGAAGAATTCAAACATGCCCAAGTCGATGCAGTTCGTGGCGATCTGCCCGCTCGCGTCGCACGCCGTGGCGTCGGGGCCGGGCGTGCAGACGTCGCCGTAGCAGGTCTGGTCGCTGACGCTGCATGTGGTCCCGGGCGCGCATTGGCCGCACGCCGTGCAGGTGCCCGCGCCGTCGCAGGCGAGTCCGATCCCGCACGCGCAGGGCGTGCCACAGCCGTCGTCCGCGCAGCTGCCGGGGAGGCAAAGTGGCGTGCAGGTGGGCACGTCGGGGACGTCGGCCATCACATCCGCAACGGCATCGTCCGCCGTCCAAACGTCGGCTGCAGTATCCTCGCCAATATCCAGGGCATCCGTGGAATCGGCCACATCTTCCAGCGCTGCGATATCTGCCGCGTCTGCCACGTCGTCCGCGTCATCGGCGACCTCAGCGTCCGGTGCCAGCACGTCGTCGGCATCGAGCGTCGGCGTCGCAGCATCGGCCCCCGCGACATCAGGTGCGTCGGCATCGACACCCAGATCGTGCTCGACATCAGAGCCGCCCACGCCTGCAACATCCGGGGCGGCGACATCGGTGCCAACGTCTGCCGCGTCGGGGCCATCGCCGCCGGCGTCCGTCGCATCGGCGATGGCGACTTCCTCGGCGGCAGTGTCCGCGTTCACGGCTTCAGTGTCGCCAGGGTCCGTTGACTCGACGCCGGACGTCTTGCCGCCGCAGGCTGCCAGCACGCTGCAAATCGCCGCAAGTAGCCACGCACTCGCGCGTGAATCCAGCTTTTCTTTCATGTCATCCCTCGTTCGGCGCGGCTGGCGCAAGAAACTCAACGCAAACGTTTGCAAAGTGTCCGCTAAACCCAACGGCGTTGCAACGCGCCTGCCGTCACGCTTCGGAGCAAAACGCCCGGATCGCATGATCCAACGCAACGAACGCGCAGCCGAAGGGGCGACCACGTGGCGTCGTTCTGTATGGGGGCAAGTGCAAGCACAGGCTGGCCGCGTGGCGCGCTGCTGCGGTGAACTACGGCGCGAGCAGGTCCATCGTCGCCGTCGGCACGCTGCCGTTGGAGCCGCCGATGTGGGCGACCAAGCCGACAAGCGGCAGGACTGCAGCGGCGTGTTCGCCACGTCCGACGCTCAAGGGGCTGGCGCTCACCCAGGCCGCAGCGCTCGGCCCGAGCACTTCCACGGTCGAGCGCGCTACCAGCGAACTCGTTGCAATCACCCAGTCGTAGCCGCCCGATACCAGCAGTCCGCCGCCGACCAGCAGCAGGGCCACGTGGTGGTAGCGTGCCTCCGCCAGCGTCGGGCCCGCGCTGACGCCGAGCGGCGCCGTCAGGTCGCTCGACAGCGCCAGCCACTCGGTTGTCGCCTGCATGTAGCCGCCCACGACCAGCACGCGGCCGTCGGGCATCAGCGTCGCGGTCGCGTTGATGTGGGGGACCTGCAGCTGCGACGCATCCAGCGCAAAGCCGACGCCCGGACGGTAGCGCACCAGCTCGATGCCCGTGCCCACGCCGGCACCGCCCGCCAGGACGACTTCACCGGAAGCAAACCGCGCCGCCGCCATCGAGTCGCGCGGCGTCGGCATGGCGTTCTCTGCTGCGACCAAGTGGTCTGGCTGGCCTCCGCCCGCTGGCACAAAGAGCTCCGCACTCGCCAGATTCCCGGCCGTGCCGTAGTTGGGCACACCGCCCGCAAGCAGCACGCGACCATCGGTCAGCAGCACCGCGGCGTGCAGCAAGCGCCCAGCGCTCAACGACGGGCCTGCGGTGCAGATATTGGCACTCAGATCACACAGCACGGTCGAAGCCAGCGCCACCACGGACCCTGCGGTCAGGCCACCGGTCAGCAGCACGCGGCCATCAGCCAGCAGAGTCGCAGAATGGCGCGCGCGCGGGGTCGGCAGACCGGGACCGGGCGTCACCGCAGAGCCATTGGCGGCGATCAGCCAGGTCGTCGCAAGCTCCGTGGCACCGTTGTGGCCACCTGCGACAAAGATGCGACCATCGGGAAGCGTCGTCGCCGACTGCTGGAAAATCGGAGAGGCCAACGTTGTCGGCGACGGTAGCGGCGCAGCGTCGTCATTGACCAGCGTGATCAGCGCGCCCGTGCCGTTGATGGTCGCCGGCGTCGCGCCCACGACCTCGTCCAAGGTGAGCGCCACAACCTCGTCCAGCTCGACCGTGAGATCCCCGACCACGGTCAACTCGACGGTCGTCGTCGTCGCACCCGCCGGGATGGAGTAGTTGGCCGTCGCGTAGACGTAGTCGACGCCCTGCGTAGCAGTGGACGCCGCCGGATTCGGACTCACGCGGAACGTCACCGGCGCGGCGGACGGCGCGGAGAGGCGCACGGTCACGGCGCAGGCGCTGTTGCCGACGTTGCCTTCAGGACACAGGCGGTTCTCGATCGCGATGGTGACCGCTGGCGCCGCGCTGTCGTCATTGGCGATGGTGGCAATGCCGCCGGTGCCGTTCACCGTCGCCGGCACGGCACCCGACACAATCTCCAAAGAGAACGCAACGGTCTCGTCGGGCTCAAACATCGTGTCGCCGAGCAGAATCAGATCCAGATCGGTCGCCGTCGCGCCTGCAGGGATGCTGAACTCGCCGCCGGTGAACGTGAAGTCCGTGCCCGCGGTGGCGGATGTCCCTGTAGCGTTTACCGTCACGTGGAATACCGCTGGCTGCGTACCGGCCGACGTCAGCCGCAGCGGCAGCTTGCACACCGATGTGCCGACGTTGCCTTCGGGACAGACGACGTTCTGCAGCGTCAGGCTGGGCAAGGCGCTGACGGTATCCGACAGCGTGCCGGTGTCCAAAGCGGTGGCGGTATCCCCGGCTGCGTCGGTATCCGCGACCGTGTCGGTGTCCGTGCCGGTCGCCGTGTCGCTCTCTGCGTCGGCGCTGCTGCCACCGGACACTTCACAGCCGACAGCGGTGATCAGCATCAGCAGGGAGACAAAACGCGCCAAGGGCGCGGGGCGGTGGGCGGTACTCATGCTGCCTCCTGAGATGGCAATTGCCGTTTGGCCTGTGGCGGAATTCCGCCTGCGAACTGGCGTCCAGCACCCGGCGCTCGACCGGACGAAGAGGACTTCTTCGAGCGGCTCCCTGCTCAAGTTTCCGACCAAAGTCGGGCTCCTCTGCAGTCCCGGAACGTCCGAATCACCGCTTTCCCTGAGTTTTGCCACGTCCGCTCGGCACGTCAAGCCCCAAAAGCCACGCGGTTTTTGGCGACTTCGGCAGAGTTTTGGCGTGCTCAGTCGATCCGCACAGACACGACAAACTCCGCCAACGGCACCTTCCGCGCCTTATTTTGCATGTGGAGTCACACCGCTCCAACCCGCCTTGCTTTGCCGTCGATCCAGATGAATCCGACAGCAGGCGGCGGACCGCGTCACACGCCGACTCGCGCGCTACGGCACGCACGCGCTCTGGAGTGTTTTGGGTGCCGCACAAGCTTGCCCCGGCGCGCACATCCAGTCGTCCCAGCAGCAGTTCGCGAGGCCGCTGTAGCTGCAATTGCCTTGCTTGCAGTCGTCGATTGAACACTCGTTCGCATCGTCGCAGTCCGCCGCGGTTGTGCACTTGAATCCGGGCGCATACGGATTGTGCACGACGGCAAACGTCCGGAACGCGTGCGCTTCCAGATTCTTCAATTCTGCGCCGTTGGCATCGACGAGCCAGCATTCGAGCGCGTGAAGCCCGACTTGCGCTGGCGCAAAGAAAGACAGCATATCTGGATGCCCTGGCACGAAGAACGAAGGCACGCTCGCCGGATTCGTCGAGACAACCCACGCCCCACCGTCGAGGCGGCAGTTGATGGCGCTCCAACTCTCCGGGGTGAGTGCAAAGTTGCTGAACCCAAACTGCGCATACGGCGGGCAGTCAGAGCTGACGCTGCACGTTTCCCCCGTCCCGACGCACGAACCGCCCTTGCACGGGGCGACGGGCTCGCTGAGTCCTACGGCGCCGGCGCTTGCGTCTAGCCAGTAGACGGTGCCTGCCTGTGGCGTCAGGATCGTGAGCGTTGGCGGGCCCTTTGGCCCCGTGTCTGCAGTCGCATCGGCGCCAATGTCGACCGTGGCTGCGTCGAGGAGCCCGACATCGCCGACATCCGCGACGGCCGCATCCATCGTGGCCACATCAGCGAGGGCGGCGATGTCTGCAACGTCCGGGATGCCCGCGTCCGTGTCGGAAATGTCCACAACGTCGAGTGCGGTGACTTCCGCAGCCGCGTCAACGTTCGCGTCGGCGAGCGCGGCGTCCTCGGCTACCGCATCCACGACTTCGGCGTCCGGCGTGCTCAACCCAGCGTCGGAACTGTCCGCCGCGGCGCCAGCGGTCGAGTCGAGCGAAGCCCCGACGGGCGTGATTCCGCAGCCCGCAAGCAGAGCGAGGCCGAGCGCCGCCCATGCCTTTCGCCTGGTGGCGGCGGGTGCGTGAGGGATGCGGGTCGTGCCTGCTGTCGCCATGGAGCCTCCCGATTATTCTTGCTGACCAACTGTTTCTTCACGTGAAGCGCGCACCCCGATCACCGCTTGCGGCTAAGGGGCCGGCGCAGGCACAAACGTAGTCTTCAAGAAAGCTTGCCAGAACGGCACCATATGCCGGTCGCCCTCCGCCGCGAGGTGGAAGCTGTCGGCGTAGAAACAACGACCGTCGATGATCGGCGAACAAGACTGCGCGGTACACCAGAGTGGCGAGGTATCGAGGATCGCACCACCCGCTTGGCGCACGGCTTCGCGGAACGCGGCGCAATCTGCCTCGTGCTGGGTGCGCGACATTTCGATGCGCGGGGTCATGCCTGCCCGCACTTGTTGGACCAGCAACCGGTGGATACCTCGGTCCGCGCGCATAGCAAAGTCCGGCACCTGCCCGACAAACGTGACCCGTGCTCCTGAGTCCGCCAAGGTCTTGACCGTGTGAGCGAACGCGCGCGAAAGCGACGCGCGTAGTCGGGGCGGATCGCTGCCAAGCAACTCTGACATCAATCCGGCGTTGCCACGGTCGAAGTACCGATTGAACGCGCTGATGATGACGACGTCCGTGATCCGATGGCGGCGGACGAATTCCGGCCAGGCACGGTTGAACGCAATGCAGGGCAGATCCGGGCGATTGTCGTCGCCGACGAACGTGGTGTCCACGAGGATGGGGCAAGCAGTCCGCGCCGAGATGTGGACAGGAACGCCGGTGCGCGCGGACGCGTCACGGATGCTGTCGGTCATCGACATCAGCAGCGAATCACCGACGAAGAGTATCCGGCGCGGCCCCGCAGTGCTCGCGAAAGTCTGGATTGTCGGCTGGCAAATCTGCTGGTCAAGGCCACGGGTCGGAACCGCGCAATCCCAGCGCCCCGGCGTCCAACCGGACGGCAACTGCGGAAAGCGCGCGACGAAGCCGTCCTGCCAGAACCCCAACGCAGCCGCGGACGTGCCCGCCACGATCAACACGGCGGTCGCCGTGAAAATCCAGCGTGCGCTGAAGCGCCGCCGGTCTCGGAACGGCGCCTCGACATAGCGCCAAGTCAGCCACGCCAAGGCAAGCGTCAGCGCGCAGAGCCCCAGCCGCACCGCGACGGTCGGTGGCGTCTCGGCGAGAATGCGCCCAAACGCAAGCAACGGCTGGTGCCACAGATAGGCGCTGTAGGAAATGAGGCCAACTTGCACGACAGGACGCATCGAAAGCGCGCGTCCGACGGTCGTATCTGGCGTGCCACAGGCAATCAGCAACGCAGTCCCGATGACGGGCAACAGGGTGTAGTGGCTTGGGAACGGCGTGTGGTTGTCCATCAGCACGATCGCACCGACGAGGAGCGTGAGCCCCGCCGCGGCGCCCCATTGCCGCACCGGACGCCGCAAACCCAAGTCAGGACCGCGCGAAAAAGAGGCAATCGCCAGCAACGAGCCAATCATCAACTCCCACGCGCGCGGCGGCGCGAGGTAGAAGTTCGGCGCTGGGTAGTGGACAGCGCAGTACTCGCAGATGCCGAACGACAGGAGCGCGATGGCAACAAGGACGAACACGAGGCGACGCCGGCCAAACCGCCAGAGCGCCCACATCAGCAGTGGAAACAGCAGGTAATACTGCTCTTCGACGGCGAGACTCCACGTGTGCAGCAGCGGCTTATACTCCGTCATCTGATCGAAATAGCCGCTCTCCCGCCAGAACAGAACGTTCGACGAAAACCAGAGCACGCTCATCGCCGACGCGCAGAAAGCCTTGAACTCGGCAGGGGTCATCCAACGCCAGCCGGCTACGGCCGACACGAGCAGGATGACGGTCAGGGCGGGGAGAATGCGGCGGGCGCGGCGTTCGTAGAACGTGCGGAGGGAGAAGCGCCCGGCGGACAGTTCTCCCAGCAAGATCGAAGTGATGAGATAGCCGCTGATGACAAAAAAAACGTCAACGCCGACGTAGCCACCCGCGAAACCGGCGATGCCAGCATGAAACAGGATGACCGGCAGGACGGCGATGGCGCGCAGGCCATCGACTTCAGGACGATAGGTCAAGGGGCTGCTCATGGACGGCAACCCGCGCAAAAGGCCTCGAACAGGGTCCGCAGCTTGACCTGAACGTCCACACCCATCTCCTCGGCACCCGTGGATCGGCAAACCGCTGCCGCCGAACACTTGGAGGCGGAGTACGGGCGGCGCGGCGAATGCGGTGCGCCGCTTGCCGCAGTTTTGCCGTGTCTCGCGGCGACGTCAAGCCCAGAAACCACTCGGTTTTACTCACTTCAGACAGATTCGGCAGCCCACGACCAGCGTCGCCAGTCCGCATTTCCGCCCGCGACGGCGTCCTCAAAGGGCGAAAGGTCCATCTCGTCGTTCGCGGCGACCCAGACCAGATCCTCGTCCCACAGTTGCGCGACGACCAGCCCGCCGCGCGCGAATACATTGGAGCGATGAGGCAGCGGGCGCATCAGATGCAAGGATTTGGTCTGCCGTGATGGGCAAATGCAAGCGCGTCAGGACTTCGACACGCTGCTGGCGCTGGCCTCTGACGGCTTGCTGCCGGGGCACGGGACGGCGATGAAGTCGGGGCTGTCAGTCACTTCAAATACCGATACACCACCTTCGCCGGCCCAATCACCCACACATCATCCTGACTCGGCCCCCAAAACCCGCGCAGCTGCAGGTCCGTCGGGATCGTGTACTTCTGCCACGTCGCGCCGTCGAAGTGCAACAGCGCGCCCATGTTGCCCGACGCCCAGAGGTCGTTCTTCGCCACGCCCCACACGCGGAAGAGGTAGCTGTTCTTGTCCGTGCCCGCGGCTTGCGTCCACGTCTTGCCGTCCCAGTGCAGCAGCGCGCCGCCGTTGCCGGCTGCCCACACGTCGTCGGTCGCCAGGCCCCAGATGCCTTCCAGGGTACCGGTGACGCCCGTCGTCGTTGCTTTCCAAGTCGTGCCGTCAAAGTGGATCGCAGTGCCCTGCCCGCCGCAGATCCACACGTCGTCTTTCGCCAACGCCCAGACGCTGTAGAGAAACGCGCTGGTGGGGACCGTGACTTGCTTCCAGCCGCTTGCGTCCTTGTGCAGGACCAAGCCCGCGTCGCCGACCGCCCACACGTCGTCGGGACCGGCGCCGGCGACGGCGAAGAGTCCGTCGGTCACGCCGGACTTCACCTTGCTCCAGATCTTGCCGTCAAAGTGGAGGATCGTGCCGAAGTTGCCGACTGCCCACACGTCCGACGCGCTGCTGCCCCAGACGGCTTGCAGCCACTGGAACGTCGGCGATTCCGTCGCGTGCCACGTCGTGCCTTCGCTGTGGACGATGGTGCCCTGTTCGCCGACGGCCCAGATGTCGCTGGGACCGGAGCCCCAGATGCCCGCGAGGGTGTTGGTGGAGTCTGACGGTAGCTCGCTCCACGCGCCGTAGGCGGGCGAAAGAACAGGAACGTCCGCGGGTGGAATGTCCGACTCAAGTGCGTCGAGGAGGTCCGACGTGTCCGCACTTGCAGCATCAGTTGGGGCGTCCGCGGCTGAGTCGGACGCAGCATCGGCTGCAACGTCTGGCAAGACGTCCGCAGAAATGTCGCTTGGCAAGTCAGAGCTGACCGCGTCGGTCATCGCGCTGTCGTCCGTCGTCGCGTCGGCGGTGACGTCGTCGGTCGAGGTTGTGCTGGCGGTTGTCCCGCACGCGGTCAAAAGCGCAGAGGCAGACAGAAACGCGGCGAAGCGATGGAACATGCGAACTCCTCGATGTGACGTCGACCGAAGCGACGTGACGAGTGTTCGCGCAGCACCGCGTCTTGGTCAAGCACGATTCGCGCGGCGCGATGTGGCGCTTGAACGCGACTCACGCCCCGGTCAACAGCGGCAACATCGGCTCAGAAATCGGGAACTTCTGCGCCCACGCGCTCCCCTCCAAGCCTGCCAACTCCCGCAGCGACCGGTGAATCGAGCCGTGGGTCAGGCGAATCCCACCCGGATCCAGCGCGAGCGTTTGCGGGTTCAGCGTTTGCGCCTTGAAATCCGGCGTCGTGACACCGATGACGCGGTTGCCCTGCACGCCCGCGCCCATCACCAGCGCGGACGTCACGCTCCAGTGGTCCTTGCCCTTGCCCGCGTTGTATTGCGGCGTGCGGCCAAAATCGGAGCCCACAACGATAGTCAGCCGATCCGCGATGCCAGCCGTGACCGCCGTATCCCAGAGAAAGCCAACGCCTTCGATCAGGTTCTCCATCGCCGGGATGTGGTTCGCGTCGTGGTCGCCGTGCGTGTCAAAGCCGCCGCGCGTCATGTTCGCCGAGACCGCCAGCCCGGACTGAAACGCCGCCACGATCAGCTGCGCTTGCTGCTTGAGCGCGTCAGACTCCAGCTTTGTCGGCAGCGCGGCAATCAGCTTGCTCAGGTCGCTATCGCCAGTCCGCAGCGCGTAAAGCGCCGCCGCGTTGGCGTGCGCGTGAGGCGACATGGGACGGGCGCTCATCGCCTGCAGCCGCGCGCGCGCCGCGAGCTCAATCCGCGCCGAAGTCGCCTCCGTGTGGTAGCGCGCCGTCTGATTCGGATCCATCAGGTCGGGCTTCGCCAAGCGCGCAAACGTGTCCGGCGAGCCCAAGCGCGTCAGCGGCGCGACGCCCGCCGTGTTGTCGTAGCCGCCGTAGCTGACAAACGCCAGCGCGCGGTCCGGTGCTGTCTGCGCGGCCACGAGCGCCGCCAAGCACGGCCACCCTTCGGACAAGTGCCCCGACCAGGCAAACCGCGTACCGGCATCGTGGCTGTTGGTCTGCGAATCGACGCCGTTCAGCACCAGGACCTTGTCGCCGTGCGCGGCAAAGAACGCGTCCACCTTGGGCAGCGGCGCGCAGCGGATGTTACCGTGCGTGACGATCGCCGAAGCGTCGTAGTGGTCAATCGCCGTCGGATCGCCCACCGCCGTTTGCCCCTTGGGGTCGCACAGGAGCGTCGGATCCCAGCCGCCGCCCGCGTGCACAAACACCCACAGCCGCGTCGTGTCGACGTCCGCGCCGCCAGCCCAGCTCTGCCGCGCCACGGAAGGCACCAGCACCGTCAGCCCGGCCAAACCGGTCAACTGCAAGAAATCTCGACGATTCATCGCATCCTCCCGTTACTGGTGCAAAAAGCGCGCGTCCTGCATCAGGTAGGCCACCACGGCCATCCACGAACGCAACGCGTAGTTCGAGTCCATCTCAATCTTGTGCTGGTCGTCCAGCTTCGCGCCGGTATCCGGGTCCTCGTGCGCTTGGCACTGACCGTTCATCCACGCGTCCACGCCGCCATTCTTGCTGCCCTTGGCAACGTCCAGCTGACCTTCCCGCCACGTGTCCAGAAAGAGCTGCCAGGTCCGCTCCAGCTCGTCGTCGCCCAGTTGCAGCGTTTCACCCAGCAGGTGCTCGTGCAGGAATTGGATGTTCTTGCGGATCGCCGTTTGCGCGGCCGTGATGGCAAAACCGTTGTTGTCCTCCGGCGCGTACGTGCGCTCGACCATCGGGAACAGGCGGCGCGCTTCCTTGGCCCGCACAAAGTCCGCGGTCACAAATTTGCAGGCCATCTCGTTGGCCATGCGCTTGACGATGGCGAGCATCACGCCGTTGGGCGCACGCACGCGGGTCGTCACGTCGTCGCCGTCGATGCCGCCGTAGAGCAGCCGGTAATCCTTGAGCAGCCAGCTTTTGCCGTCCCAGCGCGGCCACACAGCGACGATGGTCGCGTGGACTTTGGTGTCCAGCTCTTCGGGCGTCAGCCAGCGGTCGCCGCCCAGGAGCGTCGCCGCGGCGCGCTCATCGTCGGTCACATCCGGCGCAACGCCGCCCATCAGGAACAGAGACGACAGCGCGAGGTGCTTCACCGCCGCCCGCAGATCCAGATTGGCTGCACGCATCGCCGCCGCCGCTGCGGTCAGTTCTGCTTGCTCCACATCCCACGCCAGCTTCTTCGCCGCAAACGCGGGGTCGTCTTTCTCCGGCTGCGTCAGCGGCTTGCGGCCGAGCAGCCCTTCGACAAGCACGTGCACCGCCCCCATCGCAAAGCGCTCGTCTGCGACGACCTGCGCCGCCAGCCACTGCAGCGCGTGCGGGCGATCCGCCGCGGGCAATTCCGTCTGGCCAAAGCCCGGCGGCCACATGTCCGGATACCAGCCGTCCTTGGGCGGACGATAGCGGCCCTTTTCATCCCAGTTCTGGAACGTCCCCGCGACTGGCTCCATCACCGTGTGACACACCGTGCAATCGGCGTTGAAGAGCGTCGGCGTGTGGTCCGTCACCTGAGTCGGGTCAATCGGCCGGTCGCCCAACTTCAGGATGTCCATCGCGAGGAACAGATCAAAAACCGTGCGCGCGCGGTGCCGATTGCGGTTGGTCGCCGTCGTCGTGAACCGGTTCAGAAAGGACGCCGTGGTCAGGATGCCCGTGTGCGGCATCCCCGGCACCTGAATTTCGCGCACTTCCGTCGGATCGAGCGGATTGGAAAAGCCAGTTGTGACGCCATACGCGCGCGCCGTCAGCGGATCCTGAAACGTGTAGTTCGCCGTCAGCAGTTCTGAAAACGGCCGGTGCTCGCGGAGCACGTGGGCCAAAAGGTTGAGCGGCTCTTGCGCGATGGACGCGTTCACAACGCCTTGCCCCAATTTGCGCACGGTCTCGTCGGGCTCCAACGCAGCGTCATTGACCCAGTTGTGGTTCGGAAAGTCCTTGCCGTCCAGAAGCCCAATCGCGCTGGAACCGTTGACGTAGCGCCCCGTCAGGAGCTTGTCATCCCAGAACGTCGCCATGCGCTGGTAGAAGCCTTCCTCCTCCAACATGCCGTCGACCAGCGCCGGAAGCGCGTCGGCGCCGCCATCAGTCACGGCCTGCAGTTCCGCCTGTTTGGGCAGCCGTTTGGCGAGCGTCAAGGTCAGGCGCCGCAGCGACGTGTTCGCGTCCAGCAGCGTGATCCGCCCTTCCAGCGCGGCATTCACCGGCGTGTCCGAGCACACAACGGGATTCTCCACGCGGTCGATGAACGACGCGAGCGCCTTGTACGCGTCGCTGTCCGTGGTCAAACGCGCCCCACCGCCGTGATCCAGCTCACCGCGCGCCTTGCGTAGAAGCAGCGGCTCGCCTTGCACGCGCACCAACGCGAGCTTCTGCAGCACCGCAAGATTGTGCGCCACGTGGTCGGGCACGGTGTCCGGCTGCAGCACCATATCCGTGTTCCGCGCAACGCCTTGGGCGTTGTGGCAGCCCGCGCAGTTGTCCGCCATGAAGGCGTCCCAGACTTGCGCGGAAAAGTAGGCTTCGGTCGAAACGCAGCCCGCCGCGCCGCCCGGGTTCGCCGGCGTCAGCTTGGTACCCGACGCACAGGCAGAAAGTGTCAGCAGTGCGTAGGCTGGCCAAGCCAGCGGCCAAATCATGCGCATGTGCAATACCCGCAGGCGCCCGCGACGGACGCTCAGCCTGAACATGCCAAACCGCGATCGCAAGCGCAATTGCAAACTGTCAGTTGACGAATAATTGTGTGCGACGTGACGTCTACCCATCCACACGCGTTCTTCCCAAAACGTCACGCCCTACCCCTTCCGCATCACCCCGTCTTCCCGCACAATCCCGCGCGCTGGGCCCCCTTGCCCCGGCAACGGAGCTCTCATGTGCGGCGTTATTGGCTTGGTTTGTGAACACCATCGCGCGGATCTCGGCCGCATGGGCGCGGAACTCCTGCGTTCCCTGGAATACCGCGGCTACGACGCGACGGGCGGCGCCATTCAAAGCCACGGCGAGTCGGTGAAGCTGCTCAAAGGCGTCGGTGCGCCATCTGCGCTCGTGCACAGCCTCGGCATCGTCGATCAGCCGGGCCAGCTTTTTGCCGGCCAAGTGCGCTGGGCGACCTTTGGCGCGGTGACGGAAGCCAACTCGCAGCCGCACGTTGTGGGTTGCAAAATCAACCTGTACGGCGCGCATAACGGCAACGTGACCAACTGCGACGCGCTGAAAGCGTGGCTGACCGGTGAAGGTCACCGCGTGCTGTCGGACAACGACGGTGAGATGGTTGTGCACGCCATTGAGCACGAATTCGCGCTTGAGATTGGCGGCTTCCACGCCACGCGCGACCCTGATCTGCGCCGGGCCGCGATGCGCATCGCGATTGTCCGCGCCGCCAAGCGCCTGGAAGGCTCGTTCGCCGCCGTGGTCATCGACCCGATTTCCCGCTGCGCGTGGTCGATCAAAGCCGGTTCCAGCCTCTACTTTGGCATCGGTCGCGACGACATCGGTGGGCGCTTCACGCTCGCGTCGTCCGATCTCTCCAGCGTGCTGAAATTCACCCGCGTCGTGGTGCCGATCATCGAAGGCGAGTTCATCGAGTTTGACGGCAAGAGCCACCAGTTCTACGCGCTGCGCGACCACAACGTCGTGACGCCCGCGGGCACGGTGCTGGCGCGTGCGGGCGAGCCGATTGAGCGCGCGCCGGTTCGCAGCCGCCTGCGCGCCAAGGATACCGCGCTGTTGCCCGGTTTTGGCACGTTCATGGAGCAGGAAATCTTTGCGCAGGAAGAGACCGCGCGCAGCGTGATTCGCCTGTTTCTCGGCGGCAGTGAAGCGGCAAAGATTCTGCGGCCGTTCATCGACGCGCTGGGGCAGGACGGCATCGCGCGGATTCGTTCGGGTATCGAATCGGTGCGCGACGGCTACACGGACGAGAGCATTCGTGTGGCGTTTCACGCGCTTGTCGACGGCGCGGAATTCCAGAAGCTGCTGACCAGCGTGCCCGACGCGGTGCGGCAGGAAGGCATCAACGCGGCGCCGGAGCTGTTGGCGGATCGGCTGGTGTCGTCGGAGTCGGGTCTGTTCACGGACCTGCTGGGCATGGCGCGCAATCCGGGCGACGTGCTGGCGGTGCGGCTGTTTGACGTGCTGTTGGAACACGAGGAAATCCGCGAATTCCACGACGCGACGGACGCTTTTGTCGCGGCGAGTCAGGATGCCGAAAAGCGCGGCGGGCGCATTTTGGTCGCGTGTTGCGGGAGTTCCTACAACGCGGCGCGCGCGGCGGCGATCTTCTTCAATGAACTGGCCAAGATCGACCTCGTGCCGCTGCTGCCGGGCGAATTCCGCGAGCGCGTTTCGCACACGCTGCGCGACGGCGATTTGATTGTGTCGGTGAGCCAGAGCGGCGAGACCAAGGACTTGATCGACATCCTGAACGACGTGATCGCGAGCGGCAAGGACATCAAGCGGATCGCGCTGGTGAACAACGTCAACTCGACCTTGGCCGAGGAAAAGAGCGACGTCGTGCTGCCGTTGCGCTGCGGGCCGGAGATTGCGGTCGCGGCGACCAAAAGCTTCATGAACCAAATGGCGGTGTTCTACTGTCTGGCGCTGCGGCTGGGTGAACAGCGCGCCAACGACGCGGACGCGAAGCTGCCGGGCCTCAAGGACTGGCGGGCGAACCTGGCGCTGCGGCGCGAGAAGCTGCCGGAACTGCCCGCGCTGATTCGGACGGCGTTTGACTCGACCAAGCAGGCGGTGGATGAGGCGGCGCAGCTGCTGTTCCTGCGGCCGAGCCTGCACCTGCTGGCCATTCGCCTGACCGCGCTGGCGCGTGAAGGTGCGCTGAAGATCCGCGAGGTGGTGCTGAACCACGCCGAGGGCTTTGAGGGCAGCGAGTTCAAGCACGGTCCGAACACGATTCTGGGCTTCAACACGATTCTGGGACCGACGCAGGTGAACGACCTGCTGCGCGCGCTGGGCAAAGTGCAGAGCGAGCTGCTGAAGGAAGTGGCGAAGAAGGGTCTGGGCGACGCGAGCGCGCAGAAGCTGATTCAGGCGGCGACCGACGCGGTGTTTGCGCCGAGCGCGCCGCAGTTTGCGCTGTCGCCGACGGAGCAGGCGATCTTTGACGCGCACGTGAACCCGGCGGAGCTGATTGCTGGCCTGCGGACCGACTACCCGCTGCTCTACCTGACGGGTCCGGACGAGCGCGACGTGAACCTGACGGTCTCGCAGATCAACACGCACAAAATCCGCGGCGCGTTTACGGTGATGATTGCGGAAGAGAGCGCGGACCTGCGCCTGGCGGTGAGCAAAGCGCCGGTGGACAATCCGGATTACCGCTGGGCGTACATCGTGCTGCCGCGGACGGACGACGCGCTGATGGTGGCGTTCAGCGCGACGGTGGTGCTGCAGCGGCTGGCGTTGCAGATGAGCCTGAAAAAGGCGGCGTGGCTGGACCGGCTGGGCGTGAAGGACCACGGCGTGCACCCGGATGTGCCGAAAAATGTGAGCAAGTCGATTACGGTGGATTAGATCGGGCGGCTCGCTCTGCTCGATGACGGGCTGCAGGTGCGTGGGGTGGGGCGTTTTGCAGCGATGCTCCGCGACACTCGCCGCTCGTGGACGAGGGCTGGGATGAGGGCCGCTGCGCTCTCACCTTGCCCCAGAACGCAACAAGCCGTCCCCCAAAACGCAACAAGCCGCCGCGGAGGAGACGCGACGGCTTGAGCGTTTGGCGATGAAGCGCGCGCTATTTGTTCGCGCGGCGCTTCTCCTGCTCCACGTTCGGCTGCTGCGCGTCTTTGAGCGCCGTGACAATCGGCCCCGG